>NZ_JAJFZS010000020.1:0-3433 GCF_020731535.1 Arthrobacter sp. zg-Y40
GCCAGCGTTCATCCTGAGCCAGGATCAAACTCTCCGTAAATGTTCATACAGACACAATGCCGGGGCCAAGGAAAATTGGCCGCCAGGCACTGCACTAAATTCGAAACCAGCTAAAAAAACCATTCCAGCCCACGGGGTGGGCGGAACAGTCGATTCAACCAATTAAAATAAATTGGTATCAATAAACTTGGCACACTATTGAGTTCTCAAACAACAGACGCAATCCGAAAATACTCGGGAAAACAATGTTTTCCTTTTCTTCTTCGCTGCAAGGTTTTCCATCTTATTCCATTCCGGCGTTTTCCGCAATTCCCGGTTATCCTTATCGGAAGCCCCGGGAAGGCGTGTCTACCGCCGTTCCGGCCCAGCAAAAAGCCGGAGTCTTTCCTGCTGGCCCCGTGAAGGGGCGCACCAGAGAAACTCTGTTTTTTGGTGGGTTTGGCCGCCATGCTTCGGGCGCTTATTTCAGCGTCCCGGCTGCGGCGACTTAGAAGACTTTACACAGGTTCTCCCGCCGGTGCAACTCGTCGGGAGGTGACGCCCGGCACCCCGTCTCCGAGGTATCCATCCGTCATACGGCAATGCCCTCCGGACGCGGGACTGCCCGCAGCTCCGGCATGGAGCTGCGGGCAATCCTGGTTCAAACGGCGGGTTCCGCTACTGGGGTCGGCGCCGAACCGAAACGAAAACGAGGAAGGTGCCAAGAGCCAGAATGCAGATACCGGCAGTCCACACCCAGTTAGCGCCGTTCACGCCGGTTTTCGCCAGTGCGTCCCTGCCCATCACGGAGTACGTGTTCGTGACCTCCGCGTTGACGGATGCGCCGCCTAGGACCGTGACCGTTTCCGGGAGAACCGAATCCACCGTCACCGAGGAATTCGCGCCAGAGTCGGGTTCAGTGACTGTGCACGAGCTGCCGGCCGGCACACGGTCAAACGCGGTGATCTGGTCTCCTGCCTGGGTTCCCGCCGGAATGAGGATCTCCTCAGTGAATGAATCCCCGTAGGTGACAACAATCCGCACGTCGCTTTGGAGACCGGCTCCCGGGCCGGTGATGGTTTTGGTCAGCACGAGTGAACCGTAGACGTAGGACACGTCATTGGTGACCAGCGCCTGGGCGTCACCGCCCGGCTGGATCTCAACCACTTCCGGAAGACCGGTGGCCACCGCCACCAGTTCTGTAGCACCGGTTTGGGGCTCCGTGACCGTGCATGCAGTGCCCGCGGGAATGTCGGTGATCGTTCCCGCGTAGTCACCTGCAGCGCTGCCCGCCGGAATGGTGAGGGTTTCTTCGATACCCACGGCATCGCAGGTCACTATCACCGTGATAATCACCCTGCAGGCCAGCGGCGGCGCCCCTCGCCGACTTCACAACGGTCCAGGACCCCGGATTGAGGTCCACAGTGTTGGCTACGACGAGCACGTTCGGTCCGTCGGCGGTAATAGTGACCGTACCCGGCAGAACCGGTGTGACAGTCACCTGTGTGTTGGATCCCGTCACCGGCTCACTCACCTCACAGACCGTACCGACCGGCAGGTTGGGAATGGTCTGGGATACCGTTGCTGCGGTACCGGCCGGGATTTCAATGACGAAAACACCCGCAGCCCCGCAGGTAACGTTCAGGGTAATGGCACCCTGCAGTCCGGCACCTTCTCCGGCGAAGGTCTTAGTGACCACCAAATCGCCCGGAATGAAGAACTCGGCCGTCGCCTGTGCGTTTGATTCAACCTGCGAATCCGCCGCCAGAATGAGTTTCTGTGCCGTTGTGACCTGTGGATTAGTGCCGGCATAGAGATAAACGTTTCCCGTTTGTACGGGAACCACTGCCGTGGCAGTGAGCTGCGCCGGATCGGTTGCCTGCGCAGTGTTCCGTACCCACAACTGCGTTCCTGCCGGCACAGTTGTCCCTACCAGGGGGACGGTTCCCGCCGCGTCGGTGTAAAGGGTGTATCCCGGGGTAACTCCAACGGTGAGCTCCGTAACCGTGCCGGACGTGACCGTGAAGGGACCCGCCACTCCGTCCACAGGACCTGCAGCTACCGGGGCGTAATGCTGACATCTGGAGCGGGAGGTTCAGTGAGCGGTCCCGCGGCCAGGACGTCGGTGACAATCTGCGCGGTGAGTGCCCGGATGGAATCCGTGTCCTCAAGCACGTAGCCGTCACTGAAGAACCAGACTGCAGCCTGGACTGCTGCGGCCCGGACGTTGTCGTTAGCCGCTTCCGGAAGCCCTGGCTGGTCCGGATAGTAGCTGTTCAATACGCGGTTCACGTAGCCGATGTTGGAGACGTTGGACTCATCCCAGCTACCGTTCTCGTACCCGAGCCCCGTATAGGTGAGGTTGCGGATGTCGATGCAATACATCTGTTGCATATTGCCCTCGCCACCCACCGTCGTGATGACACCGGCAAAGGGCTCATCTGTCCGGACGTAGCCCGCAGGAAGGTCGCCCGGATATCCAGCAGTGGGATCGAATGCCTGGCCAGCAGGCGGAAGGCCTCCAGTCACGCCTTGGCCCGGACCGGTCCCTGTCATGGCGACCTCGACATCGGCATTGGGAACCGCCCCTTCAGGCTGCGGGCCGGAAAACACGGCCTGAGCCGGTGCAACAGTCGAGAGCAGAAGTATGACCAGGGCTCCCAGAATGGCGAGCGGATGGCCGAGGCGCCGGCGCATCCTCCTTCGTACTCCCCCACCCGGTGTAAATGCTGTTCTTTACCTCATAAGTCTTGAATCCTCTCTCCAGCTAACCCGAGGGGCTGCAAGGGACGCACTGCGCCCCAAGTTCGAGAGGCTATAGCGGGGATCGAAGAGACGTAAGGATAGGAGCCAACAGACGCACCTCTGGAAAGCCGTTTTTCCCAGAAGTAGTGCCCTGCGAGCTGCATTCGCTTGCGGTTCACAACGGATGCCGGCGCCTATGTGTGGGCCGCATGAATATAAACACAAAAAGCCCGCACCAGGAACGGTACGGGCTTGCAGGGTGATCTCGAGACAGCCGCTTGGAACCAGTTTCCCGGGTTAAACAGGTGAGGCCCGTACCAACACTGGTACGGGCCTCACCCCACAATTTGTCCGGCGGTGACCTACTCTCCCACACCCTCCCGGATGCAGTACCATCGGCGCTGTGGGTCTTAGCTTCCGGGTTCGGAATGGGACCGGGCGTTTCCCCCACGCTATGACCGCCGTAACCCTTCCACCCGCACCACACACCCAAAAACAGTGTGCGTGGGGAAAACAATGGTCACGAACATCAAACAGACGTAAGCAAATATTCAATTAATCGTTCCCTGGGGAACAACCCTGCACGGGTTGTTGTCCGGGAACCACATAGTGGACGCAAGCAGCATGATCACAACACCCTCTACATTGGGAAACCGTTTGAAGTCGTGTTTCCCCAGGTGTTGATGTGGTGTAAGTTATCGGCCTATTA
>NZ_JAJFZS010000021.1:0-2505 GCF_020731535.1 Arthrobacter sp. zg-Y40
GCCAGCGTTCATCCTGAGCCAGGATCAAACTCTCCGTAAATGTTCATACAGACACAATGCCGGGGCCAAGGAAAATTGGCCGCCAGGCACTGCACTAAATTCGAAACCAGCTAAAAAAACCATTCCAGCCCACGGGGTGGGCGGAACAGTCGATTCAACCAATTAAAATAAATTGGTATCAATAAACTTGGCACACTATTGAGTTCTCAAACAACAGACGCAATCCGAAAATACTCGGGAAAACAATGTTTTCCTTTTCTTCTTCGCTGCAACCTTCGTTTACCTGGGCCATTCCGTGGGCCATAAGGCGCACCGGAACTACTCACATTTCCGAAGGGGTTTGGCCGCCATGCTCAGGCGCTTTCTCAGCGTCCCGGCCGCGGCGACTTAGAAGACTTTACACAGGTTTCACCCCGGTTGCAACTCGGCCCCAGCCGCCCGCTTCAGCGCCGGGTTTTGCCCGCCTGGCGGGCAGTCAGCCCGGTGCCGGCAGGGCGGCCGCTCGGAGCGGATCCGTGGCAGGGAACCGGACGCTGGCATCGGGCTCTACCCACCAAGGGTCGGCTGTGTACAGGCCGCTGGCCCGATCAGTTGGGGCTTCCAACCGCGACATGCCTCCTGATCCACCGCCGCCGGTCCCGTGAATAGTGCAGGTAGCGGCCCTGGTCCCGTACGACTTCCTCCATCGGAGCTGCTCGTTGCTTCCCCCAGTGGGCGTTCGCGTGAACGCGGCAGAGCAGCGCGATCCACCAAGTATTCGGCTCCCTGTCGACATGCCACTCGGCAAGGGACCACCAATGCTGCGGGGAGCCAAGGACTCCGCAGCGGGAGATGCAACGGTTGATGTGCCCGTCACGGTCGTAGCCAAGCAAACAATGCTTCACTGCACCCTGGCCTCGAGAGCTTCTGGGATGAAGCCGGCACCGGCAGTCTTTCGCTTATACAGCTCGTGCGGTGTGGCCACCCGATGTGGGATCGGACTGCTTTCCACCGACAATCTGCCGCCCATTGATAGGTTGTGGCAACTGAACAAATGTTTGAACAATAATCAGTTCCTGCGTGCAAGGCCCTGCCGACGGTTTCCCGTAGATTTTGTGAGCGATGGTGCCTTCGCTTTCCTCAACGGAGGCTGACTTAGGAAAGCTGCATTCAAAGTTCTGGGTTGTGAGATGAATTCGCTGCTCTGATTCGTCAACCTCGTTTAGAGTCCAGGGTATTTCTTTCAGGGGTTCACTCGGTGTCTTCTGGATTGGGATACCACCGCTAAATGTAGGCAGAGACGGCTCAACCGGGGACGGAGGGTCTTGCCCGCAGGAACTTAGAGTGGTCACGAGGCAGCCAACAACAGCAACTCGGGCAAGTTGCTTGACTCGTGACCAGAAAAGCCTAGTAGCTGGCAACCGATACACCCCCCCCCCCCGACCGCAAACCATATTCCCGTACGCAAAATTGGTACAAGTGTCTAAAGGACCTACCGTACCTACGCCGGAAAAGCCTGTGAGGATCCTGCTGCGCAATTTGACCTGCTGTTGCCTGCGGACGCTCGGCCCATGACAGCCAGGGCGGAGCTGGAGGGTGTCCAGGTGGTTGGCGCGTAGGAATTCCCGGAGAGAACAGCGGCATCGATGACCCCATAGCCGCAGCCGAAACCGATACGAGCACGGCACCGGCCTCGTTTGGCGAATCGGCGGACCCAATAGGTTGTTCGTGACCGCGGCTTGGGGATCATTTGGCCGGCGTGCCAAATCCGTGCTGGGACCCACGGCCGTTGCACCCGGTACTCGAGGCCCGGCGTGGCCGGGAGCCGTCCAGGCCGTTAGTGTTCGCATATGGCCGGCTTTCCCCAACTCCTCCACACGGTTCTGGATACTCCCGATGTCCGGGGCCTGGCGGAGTTCTACCGTCAGCTCCTCGGGCTCAAGTACCGCCCCGGAGACGAACCGCAACCGGGCAGCGCCGGCGATGGCGTTGATTGGCTGGTACTGACCGATGCCCGCGGCAACCGAAAGCTGGCATTCCAGCATGTGGATCAGCTCGAGCGGACTACCTGGCCCCGGCCGGATGTACCCATGCAGATGCACCTGGACCTCACTGTCCCCGACCGGAAGACCCTCGCAGACCAACATGCCAGGGCACTGGCGTTGGGCGCGGAGCTCCTCTTTGATCGCACGGATGACCGCGAAGAACCGTTGTATGTCTACGCCGATCCGGCCGGACATCCATTCTGTATCTTCGTAGCCTGACCCACACAGACCAGCGTGCCCTGCAGGGGAATCCCGGTCAGGACCCCGGGTCCAACTTGTCGGGTTAAACAGGTGAGGCCCGTACCAACACTGGTACGGGCCTCACCCCACAATTTGTCCGGCGGTGACCTACTCTCCCACACCCTCCCGGATGCAGTACCATCGGCGCTGTGGGTCTTAGCTTCCGGGTTCGGAATGGGACCGGGCGTTTCCCCCACGCTATGACCGCCGTAACCCTTCCACCCGCACCACACACCCAAAA
>NZ_JAJFZS010000001.1:0-724133 GCF_020731535.1 Arthrobacter sp. zg-Y40
GCCAGCGTTCATCCTGAGCCAGGATCAAACTCTCCGTAAATGTTCATACAGACACAATGCCGGGGCCAAGGAAAATTGGCCGCCAGGCACTGCACTAAATTCGAAACCAGCTAAAAAAACCATTCCAACCCACGGGGTGGGCGGAACAGTCGATTCAACCAATTAAAATAAATTGGTATCAATAAACTTGGCACACTATTGAGTTCTCAAACAACAGACGCAATCCGAAAATACTCAGGAAAACAATGTTTTCCTTTTCTTCTTCGCTGCAAGGTTTTCCATCTTATTCCATTCCGGCGTTTTCCGCAATTCCCGGTTATCCTTATCGGAAGCCTCGGGAAAGCGTGTCAACCGCCGTTCCGGCCCAGCAAAAAGCCGGAGTCTTTCCTGCCGGCCCCGTGAAGGGGCGCACCAGAGAAACTCTGTTTTTTGGTGGGTTTGGCCGCCATGCTTCGGGCGCTTATTTCAGCGTCCCGGCCGCGGCGACTCGTCTATCTTTGCACACCCTGCCCGGTCCCCGCAAACCGTTTCGAAGTGACCTGCCGCACCCCTGTCCAGCCGCCTACTCACCGTGGAGGTAGGCCAGCTGCGCGGCCACGGACAATTCCGCGGCAGCCCGGACATTGGCCGGCACATCGGAGTAGACCAGGTCGGCTACTTCAGCTGTTCCGGCGTCCGGGCCGGCCGACTCCAGTGCGGCGCGGATTTGTTCCAGCCGCTCCTCCCGGTGGTCCCGGTAGGTCAGGACCGTTGAACTCAGATCCGGCAGGACCGGCCCGTGGCCCGGAAGCGCGGTGGCCGGGCCCAGGTCCGAGAGCATGGAAAGCGTCAACAGATAGTCGCCCAGTGTTCCATCCGGGAAGTCCAGCACGGTGGTGCCCCGGCCCAGAATCGTGTCCCCCGTCAGGACGGACCCGTTGGGGCCGTCGTCGGGAAGGAAAAAGCAAAGCGAATCCGAGGTATGCCCGGGCGCTGCCAGCACCCGGATCTCCACTCCGGCGGCCCGGATCACTTCGTCGGGGCGCAGGGGCTCCCCCGCAACACAGTACGCAGGGTCGAAAGCCCGCACCGGTGCCCCGGTCAGTTCCGCGAACCTGCGGCTTGCCTCGGTGTGGTCGGCATGCCGGTGGGTTATGAGCACCAGCTCCACCGTTCCCGCCGAGGCCAGTGCCTGCAGGTGCTCCTCATCCAGCGGTCCCGGATCTACCACCACCGTGCTTCCGGACTCCGGGGCAGCCAGCACATAGCTGTTGGTTCCATCCAACGACATGGGTCCCGGGTTCGGCGCAAGGCGCACACGGGTCAAGTCACTGCTGCGGACCAGTCCGGATTCCGGAAGCGCGGAGGCGGGCATGCCGGTCCTAGGCCAGACGGGTCAGCCAGCCGTGGGTGTCCTCCACGGTGCCGTTCTGGATGCCGAGCAGCTGCTCGCGGATGGACATGGTGACTTCGCCGGGCTTTGCATCGGCGGAGCCGATTACCTCAGTCTCGGACTTGAGCTGGCCCACCGGAGTGATGACGGCGGCGGTGCCGCAGGCGAAGACCTCGGTGATTTCGCCGGAAGCAACGCCGTCGCGCCATTCGTCCAGGGTGATCTTGCGTTCCTGGACATCCATGCCCCGGTCCCGGCCCAGCTGCAGAACCGATGAGCGGGTGATGCCGTGCAGGATGGTGCCGGAGAGCGACGGGGTCACCAGGCGCCCGTCCTTGAAGACGAAGAACACGTTCATGCCGCCCAGTTCCTCCACGGCATTGTCATTGAACTCGTCGAGGAAGAGGACCTGCTTGCAGCCGTTGGCTTCGCCTTCCATCTGGGCGATCAGCGATGCCGCGTAGTTGCCGCCGCATTTGGCCTCACCCGTGCCGCCGCGGCCGGCGCGGGCGTACTTGGTGGAGAGCCAGATGGAGACGGGCTTCAATTCTCCGCCAAAGTAGTTTCCGGCCGGGGAAGCGATGACGCGGTATGAGACTTCGCGTGCCGGACGGACACCCAGGAACGCCTCGGTGGCGATCATAAACGGGCGCAGGTACAGCGCTGCGCCGTCGCCGTCCGGGATCCAGTCCTTGTCCAGGGCCACCAGCTGGCGGATGGACTCCAGGAAGAGTTCCTCGGGCAGTTCCGGCAGCGCCAGCCGGCGGGCGGACAGGTTCAGCCGGGCCGCGTTGGCCTCCGGGCGGAAGCTCACAACGGAACCGTCGGCGTGCCGGTATACCTTCAGGCCTTCGAAGATCTCCTGGCCGTAGTGCAGGACGCCGGCTGCCGGATCGATCGAGATGGGTCCGTAGGGCTCAATGCGGGCATTCTGCCACTGGGCGTCTCCGCCTTCGGCCGCCTTCCAGTCAATAACGGCGGTGTGGTCTGTGAAGTAGTCGCCGAATCCGGGGTTGGCCAGGATGGTGGCCCGCTCGGAGGCGGACTTCGGGTTGGTGGAAAGCTCCTGGGTGAATTCCAGTGCGCTGACGGTCATGATTCCTCCACGGTGAACGGCAAAAACCCGTTCTACGACTACTTGGTTGTTAGGTACAGAGCTTATGACACCGCGGCGGCGATGGCATCGCCGACTTCCGACGTCGAGCGGTGCGCACCGGTACGTGCCGCAATGTCCGCCGCCACAGCGTCCTCCACCCGGCCGGCCTCGGCTTCGAAGCCCAGATGCCGCAGCATCAGGGCCGCCGAAAGGATGGCAGCAGTGGGGTCCGCCTTCTGCTGCCCCGCAATGTCGGGGGCAGAACCGTGGACGGGCTCGAACATGGAGGGATAGGTGCGGTCCATGTTGAGGTTTCCGGAAGCGGCCAGGCCAATGCCGCCCGTGATTGCCGCCGCCAAGTCCGTGATGATGTCGCCGAAGAGATTGTCGGTGACAATCACATCGAAGCGTGAGGGATCACTCACCATAAAGATGGTTGCCGCGTCCACGTGCAGGTAGTCATGGGTGACCTCCGGGAACTCTGCGGCCACCTTCTCGACGGTGCGCTTCCACAGCCGGCCGGCGTTCACCAGCACATTGTGCTTGTGGACCAGGGTGAGCTTGCGCCGGGGCCGCTGGGAGGCGCGGCGGAACGCGTCCCGAACCACGCGTTCGACGCCGTGCGCCGTGTTCAGTGACACCTCGGTGGCGATTTCCTGCGGGGTTCCTTCCCGGAGCACTCCCCCGTTACCGGCGTAGGGACCTTCGGTTCCTTCGCGGACCACAATGAAGTCCACCTCTCCAGCATTGGCCAGGGGGCTTTCGACGCCGGGATACAGGCGGGAGGGGCGGAGGTTGACGTAGTGGTCCAGGCTGAACCGGAGTTTCAGGAGCAGTTCGCGCTCGATCAGCCCGGAGGGCATGGTGGTGTCCCCCGGCGCGGCCCCGACGGCGCCGAACAGGATGGCGTCGTGCGTCTTGATCGCCTCGAGCGTGGCATCGGGGAGGGTCTCGCCGGTCGCGAGCCAGTGCTCTGCCCCGAGTTCGTATTCCGTCAGTTCGAATGTGACGGGACTGGCCGCCGTCGCCTTCTCGAGGACCTTGACCGCTTCAGCGGTAACTTCCGGGCCGATACCGTCTCCCGGGATGACGGCCAGGGAAATGCTTGTGGGCTGTGTCTCGCTCATGACCCCATCTTAGGAAGAGGGTCCGCATGGCGAAGAAGGCATCTCACATGCTGGTCACCGCGGACAAGGAGTCCACCCCCGGTATGACGCGCGGACCGGCCGGGGAGCCCTAGAGTTGGTAATCATGCTCGTGCACCGACGTATCTATGCCTGGATCCAGGCGAACCCCGGGAAAGTGAACCTCTGGCAGGCAATCGCTGCCACGCTCATCTTCGCCGTGCCTTTCCTGCTGCTCGGGTCCGGGGGCGGCCGCGGCCTCATGGAATTCGCCCTGTCCGCCGTCATCTGCATGACGCTGGCCTGGCGGCGCAGCCGTCCCGTCGCCAGCGCCGCCGTCCAAGCCGCCGCCTGCATCCTCCAGCTGTTCCTGGTCCCGGTCACTGCCCTGCCGGCGGACATCTTCGTGCTGGTCACCGTCTATTCCCTGGCAGCCTTCGCACCGCGCTGGGCGAGCCTTGCCGGGCTGGCCCTGGCCATGGCAGGCGGGGCACTCTTTTTGATCCGGTATATCTTTCCCGACATCGTCCAGATCAGCACTTCCGTCATCGCCGCCATCGACCTCGTCGCCTTCGAAGCGGTGATCCTGGTGGCCTGGACGTTCGGCGACCTGACCCGCACCCGGCGCCTCGCCGTACAGGCGCTCGAAGACCGTGCACACCGGCTCGAAGTGGAACGGCAGCAGGAACGGGATCTGGCCGCCGCCGACGAGCGGAGCCACATTGCCCGGGAAATGCATGACATTGTGGCGCACTCGCTCTCCGTAATCATCACCCAGGCCGACGGCGCACGGTATGCGAGCGCCGAGGACCCGGAAGTAGCACCGAAGACGCTCGGCGTGATTGCAGAGACCGGCCGGGGCTCCCTGCGGGAGATGCGCCGGCTGCTGGGCGTCCTCCGCGGCGACGAAGCGGCCTCCACCCGCCCCCTGCCCACCCTCGCAGATGTTGACGCGCTGGTGGACTCGGTCCGGCGGGGCGGCGTGGATGTTGAGGTCCTGGCCCAGGGAACGCCGCGCCGCCCGCTGCCGCAGGGTGCGGAGCTCAGCGCCTACCGGGTCATCCAGGAATCCCTGACCAATGTCCTCAAGCACGCCGGACCGCGTGCCAGCGCAGAAGTGTCGTTGCAGTGGTCGGCCAAGGGCCTGGACATCACCGTCCGCGACAACGGGCACGGCGCCGCGGCCGGGCTCTCCACGGACGGCTTGGGCCAGGGCATCACCGGAATGAGTGAACGCCTTGCCCTCTACGATGGAACCCTGAAAGCGGCCCCCGCGGCCGGCGGAGGATTCCGCGTTGAAGCATTCATTCCCTATACGGAAGCGTAGGCACGTGCCCCCATCCCCCTGGACACCCGAATCCGATGCTGCCGGGACAACCGGCGATCCCATCCGCGTAGTGCTGGTGGACGACCAGCAGCTGGTCCGCGGCGGGTTCCGCATGCTGATCAACTCCCAGCCGGACCTTGAAGTGGTCGCAGAGGCGGGCAACGGCAGCGAGGCCCTCGCCGCGCTGGCTGCGGTAGGCGCCAACGTCGTCCTGATGGATGTCCGCATGCCCGGCATGGACGGGATCGAGGCGACGGAAAAGCTGCTGGGAGCCGGCGGAGTACGCAACGAGGATGTGAAGGTGGTGGTGCTGACTACCTTCGATCTGGACGAGTACGCGCTCTCCGCCATCCAGGCCGGGGCCAGCGGCTTCCTGCTCAAGGACGCCCCGCCGGAGGAGCTGCTGGAGGCCATCCGCACGGTGCATCGCGGCGACGCAGTCATTGCCCCTTCCACCACCCGGCGCCTGCTGGACCATGTAGCTCCCCTGCTGCGCACCGCCGGCACCCCGGGCAGTCCGCACGCCGCCGCCGTCGCCTCCCTGACCCCGAGGGAACTCGAAGTGTTCACGCTGATTGCGCAGGGCCTCTCCAATCCGGAGATCGCCGCCCGGTTGTTCCTCTCCGAGGCAACGGTCAAAACCCATGTGGGACACATCCTTGCCAAGCTGGAGGCCCGGGACCGCGTGCAAGCCGTAGTGATTGCCTACGCGACCGGAATTGTCGCCCCCTAGGGGCAGCCAGCTTCCACCCACGGTATGAGACCCGCCGGCCAGGGACCGTCCCCCCGCCCGATGCGGCAGGGGTACGGTCGAAAATAGTGTGGGGGGTATGAAAACACTCGCAGAGCATAATCCTGTTCCCAACACGGGGACCCGCCTGGCCGCTGCCGCCCAGCAGCTGAACAAGACCTACGGAAAGGGCGAAACCTCCGTCCACGCCCTTCGGGACGTGGACGTCAGCTTCGAAACCGGGACATTCACCGCCATCATGGGTCCGTCCGGCTCCGGCAAGTCCACCCTGATGCATTGCCTGGCCGGACTGGACACCGCCGACTCGGGTCGGATCTGGATTGGCGGCACCGAACTGACGGGGCTGAACGACGCCGCCCTCACCCGGCTGCGGCGGGACTCCGTGGGCTTCGTTTTCCAGTCCTTCAACCTGGTTCCCACGCTGACGGCTGAACAGAACATCACGCTGCCCGTCGCCCTGGCCAACGGGACCGTTGACCGGGCATGGCTGGACAGCCTCACCGAAACCCTGGGCCTCACCGGCCGCTTGAAGCACCGCCCGCACGAACTTTCGGGCGGCCAGCAGCAACGCGTCGCCGTCGCCCGCGCCCTGCTGACCCGCCCGGATGTCCTGTTCGGCGACGAACCCACCGGCAATCTGGACTCGAAGTCCGGCGCAGAGGTGCTTTCGCTGCTGCGCCGCTCCACCGCGGAAATGGGCCAGAGCATCATCATGGTCACCCACGACCCCGTTGCCGCTTCCTATGCGGACCGGGTGGTGCTGATGAACGACGGCGCACTGGTAGGCGAACTGGCCAACCCCACTCCGGACACCGTGCTGTCTGCCCTGACCAAGCTGGGGGCGTAGGCCGTGCTGCAGGTAGCGCTGGCGCAGGTGCGCCTGAACGCCCGCCGCTTTATAGCGGTTTCCCTGGCGGTTCTGATTGCGGTGGGGTTCCTGACCGCCACCCTGATCATCAATTCCTCTTCCAAGGCGTCCCTGGCGCAGAGCGTGGGCGAGTCATACCGGAACGCCGACTTGGTCCTCGCCCGGGACATGTCCGATCCGGACTCCGAACCGCTGATGTCCGACGACGCAGCCCTGGTAAGTGACACAGCGGGAGTGGCTGGAACGTACGCCGCGCAGACGGGCTACGTTAACTTCGGCGCAGGCAAGCAGAGGGTGTTTGCCGAGTTGGGCAACACCTCGGACTACGCGCAGTTGTTCCCGGTTGATGTGCTCGAAGGCACCCTCCCGGTCTCCGACAACGAGGTGGCCGTGGACCGGGACACCGCCGAGAGGCAGGATCTGGCCCGGGGATCGGTGCTGACCGTCACCAACGCCTTCGCCGATCCGGAGGTTGAACAGCCGACAGTCCAGCTGACCGTCACGGCAGTGGTGGCGCCTTCCGAGAACCCGCAGGTGATGGGCACACCGCAGCTGTACTCCACCACCGCAACGGCAGCCCTTTTCGCTGAGGCCGAGGCTGGCTTGAGCAACATCCAGGTTGCGCTGGCCGACGGAGCCGATGTGGAGCAGGTCCGTACCGCCCTGGAGCAAAAGCTCGAAGGGCACGAGGGCATCACGGTCCGCACCGCGCAGGAAGAAACCGACGCCATGGTGTCCGCGTTCACCGGCGGCGAAGACATCCTCACCACCATCCTGCTGGCCTTCGCCGCTGTGGCATTGCTGGTCTGCGCCCTGGTGGTTTCCAACACCTTCTCGGTGCTGGTGGCCCAGCGCACCCGTGAACTCGCCCTGCTGCGCTGCATCGGTGCAGCCCGGTCACAGATCCGCCGCTCGGTGATTGTGGAAGCACTCATCGTCGGCGGTGTGGCTTCAGTGGCCGGTGTAGCGGCCGCAATCGCCCTCGTAGGCGGTCTCATCGCCTACCTGCAGACCCTGCCGGACAGCGGTTTTGCCACCATGGCCGTCTCCCCGCTCTCAGTGGTGGCCGGTCTGGCCGCCGGCATCCTGCTGACGGTCCTCGCAGCCCTGGTTCCGGCCCGGGCAGCAACCGCAGTGGCTCCGCTGGCTGCACTGCGTCCGGCCGACGACGTCCGCGCCGGCACCCGTCGCGGACGGGCCCGGCTGGGTATCGGCCTGGTCCTGCTGGTCGTGGGGGCTGCCTTGCTTGCAGTGGGCGCGGTCCGGGGAAATCTCCTTATCGCCCTTCCCGGCGGCATGCTCAGTTTTGTGGGCGTGTTGATGTGCGCAACCCTGTTTGTCCCCTCACTGGTACGCACGGTCGGGCGGATTGCCGCACCGCTGGGTGTCCCGGGCAAACTGGCTGCGGTGAACGCGGTCCGCAATCCCCAACGCACCTCGGCAACCTCTTCCGCCCTGCTGATCGGCGTCACCCTGGTGACGATGATGATGACCGGCGCAGCAACCGTCCGAACGTCCCTGGACGATGTCCTGGCCGCGGAGTACCCCGTGGATGTGGCGGTTTCCGGTCAGGACGAATCCGTCACCGCCGCTGATGCCGGCGCGGTCCGTGAAGTGGAAGGG
Source organism: Arthrobacter sp. zg-Y40 (assembly GCF_020731535.1). Classification (NCBI taxonomy): domain Bacteria; kingdom Bacillati; phylum Actinomycetota; class Actinomycetes; order Micrococcales; family Micrococcaceae; genus Arthrobacter; species Arthrobacter sp. zg-Y40. The sequence continues at coordinate 8,162 of NZ_JAJFZS010000001.1, forward strand.
GTACGGGAAGCCGTTCTCGTTCCGGTCTCTGCCACGGCCGAGACTGAAAACGGAGATCAGTTCGGGGTGTACGCACTGGATCCGGCCGACGCCGCCAAGGTGCTGCAGGATTCGTCCCTGGCCCTGAAAGACAACACCATTCTGGTACCGCAGAACACCCCGGAAAAGACCCTCACGGTGAAGGGTGCAACCTCCAGCGTCGAGCTTGAGACAGTGGTCTCCGAGAGCAGCCAGATGCTGCCGCTGATCACTGCACAGACTGCGGAGTCCATCGGCGGGCCCGCACCTGCCGGTGACGAGCAGTATCCGCCCATGCCCCAGCTGTGGCTGTCCGTGGAGGACGGGCTCAACACAAGCGCGCTGATGGACCTGCGCACCGACGTGGCTGAAGCCGCCGGTGTGGAGGACTACGAAGTATCCGGCTCGGCCATCGAGCGCGGTGCCTTCGAGCAGGTCATCAACGTCCTGCTGATGGTGGTCACGGGCTTGCTGGGAGTCGCGGTGGTTATTGCCCTGGTGGGTGTGGCGAACACGCTGTCGCTGTCCGTGCTGGAACGCACCAGGGAATCCTCCCTGCTGCGGGCACTGGGCCTGACCCGTAACCAGCTGCGCGGCATGCTTGCCTTGGAAGCCGTGCTGATCGCCGGAGTAGCTGCCCTGATGGGCACCGTGCTGGGCTCGCTGTATGGCTGGCTCGGAGCCGAATCCGCGCTGGGCGCCTTTACGTCCGTTACCCCGTCCCTGCCCTGGCTGCAGCTGGCCGCGGTCCTCGCCGTGGCCGTCCTGGCCGGCCTTGCGGCCTCGGTCCTTCCGGCCCGGCGCGCGGCACGCCTCTCTCCGGTGGCGGGGCTGGCCGCCGACTGACCGGCAGCACCGGCCCGGCCCGTCCGCGGTCCGGCTGCGGGGCACCTGCCTCGCGGTCGGGCCGCAGATCTGCGAGGATACAGGGAAGGACAAATTACTAAGCAGGCTTATGCCGGGTGGAAAGATCCGGCAGGCTGCAGCCGTAAGGAGATCAGCATGACGGAAGCTACACCCGGGACCTTTACCCCAGGCCGTGAATCACTGGCCGCCTATCTCGATGACCATCTGGTGGGCGCGGAGACCGGCGTCCGCCTGTTCACCGCGGCACAGCGGACCTGGGAAGGATCCCCGTTCGAGGAGACCTTCGCCCGGCTGGTGGAGGAAATCTCCGACGAACGCGACGAGCTGGAGTCCCTGATCCACGCGCTGGGGTACTCCCGGAGCAAGGTGAAGGCCGCCGCAGCAGCCGTGGGAGCAGCAGCCGGCAAGTTGGGTCCGCTCAATCCGCTGAGCACCGGCGGCGGCACCACCGGCCAGCTGGAACTTGAATTCCTGCAGTCGCTGGTAAGGATGAAGGAATCCCTGTGGCGAACCCTGCTGGTGCTTTCGGGCACCGATCACCGGTTTAATACGGCCCGGTTGCAGGAACTGGTCGAGATGGCCCGCGGGCAGCAGGAAGCGGTGGCGGAAGTGATGGAAAAAACGGCCGTGGAACGGTTCCTGGCCACGGACCCTGAGGCGTAACGTACCCAGCAGCAAAAACACCCCCCGGCGGATAGCCGGGGGGTGTTTTTGTTATGGCCCGCTATTCGGCCGGCTCTTCGTACTTCGGGAAGATGGGCGTGGGTGCCGGCAGTTCAGTGCCCGGCACCAGCGGCGTACCAATAGCGCTGAACTGACGCGCGGCGTCGTCGTCCTGGCCCAGCACGGTCAGCAGTTTGGCGGCACTGCCCGGCATGACCGGCTGGATCAGGATGGCCACGATCCGCAGCACTTCCAGGGTCACGTAGAGCACGGTATTCATGCGGTCGACGTCGGTCTTCCGCAGCACCCAGGGGGCCTGCTCGGCAAAGTAGGCGTTGGTGTCGCCCAGGACTTTCCAGGTGGCTTCGAGCGCGCCGTGGAAGTCCTGCACGTCATAGGCTTCCCGTGAGATCTGCAGCAGGTTGCCGGCGGCCTCGAGCAGTGCGGTGTCCTCAGGCGTGAACGCCCCCGGCTGCGGCACGGCGGCCCCGCAGTTCTTGGCCACCATGGACAGGGAGCGCTGGGCCAGGTTGCCCAGGTTGTTGGCGAGGTCGGAGTTCATCCGGCCCACAACGGCGTCGTGGTTGTAGGAACCGTCCGCACCGAACGGGACCTCGCGCAGCAGGAAGAACCGCACCGAATCCAGGCCGTACTGGTCCGCCCAAGCCTTGGGCGCCACCACGTTGCCCAGCGACTTGGACATCTTGACGCCCTTGTTGTGCAGGAAGCCGTGGATCATAATCCGCCGAGGCAGTTCCAGCTTCGCGGACATCAGGAACGCCGGCCAGAAGATGGCGTGGAAGCGGGAGATGTCCTTGCCGATGACGTGGACGTCGGCGGGCCAGTACTTCCGAAACGCCTCACTCTCGGTGTTGGGGAAGCCGACGCCGGTGAGGTAGTTGGTCAGCGCGTCCACCCACACGTACATCACGTGGTCCGGGTTGCCCGGCACCGGCACGCCCCAGTTGAAGGTGGTGCGGGAGATGGACAGATCCTCCAGCCCGCCCTTGACGAAGCTGATGACCTCGTTGAACCGCGAGCGCGGCGCAGCGAAATCCGGCTGGGACTCGTAGAGGGCCAGCAGCCGGTCCTGGTAGGCGGAAAGGCGGAAGAAATAGCTCTCCTCTTCCGTCCAGGTCACCTCGGTGTCCGTCTCCTTTGAGTAGCGCACCCCGTCCTCGCGGACTTCGGTCTCGTCCTCGGTGTAGTACGCCTCATCCCGGACGGAGTACCAGCCGGAGTACTTGGAGAGGTAGATGTCACCGTTCTCCTCCATCCGCTTCCAGATGGCCTGCGCGGCAGCGTAGTGATCCGCGTCGGTGGTACGGATGAACCGGTCATAGGAGGTCCCCATGTCCGCTTCCATTTGCTGGAAGGCGGCGGAGTTGCGGTCCGCGAGTTCTTTGGCGGTGATGCCTTCCTTATCCGCGGACTGCTGCATCTTCAGGCCATGCTCATCCGTACCCGTCATAAAGAACACGTCGTAGCCGTCGAGGCGCTTGAAGCGGGCCATGGCATCGGTGGCGATGTGCTCGTAGGCGTGCCCAATGTGGGGTTCGCCGTTCGGGTAGGAGATAGCGGTGGTGATGTAGAACGGGGTCTTGGAGTCGGTTGAAGTCACATAAGAAAATTACCCTGTTTTACCCGCCGGTGTCGCACTGCGGCGCTCTGGCGCCCCGGAGTTCATTTCCGCCGCCTTATGTACAGCTGATGTCCCTTGCGCACTGTCTGGGCAACATCAGCTGTACGGAAAGCCGAATACTTTGCCGGCGGCCGGGTGCATAGGAGTTCCCGAGCTGCCCGGGAGCGGAACTTCCCAGGGTCCGGTACGGCTGGTGCTGGTGTTGCCCCACCAGCAACACCTGCCCCGAAGCGTGGGACGTTCCGCCCTGCAGCGTTTCGGGGCCAGGCGGTGGTAACCCGCAACGGCCCCCCGCGCTAGTCCTGCAGGTCCACCTCGCGGGCAACCGTGGCCCCGATTTCGAGTTTCAGTGCTTCCAGGACATCCTGCGGGACGGAGGAGTCCACCGTCAGCAGGGACAGCGCCTGGCCGCCTTCGGTGTTCCGGGCCACCTGCATACCGGCGATGTTGATGTCCTTCTCCCCCAGGATCCGTCCCAGGGCGCCGATGACGCCGGGGCGGTCCTGGTAGATCAGCACAATCAGGTGCTCGCTGATGGGGATTTCCAGATCGTAACCGTTGACGCCTACGAGCTTCTGGATCTGCTTGGGCCCGGTCAGGGTGCCGGAGACCTCCAGGCGGGTGCCGTCGGACAAGGCGCCGCGGATGGTCAGCAGGTTACGGTAATCATCCACGTCCGGGGTGGTCAGCAGCCGCACCTCGATGCCGCGCTGCTCGGCGAGCACCGGAGCGTTCACATAGGAGACCTGCTCGGAGACGATGTCGGTGAAGATGCCCTTCAGTGCTGCCAGTTCCAGGGACTTCACGTCCAAGGCGGCAATTTCTCCGGCCACTTCGATGTCGACGGCGGTCACTGAGTCCGAGGACAGCGCGGTGAAGATGCGGCCCAGCTTCTCAATCAGGGGGATGCCCGGGCGAACGTCTTCGGCAATGACGCCGCCGGCAACGTTCACGGCGTCGGGGACCAGTTCCCCGGCCAGGGCCAGGCGCACCGATTTCGCTACGGAGATGCCCGCCTTTTCCTGTGCCTCATCGGTGGAGGCGCCCAGGTGCGGGGTGACCACCACGTTGTCCAGCGCGAAGAACGGCAGGTTGGTGCTGGGTTCCTTGACGAACACGTCCACGCCGGCACCGGCGATCTTCCCGGACTGCAGCGCGTCGAACAGGGCCGTTTCGTCCACGAGCCCTCCGCGGGCCACGTTCACCACGTAGGCGGTGTCCTTCATCTTGTCGAAGGCTTCGGCGCCGAGCATGCCCAGCGTTTCCGGAGTCTTGGGCATGTGGATGGTGACGAAGTCGGATTCTTCCAGCAATTCGTCCAGCGTCACGAGGCGCACGTTCAACTGCGCTGCCCGGGCCGAGGTGATGTACGGGTCATAGGCGAGGATCTCGGTGCCGAACCCCTGCAGGCGGGCGGCCACGAGGGCGCCGATGCGGCCCAGCCCGATGATGCCGATCTTCTTTTCGAACAGCTCGGTGCCGCTGTACTTGGAGCGCTTCCACTCCCCGTTCTTCAGCGCCGCACTGGCCTGCGGGATATTCCGGGCCAGGGACAGGATGTGCCCCACCGTCAGTTCCGCGGCGGAGATGATGTTCGACGTCGGGGCGTTGACCACCATCACGCCGGCCTGGGTCGCAGCCTTGATGTCCACGTTGTCCAGCCCCACGCCGGCGCGGGCGATGACCTTCAGGTTCTTCGCAGCCGCGATGGCCTCGGCGTCCACCTGGGTGGCCGAGCGCACCAGGATGGCGTCGACGTCGGCGATCGCGGCAAGGAGCTGGGAGCGGTCGGCGCCGTCAGTGGAACGGATGTCAAAGTCCGGACCCAAGGCCTCGACGGTGGCGGGCGAGAGTTCCTCCGCGAGGAGTACGACTGGTTTGGTGGCAGACACCGGTTACCTCTTTAGCTGTGGAAGATTCAGGTGGGGTTTTTCGTGCCGGAGGCCGGACCCAGACGGGTCCGGCCTCCTTGCCGATTCGGCTTGCCTTTCGAGCCTAACGCCTGCCTGCGGAGGCGGCGCGATTCGGTGCTTCTGTTACGGGCGTCACCTTCTAGCGGGCTACGGAGCCTTCGGTGTAATCGTCTTCGTTCTTGATCCAGGAGAAGAGCTTGCGCAGTTCGCGGCCGGTGGCCTCGATCGGGTGGTCCTCGCCCTTCTTGCGCAGCGCCTTGAACTCCGGGGCGTCGGCATCCTGGTCATCGATGAAGCGCTTGGCGAAGGCGCCGTTCTGGATGTCCGCGAGGACGGCCTTCATGTTTTCCTTGACGCTCTCGTCAATGACGCGCGGGCCGGAGACGTAGTCGCCGTATTCGGCAGTGTCGGAAACGCTCCAGCGCTGCTTGGCGATGCCGCCTTCCACCATCAGGTCCACGATCAGCTTGAGTTCGTGCAGCACCTCGAAGTACGCCACCTGCGGCTGGTAGCCGGCCTCGGTCAGCGTCTCGAAACCGTACTGGATCAGCTGGGAAGCGCCGCCGCAGAGCACGGCCTGCTCACCGAAGAGGTCTGTTTCGGTCTCTTCGGTGAAGGTGGTTTCGATGACGCCGGCGCGGGTGCCGCCAATGGCCTTGGCGTAGGACAGTGCCAGCTCCTTGGCCTTGCCGGACGCGTCCTGCTCCACGGCGATCAGGTCCGGGACACCGCGGCCGGCTTCGAATTCGCGGCGCACAATGTGGCCCGGTCCCTTGGGGGCAACGAGGGCGACGTCGACGTCGGCCGGGGGCTGGATGTAGCCGTAGCGGATGTTGAAACCGTGCCCGAAGAACAGGGCGTCGCCGGACTGCAGGTTCGGGGCGATTTCCTCCGCGTAGACGAAGCGCTGGACCTGGTCCGGGGTGAGGACCATGATCAGGTCCGCCTCGGCCACGGCGTCAGCCACGGACAGGACCCGCAGGCCCTCGGCTTCGGCCTTGGCACGGGATGCCGAGCCTTCCTTCAGTCCGACGCGGACGTCGACGCCGGAGTCGCGCAGGCTCAGGGCGTGGGCGTGGCCCTGGCTGCCGTAGCCGATGACCGCGACCGTGCGGCCCTGGATGATCGACAGGTCTGCGTCGTCGTCGTAATACATGTCAGTCACTGTGGGTATCTCCTACTGGTTTCCTGGATAAGGGTCTGGGGGTGGAACTCAGGCGCTGCGCAGCGCGCGGTCACTCATGGACTTCGAGCCGCGGCCGATGGCCAGTGTTCCGGATTGGACTATTTCGCGGATGCCGAAGGGCTCAAGCACTGAGAGCAGTGCGTTGAGCTTCTCGGCGGTGCCTGTTGCCTCAACAATGAGCGAGTCGATGGACACATCCACCACTGAGGCACGGAACAACTCGGCTGCCTGGGTTACCTGCAGCCGGGTTGCGGCATCCGCACGAACCTTGACCAGGATGTGGTCTCGTTGCACGGAGGAATCGGGAACCAGCTCGACAATCTTGATGACGTTGATGAGCTTGTTCAGCTGTTTGGTGACCTGCTCCAGCAGGTCACCTTCGGCGTCGACCACCACGGTGATGCGGGACATGCCCGGCACCTCGGAGGGGCCCACGGCCAAAGAATTGATGTTGAACGCCCGGCGGGCGAACAGCGACGCGACCCGGGTCAGGACGCCGGGCACGTCTTCTACCAGCACGGAAAGGGTGTGGCGGGCCATGTCCTAGTCCTCCTCTTCCCAGGTGGGAGTCATGTTGCGGGCAATCTGGATCAGGTCGTTGGACACTCCGGTGGGGACCATCGGCCACACCATGGAGTCGCGGCTGACCACGAAGTCGATGACGACGGGGCGGTCATTGATTTCCAGCGCCTTGGCAATGGTGGCGTCAATGTCCTCGTCGCGTTCGCAGCGCAGGCCCACGCAGCCGTAGGCTTCCGCCAGCTTCACGAAGTCCGGCACGCGCACAGTGTCGTGCCCGGTGTTCAGGTCCGTGTTGGAGTAGCGGGACTCGTAGAAGAGGGTCTGCCACTGCCGGACCATGCCCAGGGAGGAGTTGTTAATGATGGCGACCTTGATCGGGATGTTGTTGATCAGGCAGGTAGCCAGTTCCTGGTTGGTCATCTGGAAGCAGCCGTCGCCGTCGATGGCCCAGACCACGCGGTCCGGGTTGCCGACCTTGGCACCCATGGCCGCCGGGACGGAGTAGCCCATGGTGCCCAGTCCGCCGGAGTTCAGCCAGGCGCGCGGGCGTTCGTACTTGATGAACTGCGCGGACCACATCTGGTGCTGTCCCACCCCGGCCACGTACACGCCCTCGGGGCCGGTCATGGCGCCGATGCGTTCAATGACCTTCTGCGGGGCAATCAGGCCGTCTTCGGGTTGGGCGTAGCCGATCGGATAGGTCTCGCGCAGCCGGTCCAGCACGGCCCACCAGGCCGAAATGTCCGGACGGCCGGCTTCGAACTGGCCGCGCACGGCGTCGGCAAGCTCCGGAATGATTTCCCGAACCGAACCCACAATCGGGACATCGGCAGGGCGGTTCTTCGAGATTTCGGCCGGATCGATATCGGCGTGGATGACCTTGGCACCGGGCGCAAAGGAGCTCAGCACGCCTGTGACGCGGTCATCGAAGCGGGCACCGAGCGTGATGAGCAGGTCAGACTGCTGCAGTGCGGTCACGGCCGAAACCGATCCGTGCATACCGGGCATACCCACGTGCTGGGAGTGCGAGTCGGGGAAAACACCACGGGCCATCAAGGTGGTGACCACCGGGGCGCCCACCAGTTCGGCCAGTTCCAGCAGTTCTTCCGAAGCATTGGCCTTCAGCACACCGCCGCCCACGTAGAACACCGGACGCTGGGATTCGGCAATCAGCCGGGCCGCTTCACGGACCTGCTTGGAGTGGCCGCGGACCACGGTCCGGTAACCCTGCAGGTCGATTTTCGGCGGCCAGGAGAAGGTGGTTTTTGCCTGCTGGGCGTCCTTGGCAATGTCCACCAGCACCGGACCGGGCCGGCCCGACGTCGCAATGTGGAACGCCTCGGCGAGCACCCGCGGGATATCCGCGGCATCGGTGACCAGGTAGGAATGCTTGGTGATGGGCATGGTGATGCCCACGATGTCCGCTTCCTGGAAGGCATCGGTGCCGATGAAGGCGCTGGACACCTGGCCGGTGATGGCCACCATCGGAACGGAGTCCATGTGCGCATCCGCAATGGCGGTGACCAGGTTGGTGGCCCCGGGACCCGAGGTCACAATGCACACACCGGCGCGCCCGGTGACCATGGCATAGCCTTCGGCTGCGTGGCCGGCACCCTGCTCGTGCCGGACCAAAATGTGGCGGATCCTTGGAGAATCCATGAGCGGATCGTAGGTGGGCAGGATGGCCCCGCCGGGAAGGCCGAAGACCTCGTCGACGCCGAGCTCCTCAAGGGAGCGGACGATGGCCTGGGAACCGGTCATCTGGGTGGGCGGAACAACGTTGCCCGGGCCTTGGATGCGCTCATCCACGGCGTCGGGATGGGCGGACACAGAAGTGGCTACATCTTTGGTCTTGGCCGCTGCCGCACGTGCGGCGGCATTGGCTTTTGAGGCCATCAGCGAAGGGCTGATTGGCGATCCCTTACTCATTGGAACTTCCTTTGTGCGGATACTGATCCATGGTCATTGCGGCGGCCGGTGCGGGTGGTGCCCGTTCCGGCTTCTTCTGTGCCCAGCGAAGCGGTGAAGCTGCGAAGCCAATAAAAAAACCCCTCGTGCCGGTTGGCTCCGTAGGGGTTCGCGCGTGACGTCTTACAAGTCGGGGCTGTTACGCCACGCGCTTGATAAGGACGACGGGTACGATCTGCATACCGTTCAGTCTCGCGTTCCCCTGCGGGGGTGTCAATTGTATGAGACGCGCGTCTCAATATCTGGACATGTGTCTCGCGGCTGATAGGCCTCCCCGACGACGCCCGCCGAGAGCGGACGTCGTCGGGGCCCCTCAGGCCTTTGCAGCCTTATTAAGCCCTGCCGCCTCGGCGGCTCGTAAGAAAACCGAGTCCACGAGTTTTCACCCGCAATAAGCGCCGGTGGAGGCGGAGTTCACCAGCTTGGTGTACTTGCCCAGCACACCGGTGGTGAACTTCCCCGGCAGCGGCTGCCAGCCGGCCTTCCGGGCTTCCAGCTCTTCCGGGTCCACCAGCAGGTCGAAGCTGCGGGCGGCAATGTCCACGCGGATCCGGTCCCCGTCCCGTACGAAGGCGATGGGGCCGCCGTCGACGGCTTCGGGTGCAACGTGGCCGATGCACAGGCCGGTGGTGCCGCCGGAGAACCGGCCGTCGGTGAGCAGCAGGACGTCCTTGCCCAGGCCGGCGCCCTTGATGGCGCCGGTGATGGCCAGCATTTCGCGCATGCCCGGGCCACCCTTGGGACCTTCGTAGCGGATCACGACGACGTCGCCGGCGTGGATCTGCCCGGCATCGAGGGCATCCAGGGCACCCTGTTCGCGTTCGAAGACACGTGCGGTGCCCTCGAACACGTCGGCGTCGAACCCGGCACTCTTGACCACTGCGCCTTCGGGGGCCATGGAGCCCTTCAGGATGGTGATGCCGCCGGTCTTGTGGATGGGGTTGTCGATGGCGCGCAGCACCTTGCCGTCCGGGTCCGGCGGATTGATGGCGGCCAGGTTCTCCGCGACCGTCTTGCCCGTGACGGTGAGGCAGTCGCCGTGGATCAGGCCGGCGTCGAGCAGTGCCTTCATGATCACCGGGACGCCGCCGATCTTGTCGACGTCGAACATTACGTACCGGCCGAAGGGCTTCAGATCACCCAGGTGCGGGATGGTGTCGCCGATGCGGTTGAAGTCCTCCAGCGTGAGGTCCACTTCGGCTTCGCGGGCGATGGCGAGCAGGTGCAGCACGGCGTTGGTGGAGCCGCCGAAGGCCATGGTGACGGCGATGGCGTTTTCGAAGGCCTTCTTGGTCATGATGTCGCGGGCGGTGATGCCCTTGCGCAGCAGGTTGACCACGGCTTCGCCGGATTTGCGGGCAAATTCGTCGCGGCGGCGGTCGGCCGAGGGCGGCGCCGCCGAGCCGGGCAGGGACATTCCCAGGGCCTCGCCGATGCAGGCCATGGTGTTGGCGGTGTACATGCCGCCGCAGGCGCCTTCGCCGGGACAGATGGCCCGCTCGATGGAGTCCAGGTCCTTCAGGCTCATCTTGCCGGCGGCGCAGGCACCCACGGCTTCGAAGGCGTCGATAAGGGTCACTTCCCGCTCGCTGCCGTCCTCCATCTTCGCGAAGCCGGGCATGATGGAGCCGGCGTAGAGGAAGACGCTGGAGAGGTCCAGGCGCGCGGCGGCCATCAGCATGCCCGGCAGGGACTTGTCGCAGCCGGCCAGGAGGACAGAGCCGTCCAGGCGTTCAGCCATCATGACGGTCTCCACCGAGTCGGCAATGACTTCGCGGGACACCAGGGAGAAGTGCATGCCCTCGTGGCCCATGGAGATCCCGTCGGAGACGGAAATGGTGCCGAACTGCATGGGGAAGCCGCCGCCGGCGTGGATGCCTTCTTTGGCACCCTGGGCCAGGCGGTTTAGGGAAAGGTTGCAGGGGGTGATCTCGTTCCACGAACTGGCGACGCCGATCTGCGGCTTGGCGAAATCGTCGTCACCCATTCCCACGGCGCGGAACATGCCGCGGGCGGGCGCTGCGTGGATGCCGTCCGTGACCACTCGGCTGCGGGGCTTGATATCGGGTGTGTTTTCTCCGCTCATGGCTAAATCCTAGGACTTAAGCCTGCGCGTTCCGCCCATGTGACGGACACCGGCTTCCGTTGTTACGGCCCGTGAACACCAGATGAAGATCTATGGCGCGGACGGGCCGTGCTTCCCGGATGGGGGGACCCTGTTCATAGACTGGGGGTATGACATCGGACAGAGGCTCCCCCGACACGAACCCAGACTTAGACCCAGGCTTAGACCCATATAAAGAGTCAAGCACGGCAACGGACAGCGACGAGATGAAGCTGGTGCTGCGCCGCGTCTTCGAATCCCAGATCCCGAACTACGGGGACTACAACCTGGTGTGTGCCACTCCCGCCGGGGACGAGGAGCCGGGTTTCTACGTCCTGGGCTACCGCTGGCGTCCAGCCGAACTGGTCTTCGCCCCGTTCGACGTCGATTCCCTGGCCGGCCTCGAGGCCCCCACCGCGGTGAACACCACCAACCTCAGCCACACTGACGAACTGGCTGCGGACGCGTATGAGGTGGGTACCAACACCGGACGCATCTTCCGGTTCAGCGTGGAGCCGCAGGCAGCACTGCCCGGGGCCGGGACGCGGATGCTGGAGCAGGCCGCGGACTGGGAGGACTTCCGCTCCTTCGTGGACTCCTACCTGGAGCTGGCCTAGCTTTCACCGGACCTGCCGGCCCACGGGCCCGGCCGGACCATATTCAACGGTTCCTCACCCCGGGCCAGCCGGCGGACCTGGCGGCGCAGGAACTCCCGGATCCGAGGTTCGAAGGCGTCGGTATTCCCGCCCCAGTGCGGGGTGATGATGGCACCGGGCGCCTGCCGCAGGGGGTGGTCTTCCGGTATGGGTTCGGGATCGAAAACATCTACGGCGGCGCGCAGCCGCCCTGACACCACCTCTTTGGTGAGCGCCTCGCTGTCCACGACGGCGCCGCGGGCCACGTTGACCACCAACCCGCCGTCGGGCAGGGCCGACAGGATCCGCGCGTCGATCAAGTGCCGGGTCTGCTCATTCAGGGGCGTGATCACCACCAGGATTTCTGCTGCCGCCGCGAGTTCCGCAAGTTCCCCGCTTCCGTGCACGGCGCCGTCGTCGTCCGTCCTGGCCGTGCTGCCCACGCGGGTGAGTTCGACGTCGAACGGACGCAGCCGTGCGGCAATCTCCCGGCCGATGCCTCCCACCCCCACCAGGAGCACGCGGCGGTCGGCCAGTCCGGGGCAGCGGACCTGCTCCCATGTGCCCTCATGCTGCCCGCGGAGCGCGGAGTCGACCCCCCGCTGCGCGGCCAGGATCAGGGTCAGTGCCATTTCCGCTGTTGCCGCCGCATGCACGCCGGCGGCGCTGGCAATGGCCGTGCCCGGTCCAACGAGTTCGGGCAGGCCGTCATAGCCGGTGGACTGGGCCTGCAGCAGGGCCAGCTGCGGGACCCGCTCCAGCGCGGAGCGGTACTCGGTGCCGGATGCGTAGGGCAGGACCACGGCATCTATGTCCGCGTAGTCAACGCCGTCGGGCTCCCCCTCGAGATCCCATACCGCGGCCCGCATTCCCTCGGGAAGCGGTTGCAGCGCGTCCAGGAGTGCGGCGGTCGGAACGGTGACGGTGCGGACAGGGCGGGCTTCGGAACGGTCCATGCCAGCCAGCGTAGCGGCGGACGCCCGGCAGTGCACCGGCTATGGACAGGGGAAAGCGGCGGCCGTACCGTCGAATTGTGCCTTCCGCCGACCGAAGGATCCCCTTGTGGCTCGAACATCGGTTTACCTCACCACCCTTGGCATCGGTTCCGCTGCAGCAGTGTGGGCGGCCCGGAAACTGCACCGGCTGACGGATAACGACGCCGTCCGGCTGGCGTCCGGCGGCGCCGCAGCGGGAACTCGCGTACCGCGGACCGTTTCGGCGGCGGGCCCGGCTACGCCCACGACGGTGACCACTGCCGACCCGGCCGCCAACCTTCCAGCGCGCACCTGGGTAGTGGACAACAGCGCGGATTGGGACGGAAATCCGGGGGAACTGGTGGTCCTCCCCCGATCCCGGTCCCCCAAGGACGGCGGCACAAAGTGAAACGCACCACAAAACCGGCCCGGATTTCATTCTGCGGCAAAAGTGCTGGTAGTGTTTCATGTCGTTGCTGATGCCAACGGCGGAGAAAATTCGCCTCAAAAACAGCAGTGAATACGCACCTCTAGCTCAATTGGCAGAGCAATTGACTCTTAATCAATGGGTTCCGGGTTCAAGTCCCGGGGGGTGCACCAACAAAACCGTCCGGTCAGGCGCTTCGCCTGGCCGGACGGTTTTTTGTTGTGCAGGGGGGGCGCAGCCGCACGGGGCACCGTTTCGCGCAGCGGCCGCAGACGTGGTAGTGTTTCATGTCGTTGCGGAGAACAAACCGCGCCCCACGGCGCCGGATGCCAGACCGCATCAGCACGCACCTCTAGCTCAATTGGCAGAGCAATTGACTCTTAATCAATGGGTTCCGGGTTCAAGTCCCGGGGGGTGCACCAACCGGAAACCGCCCGGCAGGAGATTCTCCTGCCGGGCGGTTTTTTGTATCTAGGCCGGGGCACGCCAAATATATGGCGTGGTGGTGGAGACCTTCACGAAACCGGAGCGCTCAAGGATGGGCCGGGAGTACGGTGTCGAGTCGCTGTGGATCAGTGTCTTACCCATTGCCAGGGCGGACCGCGCGCGGGCTGCGGTGAGGGCACGGTAGATACCCCGGCCCCGCCACGCCGGCAGGGTGGCGCCACCCCAGATGCCGGCAAAGTCCGTGACGGGAACAGGTTCAAGGCGTCCGGCGCTGACAATCTCTGCCCCGCATTCGGCCACCCAGAGTTCCATTCCGTCGGCATGGGACAGCCGGCGCAGGAGGGAGTCTGCAGTTGCGGTGGAAACCGGATCCCCGAAGACCCCGTCCGCCATTGCACTCATGGCACGGACATCTTCCTCTTCGGTGACCTGCCGGAGGGCAACGCCAACAGGCAGCGGGACGTCAACGGCGAGGTCCGCTGCACGGCCGATCATGATGGACTCGGATTCCTCCGGCTCAAACCCGTTACCAACCAGTGCAACATGCAGTCCGGGAGCCCAGTCATGCCCGCGGGACTTCCACTCGATGTGCCGGATCGCCGGATTGTTCCGGTAATACCCGAGGGCGCCGGCCACCCAGCCGGCTATGGTGCCGGCGTCGGCGCCGTCCAGGCCGGCATAGGTGATGAATCCCCGTCCGCCGGCGAACGTCACCAGGCGCAGCGGTCCAAGCTGTTCGACGTCTAGGGCGGACGGAGTCTCCGCGTCCGTGCGCAGCTGCCGGTCATAGGCGGCAAGAAGCTCTGCTGAAGTGGTCATGACTGGCCACCCTACCGTGGTCCGCCCCAGACTCAGTTTCCCTTGACGTTCACAATCTGGTGCAGCACGTGCCGCACCGAAACCAGGTCCCCGGCATCCTCCATCACTGCGTCTATGTCCTTATAAACGCCGGGATTTCATCGATGAACGCGGGAGTGTCCCGGTACTCGATTCCCCGCATTGCCTTCCGCAGCTGTTCCTGGCTGAAGGTTTTGCGTGCCCGGGTGCGGGAGTACTGCCGGCCTGCCCCGTGCGGCGCGGAGTTCAGGGACGGAGGGTAGCCCTTGCCCTCCACCACGTAGGACGCGGTACCCATGGATCCGGGAATGAGTCCAGGGCGGCCGGGGGAAGCATCAATGGCTCCCTTGCGGGACAGCCAGACCCTTTTTCCGTAGTGCTCTTCCACCTCGGTGTAGTTGTGGTGGCAGTTGATCCGCTCTGCTTCCTGCACCGGACCGCCGGTCCACTCCCGGAAGCAGGCCATCACCCTGTCCATCATTTCCTCCCGGTTCAGCAGGGCGAATTTCTGCGCCCACATCAGCTCCGCAATGTAACGGTCAAACTCCTCAGTGCCTTCCTCCAGGTAGGCCAGGTCCCGGTCCGGCAGCTCGATGGAGCGTTTGCCGCAGTAATTCTGCGCAGCCCAGATGTGCTGCTGGGCGATCTTGTTCCCCACTCCCCGCGATCCGGAGTGCAGGAACAGCCAGACCGTATCCTCTTCATCGAGGGAAACCTCAATGAAGTGGTTGCCTGAACCCAGTGTGCCCAGCTGCAGCTGCCAGCCTTTGAGGTAGGCGCCAGGATCAAAGCCGGCGGCAGCGGCGTCGTCGGACAGGACCTGGACGCGGCGGCGTGCAGTGTCCGTCAGGGACTTGTTGCTGTGCCCGGCGGAGAGGGGAACCGCGCCCTCGATCGATGTCCGCAGCTTCCGCCGGTCCAGTCCGGCTAAGTCCGCAGCCCGGTGCCCGGTGCGCACCGCGATCATCCCGCAGCCGATATCGACGCCGACGGCGGCCGGGACCACCGCGCCAAGGGTCGGGATCACCGAGCCCACGGCGGCACCCTTGCCCAGATGGGCATCCGGCATGGAAGCCAGGTGCGGGTAGATGAACGGCATCTGCGCCGTTCGCCTGTTCTGCTCCAATGTGGCGTCATCAATGACGCCTGCAAAGTTAAGGTACTTTTCGCTCACTCTTTGTTCCATGTGCCTGCCCTTGCCCATGTGGCCGGCGGACCTGCCGCCCGCGGAGTTAAAGGACAAGAGGCACATCCGGTGGATGTGCCTCTTGTCGGTGGATGTGACGCTTTGTCGATGTATGTGACGCTGCTGTCAGCGGCCGTCTGCCGCGGGCTCCGGCAGAATTTCCAGCCCGGCTTCGGGCGGGATGGGCAGTCCGGGAACGTCCACGGCAGTCTGCCACCGGGGGCTGCCCAGTTCGGTGATGACCTTGCGCAGCTGGCTGCGCAGCGCTTCGGACATCAGCTCGCCGCCGTCAAGCAGGGTGCGCTCAATGTTCTGCGCCTCGTGCAGGGCTTCAGCGCCGCGCTCGGTAATGGTGACCATGTGGCTGCGCTTATCCAGATCATTACGGACCCGCGTGACATGGCCGTGGGTCTCCAGGCGGGCCAGAGTCTTGCCCATAGTCTGTGCCTGGACGCGCACCAACTGCGCCAGGCGGGCCTGTGTCATGGGTCCCTGCGAGTCAAGGACACCCAATGCGATCACGCCTGCATGCGTCAGGCCGATGCTGACCAGGCGTTCGTTCCAGGCGTGTTCTACCAGGCGCGCAGCGGTTGACAGCAGACGACCGGTGGGCCAGCGCTCCATATCCGGCATAAAATAAGACTCTTCCTCTAGGCTCTGGACGGCTAAGCAAACAGTCAGTTGGCTGATGATGCATCTGTCCACAGACTAGGATAGCCATCCCGCGCGGGAATGTCGCGTTTGAGTCGTACCGCGTGCCAGAACCCATTTCCAGGAGAGATTCCCATGCCACGCCTCAGCCCGGCCGAAACCGCCCCGGACTTCACCCTGCCCGCCTCCGACGGGAGCAGTGTTTCCCTGGCCGACACGCGCGGCAGCAACACCATTGTGTACTTCTACCCCGCGGCAGCTACGCCCGGCTGCACCAAGGAAGCCTGCGACTTCCGCGACAACCTGAACAGCCTCAAGAGCGCCGGCTACACGGTCCTGGGCATCTCCCCCGACCCGGTTGCGAAGCTGGAAAAGTTCGCCGCAGCGGAGAACCTCAACTTCCCGCTGCTCTCCGATCCAGACCACGCGGTGGCCGAAGCCTACGGCGCATGGGGCGAGAAAAAGAACTACGGCCGCACCTACGAAGGGCTAATCAGGTCCACTGTGGTGGTTGACCCCGAGGGCACGGTTGCCCTCGCCCAGTACAACGTCAAGGCCACCGGCCATGTTGCCAAGCTCCGGCGTGATCTAGGGCTCGACTGAGCTCGGGTACACTGGAGGCTGGTTTCCCCACTGGCCTCCGGCCGGCGGCAGAAACCACGCGCGAGTGGCGGAATTGGCAGACGCGCTGGATTTAGGTTCCAGTGTCTTCGGACGTGTGGGTTCAAGTCCCTCCTCGCGCACAAACGGCCCCGCTTAGGGCGTCCACGGCAAAAGCCCCGGTCTTCGGACCGGGGCTTTTTGTGTTCCCCGGGCATCCCCGGGCATCCCCGGACATCCCTTGCCGGCCCAGGGCCCGCTCCGGCGTGACCAAATCGTGACCGCGCCGGGGGTGTCCAATTTCACGTAACAGAAACACTTCACCATTAGGCTCTGTCCATACGTTTGTGTTCCAGGACACATTCGCGCCGGTTAGCCGGCAGCAGGCAACACTCGCTTAGCGTTCATCCGCCCCAGAGGAGTACCGAAACATGTTCCCAGCAGACAGAGTCCGGAAAGGCCGCACCGCGAAGAAGCGCGCGTCCGCCCTTACCGCAGGCCTTGCCCTGAGCGCTCTTGTGCTCTCGGGCTGCGCCCAGAGCAACCGTGAAGAAGGCGACGGCGGTGGCTCCGGCGACGTCGACGGCACGTTTGTCTTCGCCGCCTCATCCGATCCCAAGTCCCTTGACCCCGCCTTCGCCTCCGACGGTGAGTCCTTCCGGGTCAGCCGCCAGATCTTCGAAGGCCTGGTAGGGGTCGAACCCGGAACCGCCGACCCGGCTCCGCTGCTGGCCAAGTCCTGGGAAGTCTCCGAAGACGGCATGACCTACACGTTCGCCCTGGAGGAAGGCGTCACGTTCCACGACGGAACGGATTTCAACGCTGAAGCCGTCTGCGCAAACTTCGACCGCTGGTACAACTTCTCCGGTATCCAGCAGGCAGAAAGCCAGGCCTACTACTACGGCATGCTGTTCAAGGGCTTCTCCGACAGCCCGGACACCGCGACGTACAAGTCCTGCGAGGCGTCTTCGGACACCGAAGCCGTGATCTCGCTGAACAAGCCGTTCGCCGGGTTCGTTGCCGCCCTGTCCCTGCCGGCGTTCGCCATGCAGAGCCCCTCGGCCATGGAGGAGTTCGGTGCCAACGAGTCCTCCGGCACGGCCGAGGCACCCGAGCTGACCGAATACGCCAAGGCCCACCCCACCGGCACCGGGCCCTACAAGTTCAATGCCTGGGACGTAGGAAACCAGATCACCCTTGACCTGAACGAGGACTACTGGGGAGATGAGGAAGCACAGGTCACCGACATCATCTTCCGCGTCATCGATGATCCGCAGGCACGCCGCCAGTCGCTGGAAGCCGGCGACATTGACGGCTATGACCTGGTGGCTCCGGCCGACACCGAGCAGCTGGCCGCGGCCGGCTTCAAGGTGATCCCCCGGGATCCGTTCACCATCCTGTACCTGGGCATGAACCAGCAGGTTCCGGAACTGGCCGATGTGAAGGTTCGCCAGGCCATCTCCTACGCCATCGACAAGGAAGCGCTGGTGTCCCAGACGCTGCCCGAGGGCACGAAGGTGGCAACACAGTTCATCCCCGAGGTTGTCAACGGCTACAACGACGAGGTCACCGAGTACGCCTACGATCCGGAGAAGGCAAAGTCCCTGCTGGCCGAGGCCGGCTACCCGGACGGCTTCACCGTGGACTTCAACTACCCCACCGGCGTCTCGCGCCCCTACATGCCGACCCCTGAACAGGTCTTCACCAACCTGCAGGCCCAGCTGGCCGAGGTAGGCATCAAGGTCAACCCGCAGCCGAACAAGTGGTCCCCGGACTACCTTGACCGCGTCCAGGCCGGGTCCGATCACGGCCTGCACCTGCTGGGCTGGACCGGCGACTACAACGACACCGACAACTTTGTTGGCGTCTTCTTCGGCCAGGAGAAGCCGGAGTTCGGCTTCAACAACCCGGACATCTTCAACGCCCTGGAAGAAGCCCGCCAGGTCTCCAAGCTCGACGAGCAGACCCCGCTCTACGAGCAGATCAACGAGGACATCGCGCAGTTTGTGCCGGCCGTACCGCTGGCACACCCGGCGCCGTCGCTCGCCTTCTCCGAGCGGGTTGAGTCCTACCCCGCCAGCCCGGTGAACGACGAAGTGTTCAACCAGATCAAGCTCACCAAGTAACGCACCGGAGGCCGGGGACCCCAGTGGTCCCCGGCCTTTACGCGTGTTCCAGTCTTTTTCCCCACCAGATCCTCCAGCTTCCACGGCTGGGAAAGGACGCTCGTGCTACGAGTCATCGGCAAACGCCTGCTTATGCTGATTCCCACCCTCATAGGCCTGTCCATCCTGCTGTTCCTTTGGGTGCGCAACTTGCCCGGAGGTCCGGCCACGGCCCTGCTCGGAGACAAGGCCTCACCGGAAGCCATTGCGAATATCAATAAGGCCTACGGATTTGACCGTCCCCTGATCGAGCAGTACTTCACCTACGTCGGGAAGCTCCTCAAGGGCGACTTCGGCACCTCCATCGTCACCGGGCGTTCCGTCCTGGAGGAATTCGGCACCCGTTTCCCGGCCACAGTGGAACTGGCCGTCGTTGCGCTGATCTTCGCCATCGGCATCGGCATTCCGCTCGGCTACCTGGCCGCCCGGCATTACGGACGTTTCTGGGACCACTCCTCCGTTGTCCTCTCGCTCATCGGCATCACCGTGCCGGTCTTTTTCCTGGCCTTCATTCTCAAATGGGTACTGGCCATCCAGCTGGGGTGGTTCCCCACCGACGGACGTCAGGACCCGCGGATCAATGCCACGCACGTCACGGACTTCTTTGTACTGGACGGGCTGCTGACACGGGAATGGGACGCCTCCTGGGATGCCATCCTGCACCTTGTGCTGCCGGCGATTGCCCTGGGCACCATCCCGCTGGCGATTATTGTGCGCATTACCCGCGCGTCTGTCCTGGAAGTCCAGGGTGCGGACTACGTCCGAACGGCCCGGGCGAAGGGGCTGATGGAAAAAACCATCCGCGGACGGTTCATCCTGCGCAATGCCATGCTGCCGGTCACCACCACCATCGGCCTGCAGACCGGGCTGCTGATCTCCGGCGCGGTGCTGACCGAAACCGTCTTTGCCTTCAGCGGGATAGGAAAATTCCTGAGGGACGCAATTTTTGCCCTCGACTACCCCGTGCTGCAGGGATTCATCGTCTTCATTGCCGTGGCGTACTCATTGATCAACCTGCTGGTTGACGTGTCCTACGGCTTCATCGATCCAAGGGTGCGTGTCCAGTGAGTACTACTCTGCCCCCCGCAGCAGGCGGGTCCGTTCTTCCCGAAGGTGCACCCACCGCCAAGCCGGCCGCCGAAAGCGGCATGTGGAAAGATGCCTTCCGCCGGCTTCGCCGCAATCCGGCCGCCGTTGCCGGTGCCGTAATTGTCGGTCTCTTTATCCTGGTGGCACTTCTCGCCCCGCTGCTGGCTCCGTACGGCGGCAATGATCTGCCCGGCCGCACGAACATCACCCCCACCAGCATTCCGGGCCCCGGCGCCATCGACGGCTATCCGCTTGGACTGGACCGCTTCGGCGGAGACGTGCTGTCCAAGCTGCTCTGGGGCGCCCGCGCGTCGCTGATCATCGGTGTGGTTTCCACCGCCCTCGGCCTGCTGGGCGGAATGCTGCTCGGCGTCCTTGCCGGCGGCCTGGGCGGCTGGGTGGACAGCGTCATCATGCGCTTTGTGGACATCCTTCTGTCGGTTCCGAACCTGCTGCTCGCGGTCAGTATCGCCGCCATGATGGGACAGAGCTCCGCTGCGATCATGATCGCCATCGGCGTGTCCCAGGTGCCGATCTTCGCGCGGCTGCTGCGCTCCTCGATGATCTCCCAGCGCAGCGCCGACTACATTCTCTCGGCGCAGACCCTCGGACTGAGCCGGCGGACCATCACCATGAGCCACCTGCTGCCCAACAGCACCGGACCGCTGATTGTCCAGGCGACGCTGACACTCGCGACTGCGGTGATCGACGCTGCAGCCCTGTCCTTCCTCGGCCTCGGCGGCGGACTGCCGCAGACCGCGGAGTGGGGGCGGATGCTCACCTACGCGCAGGCCGAACTCGGCGTGGCGCCCCAGCTGGCATTCCTGCCGGGCATCTGCATTGCCATCACCGCGCTGGGCTTCACCCTGCTGGGCGAGTCCCTGCGGGAAGCGCTGGATCCCAAGACGCGCCGGAAGTAGCCCGGCAGTAAAGCAAAAGGTCCCACCCGCATCGGGTGGGACCTTTTGCTTTGCTACTCACTGTCTTGCTTTGCTACTCACTGTCTTGCACTGCTACTCACTGTCCAGGGACCGCAGATACCCGGCGTTGCCCCGGATCGCCGGTTTGTACCGGTCCAGCTCCGCGGCGGAAACGTTGTCCGCCAGCAGTTCCAGCATGCCTGCGAGCGCGCTGTCCGCCCGGCCGCCGGCATGCAGCGTCAGCGCCTCGAAGACCCCCAGCGCCACCGAGTCCGGATATTCCCGGCGGGCCCGGGCGAACACCGCCAGGGATTCCTCCACCCGGCCCAGGATCCGGCAGGGTGCTCCCGTACTGCAGATAGCACCGCCGCAGGACATCGCCGTCCAGGCCGCCGGCGAGCGCACGCTCGTAGAAGCCTGCTGCAGTGTCCTCCTCCCCCGCTGTGTCATAGGCACCCCCCACTTCGTAGAGAACGCGCGGGTTCTCCGGAAAGCGCCGGTCGACGTCGAGCAGGGCCCTGATGGTCGGCTCCATCGCCTCCCGGTTCCGGGCGGCAAGGATCTGCTCCAGTTCCGCTTCCAATGCTGCTTCTTCCGCACCCCGTCCTGCTCCCATGGCTAGGAAGCCAGCTCGCCTTCCACGTCCAGTTTGTCCTCAATGTTCAGTTCATTGCCCGGAATGGAGGCCAGGAGCCTGCGCGTGTACGGGTGGCGCGGGTTGGAGAAGACCTCTTCCGACGTCGCTGCCTCCACCAGTTCCCCGTCCTTCATCACGCAGACGTAGTCGGAGATCAGCCGGACCACGGCCAGGTCATGGGAGATAAAGAGGTAACTGAGCCCGAACTCGCGCTGCAGGTCCCCTAGCAACTGCAGGATCTGGGCCTGGACCAGCACATCCAGCGCGGAGACCGGCTCGTCGCAGACGATCAGCTCAGGCTTGAGCGCCAGGGCACGGGCAATAGCCACGCGCTGGCGCTGCCCGCCGGAAAGCTCGGCCGGATAGCGGTGCAGCATCTCCTGCGGCAGTGCCACCTGGTCCATGAGTTCCCGGACGCGCTGCTGCCGCTCGGCCTTGTTGCCGCGGCGGTAGGTCTTCAGCGGCTCCTCAAGGATCCGCTCAATGGTGTACATGGGGTCCAGGGAGGAGTACGGGTCCTGGAAGATAGGCTGCACCCGCTGCCGGAAGTCGCGCAGCTGGACCTTGTTCAGCGACGCAACGTCCATCCCGTCGAAGGTCATGGTCCCCGATGTGGGCTCAATAAGCTTGAGCAGCATCCGCGCCGTGGTGGTCTTCCCCGAACCGGACTCCCCCACAATAGCCACGGTGCGGCCGCGCGGAATGTCCAGGGTAACGTTCCGGGCCGCATAAAAATCATCCGCCCGGCCGCGGATCTTGAAGACCTTGGTGAGGTCCCGGAATTCGACAATGTTGTCCGGGGCGGCGTCGTCCGCTGTGTCCGTTCCGGCGGCAGCTCCACTCTCCTCCGCATCCCCCGCCGCGCTGAAGGCGCCCGGGCGGAGCCGGACCGCCGCCACGCTGGGGGCGGCCCGGACCAATGACTGGGTGTACGGGTGCTGCGGGTCCTCCAGCAGCTGGCGGGCCGGTCCAGTCTCCACGACTTCACCGCGGTGCATCACCACCAGTTCGGAGGCACGCTCGGCCGCGAGCCCGAGGTCGTGGGTAATCAGCAGGACCGATGTGCCCAGTTCTTCCGTCATGCGGTCGATCTGGTCAAGGATGGTCCGCTGGACCGTTACGTCCAGCGCACTCGTGGGTTCATCGGCAATCAAGAGCCGGGGACGGCAGGCCAGGCCAATGGCGATCAGGGCCCGCTGGCGCATGCCGCCGGAAAATTCATGCGGGTACTGCTTGGCTCGTTCAGCGGCGTTGGGCAGTCCGGCGGCGGTCAGGACCTCCACAACCTTGCGGTCCACGTCCTTCGCGGTGGCCATGCCGTGCACCAGCAGGGTCTCGGCAACCTGGGTTCCGATTTTGGTCACCGGGTTCAGGTTGGACATCGGGTCCTGCGGCACCAGGCCGATGGACCGGCCCCGAATGGCCCGCATTTTCGCCTCGGGCAGTCCCACCAGTTCCTGACCGTCGAAGCGAATGCTGCCCGACGCCACTGTGCCGTTGCCCGGCAGCAGGCCGATGACGGCCATAGCCGTGGTGGACTTCCCGGAGCCGGACTCCCCCACAATGGCCAGTGTCTTGCCTGCGGGCAAGGAGAACCCGGCGTTGCGGACGGCGGACACTTCGCCGTCCATGGTGCGGAAATTAACCGCGAGGTTGCTCACCTCGAGCAGGGGCGTATCAGCGCTCAAATCAGTCATTTCCCCATCCTGCCCCACCGGCACCTCTTGTGACGCGTGTCTCACCGGTGTTTACCGGTTTTTAATCATTTAGAATGGGAAATCATCAAAACGGAGGGATGGAGCGTCCCGGAGGAGTATCACCGTGACCCGATCCGACCCAGTAAAACCCGGCACAGCAGAACCCGGACGGGAACCAGCCCGGGCCAGTTCCGGCCCCAGCGGTCCTTCCCTCTCCCGCCGTTCCATCATCAGGGCCGGGGCAGCAGCGGCAGCCTTCATGCTTGCCGGCTGCACGGCCGAAGCCGCCGAAGACAAGCCCACGGCTGCAGCCGGCACGACCGCACCTACCGGCCCTTCCGCCCGCTTCACCTTCGCGACGGCGGCGCGTCCGGTCACCCTGGATCCGGCCCTCGCCTCCGACACTGAGTCCTACCGGGTCACCCGGCAGGTCCTTGAGGGGCTGGTGGGCGTGGACGCCCTGACCTCGGCCCCCACACCCCTGCTGGCCAAAAGCTGGACGCAGTCCGAGGACCGCAGGACCTATACGTTCGAACTGCGGCAGGACGTGACCTTCCACGACGGTGAGCCCTTCAACGCCGAAGCCGTACGGCGGAACTTTGAACGCTGGTACAACATGCCCGAGTCCGTGCGCACCGATTCGCTGATGTACAAGTCGGTATTCCGGGGCTACTCGGATACGCCCGCCCTCACCGTCTACAAGGACTGCGTTCCGGTAGGCGAATACACCGTCCGGGTCATCCTGACCGAGCCCCTGGACAGCTTCATTCCCGCCCTCGCAGCACCGGCGTTCGCCATGTCATCACCGAAGGCACTGGCCGAGGCAAGCGCGGACGAGCTGACCCGGGAACTCAACGGGCGCAAGATCTCCGCCTACGGCGTCCATCCCGTAGGCACCGGCCCTTACCGCTTCGGCACATGGGACGAAGACACCATTGAACTGACGGCCTACCCGGAATACTGGGGCGAACCCGGCCAGATCGGGACCGTGGTCTTCAGGACGATCAACAGCCCCGAGGGCCGCCTGCGTGCCCTGAAGAAGCGCGAGGTGGACGGCTACGACCTGGTTACGGTGAACGACGTCGGCGAACTGGCGCGCAACGGCCAGCAGATCCAGCAGCGCGATCCGTATTCCATCCTGTACCTGGGCATCAACCAGAGCTTCCCCGGACTGGACAACGTCCTGATGCGCCGTGCGGTGGCGCACGCCATCGACAAGCCTGCCGTCCTGGACGGCCTGTTCCTCAACGGCACCAAGCCTGCCAACCAGTTCCTGCCGGAAAAGCTGGGACTGACGTCCGACTCGGCCACCGGTTACGGCTACGAACCGGAGAAGGCCAAGGAACTGCTCATCGAAGCCGGGTATGACGGCCGGGAGCTGCCGTTCTACTATCCCCGGCACGTTACCCGCAGTTACCTGCCCACGCCCGAAAAGGTCTATGCCCGGCTCAGCAGCCAGCTGACCGCTGCCGGCTTCAACATCCGCCCGGTCCCGGTGGACTGGTCCGAGGGCTACTTGGAAAAGGTGCATGGCAAGGAAGACCGGGCCTTCCACCTGCTGGGGCTGGCCGGCAGTTACGAAGCCGGCGACAACTTTGTCGGCACGCTCTTTGGGCGCTACACCGAGGAATTCGCGTTCAACGACCCGGAAGTATTCACCGGCGTCGAGAAGGCGCGCACGCTGGGCGAGGGCCAGGATCAAACTGACGCCTACCACGCGATTACCAACCGGATTTCCGAGCGCGTACCGGCTATCCCGCTCGCCTTCCCCATCTCTGCCCTGGCGCTGTCCCCCCGCGTCGCGTCCTACCCCACCAGCCCCGTCCTCCACGAAGTCTTCAACCGAATCTCCCTCGCGGACCGCTGAGGCGCCGGGGCCTTTACCGGACCGGTTGCGGTTTGCCCCGGCAAAGCAGTGCAAGTAGGCGATAATTTTAGGAAGCCACCTGCTCAGGGATACGCTTCTATGGCTAGCGCCCACGCGACTGGAGACGAAGTTGACTGCAAATAGCCCGGCGGATAATTCCGCAACGAAAACAGATGTACTGCTGATCGGCGGCGGCATCATGAGCGCGACCCTCGGGGCGTTCCTGAAGCAGCTGGCGCCGGATTGGGACATCTCCCTCTATGAGCGCCTCGACCGCGCAGGGCTGGAAAGCTCCGACCCGTGGAACAACGCGGGAACCGGCCACGCCGCGCTCTGTGAACTGAACTACAGCCCGGCCGCAGCCGACGGCTCCGTTGACCCGGCGAAGGCGGTGGGCATCAACGAGCAGTTCCAGGTTTCCCGGCAGTTCTGGTCGCATCTGGTCTCTGCAGGCCACATCTCCAACAACTTCATTAATCCGCTGCCGCACATGAGCTTTGTTTGGGGCGACGCGCATTCGGAGTACCTGCGCCGCCGCTGGGAATCGCTGAGCGCGCAGCCCCTCTTCAAGACCATGGAATTCTCCGAGGATCCGGCCGAGCTGGCGGAGTGGGCCCCCCTGATCATGGAAGGCCGCGACCCCTCCCAGCGGGTTGCAGCCTCCCGCGTGGTCGGCGGCACCGACGTCGATTTCGGTGCGCTGACCCGCGAACTGACCAATTACCTCGGCGCCAACGGGGTGAACATGCACTTCCGCCACGAAGTGGGCAACGTATCCCGTTCCTCCACCGGCGGCTGGGACGTCAAGGTCAAGGACCTGGCCACCGGCACCGCCCGCACCGTCAGCGCCAAGTTCGTCTTCATCGGCGGCGGCGGCGGCGCACTGCACCTGCTCCAGGCCTCCGGCATCCCCGAGGGCAAGGGCTTCGGCGGCTTCCCCGTCTCCGGCCAGTTCCTGCGCTCCACGGATGAGTCCATCATTGCCCGCCACAACGCCAAGGTGTACGGCCAGGCTTCCGTGGGTGCCCCGCCCATGTCCGTGCCGCACCTGGACACCCGGTTCGTCAACGGACAGCGTTCCCTGCTGTTCGGCCCGTACGGCGGCTTCTCACCCAAATTCCTGAAGACCGGTTCCTACCTGGACCTGCCGCTCTCGGTCCGGCCGTCCAACCTCGTGCCGATGCTGGGCGTGGCCAAGGACAACATGAGCCTGGTCAAGTACCTCGTCACCGAAGTCCTGAAGACCCGCGAAGGCAAAACGGCCGCACTGCAGGAATTCATGCCCTCCGCCAAGACCGAGGGCTGGGACCTCATCACAGCGGGCCAGCGCGTCCAGGTCATCAAGAAGGACCCGAAGAAGGGCGGTGTGCTGCAGTTCGGCACCGAACTCATCACCGCCGCAGACGGTTCCATCGGCGCCCTGCTGGGCGCATCCCCCGGAGCCTCCACGGCACCGCCCATCATGATCAACCTGCTCAAGCGTGCGTTCCCCCGCCAATTCGACGGCTGGGAACCGAAGATCAAGGAAATGATCCCGGGCTACGGCGTCAAGCTCAACGAAAACGAGCGTTTGATGGAAGAGATCAACGCCGACACGAGCAAGGTCCTGGGCCTGTCCTAGGAACGGCACCGCGGCGCAGGCCTGCCTTCACGGCGGGCCTGCGCCGCACTCTGTTTCAGGCGCCGGGCATTCGGCGCTGCACCACCTCCCCTTCTCCAGTTCGCCCTTCCTAAGGCAGGATCATGGACCGTTTGGCCAAGCTGTCCCTCTCCAACCGGGCGCTCATTGCCCTGATCACGGTGTTCGTGGCGGTTTTCGGCGTCATTTCCATGAGCTCCCTGAAGCAGGAGCTGATCCCGTCGCTGGAGTTCCCGCAGATCAGCGTCATAACTGCCCTGCCCGGCGCCTCCCCCGAGGTGGTGGATGCCCAGGTCAGCGAACCGCTGGAAGGGGCGCTGACCGCCGTCGAAGGCCTGGAAGATTCCTCGGCCACGTCCCGTTCCGGGATCTCCACCATCAGCCTCACCTTTGCCTACGGCACGGACCTGGACCGGGCCCGCGGGCAGGTGGACCGTGCAATCTCCAATTCCCGGCAGCTGCTGCCCGAGGATGCCAATCCGCAGTCGCTGGCCGGCAGCATCAGTGATTTCCCCATCGTCTATCTGGCGGTGTCCTCCGATGAACCGCTGGCCGAGCTCAATGCGGACCTGCAGCGCCTGACCGTTCCCCGCCTGCAGAAAATCGAAGGCGTCCGGACAGCAGAAGTCACCGGCGGATCCACCCGGCACGTCGCCATCCTTCCCGACGACGCCGCCTTCGCCCGGCTGGGCGTCACGCCCGCCGCCATAGTGGATGCGCTGGAAAACAGCGGCGCACTGCTGCCCGCCGGAACCGTTAATGAGGACGGCCGGACCCTCTCCATCCAGGTGGGCGCACCGCTGGACAGCCTGGAGAAGATTTCCGCCCTCCCGGTCGAGTCCGCCGGCGGCAACGGCGACGGCGCACCGGTCACCATCGGAGACGTGGCAACCGTAAACATCACCGAAGATGAAGCCACCTCCATCACCCGGACCAACGGCGAAGCGACGCTGGCCGTGTCCGTCACCAAGACCCCGGCCGGAGACACGGTCGGCATCTCGCACGAGGTCATGGACCTGCTGCCGTCGCTGCAGGAGGAACTGGGCAACGGCGCGGAATTCACCGTGGTCTTTGACCAGGCGCCCTTCATTGAGCAGTCCATTTCCGACCTCACCACCGAAGGCCTGCTCGGGCTGGGCTTCGCTGTGCTGGTCATCCTGGTTTTCCTGCTCTCCATCCGCTCCACGCTGGTCACCGCTGTCTCCATTCCGCTGTCCCTGCTGGTGACCTTCATCGGCTTGCTGGCATTCGGCTACTCCCTGAACATCCTCACCCTCGGCGCCCTGACCATCGCGATTGGCCGGGTGGTGGACGACTCGATCGTCGTCATCGAAAACATCAAGCGGCACCTGGGCTACGGCGAGGACAAACGCACGGCCATCCTCACCGCCGTGCGGGAAGTGGCCGGCGCCGTGACGGCGTCCACGCTCACCACCGTGGCGGTGTTCGCTCCCATTGCGTTTGTGGGCGGCCTCGCCGGCGAGCTGTTCCGGCCCTTCGCTGTCACCACCACGCTGGCCCTCCTGGCCTCGCTGCTGGTCTCCCTGACCATTGTGCCGGTGCTGGCCTACTGGTTCCTGAAGTCCTCCCCGCCGGTGGCCGACCCCGAGGCGTACCGTGCCGAAGCCGAGGAACGCGAATCCCGGACCATGCTGCAGCGCGGTTACCTGCCGGTCCTGCGCACCACCCAGCGCCACCCGGTGTACACCGTGGTTGCCGGGCTGATCATCCTCCTGGCCACGGCGGCAATGACGCCGCTGCTTCCGACCAACCTGTTGGGTGACACCGGCCAGAACAACTTCAGCGTGCGGCAGGAACTGCCCGCCGGCACATCGCTGGAGCGCACATCCGAGGCCGCCGGCAAGGTGGAGGACATCCTCTCCGGCATCGACGGCGTCAAGGACGTGCAGGTCACCATGGGCACCTCAACCTCCGGGCTGGCCGCGTTCACGGCGGGCGGCTCGTCGGTAGCGAACTTCACGGTCATCACCGAGGAGGGCGTGGACCAGGTGGCACTGCGCGACACCGTCCGGACGGCCATCGAGGACGCGGACGACGCCGGCAACGTCACCTTGGGCAGCACGGGCGGCGGTTTCGGCACGTCGAACACTGTGGACATTGAGCTCTCCGCCGGCGACCCGGCTGATCTGCAGCCGGCCAGCGACGCGCTTGTGGCGGCCATGTCCGACCTGCCCGGCGTCGCCGAGGCCAGCAGCAACCTTTCCTCCTCCCAGCCGGTGGTCCAGGTGACCATCGACCGGGCGAAGGCAGTGGCCGCCGGCCTCAATGAGCAGCAGATCGCCGGGCTGGTGGCCTCGACCGTCAGCCCGCTGCCGGCCGGCACGGTCCGGCTGGGCACCGATGACCTGCCGGTGCTCATCGGTGAGGGCACGCCCATCACTTCCCTGGAACAGCTCAACAGTGTCGCGGTGCCGACCGGTTCCGGTCCGGTGCCGCTGCGCGACCTGGCCACCGTCCAGGAGGTCTCCGTGCCGACGTCGGTCTCCTCTTCCGGCGGCGAACGCACCGCCGTCGTCTCCGTCTCCCCCGAGGGCGACAACCTGGGTGCGGCCATCACCGAAGTCCAGGCCCGGCTGGCGGAGGTGGACCTGCCGGCCAGCGTGACCGCCGAACTCAGCGGCGCCGCCACCCAGCAGAACGAGTCCTTCACCCAGCTCGGCCTGGCGCTGCTGGCTGCCATCGCCATTGTGTACGTGATCATGGTGGCCACCTTCAAGTCCCTGCTGCAGCCGCTGATCCTGCTGGTCTCCATTCCCTTCGCGGCCACCGGCGCCATCCTGCTGCTGCTGGTCAGCGGCGTCCCGCTGGGCCTGCCTTCCCTGGTAGGCATGCTGATGCTGGTGGGCATTGTGGTGACCAACGCCATTGTGCTGATGGACCTGATCAACCAGTACCGGCAGCCGCGGGACGGCAGGCCGGGCATGAACGTGGAGGACGCTATTTTCCGCGGTGCCCGGCAGCGCCTGCGGCCGATCCTGATGACCGCGCTGGCCACGGTGTTCGCCCTGACCCCGATGGCACTGGGCGTCACCGGCGAGGGCGGGTTCATTTCCCGCCCGCTCGCCATTGTGGTGATTGGCGGCCTGATCTCCTCCACCGCCCTGACGCTGATCCTGGTGCCGGTGCTCTACCGGCTGGTTGAGGGTTCCCGCGAGAAGCGCCAACTGCGCAGGGAGCGCACGGCAGAGATGCATGCCTAGCCGCAGCCCGGAGCCGGGAATGAACCGGGGCAGGTAACCGTTGGAAGGAAAATGTATGCGTATGCATATACTTTGAGGACCATTCCAACTTCCGGAGGCCAACATGCAGATCGGCGTCTTTAGCGTCAGCGACATCACCCGCGACCCCGTCACCGGCCGCATCCCCACCGAGGGTGAGCGGATCAAGGCAGCCGTGGCCATCGCCCGCAAGGTCGAAGAGATCGGCATGGACGTGTACGCCACCGGCGAGCACCACAACCCGCCCTTCTATGCCAGCTCCCCCACCACCCTCCTGGGCTACATTGCCGCCCAGACCGAGCGGATCATCCTCTCCACCACCACCACGCTGATCACCACCAACGATCCGGTGAAGATCGCCGAGGATTTTGCCATGCTCCAGCACGTGGCCGACGGCCGCGTGGACCTGGTCCTGGGCCGGGGCAACACTGCCCCGGTGTACCCGTGGTTCGGCAAGGATCCGCAGGATTCAGTGGAACTGACCGTGGAGAACTACAACCTGCTGCGCCAGCTCTGGGACAAGGACACCGTGAACTGGGAAGGCAAGTTCCGCACCCCGCTGCGCAACTTCACCGCCACGCCGCCTCCGCTCGACGGCGTCGCGCCCTTTGTGTGGCACGGCTCCATCCGCACGCCGCAGATAGCCGAAATTGCCGCCTACTTCGGTGACGGCTTCTTCGCCAACAACATTTTCTGGCCGAAGGAGCACTACATGCAGCTCATCGGACTGTACCGCGAACGGTACGAGCACTACGGCCACGGCCGCGCAGACCAGGCCATTGTGGGACTGGGCGGGCAGTTCTTCATGCGGAAGAACTCCCAGGACGCAATCAACGAGTTCCGGCCCTACTTCGACAACGCCCCGGTGTACGGGCACGGCCCGACCATGGAGGATTTCACCGCCCAGACCCCGCTGACCGTCGGCAGCCCGCAGGAGGTGCTGGAGAAGACGCTGACGTTCCAGGAGTACTTCGGCGACTACCAGCGCCAGCTTTTCCTGATTGACCACGCCGGACTGCCGCTCAAGACGGTCCTGGAACAGCTGGACCTCTTCGGCGAATACGTCCTGCCGGAGCTGCGGAAGGAACTCGACAGCCGGCGCCCCGCGGGCGTTCCGGACGGCCCCACGCACGCCGCACGCGTGGCCGCCCGCAACGATGCAGCCGGTGCAGTCCCGGCATCCGCACCGTCACCGTCGGCGGCCGCTGCCGGCGTTCAGTAGGCTGGGAGCATGCACTCCTCCAACGACGCCAGCGTGAAGCAGGCAGCCGAAACCTGGGAATCCCTCTTCCGCGTCCAGGTGGGGGTGATGCGTCGCCTCCAGCGCGATCCTGAGTTTCGGGACCTCACCATGCGCGAGTACGACGTCCTGTTCAACCTCACCCGGTGCCCCGGAGGCTGGAGCCGGCTAAATGAGCTCAACGAGCACCTGCTGATCAGCCAGCCCAGCCTCAGCCGGATGGTGGACCGGCTCGAGGCCCGGGGCCTGGTGCAGCGACGGCCGGCGGAACAGGACCAGCGCGGCGTCGAACTGTCGCTAACGGATGAAGGCCGGGCGGTGCAGCGCCGCCTGGGACGGATCCATGTGCGCGGCATCCACGAGCTCCTCACCCCCGCATTGGACGGTGAGGAGCTGGTCCGGCTCAAGGAACTCACGGATAAGGTGCTGGCGAGCCTGGAGGACTAGCGGGATCAGGCGGCCGCTTCCTCCGCCGTCAACGGCGGGTCGGCAAATGCTAGCCGCGGCACCATCAGCAGGACCGCGGCCGCCACGAACGCCGTCACGGAGCACACCGTCCAGACCGTCAGGTACCCCTCCAGCGGTGCCGCAGTGGCGGTTGCACCGGCCGGAGACAGAGCATCCACGGCCGCGCTGGCCAGGGCAATGCCGAATGCTGCTGAGGCGAAGGACCCGCCGATGGCCTTGGTGGTGTTGGTCAGGCCGGTGGCCATGCCGGTCCGGTTCAGCGGAGCTGCCGCCGCGGCAGCTGACGGAAGCGCCGCCACCAGGGCACCGGATCCCAGCCCGGCCACCACCATGTTCGCCAGCGTCTGCGGCAGGGTGTCGTGGAAGGGCAGGAACAGGGCGTAGCCGACGCCGACCAGCACAGCCGCGCCCACCAGGGTATTGCGCGGGGTGGTCCGCCGTGCCGCCGCCGGGAAGAGCAGCGCCCCGGCCAGCAGGGCCAGAACATAGCTTCCGATAATGATGGACACCTGGGAGGCCTCCAGGCCTAGCCCGTAGCCGTGCTGGCCGGGGTCGGTGCGGGCGAAGGTGGACATGGGCGCCTGCGCTCCCAGCACCGAGATGCCGAACAGGCCGGCGGTCAGCTGCACCGGCCACATGGCAGGACTGCGCAGCATCGCGAAGTCCACCAGCGGATCCTTCCGCCCCGACTCGTAGCGGACGAACGGGATGAAAACCGCCGCGCCGGCTGCCAGCACAGCCCAGGCCCACCAGGTTTCCGGACCGTTGATCCGCAGGAAGGTCAGTCCCGAGGTCAGCGTCAGCAGTCCGAAGGCGAGCAGTGCAAAACCCGTCCGGTCCACGGTGCCGCCGTCCAGGGCGGTGGACTCAGGGACCCCGAACTGCACGGCGAAAATGCACAGTGTGACAGCGAGTGCCGGGATGGAAAGCGTCAGCCAGAGCATGCCGGCGAACTGTTCCACCAGCATCCCGCCCACGAGTGCGCCGCCGATGACCCCCAGTTCCAGCGCGCCCACCAGGATCCCCGCCGCCTTGCGGGTCAGCACGGCGCGGTTGGGTTGCTGCCGCAGCCGGCTGAAGATCAGGGCGATTTCCATCGGCAGCCAGACCACGTAGAAACCCTGCAGCGACCAGGCAGCCAGGAAGGTCCAGAAATCCGGGGCAAATGCGACGCCCCAGGAAGCGATGGCCGTCAGCACCGTGGAGGCCAGCAGGATGCGTTTGTGGCCGTAGATGTCCCCCAGCTTCGCAAGGATGGGAACAGCCAGGGCACTGAGCATCAACTGGGCGGATTCAAACCAGTTGACATCGCCGTCGTCGATCCCCAGGTGCCGGGCAATGTCGGTGAGCATGGGGGTGTAATAGCCCTGCAGGATGCCGCTGGTCAGTTCCACCAGCACCAGGAAACCGACGACGCTGCCTATCATCCGCAGCCCGGCGGGCGGCGCGGCTGGCACCGCCGGCATCAGAGCGCGCCCATCAGGGTGCGGTAGAACAGGATGCCCTCACCGAAGGTTTCGATGCCTATTTTTTCGTTGTCGGCGTGGATGCTTGCCCGGTCCGCGGCGCTCATCCGGAACGGCGCGAACCGGTACACCGCGTCGCAGATGTTCGTGAACCGGCGGGCATCGGTGCCGCCGAGCATGATGTAGGGCACCGGAACGGCGTCGGGAAAGCTGCTGCGGATGCTGGCCTCCAGCAGCGCGAACTGGGCATTGTCCGTAGCGGATACCGGGGAGGGCTCATTGCCTTCCACCACCCGCAGGGACACCTTCGGGTCGCTGATGATTTTGCGCAGGTGTACCAGTGTGGACTCCACGCTGGAGCCCACGGCTACCCGGATGTTCGCGTTGGCCGTGGCCCGGGTGGCCAGGACGTTGGAGCCCTTGCTGCCGCGCAGCTGGGTGACGGCCACGGTGGTGCGGGTCATGGCATTGGGTTCGCCGCCGAGCAGCCCGAACACCCGGGTCAGCACCGGTCGCAGGCGCCGCACCTTGCCCAGCACCAGCCGGGGAAGCAACGGTGCGGACCCGGAGAGCCGCTCGATCATTTCCACGGTGACGTCCGGCAGGGCCGCCGGGAACGGACGGCGGTCCAGCCGGACAACCGCCCGGGCCAGCCTCGCCGTCGCGCCCATCCGGTTGGGTGTGGAGGCGTGCCCGCCCTGGTCCTCGGTGGCCAGTTCGACGTCGAGGATCCCCTTTTCGGCCACGCCCACCACGGCCAGGGGTGCGGACACGAACGGAAACGCTCCGGATGCCACTGCGCCGCCCTCATCCAGCACCAACCAGGGACGGATGCCGCGCCGGGCCAGCAGATCCGCGGCGGCGGCAGCGGTGTCGCCTGCGGTTTCCTCGTTGTTGCCGAAGGAGAAGTAGAGGTCCTGCTGCGGGGCAAAGCCCTCGGCGAGAAGCTGTTCGGCCGCTTCCAGGACGGCGGCAAGGGCGCCCTTGTCGTCCAGGGCGCCGCGGCCGCAGATGGACGTCTCCGTGACGGTGCCCGCGAACGGCGGATGGTCCCACCGCTGCGGATCTTCAACCGGGACGACGTCGTAGTGCGCCATCAGGACCACCGGGCCTCGGGAGCCGCCGGTCGCCGGGTCTGCAGTTGCGGGGCCTGCCGTGTCGTTCCCCGACGTGTCGCTGCCCGGCCAGCGGTACAGCAGGCCCAGGCCGTTGATCCGCTCCACTTCCAGCTCCTTGTGGACGCGGGGAAACAGCTCGGGCAGGGCGGCGATGAAACCAACAAACTGGTCCGGTTCCATCTCTTCGGGAACGCGCGAAGAGACCGTTCGGAAGGTCAGGAGACGGGCCAGTTTGGGAGCAGCCTCGAGGCCGGTGCGCAGTGCTGTGGCAGGGGCTGTGCGTGGGGTGGTGTCGCTAAGCATGGGCCGAGTGTAACCGCACTGTGGCGCAGGCCACTTCAGCAGGCGGACCCGGTCCCCTACCGTTGCGGCACGGCGGATCAGCTCTCGGGAACGGCGGCCGCATTCAGCAGCGGCAGCATCCGGCCCTCAAAGTGCGTGTTGAGCACAATCACCGAAGAGGTCCGCAGCACGGTATTGGTAGCCACAATGGCGTCGATCACCCGCTGCAGGTCCGAGTTGGAGCGTGCTGCCACCCGCGCCAGCAGGTCGCTCTCCCCCGATACGGTGTGCACTTCCTGGATCTCGGGGATGCGGGACAGGGCGGCTACCACCGCATCATGGCCGGTGTCCTGGCGGATGGTCAGCGAACAGTACGCCACCACGTCATAGCCCAGGGCCTCGGCGTCGATCCGCGGACCCCAGCCGGCGATCACCCCGGTCTGCTGCATCCGGTCCAAGCGGGCCTGCACAGTGGCACGGGCAACGGACAACCGGCGGGAGGCCTCCAGCACCGACATCCGGGGGTTGTCGGTGAAAAGGGTCACGATGCGGGCGTCCAGCGCGTCGGTTGGCATGGGGTCCTTTCGGGGCAGTTACGAGGCAGTTAGAGGGCTAACAGAAAGGCGGCAGTGTACAAATTGTAGAGCCACTCGGGCACGGGCCCGGACCAGCTGGTACACAGACCGGCTCTAAGATGGAATGCGGTGTACAGACCTGCCACGTCCGCCGGAACGGGGCCGGCGGGCGGCACCGGCAGCCAGTCCAACGTTCTAAGGCCCTGTTTTCCATGCCACAATCCGCCCTCCCGTCCAGCACCCAAGCGCCCGCCGGGGCTGCGGATTCCTCTGCGCCGCGGAAGATGCAGCCGCGCCACCTGGTGCTGATGAGCCTGGGCAGCGCCATCGGCACCGGATTATTTGTGGGTTCCGGCGCCGGTATTGCCGCTGCCGGACCGGCCGTGCTGATTTCCTTCCTGATCGCCGGCACCATGGTCATCCTCATCATGCGGATGATGGGGGAAATGGCCGCCGCAGACCCCAGCAGCGGGGCCTTCTCGGTCTACGCCGAAAAGGCGCTCGGGCGGACCGCGGGCACCACCGTCGGCTGGCTGTGGTGGTTCCAGATCGTGATCGTGATTGCCGCGGAAGCGACGGCGGCGGCGGCCATTACGGCGTCACTGGTCCCCGGCGTCGAACAGTGGGTCCTGGCACTGGCCTTCATCATTGCCTTTACCGCGGTCAATCTGGCCGGGGCGGCAAGCCTGGGTGAATTCGAGTATTGGTTCGCGATCCTCAAGGTAGCCGCCATCATCATTTTCCTGGGCGTCGGAGTAGCGTTCATTGCGGGCTGGCTGCCCGGCGTGGCGTCCCCGGGAGTGGACAACCTCTTCAACAACGGCGGGTTCATGCCCAACGGGATGACCGGCGTCGCCTCCGGGCTGCTGCTGGTGGTGTTCGCTTTCGGCGGCACCGAAATCATCACCATCGCCGCCGCAGACACGGAAGAACCGTCCAAAAACATCGCCGCCGCCATCAGCTCCGTGATCTGGCGGATCCTGGTCTTCTACATCGGCTCCGTGCTGGTGATGGTCACCGTCCTGCCCTGGGACAGTGAAGCACTGAGCACCGGGCCGTTCGTGGCCGTGCTCCACGCTGCCAAGGTTCCCGGCGCCGATACCGTGATGGCGGTGGTGATCGTGATCGCCCTGCTCTCGGCGATGAACGCCAACCTCTACGGTGCCTCGCGGATGGCCTACTCGCTGGGCGAGCGCGGACGGGCTCCGGCAGCCCTTGGCCGCCTGAGCTCCGGCGGCGTTCCGCGCCGGGCCGTCCTGGCCTCCGTGGCGTTCGGGTTTATTGGCGTGGTGCTGAACTATCTCTACCCGGACACCGTGCTGATGATCCTGCTCAACCTGGTGGGCTCCAGCTGCCTGGTGGTTTGGGGCATCTCAATTGTTTCCCAGATCATCCTGAGGCGCCGGGCCGACGCGGCCGGCACCGAACTGACCTTCAAAATGTGGGCGTTCCCGTGGCTGTCCTACTTTGCCCTGGCTCTGCTGGCAGGCATTGTGGTCCTTGGTTTCTTCGACGACGCCGTGCGCGTCCAGCTGCTCGCAACGGCGGGACTGAGCGCCGTGCTGGTCCTGCTGGCGTGGCGGTTCGAACGGCGCAGTGCCCGGCGCCGGCCGGCAGCCGGCCCGGCAGCCTAGGATGCCGGGCCGGCTGCGTTCGGTCGGAACTGCCTAGCGGCCCTTGCGGCGCTTGGGCAGGAATTCGGACTCGACGGCGCTCTTCGCGCGTTTTTCGGCCCGCTTCTCCTTGAGTGCCTTGCCGTGCTTCTTGGAAGTGGATCCCTGCGGGGACTTTCCTGACATGTCCGGCTCCTAACTCACCATGGGATAGGTCCGTCGAACGTTACGCCCAATGCCGCCCGATTCCACCCCCTTCCCAATGAATGTGCTGTACGGGCACGGCGGGAGCACGGCGGGACGCTTCCTGCGCAAACTGCCTAGGGTAAACGCGGCGCACGTCACACATTTGTACAGAGTGTGCAACGTTTGGCGGTAAGTTTGCTCAAGGTGTCGGGACACACTAGGTTGCGGTTATGGACACTACTCAGCAACCGGCAGCGCTGCCCTCGGACGAACTGCGCGAGCTCTACCGGCTCGTCACCGCCGTCCGGCAGCTGGACCTCGCTGCCATCGCCTGGCAGCGCCAGGGCATCATTCCCGGTTACGCACCCGAACTGGGACAGGAAGCGGCACAGGTGGGCAGCGCCTTCGCCATGGACCCGCAGCGGGACTTCATCTTCCCCACCTACCGGGAAATGGGCGTGGCCCTGACCCTGGGCGTAGATATGACCGCCTATATGTCCACCCACAAAGCAAGCTGGCACGGCGGACTGTATGACCCGGTGAAGACCAGGCTTGCGCCCATCCAGGCAGTGGTGGGCGGATCCGTGCTGCACGCCGTCGGCTGGGCCCACGGCCAGACCCTCTCGGGCGGGGATACCCGCGGCGTCGCCCTGACCTACTTCGGCGACGGTGCCAGCTCCCAGGGCGATGTCCACGAGGCCATGAACTTTGCCGGTGTCCTGAAGGCGCCGGTGATCTTCTTCGTCCAGAACAACGGCTGGGCCATTTCGCTGCCTACCGAAGCACAGGTGGCCGGCGGAACCGTCGCCGCCCGCGCCGCCGGGTACGGCATGCGCGCCATCACGGTGGACGGCAACGATGCCGCCGCCGTCGTCCTGGCCACCCGTGAGGCCGCCGCCCATGCCCGCGCCGGACACGGCCCCGTCCTCATCGAAGCAATGACCTACCGCCGCGGCCCGCACTCCACCAGCGATGACCCCGGCCGCTACCGGAGCCTGGAGGAAGAACGGCGCGACGCCGGCACGGACCCCGTCCAGTTGCTGGCGGACCGCCTCCTGGCAGAGGGCATCGCGGACTCCGACTTTCTGGACACCGCGCTTGCCGACGCGAAGGCCAATGCCGAACGCGTCCGGGAGGGCGTTGAAGCACTCGGCGTCCGGCCGGGCCGGGAAATGTTCGACTTCGTTTACGCCGAGCCCACTGAAGCACTGAAGGCCCAGGCCCGTGCCTGGCGGGAGGAA
Organism: Arthrobacter sp. zg-Y40; assembly: GCF_020731535.1. Classification (NCBI taxonomy): domain Bacteria; kingdom Bacillati; phylum Actinomycetota; class Actinomycetes; order Micrococcales; family Micrococcaceae; genus Arthrobacter; species Arthrobacter sp. zg-Y40. Next base: position 46,244 of record NZ_JAJFZS010000001.1, read on the forward strand.
TCCGAACATGTCTGAGCAGCTCACCGAGGCGACCGCTTCCTCCGATCTGGACGCTGCGGCAGCCAACGCCGAAACCGCCGCCGCCACGAAGCAGTCCGCGCGGGCAGTACCCGTGCCCGCCGCCGACGGTCCGGTCCAGCACCTGTCCATGCAGCAGGCGCTGAACCGGGCGCTGGCCGAAATCCTCGCCGGCGACCCCAAGGCACTGGTCCTCGGTGAGGACGTGGGCCGGCTGGGCGGAGTTTTCCGCATCACCGACGGCCTGCAGCAGCGCTTCGGCGCCGAGCGGGTCTTCGACACCCCGCTGGCCGAATCCGGCATCCTGGGCATGTCCGTGGGCCTGGCCATGGCCGGCTTCCACCCGATCCCCGAGGTGCAGTTCGACGGCTTCGCGTACCCGGCGGTGAACCAGATCATCACCCAGCTGGCCCGAATGAATTACCGCAGCCGCGGCACCATGCCCATGCCGGTGACACTCCGGGTGCCCAGCTTCGGCGGCATCCGTGCGCCCGAACACCACGGCGAATCCCTGGAAGCGCTGTTCGCGCACGTTCCCGGGCTCAAGGTGGTCTCCCCCTCCAGCCCGCACGAGGCCTATCACCTGCTCAAGCACTCGGTAGCAGTGCCGGATCCGGTGATCTTCATGGAACCCAAGTCCCGATACTGGCAGAAGGGCGACGTGTACCTGGATGACGCCGGCGCCGTCGAAGGTGCGAAGGTGGTCCGCCCGGGCAAGCACGTCACCCTGGTGGCATGGGGAGCCATGGTGGCCCGGTGCCTGCAGGTCGCGGAACTGGCAGCGGAGGACGGCATCGAGGTGGAGGTCCTGGACCTGCGCTGGCTCAAGCCGATCGACGCCGCCGCCCTGGCCGAATCCGTGGGCCGGACCCGGCGCGCCGTCGTCGTGCATGAGGCACCCCTGACCTCCGGGCTGGGCGCCGAGGTGGCCGCACTGATCACCGAACATTGCTTCGACACCCTGCGCGCCCCGGTTGGGCGGGTCACCGGATTCGACGTACCGTATCCGTCAGGAGACCTTGAAGACGAATACATCCCGAACATTGACCGCATCCTGTTCGGGATCCAGCGAGTATTGGAGTACCGGCGTGGCTGAAATTTCCTTTCCCCTTCCCGACCTCGGCGAGGGGCTGATTGAGGCCACCGTGCTGGAATGGCTGGTGGCTGAAGGCGACCAGGTGGAGCGCAACCAGCCGCTGGTGGAGGTGGAAACCACCAAGTCCGCGGTGGAACTGCCCTCCCCCCAGGCCGGCAGGGTTGCCCGGATCTACGGTGGGCCCGGCGAGAAGATCAACGTTGGCGAGCCGCTCATTGTGTTCGAGGTGCCCGACAACACCGCCGGCATTGTCGGCACCGTGCCGCAGGAAGCGCCCGCGCGCCGCCGGGTACGGCTCACCGCCGCCCTGGACGAGGACTAGGCCCGTGTCCGGCTACGGTTCCCTGGTGGAAGGCACCGACCCCCGGCTGGACGTCCGGGAGTTCCCGGGCACCGACGGCGGCGGCAGCGCTGCCGGCGCCGGCCTGCGCCCGGTGCTGCTGCTGCACGGCTTCGCCTCCAGCTCCCAGCTGAATTGGCACGACGCGGGGTGGGTCAGCGCCCTGGTTGCGGCCGGACGGCGGGTCATCACCGTTGACTTGCCCGGCCACGGAGCCAGCGCCGCCCCGGCCGACCTGGATTCCTACCGGCCCAGCCGCATCCGTGCTGACCTGCTCCAGGTGGCCCAGGACGCCGGCGTCCGCCCCCTCGCCGGCGGCGACCCGGCCAGCGGGCTGGACGTGGTGGGCTATTCGCTCGGATCCCGGCTGGCCTGGGAATTCGGGGCAACCCAACCCGAACTGGTGCACCGGATGGTGCTGGGCGGTCCGGGCAGTGCAGACCCGCTGGCGGAATTCGACCTGGACGCTGCGCGGGAAGCGGCAGCAGGGGGCGCGCCGGTAGCGGATCCCCGTACCGCGGAACTGCTCCGGATGGCGCAGCTGGTGCCCGGAAACAACCTCGCCGCACTGTTCCGGATGGTCGAGGCCATCAAGGAGGAACCGTTCACCCCCGAGGCGGCTGTGCCGGGCATGCCGCTGCTGCTGGTCGCCGGAGACCGTGACGACCTTGCTGCCACGGCACCGGAACTGGCGGCGCTGAGCGGCCGGGCCGAACTGCTGGCACTGCCGGCGCGCACCCATGCGAATGCGGTCACCTCGCGCGCTTTCAAGAGCGCAGCGCTGGACTTCCTCAAAGGGTAGCCCGCGGCAGCCTGCCGCTGTCACGGCGCGGCCATATTACGAGTTGGTCACGTCCATTCGAATATGCCGGGATTCCGGCCTGTCGCGGTCTACGATGGAACGGCTAGTGGGCTAGCCTGAGATTAATCAGCCTACTGATGGTTTGAGGCTTGTTCCCGCTTTCAATTTCACGCTCAAGGGAGGACACCCATGGATGTACTCCTAGGGCACCGATACCGCACCACCGAACTCATCGGCTCCGGCGGTGCCGCCTCGGTGTACCGTGCCGTGGATGAGAACCTGGGCCGCGAAGTGGCCGTCAAACTCTTTGCAGCCTCGGTCAACGCGGATGATGAAACCCGCCGCCAGCAAACCGAGATGCAGCTGCTTGCCACCCTGAACCATCCCGGACTGGTGACGCTCCTCGACGCCGGTATCAGCGTGGACGGCGAGGGCCGGGCAGCAAGCTATCTGGTGATGGAACTGGTGGACGGCCCCGACCTGCGCGGAAAGCTCAAGGAGGGCCCGCTCTCCTCTTCGGCTACGGCTGCCCTCGGCGCCGACCTGGCCGATGCCCTGAACTATGTGCACAGCAACGGCGTTATCCACCGCGACGTGAAGCCCGCCAACATCCTGCTTTTCCCGCAGGAGGACCAGGACACCCGGCTATACCCCCGGCTGACCGACTTCGGGATTGCAAGGATGGTCGAGGCCACCGTGGCCACCGCGCACGGCGCGACCATCGGCACGGCCAACTACCTCAGCCCGGAACAGGCACAGGGCGCCGCTGTGGACCCCCGCACGGACATCTACTCCCTTGGCCTGGTGCTGCTGGAATGCCTGACCGGAGAAAAGGCCTTCCCGGGCCCCATCGTGGAGGCCGCCGTGGCCCGCCTCCTTCGTGACCCCGCGATTCCCGAGTCGGTAGGGCCCGAGTGGACGGAAATCCTGCGGGCCATGACCTCCCGGCTGGTCGATGCCCGTCCCGAAGCCCACGAGGTGGCCCTGACGCTGCGGAACCTGGCATCCGAAGCCTTCCTGTTGGACGGACCAGATCTTCCCTCGCCTGCCGCAGGCGAGACAGCTTTGCGTGAACCGGTCACCGGTGAATCCGGAAGCACAGGCGGGATCACCACCGGCAACATCTACATTCCCGCCCCTCCGGCCCACGCTCCCAGCCTCGGGTAGGAAAGCACACCACACCACAGCAAAACGGACCGGCCCTTCGGGGCCGGTCCGTTTGTCCAAGAGACTCGCTTATTTGCCGTCGTCGGCTGCTTCGTCTTCTTCGGGCTCAAAGTTGGAGGCTTCGTTGGTGCTCCCAGCGGCAATACCGTCCTCGCTCTGCGGGATGGTGCCTTCGGGTCCCTGTGATCCTGTCTCCTGCTGATCCCCCCGGCCGGCGTCCTTTTCGGTATTTCCCATCGTATTTCTCCTTAGTGGTGCTCGCGGGACTACTTATCCGATACTAGGCCAACCGTGGCGCACCCGACACCTGCGGGTGGTTCAGGCTGCGGCTTTGCGGCGGGCCGCTGCTGCCCGCGAGGCAACCAAGCTGAGCAGCAGCAGTGTTGCGGCCGCGGCCGTCGGAACAATGAACGCGTGGCCGTAACCGAAGGAATCGGCCAGCCGGCCGGAAACCGCCGAGCCCAGCGCCGTTCCGGTTACCACCCCGCTGGCCAGCATGGTCATGACAGTGCCCATCAGTTCGCGCGGGGCCACAATGGCGCCGATACCGAAAATACTCACCATGGTGGGCCCCACCGGGATGCCCAGGACCAGCAGGACCACCAGCATGGTGGCGATGTCGGCGGGCAGGAACAGCAACAGGGAGAAGGCGGTCATAGCTGCCGCGCACAGCATCCAGCGGGCCGCCGGTCCGAAACGCTCCGGCCAGAAGGCTACGGACAGGGCTGCCACGGCGGAACTGAGTCCCATCACGGCGTACAGCAATCCGGCGGAGGACGCTACGCCGAAGCTTCCGGCAAAGGCCGTCAGGCTGGTCTGGGTCGATCCGAAGAAGGTCCCCATGGCGACCATGCCCAGGACGGGCAGCATAATGACCAGCCACTGCGTCTTCGGGCGGGTGACCCCCGGTGCTGCGGAAGCTGCGGCACCGGCGGGGGCTGCGGGGGCGTTGCCCTTGCGGGACGCCGGGCGGCGGGAGGCCGGGACCACGGATTCCACCGTCCGGTGGACGGCGAAGGCCGAGACCATCCCGGCTGTGAGCACGGCTGCCAGCGCCAGCGGCAGCCACGGGGCGACGGCTGCCGCGAGCAGGCCCACCAGCGCCGGTCCAAGGACGAAGGTGAGCTCATCGGCGGTCCCTTCGTAGGAGAGCGCAGTGTCCATCTCGCGTCCCTGCGGGCGGCCGGCGGTCATGGCCATCCAGCGGACCCGGGCCATGGGCCCGACCTGCGGGCAGGAGGCACCCATAAAGAACGCAGCAGCCAGCATCCAGAACGCTGCACCGGACGGTTCGAGCAGGGCGGCAGAGAGCAGGAACAGCCCGATGGCCACCGGGTTCAGCACCGCAGTAGACAACAGGACGGGACGCTGGCCGATCCGGTCGGCCAGGTACCCCAGCAGCGGGGCTCCGATTGCAGAACCAATTCCGACGCCGCCGGCGGCGAACCCGCCCAGCGCATAGGAACCGGATACTTCGGTGATCAGGGTCAGCGCGCCCACGGTCAGCATGGCCAGTGGCAGGCGGGCCAGGAAACCGATGGTGAAGAAGGAACGTCCGGCCAGGGCAAAAATCGCCTGGTAGCGGCCCGTTTCCGGGGCGGGCACCGGCTTGGCTGCGCCGGGGTGTGAGGGGTCGGAAGAGGAACTGTTGTGGGTCATGGTGCGGTATCCAAGTACGTCGAACCGCACACCGTCCCCCCTCCCGGTGCGCACAACCCTTGTTACTAGCGCGATTTTACCCACGCCGGGCCGTGCTGCCTAACCGGCGGCCAGCACAACGAATGCCGCCCGGGCGGATCAGGCTATGGCTGCCTCTCCCGCGGTGTAGTGCACGGTAGAGCCGTTGCGTCCCTTGAGGATTTGCAGCTGGGCCGGTATCCGCAGCTTCATCTCGGCGACGTGGCTGACCAGGCCCACCACCCGGCCGCCGTCGCGGAGGCCCTCGAGTGCGTCCATCACCTGCTCGAGTGATTGTTCATCGAGGCTGCCGAAGCCCTCGTCCACAAACAACGTCTCAATGTTCACTCCCCCGGCTTCCTGCTGCACAACATCTGCCAGCCCCAGGGCAAGGGACAGGGAGGCCATAAAGCTTTCGCCCCCGGAGAGCGTTGACGTGTCCCGGTGCTGGCCGGTCCATTCATCCGTCACGTGCAGGCCCAGCCCGGCCTTGCGGTTGCCGGACTTGGAGTCGCTGTGCACCAGTGCATACCGCCCGCCGGTCATCGCGGCAAGCCGTTCGGTGGCCGCTGCGGCCACCTGTTCCAGGCGGGCAGCCAGGACGTAGGTGCTGAGGGTCATCTTGTACTCGTTTTCGCCGCCGCCGCGGGCCGTGTCGGCCACAGACTGCAGCAGGTCCCTGCGCGCCCGCAGAGGTGCTGTCCGTTCCAGTGCCTGGATCAGCTCCGTCGAGTACTCCGCGAGCCGGACCGCCGATCCTTCCAGCAGCCGGACCAGCAGGGCAGCTTCCTCCTGCTCCTTGCGGGCAAGTGCCGCCGCCTCGGAGGCTTCCTCGACGTCTTCCTCATCGGGTACGGGCAGCGGCTCTCCGGTGTTGTCTTCCGGCGCGGCAGCCTCTTGCCCTTCCCGCCGCAGCAGCAGACGGCGGCCTTCCTCTTCCCATTCCTGCAGTGCGGAACGGTAGGCATCGGCCGTAGCGGCATCAAGCAGGGCTCCGCTGACTTCCGTGCCCGAGCTGAAAGCGGTCCCGGCCAGAGCATCCCGGAGTTCAGCGCTGACGCGGACAAGTTCCTCACGGGAGGCCTCGGCTGCAGCCAAGGTTTCCCGCGCGGCGCGGACGAGACCGCCAAGGAGCGTCAGCGACTGCACCCGCTCGGCTATGCTCTCAAAGCCGTGCAATGCCGCCGCCACCCGGGCGGTCAGCTCGGCGGCCTGTTCCCGGGCAGCTTCGGCCCGGGACTGTGCCTGTGCCGCCTCGAGGAGACTCCCCGAACGCTCCGTATCCAGCGCTGCCAGATCCGCAGTGATCCGCTCCAGCCTGCCAGCAGCCTCTGCCTGCTTCCGGCCGGCGGCGCGGGCCTCTTCCAAGGCTGCCAGGGAAGCGTCCAGCTGTTCCTGCGCGGAGGCTGGATCTCCGTCGCCGCCGCGTGCCCGCAGGGCAGCTGCCGCTTCGGCGGCAGTGCCCGCAACGCGCGCCGCGGCGTCGAAGGCTGCCTCGGCTGCCTCGGCACGGGCCTTGGCGTCCTGTTCAGCTTCCCGGGTGACTGCGGTCTGGCCCGGGGGCAGAGCTGCAGGGTCCGGATGCTCCAGACCACCGCACACCGGGCAGGCAGCCCCGTCCGCCAGTTCCTGTGCCAGTTCCGCTGCTGCCTGCTCAAGCCGGGCCTGCAGCAGGTCCTGCCAAGCCTGCCGAAGGTCCTGGTACTGCTGCCGGGCATCAGCGGCGGCCTGTTCAGCGGACCCTGCCTTTTCGCGGGAGTCGGCGTAGCTGCGGATGGTGGCGACCAGTTCTTCGGCCCGGGTCACAGCTGAGGCTGCCCGGGACTCCCCCTCAGCCAGCCGGTCCAGGTCCGCTGCTTCGGATGACAGGCGGGTTTCCTCTTCGCGCAGGGACGCCGCCGTGTCCCCTGCCTTGGCTGCCTGCGAGCGCCGGGTTTCAGCAGTGGCTGCCTCCGTCGCTGCGCGGGCCAGGAGCGCATGGATGCGCTCTTCGTCTTCCAGCGCGGCGTTCGCTGCGGCCAGGTCCGCCCCGGTCCGGGCAACAAGTCCTTCGGGCAGCGCAGCAGCAGGATCGGGGACCGGGTCCGCGGACGGCATCTGGTAGGCGGCCGTCAACGGGTGGGCGGTGAGCTCCGTCCACGCGGCCTCCCATGCGGCAATCCGGGACGAGGCGCGTTCCTGCGCTGCGTCCACCGTCCGGACGTAGCCGGCCACCGCGGAAGCGGCGGTATGGGTTGCCAGGGCGTTTCGCTGCTCCCGGAGCCCGGCTCCGGTTTTTTCGTGGTCGGCTTCGTCCCGGACCAGTTGCGCCAGGGCCAGGCCGCGTGCCCGCAGGTGAACCAGGTCCTGCAGGTGCTTCTCGGCACGTTCCCGGACTGCCCGCAGCTGCGCCAGCTCGTCCCGGGCAGCAGCGGTCCGTGTGCCCAGCTCGGCACGGAAGGCGGCGATTTCCTGTTCGGGCTGTTCAATCCCCGCGCTGGCTGCCGCGGATTCGGCCGGCACCGCCGTATTGTCGTCCGCCTCCCCGGCCAGGGCGCCGAACTCGTCACGGTAACGGCTGATTTCATCCCGTGCCCGGCGCAGGACGTGCTCGGACTGTGCCCGGGCTGCTTCGAAGCGCTGTTCCGCCTCGGTCAGCTCGGCCTTCAACTGGCGCTCGATGTCCTCGAACCGTGAGGTACCGAAGAGCTGCTGCAGCAGCGCTTCCCTGGAGGCGGCGTCAGCCCGCAGGAACGCAGCAAAGTCTCCCTGCGGCAGCATCACCACCCGGGTGAACTGTTCCCGGTTCATTCCGAGCAGTTCGGTGATCTCGGTGGAGGCTTCATCATTGCGGGAAGACTTTTCCACCCAGGCTCCGCCGGTGTATTCGCGCAGCAGCGTTTTTGCCTGCTCGGTAACAGTGCTCCGGCCGCCGGCCCGCTTGGCCGGACGCTCCCACTGGGGGTTGCGGACCACCTCGAAGCGGCGGGTTCCGGAGCTGAACTCGCAGACCACTTCCGGAGCGGTTGCCGGGTCCGCGTGGTCGCTGCGCAGCCGGCGGGCCTGCTGCCTGGCGCCGGGGACGGCACCGTACAGGGCATAGCAAACAGCGTCCAGCACACTGGTCTTTCCGGCACCGGTGGGACCGTTGAGGAGGAACAGGCCGTGTGCGCCCAGCTCGTCGAAGTCGATGACCTGGCGTTCGGCAAACGGGCCGAAGGCCTGGATTTCCAGGCGGTGGATCCTCACTGTGCTGCCTCCGATTCGCGGACCTTGTCCAGGATTTCCCTAAAGAGGTCCTTCTCTTCCTCTGCGGCGCTGCGGGAGCGCACGTGCTCCAGGAAGCCGCAGCAGATGTCCAGGTCATCCGTGGCTTTCGCCAGCCGCTGGCTGTAAGTCTGGGCCGGCCCGCGAACCCCGCCTTCGGGGTCGAAGGTGAGCACCAGCGTGTCCGGGAACCTGGTGCGCAGCAGTTCCATGGCTTTGGCCGGCCGCTGGCTGTCCGTCAGCGTCACCTGGCAGTAGGCGTCTTCGGCATCGGCAAGTGCCGGGTCCGCCAGGAGATCGGCGAGCTTGCCGCGCAGCACCGCGAGCCGGCGGGGCGCAGGCCAGGTGACGGCCTCGGCGGTAACCAACCCGTCGCCGTCGAACTCCAGGAGCCAGCCGCCCTTGGCCTGGCGCGCCTCGGAGAAGGAGTAGGGCAGTGGCGAACCGCTGTAACGGACGGTGGGGCTGAGCTGCTGCCTTCCATGCAGGTGCCCGAGCGCGGTGTAGGAAAACCCGTCGAAAAGATCCAGCGGAACAGCTCCCAGCCCGCCCACGGCGAGGTCGCGCTCACTGTCGCTGCTGATGCCGCCGCTCGCGAAGGTATGCGCCATGACCACGGAGGCCACGGGGGCGCCGGCCTCTTGCCGGGTGCGGATGTCCTGCCGGATGCGTTCTACAGCAGCAGCGGTGACGGAGAAGTGGTTCGGCTCCTGGACGCCGAGCTCCGGCGCCGCCAGCCGCGGTTCCAGATAGGGAATGCCGTAGACCGCCAGCGTGCCGCCGGCGGCGGGCAGCAGCACCGGACGGGCAATGTCCTGGTAGCGGGTACGCAGGTGCACCCCGGCACGCTCGAACAAGGCGCTGCCGAATCCCAGCCGGGCGGCGGAGTCGTGGTTGCCGCTGGACAGCACCACTGCGGCGCCTGCACCCGTGATGCGCTCCAGTGCGGAATCCAGCAGGCGGACCGTGTCCACCGCAGGCAGCGCACGGTCGTAAACATCTCCGGCAATAAGCACGGCGTCCACGCCGCGTTCGCGGACAGTGTCCACCAGTGCATCGATGAAGTCCGCCTGGGCATGCAGCATTCCCACGCCGTGGAAGGACCTGCCCAGGTGCCAGTCTGAAGTGTGCAGTATGCGCATGTCTTCAAAGCTACCTGCCGGGTCCGACAGTTAACGGATCGGGGGCAGCGGCGTTCGCCACTGCCCCCGTCGATACTCTCCGGTTTTTAGGTGCTAGGCGCGGCCGCCCGGCGTTCCGTCCTGCGGACGGTCCTCATCCGTGGAACGGGCGGAGGGCTTGTCGAAGAAACCGCGGGTTTCCTCGTCCACCACCGGCGACGTACCGGTGACGGGCTTGGCTGCTGCCGGGTTCGCCGTGGTGGAATGGGCGGCGGCCGGCGTGGCGGGCTCGACACGCTCTGCTGTTTCCGCGCGGTCGTGGTCGTGGGTGCCGCGGCGGGATTCGACCGTCATATCAACGCTGAGGAAGATCAGTCCTGCGATAACTGCGCCCAGCAGGGGTGCAGCCCAGAAGAGCCAGAGCTGCTCCAGCGCGCTGCCGCCGGCAAAGATGGCGGTGGCGGTGGAACGGGCGGGGTTGATGCCGCCGCCGGTGACCGGAGCCAGCATGGTCAGCAGCACTGCATAGGTCACGCCGACGGCGAAGGCCGCTGCCACCGCACCGTAACGGCGGGCGGTCGCTCCAAGGAAGACGGCAGTCAGCAGGGCGCCGGAAATAACTTCCAGCAGCAGCGCGCTGGGCAGCGGGAATTCGGTGGGCGAGTTCTCCGCGTAGCCATTGGAGGCGCTGAGGAAGAATTCCTTCGTCTGTGCACCGAACTGGTCATGGCCGTTGATGGCCACCCACAGGATGGCGACGCCGAGAATGGCACCCACAAGCTGGGCCAGGATGTAGGGAAGGACATACTTCCATGCCGTGCGCCCGGCCACGGCACTGCCGAGGGTGATGGCCGGGTTGAAGTGCCCGCCGGAGATGTAGCCGAAGGCCACCATGGCAGCGGCCAACGCCAGTCCGAAAGCCAGCGGGGACGTGATGCCCGTGCCGGTGGCGAAGATGGCGACCGCCACACCAACGAAAACGAGCAGGAACGATCCGATGGCCTCTGCCACGGAGCGTCCCACAAACCCGTAGTCGTAGCCGCGGTCTGCGGGCGCTGCTTCGCGGGCGGACACTGCCCGCGCACCGCTCAGGGGTAAGGACTCAGATGACATGGAAGAAGATTTCCTAACGTGTGGTTGGTGCCGCCGGCATGCAGCCGCCGGTACAGAGACATGTTTTCGAACTCACAACAAACTACCCCACCGTTTCAGTGCAGTCTGTTAACTCCCTGAATATCCCCTGTGCATCCAGCCTTCCGGCTCCGGGCCAGGAAGCGCCCAGCACCTATGCTGGAGTGGTGAGTTCCGAACCGCATTCCGTTCCCGTGTCCGATTCCTTCGCATCTTTGTCCGGCAAGATCCGGGGATGCCTGTTAGGCGGTGCCCTCGGCGACGCCTTCGCGAATCCGGTGCCGCCGCGGGATGCAGCCGGACTGGGGATTACAGCGGATACGCAATTGGCCCTCTACTCGCTGGATGGCCTGCAGGAAGCCATCGAGTGGGCCAATCAGGGGTTGGGAGCCGACGAGACAGCCTGCATCTGGCTGGCGTACCTGCGCTGGCTCCGCAGCCGGGGACTGCCGCTGCCCGAAGCGGGCCTGGTGCCTCAGCCGCGCGCCATAGACGCCGAACCGCTGCTTCGCTCTGCCGACGGCGCTGCCGATGCTGCCGGCGCGGATCCTGAAGTGCTCGCGGCCCTGTCCACGGGGGAAATGGCAACCCGGCAGCGTCCGGTCAACACCGAAAACAGTTCCGCTGCACCCCTGGTCCGCTCAGCTCCGTTCGGACTGCTGCCCTACGTGGGTGCGGAAACGGTCTACAAGCTGAGCTTGGATGCAGCGTCGCTGACCCACGGGCACCCGGCGTCCCGACATGCCGCGGCGGTCTTTGCCTCCACGGTGCACGGACTGCTGGCTCCCGGGGCTACCTTGCGCGGCGCAGCGGAGGCGGCCGCGGAGCAGGCCGCACTGGTTGCGTCCGACGACGGCGGCTCCCCCGAGCTCGTGAAGCGGCTGCAGGCCGTATTGGCCGGCACATCTGTGGATGGCACCGTCACCGGAGAAGATACCCGGCCAGCCGCAGCAGAGGACGCGCTTGCCCTGGGGCTGGAGATCGCCCTCGCTGCCGCTAACAGTTCGGTTCCTGACTCCGCCGGCGCCATAGTGCCGGCCGCCATCCGTCAGGCAGCCCTCCGTGGCGGCGCGCCAGCCGCCGTGGTCGCCGGCAGCATGCTTGGAACGCTTTATGGACCGTCGGCGTTGCCCGATGCCGACGCCCTCCGTGAGCACAGCGCCATTGAGAAGCTCGCTGGTGCTTTCGCGGCAACAACCATCGCCCCTTAGCTGTCCCGGCTTGCCCGGTGCAGCGCAGCTACGTACCCGGCAAGGGTGGGGCGGTTGACCGGTAGCGGTGGCCGGTTGGCGCGATGATGTCCACGGTGTGGCGACGGGCGGCAGTAGTGGCCTTCCGGACCCGCGATCTCGGGTGGCCGGTGGTACCGGACGCCCCGATGACGGCCGCTTTCCACCCTGGCGCTTCCTTGGCCTGGTTGCACGCCTCGCACAGCCCCTGGATATTGGCTGCCTCCGTAGGACCGTCGTCACGGTGTGGGCGAATGTGGTCCTGGTGCCGGATCGGCGCATCACACCACGGGGTCCGGCAGGTCTGGTCCCTAGCCGTGATCAGGCGGGCCAGAGACGCCGGCACGAACCGGGCCTTCGAGTCCATGGCCAGCAGCTCGCCAGAACTTGGGGCGGTGTAGAGGCGGCGCAGCCAGGTCCCGGTCGGGCCAGGCGCACTGCCGGTCGGGCCAGGCGCACTGCCGGTCGGGCCAGGCGCACTGCCGGCAGGGCCAGGCGCACTGCCGGTCGGGCCAGGCGCACTGCCGGCGGAACCGCTTGAAGGATCCCCGGAGCCATGGGAGGCATCTGTCGGGGACTCCCCGGGCTCCCCTGTCTTCTGAGCCCTTCGACGGACTCCCTTACCTACCAGGTCCCTCGCCCACGGCGCCGGCACTATCCCGTACCCGGTCAAGTGCGCCGGCTCCCGGTCTCCGGCAAGCAGGGTCCGGTCCGTCATCACCAACTGCACTTCCACCGGCACCTGCTCAGCCTTTGCCTGGCCCGTGATGCGTTCAACCATGGTGTCGGCCATGATCTGGCCCCGGCCGCGGGCATCGCCCCGGGCCCGCAACGAATCCGCAGCACGGCGCAAGGCCGCATACACCGCAACCCCCTGGGCCACCGGCAGCAAACCCGTCAGGTAGGTCATGGTGTCCGGAGCCGGACGACAGGACACAAACCGGTCCGCCTCCGCCTTCGCCGCCCGCCGCACCAACGCGGCCTGATCAAGCCGGTACGTGATCTTCCGGATCCTCGCTATCAGGCGCTGATCCCCCAACCCGTCCAGCCCGGCAGGATCCCCGGCAATTTCACGGTCCACCAGCCGCCGGTCCGCCACGGACAGGCAGGCGGTCTCGCGAACCAGCAGGGTCGCCCGCCACTCACTAATCTGGCCATCTGACAACGCTTTGAGCGTGCACGGCATCTCCTTCGTCAAGGCCTTCGCGAAGCCCAGAATCCGGCCGCCGCGGGCAGGAGACTCACGCCGCGCCAACGCCACCTGCGCTCCAACGCCCATCCCCTGTTTCTCCGCGGGCAGCCCGGCCCGGGCATGAGCCGCACGCACAGATGCGTCCAACGCCGCCGCCACCCGGGCCTGCGCCGCACACGCAGCAGCCTTCAGCTCCTCCAAAGCACGGAGCCGGTCAACAAGCCCGGCATCGGAATCAGCAGCAATCCCGGCCAGGGATTCCTCGGAGGCGAGCGCCCGGGACCAAGACGCCACGACCGGAGCCGCAGCGGAGGCACTCGCGGGCGCAAGGCGGAAAACAGGCGCCGGTCGGGGACCCGAGGGGTCGGGCTGCAAGCACTCCGCCACTCGCAATGATTCGAACATGTGTTCGATAGTAACGACCGCAAAAGTCCGCAACAACAGGTGTTTTTGAGCCTGTGGACAAAGTACTTATGCAAACAGGTACAGGACACCCGGCGCGGCGATATCCCCAGACGGACGGCCGCGCCGCCCTCCCCCTACTGCGAAGCCCGGGGCCAAATCCCGCCGAGAGTCTGGAGGAACTCCGCTTCGGAGAGGACTTCAATCCGCTGGCCCCGCTCATGCAGGTCCAGGACCCGCCGGGCCTTGCCAGTCAGGCGTCCGCTGCGAAGGTCCGCCGGTTCGAAGCCGTCGCCGACCACCAGCACCGTGGTTGCGCGGGTGACGTTGCTGGCCGTCCGGGCGCCTACCTCCGCGGCACGGTCCTTGGCGCTCTGGCGGGCCATTCCCAGGTTTCCGGTGAAGACCACGGTCTGCCCGTACAAGGGATGGGCGGGGTCCGCGAGCGGGTTGGGCAGCGGGTTCTCCCCTTCGGACGGCCATCCGGTCCAGGCAGTCCCCGCTGCAGCCGCCGTCCCGGTGCCCTTGGCCATGGCGTCACGGGTGGCTTTGGACAGCTCATGCTGGCCCGGCACATAGGCGGGCAGCCTGGAAGCCTGCATGCCCTGGCGGAGGAAAAAGTCCGGCATGGAGGAGGCCCCGCAGCGCCGGGCAATGTCCACCATGATTCCGGCACAGGCACGGGCGTCTTCTGTGGCGTCGTGGTGGTTCAGCAGCGGAACGCCTGCCGCTTCTGCGGCGAAGGGCAGCGAGTGCGAGGGCAGCTGGTAGGTGCGGCGGGAATGGACCACCGTGCAGGTATAGTCGTACGCCGGGCCGGCCAGACCGGATACTTCCAGCGCGGACCGGATCACCCCCATGTCGAAGGCCGCATTGTGCGCCACCAGGAGGTCATCCCCAATGAACGCCCCGATCTCGGGAAAAAGCTCGCCAAAGCGGGGAGCTCCGGCCACCATCTCCGGTTCAATGCCGTGGATGCGCACATTGCGCCGGTCGAAGTAGTCGTGCCCCTCGGGCGGCCGCATCAGCCAGGAAGTCTCTTCGACCACCTGTCCGCCGCGGACCCGGACCAGGCCCACCGAGCACGGTGAACCGCGGAATCCGTTGGCGGTTTCAAAGTCGATCGCGGTGAAGTTCAGTCCCGCGTTAAGCATCTTCGCCGGTCACCGGCTTCCGTGAGCTGCGGACCTTGGCAGCAACGAACCACACAGCCGCAATGACAACCGCTGCAATGACGATCTTCTGGAAAACACCGGCGTAGGCCTCAACGAGGTGCCAGCTTTCGCCCAGATAGTAGCCGGCCAGAATGAAGATGGTGTTCCAGATCAGGCTGCCGGCAGTAGTGAGCGCGGAGAAGGTCAGCAGGCCCATCCGTTCAATGCCTGCGGGAATGGAAATGAGGCTGCGGAACAGCGGAATCATCCGGCCAAAGAACACCGCTTTATAGCCGTGGCGTTCAAACCAGGCCTCCACCTTGTCCACATCTTCCAGGTCCACCAGGGGAACCTTGGCCACCACCCGGCGCATCCGGTCCCGGCCGAGCCAGGCACCCAGCCCGTAAAGGGCCAGCGCGCCGAGAACCGAACCCAGCGTGGTCCAGAACAAGGCAGCCGTGAGGGAAAAGCTTCCCTGGCTGGCGGTGAAGCCGGCCAGCGGAAGGATAATTTCGCTCGGCAGCGGCGGAAACAGGTTTTCCAGCGCAATGGCCAGGCCGGCACCGGGGGCACCGATGCTTTCCATCATGCCGACAGCCCAGTCTGCGACCCCGCCAAGGGCGGAGGGCTCCGCCGCGGCCTGTTCCGCGGCAACCTGCCCTTCGGCAGGAGGCTCGACGACGGCGGCGGGAGCGGCAGGAGGCGCGACGGCGGCGGGAGCGGCAGGAGGCTCGACGACGGCGGTGCCGGCGGAGAACTCGAAGAAAGTCGGGGAGGTGGCTGCGGGAACGGCTTCAGTAATAGTCATCTCGCGCTCAATTCTGCCCCAGCCCCCTTCGCCGGACAGAATCCCGGGACCCCTCCCCGGCGTGTTTGGGACACATCACACACCGTGGCCCCGGGATTCGGAGACGGGCTAGCCCTCCGCAGCCAGTGTGCGGACCAATGCCGGAAGCAAGGCACGGAAGGCCTGGCCGCGGTGGCTGATGGCGTTCTTTTCCGCGCTGCTCAGTTCCGCGCAGCTGCGCTCGGAACCGGCTGGGACCAGGATGGGATCGTAGCCAAAACCGCCGTCCCCCCGGCGCTCGGTGAGCAGGGTTCCGCGCAGTTCGCCCCGCTCCACGGTTTCCGAGCCGTCCGGGCCGGCCAGCGCCGCGGCGCACACAAAGGCGGCCCCGCGGTGCTCGGCGGAAATGTCCCCCAACTGGGCCAGCAGCAGGTCCAGGTTCGCGGCGTCGTCGCCGTGCCGGCCGGACCAGCGAGCGGAGAAGATGCCCGGCGCTCCGCCCAGGACGTCCACGGACAGGCCGGAATCGTCCGCCACCGCGGGCAGGCCCGTGGCGGCGGCAACTGCATGGGCCTTGAGCAGTGCGTTCTCTTCGAACGTCACGCCTGTCTCGGGTACATCGGGAACCCCGGCGGCCGCGGCGTCGATCACCTGCGTGTCGACGTCGAGCCCGGGCACCTGCCCGCGCAGCAGTTCACGCAGTTCACGCAGCTTGCCCGGATTGCGGGTGGCCAGGACCAGGCGCGCCTGTGCCATTTATGCCGTGCCCAGGGTCTGCCGCTGGATGGCGGCCAGTTCGGCGGTGCCCTGCAGCGCCAGGTCCAGCAGCGCGTCCAGTTCGGCGCGGTCGAAGGGAGCGCCCTCGGCGGTTCCCTGCACCTCCACGAACTTGCCCGAGCCGGTGACCACAACGTTCATGTCGGTTTCCGCCCGCACGTCTTCGACATAGGGCAGGTCCAGCATGGGCACGCCGTCGATGATGCCCACGCTGATGGCGGCAACGGTGTCCAGCAGCGGGGACGCGTTGCGGGCTATGAGCTTGTTTTCCTTGGCCCAGGCCACTGCGTCGGCGAGCGCCACATAGGCCCCGGTGATGGCTGCGGTACGGGTGCCGCCGTCGGCCTGCAGGACGTCGCAGTCCAGCACGATCGTGTTCTCGCCCAGCGCCTTGGTGTCGATGATGGAACGCAGGGAGCGCCCGATCAGCCGGGAAATCTCGTGGGTGCGGCCGCCCAGTTTGCCCTTCACCGACTCGCGGTCATTGCGGGTGTTGGTGGCGCGGGGAAGCATGGCGTACTCGGCGGTGACCCAGCCCTTGCCTTCGCCCTTGAGCCAGCGCGGCACGCCGGGCGTGAGTGAGGCGGTGCACAGCACGCGGGTGTTGCCGAACTCGATCAGGGCCGAGCCTTCGGCCTGCTTCGACCAGCCGCGGGTGATGGTGATGCTGCGCAGCTGGTCCGGGGTACGTCCGTCCGCGCGCACGAGGCTGGCGGACGGGACGGGAGTGGAGGCGGTAGTCATGGCTTCAGTCTATCGCCGGCACTGCGGCTAGACGCTGCGCGCCTTCTGCACCGCCAACGGCTCCGCGAACGGGCTGCCAACGTCGTAAGACACTCCGGCCACGGCCACCGCAAGGTCACCTGTGTAGGAGCCGCGGGCCTCGGCCACGCTGAGGCTGGCGTCATTCCAAACCGGCAGGTGCGTGAGCAGCAGTCGGCGCGCATTGGCGGCAGTGGCCGCAGCCCCGGCACGGCGCCCGGTCAGGTGCACACCCTCGATCGCGTCGTCGCGGCCCTCGTGGAAGGCAGCTTCGCAGAGGAAGACGTCGGCGTCCCGGGCAGCTGCTTCCAGCCCCGGGCAGGAGTCAGTGTCCCCGGAATAAGCCAGGGTCCGCAGGGTGGATACGCCGTCGGCGTCCAAGCTGCGGGCCTCGACCCGCAGCGCGTAGGCTTCTTCGGCGGGGTGCCGGACCGGATACGGGGTGATGCTGAAGGGCCCGATCTCCACGGTGCCGCCCGGTGTCCAGTTGCTGAACTCGAAGTCCTCGTGCATCCCCGGATCCAGCTCCAGGCCGTAGGCGGTAGCCATCCGGTCTGCGGTAGCCGCCGGTCCCCACACCTTGATCCGGTCCCGGTTCCAGCCCGAGGGATCCCAGTGCACCGCCACGTGCAGCCCGCACAGGTCCATGCAGTGGTCGGGGTGCAGGTGGGTCAGCAGGACGGCATCAATGTCCCGCAGGTCCATGTAGCGCTGCAGGGCTCCCAGGGACCCGTTGCCCAGGTCCAGCAGGATCCGCCAGTCGCGCACGCCGTCGTTGGCGGTCACGAGGTAGCACGACGCCGGCGAGGCGGGGCCGGGAAAGGAGCCGCTGCAGCCCACAATGGTCAGTTTCATGCGGTGCCGTTCCAGGAGGCGCCGCTCTGCGCCGCCATGTGTTCGGGGGCGTCTGCCCGTGCTGCGGCAATCATCTGCGGAGTGACCCGCGCCATGCTGCCGGTGGGGTAATGCGCTGCCACGTGGTCAACGTGCTGGACGCTGAGGACCTCGGGGCCAAGGAAACGCCGGGCCAGCAGCTCGAAGGAAGCCGAATCCCCGGTTGCGACGAAGGTGTGCTGCGGGGGTGTCTGCGAACGGCGTTCGATGCCGTGGGAAATCAGTGCCCGGTAGACGTCCTTGGCAGTTTCCTCGGCGCTGGACACCAGGGACACGCCGTCGCCCATTACGTAGGAAATCACGCCGGTGAGCAGCGGATAGTGGGTGCAGCCGAGGACGAGGGTGTCCACGTCCTTCGCCCGCAGCGGAGCGAGGTATTCCTCGGCGGTGGCGAGCACGTCCGGGCCGGAGGTAATGCCGGCCTCCACGAACTCGACGAAAGCGGGGCAGGCCACGGAGGAGACCGTCAGGTGCGGCGCGGCAGCGAAAGTATCGTCGTAGGCCCGCGAGCCCACGGTGGCGGCGGTGCCGATGACGCCGATCCGTCCGGTGCGGGTGGCCGCGACGGCGCGGCGGACGGCCGGCTGGATGACCTCTATGACCGGGATGCCGTACCGGCGGGTGTAGCGTTCGCGGGCGTCACGCAGGACGGCGGCGGAGGCAGTGTTACAGGCAATGACCAGGAGCTTGACGCCGGAGTCCACCAGCTCGTCCATCACGCCCAGCGCGTTGGCCCGCACTTCGGCAATGGGCAACGGCCCGTACGGTCCCTTGGCGGTGTCCCCCACGTACATGATGGCTTCGTTGGGCAGCTGGTCCAGGACGGCGCGTGCCACGGTCAGGCCGCCCACCCCGGAGTCGAAAATGCCGATGGGTGCGTCCGACTTCCCCTCTGACTTCCCAGACGGTTGTGCTGCAGCGGACGGATCGACCCGGTTCGAACTCATAATGTAACGACAATAGTCCTCCCCGCGGCGCCCGCACATTCACCGCTGCGTGCCGTTGCTCACAGCCCAAGCCGGTATTGCGGGCCGGTGAAGCGCCAGTTCAGCGTCAGTTCAGGGTGTCGAGGAGCGCCTGCATCAATGTTTCCTGCAGCCATGTGACGAAGTTGTACACCAGGGCCAGGTAGCCGTCCACGTCCTGTGCCTTGGACGGGTCCGTTATGTCGTGCAGCCGTTCAGCGTCCTCATCGTCGGCCAGGCCCAGACGATCGCCCAGGACCAGCCGGACGTCGTTCAGGGCGCGGGCAAAGAGCCGGGCCTGCTCCGCGTCCAGCCGCAGCGGGCCGGTTTCCAGCTGCAGGGCAGCTGCGCGCAGGGCCGCCTGCTTCGATTCGCGCAGGCTGCGTTCGGTGAACCGGCGGAACTCCAGGGCGTCGTCTTCCGCCTCGGTGCCGTTAGGCAGCAGCCGCAGCAGCGCCGGGTCCTCCGGGGCAACGGCGGACGGATCGATCCCCACCATTGCCGCAAGGGGATCTGCGTCCGCTGCGGTGTCCGGTTCCAGCAGGGACTGCACATCGGCGAAGAGCTTGCGCAGCAGGTCCCGCTCCCCCGGTTCCAGGTTGGCGGTGATGCCCTTGCGGGTGAGCTTGAATCCGGTTGCCACGATATCCGTTCTGTTGTGCGTTTCTTCAGCAGCTGTTGAAGTACCGGTGCCTGTTTAAGGGCCCGGGAGCCGGCTAAGCTGCATCCGCCTTCTGGAAGGTGGCCCACAGCCCGTAGGAGTGCATCGCCAGTGTGTCGCGTTCAGCGGCCTCCCGGGAGCCGGTGGCCACCACCGACTTTCCGGCCTGGTGCACCTCCATCATGAGCCGGTGCGCCTTGGCCTCCGAGTAGTTGAAGTAGCTCTGAAAAACGTAACTGACATAGCTCATGAGGTTCACCGGGTCATTCCACACGATCACCACCCAAGGGACGTCCACGGCGGTAAGGGATTCGGTCTCCTCACGTATCAGGGTGTCCGTGCCGGGTGCAGTGCTGGTAGCCATGGCTTCAATTGTAGTGAGGATTCAGTGCCGAACTGCCGCGGCGGCGTCTTCTCCCCAATCGGGATAAGCGGGTTAGAGTTTTGCCTGTGAACAGTCCCGCCGCTTGGCATTCCCCAAACTCCGCCCTGTATACGGATCATTACGAGCTGACCATGCTCCAGGCCGCCCTGCATTCGGGCACGGCCTCCCGCCGCTCCGTCTTCGAGGTTTTCGCCCGGCGCCTGCCCGACGGCCGCCGCTACGGTGTTGCTGCCGGAACCGGCCGCATCCTGGAAGCCCTGGAAAACTTCCGGTTCGATGCACCGCAGCTGGATTTCCTGGCCCGCACCAACGTGGTGGACGAGCGCACCCTCGCCTGGCTGGCGGATTTCCGTTTCTCGGGCAACATCTACGGGTACGCCGAGGGCGAAGCGTATTTCCCGCAGTCGCCCCTGCTTATTGTCGAGTCCACCTTCGGGGAAGCATGCATCCTGGAAACCATGCTGCTGTCCATGCTCAACCATGACAGTGCCATCGCCTCTGCCGCCTCCCGCATGACCTCGGCCGCAGACGGCCGCCCCTGCATTGAAATGGGCTCGCGCCGTACCCACGAGGAAGCAGCCGTGGCCGCAGCCCGTGCCGCGGTGATTGCCGGCTTCAACAGCACATCGAACCTGGAAGCAGGCCTGCGCTACGGACTCAAGACCGTAGGCACGGCCGCGCACTCCTTCACCCTGCTGCACGACTCCGAGAAGGAAGCCTTCACGGCACAGACCGCCGCCCTGGGCATGGGTACCTCGCTGCTGGTGGACACGTACGACGTCGAACAGGGCGTCCGCAACGCGGTGGAAGTGGCCGGACCGGCGCTGGGCGGCGTCCGCCTTGATTCCGGGGACCTGGTGGCGCAGGCCCGCTGGGTGCGGGACCTGCTCGATGACCTGGGCAACACCGGCACCCGCATCATGGTCACCTCCGACCTGGACGAGTACGCCATCGCGGCCCTGGCCTCGGCGCCGGTGGACACCTACGGCGTCGGGACCTCCCTGGTCACCGGCTCCGGCGCGCCCACCGCCGGCATGGTCTACAAACTGGTCAGCCGCGAGGGTGATGACCATGTGTTTGTTTCCGTGGCCAAGGCGGCCAAGAACAAGGCTTCGCGCGGTGGGCGCAAGTACGCCATGCGCCGGCTGAACGAACACGGCACGGCAACCGCCGAGGTGGTGGGAATCGGCCACGCCCCGGCCGACGACGGCAACGACCGTCCGCTGCTGCACCAGTTCGTCGCCGATGGAGAGATCCTGCCCGGCTGGACCGGGCCCGAGGCCGTCACGCGTGCAGCCCGGCGGCACGCAGAATCACTGGCCGAACTGCCCACCTCGGTAAACCGCCTGCAGCGCGGCGAACCGGCAATCCCCACCGAATACGAGGAGTAAGCATGGCGCGTGCCCTGATCATTGTCGATGTACAAAACGACTTCTGCGAAGGCGGCTCGCTGGCCGTCTCCGGCGGAGCCGACCTTGCCGGTGAAATCACCGATTACGTGGAAACGTCGGCTGGCCGCTACGACCTGGTGGCCGCCACACAGGACTGGCACATCGATCCCGGAGCGCACTTCTCCGAGACGCCGGACATGGTCAATTCCTGGCCGCGGCACTGCGTAGCCGGCACACCCGGGGCCCAGCCGCACCCTGACCTGGACACCGAGCTCGTTGACGCCTTCTTCCGCAAGGGCCAGTACGAGGCGGCCTACTCCGGATTCGAGGGCGTACTGGCCCCGGACGTCGAGGTTCCCCTGGGTGATCCCGAAGCGGAACCGGACAGCGGCGAAGAGACGCTGAGCCTGGATGACTGGCTGCGCGACAACGATGTTGACGAGGTGGTGGTCCTGGGCCTGGCTGCCGACTACTGCGTGCGTGCCACTGCCATGGACGCAGTGGCCGCCGGCTACACCACCGCCGTCATTCCGGAACTTTCCCGCGGCATCAACCGGGAATCCACCATGGCCGCCTGGGCGGAACTGGAAGACGCCGGCGTCGAGATCATCGACCTCTAGCAGCACACACACGGGGAAGGGCCGGACGCATATGCGTCCGGCCCTTCCACGCGTACACGGCGCTACTTGCGCCCGATGAACCAGTCCTGCAGCTTCTTCAACCGCTTGTTCAGCTGCTCCTCGTTGGCCTGGGCCACGGGCGGTCCGCCGCAGATCCGGCGCAGCTCGCTGTGCACCACCCCGTGGGGCATGCCGGAACGGGCGGACCAGGCGGAAACGTTCTTGGCCAGTTCTCCCCGCAGTTCGGTGAGCCGGCGGTGGTCCACCACCTCCGGGGCTTCCGCCGGCGGCGCCTCAGCCGCCCCGGAACGGCGGCCCCTGCGCGAGAGCTGCTCATGCTGGCGCTGGCGCAGCAGCGTGCTCATCTGGTCTGCATCCAGCAATCCGGGAATCCCGAGGAAGTCCTGTTCCTCCTCGCTGCCCAGCGCCCCGCCGGTGCCGAACTCGCCGCCGTCGAAAAGCACCCGGTCAAACGACGCCTGGGACTCCAGCGCCTCGAACTTCTGCTTGGTCAGCTCACCGGACGCCTTCTCCTCCCGGTTCGCGGCCTCCATCAGGCTGTCCTCCAGCCCGAAGCCTTCCTCTTCCAGATGGTTGTCCGGCCGGTCCAGGGCGTGGTCGCGTTCCACTTCCATCTGGTTGGCCAGCGCCATCAGGTTCGGCACCGAGGGCAGGAACACCGAGGCAGTCTCCCCGCGCTTGCGGGCACGCACAAAGCGGCCCACGGCCTGCGCAAAGAACAGCGGCGTGGCCGTGGAGGTGGCATACACCCCGACGGCGAGGCGCGGCACGTCCACGCCTTCGGACACCATCCGCACCGCCACCATCCATCGCTGCGTACCGGCGGAGAACTCTTCGATCTTCTCCGAGGCCTTGGCATCGTCGGAGAGGATGACCGTGGGAGACTCCCCCATGATCTTCTTCAGCCAGCCGGCGTAGGCCCGCGCGTCGTCGTGGTCCGTGGCAATCACCAGGCCGCCGGCGTCGGGCACGGACCGGCGGACCTCGGTGAGGCGCCGGTCAGCCGCGGCGAGCACGGCCGGAATCCATTCTCCGGTGGGGTTCAATGCCGTGCGCCAGGCCTGGGCCGTAATGTCCTTGGTGACGGCAGCCTCGCCCAGCGACGCCGCCATCTCGTCTCCGGCGCTGGTGCGCCAGCGCATCTGGCCGGAGTAGGCCATGAACATCACCGGCCGGACCACATGGTCCTTGAGCGCCTGGCCGTAGCCGTAGGTGTAGTCCGCCTTGGACCGGCGGATCCCGTCCCGGTCTTCGACGTACTCCACGAACGGAATGGCGGCAGTGTCCGAACGGAACGGCGTACCGGTGAGGGACAGCCGCTTGGCCGCCGGTTCGAAGGCCTCGCGGATGCCGTCGCCCCAGGACAGTGCGTCTCCGCCGTGGTGGACCTCATCCAGGATCACCAGGGTGCGGGCCGCTTCCGTCTTGGCGCGGTGCAGCATGGGCTTGGACGCCACCTGGGCGTAGGTGACGGCCACACCGATGAACCCGTGGCCGTGCCGGCCGTCGGCGTTCTTGAAGTTCGGGTCGATGGCCAGGCCAACCTTGGCGGCGGCGTCGGCCCACTGCCGCTTCAGGTGATCGGTGGGCGCGACGACGGTAATCCGGTTAACGATGCCGCGTTCCACAAGTTCGTTGGCCACCCGCAGCGCGAAGGTGGTTTTACCGGCGCCGGGGGTGGCCACGGCCAGGAAGTCGCTGGCATTGGAAGCAAAGTACTTCTCCAGCGCTTCGGCCTGCCACTGGCGCAGCTTCGGGGCGGTACCCCAGGCGGCACGTTCAGGATAGGCGGGCGGCAGGGAGGCGCCGGCGCCGAAAAGCGTTTCGGAACTCACGCTGGGAACGCAACCTTTCCAGTTTCTCGATTGGTTGTTGCCGTACGGGCGCCGGACGGGGACAGCTCAAAGCACCTGCCGGCAGGGGCAGGCGTCAACACATAGGTCATGCAGGCATCAGGACTAACTGCCTTCAGCAGAAGAAGGCTGGGAAACGGGCGGTCAAGACGGCCGGACGGACGTATTACTTTTTGCCCTTGGGATTGTCGCCCTCGGGGCGCAGGCCCTCATAGATTTCCTTGCAGGTGGGGCACACCGGGAACTTCTGCGGATCCCGGCCCGGGGTCCAGACCTTGCCGCACAGGGCAATAACCGGCTCGCCGGACAGCGCGGACTCCATGATTTTTTCCTTGCGCACGTAGTGGGCAAAGCGTTCGCTGTCACCGGGCTCCAGCTCTTCACGCAGTTCTTCGCGCTCGATGGTGGCCGTGGAAGTCCCGTTGTCATCCAGGCGGCGGGGATCGTTCTCGAAAGGATCTGGGGGCAGGCTCATGGACACCATCTTAGTACCCGGCACCTACTTGTTGACGGAGACCTGCTGCAGTAGTTCCGGACCCCGCGCGTCCACCCAGCGGCCACCTACACGGATCCCGGCAACCAGCAGCCCGCCGCCCAGCACCAGCCCTGCGGCAAGTGTCACAACACCCCAGAGCGTACTGCCGGTAACCACCGCGGCAACCGCCGGTGCCAGCACCGGCAGCAGCAGGGCGAACAGGACCATGCTGAAGACGCCCTGGACCAGCAGGGACCGGCCGGTGGACCCCGGCGGTGTCTTGAAGGCGTTTTCACCCGGCAGCGGCACGTTGTAGGTGTACCGCGCAGAAACGACGCTGGACACGCCCAAGCCCGCCAGCAGCGCGCCCAGCCCCACGCCCAGGGACGGCAGCACCAGCTCCGGCCAGCCGGTCAGGAACCCGGGCAGCACCGCCGCCAGGAGAACCGCCGGCACGGCAAACACGGCGCAGGCAAGGGCGCGGCCTGCCCGGTCCGCCCGGCCGCTCACGCCGGTGGACAGGTGCAGGGCAAAGGCGGTGTTGTCGTACGCGACGTCGGCGTGGAGCGAAAAGCCCAGCAGGAACCCGATCAGCGGAGCAAGCAGCAAGGTCACCAGCCAGGTGCCGTTGCCCTCGTAGCTGTTGGATCCGAAGACCAGGACCACGGCGAGCAGCGGCACAACCAGCAGCGAGGCGCTGTACCGCGGGTCGCGCAGCCAGTAGATCATGGCCCGGGCGGCAACAGCGCCGGACGGCGTGCCCGGGAACCGGGCGAACAATCCCAGCCCGCCGGCTTTGCCCCGGGCCGCTGCGGCCTGCGGCGGGTTGACCAGGGCGCGCTGCAGCAGCAGCTTCCAGGCCACTACCAGCGCCGCCAGGAAGGCTATAGCGATGAGGGCCTTGGCGGCCGCGGCGCCGTAGTTGCCCAGGGCCACGTCGCCGGGCACGGACCACACGGCTCCGAGCGGTGTCCAGGACAGGCCGGACGCCAGCCGGATAAGGAAGTCCCCGCTGGAGGCAATGCCCTCCCCTACGGCGGAAATGATGGGGCCCAGCAGGACCAGCGGGATGATCAGGAGCATCGTGCTCGCTTCGCGGAACCGACGCGAACCGGTCAGGGACACCGCTGCAGAAACCGTGACGCGCGCTGCAACCAGGCAGGTGAACAACGCCGCCGCGGCCATCACCAGTGCTGCGGCCAGGGCGGCCGGTGAACGGTACCAGCCCAATGCCTGTGCCAGTACCGCCAACGCCGTGGCGGCGCCGGGGATGCCGATGAGCCCGCCCACGGCCAGCCCCGCCAGCAGCTGCCGCATGGGAACGGCGTACGTGGTAAAGCGGGCCGGATCCAGGGTCAGATCCAGCCCGGAAAAAACGACCGGAATGAGCGCCCAGCCAAGGATGGCGGCGGAACCGGCGAGCACGACGGCGGTGCGCGCCAGTGCCGGGTCCGCGCCGACCACGAACAGTGCGGCCAGCAGGAAGGCCAGCAGCCCCAGGGCGTAAAGGGCGCCGAGGATGATCCCCACCAGCTGCCACGGGCTGCGGCGCAGCGAGTTGCGCAGCAGCAGCAGCTTCAGCCTCAGAAGGTGCGCAACCATTCCAGCCCCTCCGAGTGTGTACGGCCTCCCACGAGGGAAACAAAACGTTCTTCCAGGCTGGTGCCGCCGCGTACTTCATCCACGGTGCCCGCCGCCAGCAGGTTTCCGTTGGCTACCACCGCAACGTGGTCGCACATCCGCTGGACCAGGTCCATCACATGGCTGGACACAATTACGGTTCCGCCGGAGGAAACGTAACCGGACAGGATGTCGCGGATGTTGGCGGCGGAGACCGGATCCACCGCCTCGAAAGGCTCGTCCAGGACCAACAGCCGCGGTGCGTGGATAAGCGCGGAAGCAAGCGCCACCTTTTTGGTCATGCCCGCGGAGTAGTCCACCACCAGCTTGCCTGCATCCGCGGTGAGGTCCATCGCGGCCAGCAGGTCCTTGGTGCGCGAAGCCACCGTGTCCCGGTCCATGCCGCGCAGCAGGCCGGCGTAGGCCACCAGCTGCTCGCCGGTCAGCCGGTCAAAGAGCCGCACGCCGTCCGGCAGGATGCCCATCAGCCGCTTGGCTTCCAGGGGGTGGGCCCATACATCGGTGCCGTGCACCGCCGCAGTGCCCTGGTCCGGGCGGAGGAGCCCGGTGGCCAGGGACAGCATGGTGGTTTTGCCGGCGCCGTTGGGGCCCACCAGTCCGTAGAACGAACCGGCGGGCACGTCCAGGCTGATCCCGTTCACGGCCACCTTGCCGCCGAATCTTTTCGCGAGGCCGCGCACCGCCAGGGCGGGGGCCGGTCCTGGTGTTTGGGTCATGGGACCAGATTAACGCCGGGACGGGCCGGAGTGCTCCGCACAAAGGACCAGATTCACGCCCGTGTCCCCGGGGGAGGCTCCCTCCCGGGGACTACCTGCGCCGGCTGATCTGGATGCACCGGGCGGGCGGCGTGCCCTAGAAGCCGCCGGGCCGGGCGGCCCGCTCATACTGGGGCACCCAGGGCAGCTTCGCGTCCAGCTCGGCCGCGGCTCGCATCCACCAATGCGGGTCGCGCAGGGCGGCCCGGGCAATCAGGACGGCATCCGCCGAGCCTGCCTGCAGCACCTGCTCGGCCTGCGCGCCGGTGTCAATAAGCCCGACGGCGGCCGTGGGAACGGACGCTCCGCGGCGGACAGCCTCCGCGTATTCCACCTGGTAGTTCGGTCCTACGGGAATAACGGCACCCGGAACCGCTCCGCCGGTGGACACGTCGATGAGGTCCACTCCGTGTTCCCGGGCCTGCCGGGACAGGACCACCGAAGATTCAGAGTCCACTCCCCCGGGCATCCAGTCCGTGGCAGAGATTCGCAGCAGCAGGGGCATGGACTCGGGGATGACCGCCCGCACCGCGTCAATGACCGCCAGGGTCAGCCGGTTGCGTCCGTCTTCACTGCCGCCCCATGCATCGGTGCGTGTGTTGACCAGCGGGCTGAGGAACTGGTGCAGGAGGTAGCCGTGTGCACCGTGGATTTCGATGGTGTCGAAGCCGGCGTCCACCGCGCGTACCGCTGCGTCGGCGAAATCGGAGATGACGCGGCGGATGCCGGCCTCGTCCAGTTCGACGGGCGCGGCGTAGGTGCCGAACGGGTCCGCTGTGGGACCCACCGTCTGCCAGCCGCCGTCCCCGAGGGGAACGCTGCCGTGCCCGGCCGCAAAGGGAGCATAGGTGGAGGCCTTCCGGCCGGCGTGGGCCAGTTGGATGCCGATGCGTGCGTCCACGGCACCGTGCCGGTGCACGAAGTCGGTGATGCGGCGCCAGCCTGCAGCCTGCTCGTCATTCCATATACCGGCATCCTGCGGACTGATCCGGCCCTCCGGACTGACGGCAGCAGCTTCGGTAATAATCAGGGCTGCACCGCCGGCGGCAAAGGAACCCAGGTGCATCAGGTGCCAGTCATTGGGCACACCCGGCGCGTTGGCGGGGTCCGCGGGATTCACGGCGTCAGCTGAGTACTGGCACATGGCGGCGACCCAGCCGCGGTGGGCCAGCTCCAAACCGCGCAGGGTGATCGGGTCAAAAAGCGATGGTGTATCCACGGAAAAAGCGCCCTTCCTAGAACAGTGCCCGGGCGAGGGCGGAACGGGCCTTAGTGACCCGCGGATCGGATACACCCACTACTTCGAAGAGGTCCAGCAGCCGCAGCCGGGCTGTCTCCCGGTCCTCGCCGCGCACCCGCCCGATTAGGCCGGTGATGCGCCGGAAGGCGTCCTCAACGTGCCCGCCGGCAATGTCCAGGTCCGCCACGGCCAGCTGGGCCTGCACATTGTCGGGCTCCTCTGCACCTGCACGGCGGATCCCGTCGGCGTCCACCCCGCGCAGGCGGGCCATCAGCTCCACTTGTGCCAGGCCGGCCTTGGCTTCTGCGTCGGCAGGCTGCTCTGCCAGCGCCTTGCGGTAGGCGGCCGCGGCGGCGTCATAGTCCTCGGCATTGATGGCGTCGAAGGCTTCCTGGTGCAGCGGAGGCAGCGGGGCCTCTTCGGCCGGCGTTTCAGGGGCAGCCCCGTCCAGGGCGCCGTTGACGCCGTTGGTAGCGGCAACCTGCATCAGTTCAGCAACAACGGCGCGGATCTGTTCTTCGGGCAGGGCCCGGTCGAACAGGGGCACCGGCTGGCCCTTGAGCACGGCTGCGACGGTGGGAACCGCAATAGCCTGGAAGGCCTGGGCAATCTGCGGATAGGCGTCAACGTCAACGCGGGCAAGCAGCATCCTGCCGTTCTGCTCGACGGCGACGGCGGCCAGGACCGCTGAAACATTCTGCGACTCGGCGCTGGTATGCGAATACAGGTCGATGACCACCGGCACATCAGCGGAAAGCTGCACCACCTGCGGGAAGGTCTGCTCCGAAACCTCCACAACAAAGGGTGAGGAAGCGGGCGCGGCTCCAGCTGCCGGGCCGGAGGCAGGGGCGGCGGCTGCCGCAGCGGGCGGGGCGGCGGAACGGGCCTTGAGGGCGGAGAGGTCGACTGCACCCCGCAGGTTCACAGGTGAGGGGGCCGCCGGCGACGGGCGGTGGTTCGGTGTGCTCATTTCTTCACCTTATTACGCCGCGCCCCGTCACCGGCAAGCCCGTGCCCGCATCCCTGCCGGCGGCGTGGGGCTTGCCCCGGATCCCTTGCGCTCCGCCGCCTTCGCAGCTACTTCAGGGTTGCGCCCAACAGCTGCTGGGCGGCACCCACCACCTGCGCCTGGCTGTTGCTCCCGGCGGCAGGAACGTAGACCATCACCGCTTCACCGTGGCGCACGTCAATGCCTGCATCGGTGTTGGCCTGGCCGGTGAGCGACTGGTACACGGTCCCTTCCAAGTTGATCGAGTCGCCGGCTTCCTTGGGGGTGCTGGAGAACGTGTTGGCGAGGTAGCCGAAAACGATGGCCCCGCCGTCGGCCGTGCGCAGCGCGTGCGTAGCCGAGGGCTCGGCAGTGTGCGTAAACGTGTTCGTGGCGAACTCGTTCTTGGGGTCGGTCTTGACCTGTTCCTGGAACTTCACCACGTCCTCGGTGAACCGGTTTCCGGCGAATGTTGCCTTGTTGTCGCCCTGGGGGTTGGTCAGCGAATCGGCGAGGGCGGCCACGGCCTGCTGCGGGCTCATCAGGAGACCGTTGGCGGAATCGGCCGGAATCTGGTCAGCGCCGGTTCCAGCGGCAGGGGGCTGCGGGAACGTGCTCGCCGGAAGCATCTGGACGGCTGATACAAGCTTGTAGTTCTCGCGTGCCGAGGCCTGGACCAGCAGGAGGGCCTGCGGCACAGGGTTGGCCTCGCCCTGGGTGACGGCGACGATGGTCCGGGGCCAGCTGTCGGTGGCGGCAACTGACTGGGTCCGCAGAGTCTGCGCAGCCACCGGAACCGGAGCTTCGTGATCGGCAGCCTTCGCAGCCACCGCATAGTTCGCCTCGCGCAGGGCATAGGCGGAGCCGCCGACGCGGGGTGCCAGTGCGTTCGCGTCCTTCGCCGCATCGCCGGCCTCAACGGTGCCGGCGACGTCGGCAAGGATGCGTTCCAGCTGCGAATCCAGCACAACCGGGCGGGAGCCTGCTGAACCCTCTTCCGCCAACGCGGGGGCGGGGGTGGCCACAAGTACCAGCGCTGCGGCGGCAGCTGCCGCCATGGCCGGACGACGGCGTGCGGGGGCATGGGCGGTGAAAGCAGAGGTGGAGCTGGGTGACTTTTCGGCGGGAACAGAACGGTTGTCCGGGCCGGCGCTGCGGCGGCCGCCGCGGCGCGGGGTGTCACCGCTGCGCAGGAAGCCCAGGGCAAGGCCGAGGACCGCCAGCAGTGCACCGAGCACAATCAGCGGAACGGCAAGCGGCCGGCTGGCGTCACTGTCCCAGGTCAGCGTCACGTCGCCGGGAGCAGCAGCGGTGCCGTCGGTGGCCAGCAGGATCTCCCAGTCGCCCTCAGCCGGCGCCTTCCAGTCATAGGACAGCTCGCCCTCCCCTGCTTCCTCTACTACCCAGAGGTCGGAACCGGCAGGATTCGGGGTCTTCGCCTCGCCCTGTTCGGAGGCTGCGGCCAGCTCGTCGCCGTCTGCGGCTTCCAGCCGGTTGGCGGCGGCTTCGCCTACCCACGCTTCGACGTCGTTGGCCCGGCCAACCGCCAAGGTGAAGGGGGCATCCTGGCGGACCGTGATTTCCACGCCGTCCGGATAGCCGGCCAGCAGTTCCGCGTCGAGGACGGTCACCGGTGCTTTGGCGTCGCTGACGGCAGCGGACGCCGATTCGGTCTCCGGGGGCGCCCAAATGGTGCGCTGCCCAATGCCTACGAGCATCAGCAACACCCCAAGGACGATCAGCGGAACTGCAAATTTGTTTCGCACAACTTACCTATCTTCAGTCAACGACATCTCTGGGCGGCCGCATCCCTGCCCCGGGCAGGCGGGAGCGGGGCCTCATATACGGCGGCCCCGGCGCGGCGGTTTATTAGTTGTCCTGGCACTTTATAACCCAATGGTAACGAAATCCCGTTCCACCTCCCATTCGCGCCGCCGGCGCCCGCTGCTGTCCGGGTGCGGGGATGCCGCCGAGGATGCGGGAGGAACGGACCGCAAAGGGCCACGGCTGATAGGGTTTCGCAACGTACCAAGAGGCAAAAACAGCAGAGGGAGAGCGTACGCAAATGAGCGAGAACGAGGACGTGCCTGTCCACGCACCGCTCCCCGGACCGGCTGCGAAGGGACCCCGCACGGCAAACCCCGATTCAGCGGAGACCGGCGGTACCCGCGGGGCAGCGGGGCGGACGCGGATGCCCGGGTTCCTCTCCACGGCATCGGACCGGGTGCGGTACAGCCTGCGCCACGGAGTGCCGGGCGCCCGGCCCCGGCGGCGCTTCGAGTTTCCGCCGGAGGAAACGCCCGAAGTCGTAGTGGATCCAGAGGTCCGGCTGCCGGATGAACGCCTGAGCATCAGCGGTGCCGAGCATGCCGAACCCGACGTCCACAGCCTGCGTACCCATCCCATTTACTTCGGCTTTATGCTCACCGTGGGCGTGGGGCTGGCCCTGCTGCTGTACTTCGTCATCACCAACGTGGGCGAGTTGCTGGTGTGGATCGGGGCCGCGCTCTTCATTGCCCTGGGGCTGGACCCGGTGGTCCGCTGGCTCGCGGCCCGGCGCATCCCCCGTCCCGCAGGCATCGCCATCACGGTGCTGGTGCTGGCCGGCGTCGTCGCCGCCTTCTTCGCAACACTGATTCCCACAATCGTCAGCCAGACCTCGGAAATTATTTCCAAGGCGCCGGGCTACGTCGATAACTTCCTGGCCTCGGACTTCTTCATTAACATTGACCGGCAGTTCAAGGTCCGTGACCGGATCGACGAGGAGGTCACGAAGTTCTTCTCGAACGGTGATGCCGTGGGCGGGGTGTTCGGCGGGGTCCTCAGCGTTGGCACCGTGATTGCCAACGGCCTGTTCGGCGCGTTGATCATCCTGGTCCTGACCCTGTATTTCCTGGCCTCCCTGCCCTCCATGAAGAAGTGGGCCTACCGGCTCGCCCCGCGCAGCCGCCGCCGGCGGGTGGAAGCCCTGTCCGAGGAAATCACCGGCAGCGTGGGCAACTACGTGATTGGCCAGGGATTCGTAGCCCTCCTCGACGCCACCTACGCGTTCATTGTGATGACGATTACCGGGGTACCGTTCTCGGTGCTGCTCGCGTTCCTGGTGGCGCTGCTGGCCTTCATCCCGCTGGTGGGTCCGCCCATCGCGCTGGTCCTGGTGTCACTGGTGGCACTGACCGTGGGGTGGCAGACGGCAGTCGTGTTCGCCATCCTGTACATGGCCTACCTGCAGTTCGAAGCGTATTTTGTTTCGCCGCGGGTGATGCAGCGCGCCGTGGCGGTGCCCGGGGCGGTGGCCGTCATCGCGGTGATCGCCGGCGGCACCCTGCTGGGCGTCCTCGGCGCACTCATCGCCATTCCCACTGCGGCGGCGATCCTGCTGCTGCTCAAGGAAGTCTTTATCGCCCGCCAGGACCACCACTAGTATCGGCGGCGGATCCGCCAGCAGTGGCTGTGCCAGTGCCGGCGGCCCTCCACTGCCGCCTGCCGGCCCAGCAGCGAGTCCTCCTGCCAGACCACCAGGTGCGGAGTTCCGGGCGGAATGACCTGCCCGCAGCCGGGGCACCGGTAGTCCTTGGCAGCGTTCTTGGCGGTGATCTGCCGCACGGACCATTCTCCGTCGGGGCCGCTCTCATGGTGCGGAATTCCGGCGCGGGTACGCTCCAGATCCATGTCCGGGGCCGCAGCGGCCCACTTGCGCCGGGCATTCCTGCCGGCGGGGCTGCCGGCGGCGGGCGCGCGGCGGGGACGGTTGGAACGGGGCATGTAAGTCATTTTGCCGCAGATGAGCCGGTAAAGTGCAACTGTGCGTTTAGTAATAGCCCGCTGCTCCGTTGACTACGTCGGCCGCCTCCGTGCCCATTTGCCCCTGGCCGTAAGGCTCCTGATGGTCAAGGCCGACGGTTCCGTCCTGATCCATTCCGACGGCGGCTCCTACAAGCCGCTGAACTGGATGAGCCCTCCGGCCACCATGCGCAGCGTGGAACCGGACGCTACGGATGCCGAAGCCGGTGTCACGGAAGTATGGAACGTCCAGAGCGCCAAGACCGACGACCGCCTGGTGATCAGCATCCATGAGCGGTTCTCCGACGTTTCCCATGACCTGGGCGTTGACCCCGGACTCATCAAGGACGGCGTGGAAGCGGACCTGCAGCGGCTGCTGGCCGAACAGATCAACCGCCTGGGCGAGGGCTACACCCTCATCCGCCGCGAGTACATGACGGCCATCGGTCCCGTGGACATCCTGGCCCGCGATTCCTCCGGTGCCACGGTGGCCGTGGAGCTCAAGCGCCGCGGCGACATCGACGGCGTCGAGCAGCTGACCCGCTACCTTGAACTGCTCAACCGGGATCCGCTGCTGGCTCCGGTCAAGGGGATCTTCGCCGCCCAGCAGATCAAGCCGCAGGCCCGGGTGCTGGCCGAAGACCGGGGCATCTCCTGCCTGACCCTGGACTACGATGCCATGCGCGGAGTGGATGACCGGGACTCCCGTCTTTTCTGAGCCTGCAGTTGCGCTGCTGCCCCGCCGGCTCAGGGCATGCCTAGAATCGGTGCATGACTCCTACTGCGCCTTCCGCAACCCGCGGCTATCTCCGGGGCACCGTCCTCACTCCCGACGAGCCGGTTTCCGACGGCGTGCTGGCCTTCGAGGGCGACCGGATTGTGTATGCCGGACCCGCGTCCGGATTTGATGACGCCGGGTGGCCGGACCCGGTGGCGGTCCCCCCTGGTGCGCTGATCATTCCCGGCCTGGTGGACCTGCACTGCCACGGCGCCCTGGGCTCCGACTTCGCCACCGCCGGCCCCGACGGGATCCGGCAGGCGGTATCCTTCCTGCACGCCTCGGGGACCACTTCCCTGCTGGCCAGCATGGTCACCGGATCCCGCCAGTCCCTCCTGGCGGCCGCGGAGCGGCTGGGCGCCCTGGCCCGCGAGGGGCTCATTGCGGGCATCCACGCCGAGGGGCCCTTCCTCTCGCCGGTGCGCCGGGGTGCGCAGGACCCCGAGTACCTGCTCGCTCCCGATCCGGATTTCGTGGATGCGCTGGTAGAGGCTTCCGACAGTGAGCTGGTGACCATGACCTACGCTCCGGAGCTTCCAGGGGCCGAGGACCTGGTGGACCGGCTCATCCTGCGGGGCGTCACCCCCTCCCTGGGCCACACCGACGCCGACGACGCCACCGCCGCGGCGTCGCTTGCGTGGGCCCGTGACGAGATGGATGAGGCCGGGTTTGACGGTTACGCGCCCCGGCCCACCGTGACGCACCTGTTCAACGGAATGCCGCCGCTCCACCACCGCTCCCCCGGGCCTGCCGCTGCCTGCCTGCGGGCCGCACGGAAGGGCGACGCCGTGGTCGAGGTAATTGCCGACGGCGTGCACATGGACCCGGCCATGGTGCGGACCGTCTTCGAGCTGGCAGGCGCCGACAACATAGCCCTGGTCAGTGATGCCATTGCAGCTACCGGTCTGCAGGACGGCAGCTACCGGCTGGGCAACCTGGCCGTGGAAGTCCGTGCCGGTACCGCCCGCCTGGCCGGGGGTGGATCAATTGCCGGCGGCACGGCCACCCTGCTGCAGTGCCTGCAGCGGACCGTGGCTGCGGGCGTGCCGCTGCACGACGCCGTGCGCGCCGCAGCCGAGGTGCCTGCCGACGTGCTCCGGCTGGCGGACGAGGTTGGCGCACTTCGCCGGGGACTGCGCGCCGACGCACTGGTGCTTACACCCGATCTTCAGCTGCACGCGGTGCTGCGGCTCGGCTCCTGGCTGGACGCCCCGGAAACTCTGAAAACTGGGAAAAATAGTTGAAAATTTTTCGTTTCCGGCATTGACCCCGGAAATAGGTTATGCCACTCTATTACCAAGTCTTTGTGTAGGTGTATTTCATGCTCGCAAGACCGTTGCGAGCGAGAAGCTCCTCAAGGAACTGCTGAACGGCAAGAACTTGGGCTTTCTTGCTTCAGTAACATAACCCGGCACGAAGCGTGCAGGTAAGTTCCATTTATGAGGAGAAACAATGGCTCAGGGTACCGTCAAATGGTTTAACGCCGAAAAGGGCTTCGGCTTCATCACCCCGGACGACTCCGACGGCGACGTCTTCGTCCACTACTCCGAAATCCAGACCAACGGATTCAAGACCCTCGACGAGAACCAGCGCGTTTCCTTTGAAATCGGCCAGGGCGCCAAGGGCCCCCAGGCCACCGGCGTCACCGCCCTCTAAGGACCGCGTTCCCTTCGGGACAACAGTTTTGCAGCAAACGTAAAAGCCCCCGGCAGCTGCCGGGGGCTTTTACGTTTTCGAGGGTTCGTCCTTTATCCGCGGCGGCGCACCACATTGGCGCCCAGGCCGCGAAGGTTTTCCATAAAGTTCTCATAGCCGCGATCGATATGCTCCACGCCGCGCACCTCGGTAGTTCCGTCTGCCGCAAGACCGGCAATAACCAGCGCAGCTCCGGCACGAATGTCATTGGCGACAACCGGCGCAGCGGAAAGCATCGGCACGCCCTGGATAAGGGCGTGGTGGCCGTCCAGCCGGACCACTGCCCCCAACCGGGCCAATTCTGACGTAAAGCCCCAGCGCGCTTCAAACACATTCTCCGTCACCATTCCCGAACCGGCTGACACCGCGTTCAGGGCCACCACAAACGGTTGCAGATCGGTGGGGAAACCCGGATAAGGCAGGGTCGATACATTGATCGGTTCCGGCGTGGCCGGACCCTTCACGGAGAACCAGTCCTCCCCCGTGCTGACCTCGCAGCCGGCCTGGACCAGTTTGTCCAGCACCACGGCCAGAGCCGATGCATCTGCGGACCGTACTTCGATTTCGCCCCCGGTGATCGCCGCCGCAAACGCCCACGTTCCGGCAACAATCCGGTCCGGCACGGTGCGGTGGACCACAGGATGCAGTGCGTCGACGCCCTCGATGACCAGCGTGTTGGTACCCACGCCGGTGATCCGGGCACCCATCGCATTGAGCATCTGCGCAATGTCACTGATCTCCGGTTCGCGCGCAGCGTTGTCGATCACCGTGCGTCCGCGGGCCAGGGTGGCTGCCATCATCAGGTTTTCCGTGGCACCCACGCTGGGGAAGTCCAGGATGTGAGCCGCGCCGTGCAGGCCTTCCGGCACCGACGCCACCAGGTAGCCGTGGTCTATCCCGATCGAGGCGCCCATCAGCTCGAGTCCGGAACGGTGCATGTCCAGTCCGCGGGAACCGATGGCGTCGCCGCCGGGCAACGCCACCTCGGCGCGCCGGCACCGGGCCACCAGCGGGCCAAGTACGGAAATGGAGGCCCGCATGGCACGGACCAGGTCATAGTCGGCCTGGTGGCCCAACTCCCGGGGCACATCCACCGCCACGGACGCGGCGTCGACGTCGTAGTCCACTGTGCAGCCCAGCCGGCGCAGCAATTCGGCCATGATCCAGACGTCCTGGATGTTGGGCACGTTGGTGATGACCGACCGCCCCTGCGCGAGCAGGGTTGCGGCCATCAATTTCAGGACGCTGTTCTTCGCGCCGGGAACAGTGACGGCGCCGCGCAGGGTGGACGGACCGGTAACAACAATGACGTCTTCCATTACTCCATTCTAGGTGGAGCCGGCGCACCGTCCGGGCCGCCAACAGTGCCCGGACAGCACAAAAGGCACAGGGGAATCCCTGTGCCTTTGATGCTTGGGCTTTGGCCGGCCGGTGCTACCGCCAGGTGCCGATGCCAACTACGGGGCCGGCTTCGATCCAGGACGACAGTCCGGTGTAGGCCTCATAGTTCATGGCCACCAGGACAGCGCTGCCCTCGTAATTCAGCCGTACCACTACGGCGCCCGGCTGGATGCGTGCGCGCTCGGCCTCGGTGGGTTCGCGCCAGCCGCCCATTTCCAGCGAACTGCGCAGGAAACGGTAGGGCGGGCGCGGACTCAGTGATACGAGCCGCAGCCACTCCAAGTGGGTGTCCGTATAACGGCAAACCCCCATCCGCCACCCGCCGGGCGGGAAGCAGATGGAGGCATCAAGAGTCCCCAGGGTGCGCCGCAGCTGACTGCGGCGCACCCAGAAAAGCAGTACTGCGAGGACAAGCAGCCCGAACAGGGCAGCCAGCGCAATGAACACGTAAGAACCGTCCATTGGTGGGGGTCAGCGGATCCCGGCGGTTGCTTCGTTGGTCACCTTCGCATTGTCGGCCACAATGACCACGCGGTTGTTGTCCACGGAGAAGAAACCACCGTCGACGCTCACCTCAATGCGGGAGCCGGAAACCGGCTCAATGGCCAGTCCACCCTCAGCAAGGATGGCCAGCACCGGCGAGTGGCCGGGAAGGATCCCGATCTCGCCGTCGCTGGTGCGGGCCTTGACCATCTTCGCCGCACCGGACCACACGAAGTGGTCGGCTGCGACAATCTCAACCTGGAGTTCAGCAGTGTCCGCCATGGGGCTCACTTCCCGGTCTGCTCTTGGATCTTCGCCCACTGACGCTCGACATCATCCATGCCGCCGACGTTGAAGAAGGCCTGCTCGGCGATGTGGTCCACGTCGCCGTCGCAGATGGCCTTGAAGCCCTCGATGGTGTCCTTGACGGAAACCGTGGAGCCTTCGACGCCGGTGAACTGCTTGGCGGTGTAGGTGTTCTGCGAGAGGAACTGCTGGATACGGCGTGCACGCGACACGACGATCTTGTCCTCTTCGGAGAGTTCGTCGACACCGAGGATGGCGATGATGTCCTGCAGTTCCTTGTTTTTCTGAAGGATCTGCTTGACGCGGATAGCCGTGTCGTAGTGCGCCTGGCCGACGTACTGGGGGTCGAGGATGCGCGACGTCGAGGTCAGCGGATCCACGGCCGGGTACAGGCCACGGGATGCGATTTCACGGGAAAGTTCCGTGGTCGCGTCCAGGTGGGCGAACGTGGTGGCCGGGGCCGGGTCGGTGTAGTCGTCAGCAGGGACATAAATGGCCTGCATGGACGTGATCGAGTGACCCTTGGTGGACGTGATGCGCTCCTGCAGCAGACCCATCTCGTCAGCCAGGTTCGGCTGGTAGCCCACGGCGGAAGGCATGCGGCCGAGAAGAGTGGAAACCTCGGAACCTGCCTGCGTGAAGCGGAAGATGTTGTCGATGAAGAGCAGCACGTCCTGGTTCTGCACATCGCGGAAGTATTCCGCCATGGTCAGGCCGGAGAGGGCCACGCGAAGGCGCGTTCCCGGCGGCTCATCCATCTGGCCGAATACAAGGGCCGTGTCCTTCAGGACGCCTGCCTCTTCCATTTCAACCCAGAGGTCGTTGCCTTCACGGGTACGCTCGCCAACACCGGCGAATACCGAGGTACCGCCGAAGTTGCGGGCAACACGGGTGATCATTTCCTGGATCAGAACGGTCTTGCCGACGCCGGCACCGCCGAACAGGCCGATCTTGCCGCCCTTGATGTACGGGGTCAGGAGGTCGATCACCTTGATGCCGGTTTCCAGCATCTCGGTGGAGCCCTCGAGGTCCGCGAAGTTCGGTGCCTTGCGGTGGATCGGCCAGCGCTCGGAGATTTCAAGCTTGTCAGCCGGAACGTCCAGGGGCTCGCCCAGCACGTTGAAGATGTGGCCCTTGACGCCGTCGCCTACGGGCACGGAGATGGGGGCACCGGTGTCGACCACGGCTGCGCCGCGGACCAGGCCGTCAGTGGCCTGCAGGGAGATTGCACGGATGAGGTTGTCGCCCAGGTGCTGGGAGGTCTCAAAGGTGATGGTGCGGGTTTCGCCGTTGACCGTCAGTTCGGTGGTCAGGGCGTTGTAGATGGTGGGGATTGCGTCAGCCGGGAATTCGACGTCGACAACCGGGCCAATGACACGGGCGATACGGCCTGTGGCGCCCGGTGCTACGGAGGTTGCTCCGTGCTCGGCAGTTTGGGCAGTCATCTCTCTCACTTCACTCAGTTAGATGGCGTGTGGACTAAGTTTTGTTTTGCGTTGGAGCTTCTTGCGGCGGTTGCTGCTGGTTAGGACGCGCTGAGCGCGTCTGCTCCGGCGACAATCTCCGAAAGCTCCTGGGTGATTTCAGCCTGACGGGCGTTGTTGCGAAGTCGCGTGTACTTCTTGATCAGGTCCGTGGCGTTATCCCCTGCGGCCTTCATGGCGCGCTGGCGGGCGGCAAGCTCGGAAGCCGCGGCCTGGAGCATGGCTGCGAAGATGCGCGACTCGATGTAGCGCGGCAGCAGTGCGTCCAGGACCTTTTCCGGCTCGGGCTCGTATTCGTAGAGAGGCAGGAACTCAGCGGTTGACTGGGCTTCTTCCTCTACTACCTCCAGCGGCAGCAGTCGGATGACCGCAGGTTCCTGAATAACCATGGACTTGAAGCGCGTGTACACGATGTGGATTTCGTCCACGCCGCCGTCTTCGTAGGCCGTATTGAAGTCATCGAGGAGTGCCTTGCCGATTTCTCGGGCTGTTTCGAACTCGGGTGCGTCGGTACCGCCGGTCCAAACCCGTTCCACGGAACGGTTGCGGAAGTCGTAGTACGCCTGCGCCTTGCGTCCGACAAGGTAGGTCTTAACTTCCTTGCCCTCTTCACGGAGCAATTCATTAAGTGCTTCGCCCTGCTTGAGGACACCGGCGGAGTATGATCCGGCAAGACCGCGGTCGGAGGTCATGATGACCACGGCTGCGCGCCGGATCTGCTCCGGTTCGGTGGTCAGCGGATGATCGATCTCCGACTGGGATGCCACAGCAGAAACGGCACGGGTGATCGCATTGGAGTAAGGCAGTGACGCAGCCACACGGGTGCGCGCCTTTCCAATGCGAGAGGCAGCAATCAGCTCCATCGCCTTGAAGATCTTCTGCATCGACGTGGTCGACGCGATCTTCTGGCGGTAGACCCGAATTTGGGCTCCCATACTTTTCCTTTCAGTTCCTAGCGTTCGAACTAGGGGCTAAGGCAAGGGCAAAGGGTCCGCTGCCGGGCGGTGTGCCCGGCAGCGGAGGTCCAAAGCCGTTAGCGCTTCTGCTTGACGATCTTTTCCTGGTCTACGGCTTCCCCGTCCAAGGCGGAGGTTTCTTCGTGGCCGGCGGCAACCATGCGGTTGTCACCTTCGCCGAAGAAGCCCTGCTTGAAGTTGGTGATGAGGGTCTTCATCTCATCAACCGTGGAGTCCTCGAGCTTGTTCGTCTCGGCCAGGACGGTCATGACGGACGAGGAGTGGCGTACGTGCTCCAGGAACTCGGCCTCGAAGCGGCGCACGTCCTCAACGGGAACGTCGTCCAGGTAGCCGTTGGTGCCCATCCAGATCGATACGACCTGGTCTTCCACCGGGTACGGGGCGTACTGGCCCTGCTTGAGCAGTTCCATCAGGCGTGCGCCGCGGGTCAGCTGCTGGCGGGAAGCCGCATCCAGGTCCGAAGCGAACATGGCGAATGCCTGCATGTCGCGGTACTGGGCCAGTTCCAGCTTCAACGTACCGGAGACCTTCTTCATGGCCTTCTGCTGTGCGGCGCCACCAACACGCGACACGGAGATACCGACGTCGACGGCGGGGCGCTGGTTGGCGTTGAACAGATCCGACTGGAGGAAGATCTGGCCGTCAGTGATGGAGATGACGTTGGTCGGGATGTAGGCCGAGACGTCATTTGCCTTGGTCTCGATGATCGGCAGGCCGGTCATCGAGCCTGCACCGAGCTCGTCGGAGAGCTTGGCGCAACGCTCCAGCAGGCGGGAGTGCAAGTAGAAGACGTCGCCCGGGTAGGCTTCGCGTCCCGGCGGGCGGCGCAGCAGCAGCGACACGGCGCGGTAGGCTTCGGCCTGCTTGGAGAGATCATCAAAGATGATCAGGACGTGCTTGCCGCCGTACATCCAGTGCTGGCCGATGGCCGAACCGGCGTACGGTGCCAGGTACTTGAAGCCGGCCGGGTCGGATGCCGGGGAGGCCACAATGGTGGTGTACTCCATGGCGCCCTTGTCTTCCAGCGTGCGCTTGATTTCAGCGACAGTGGAAGCCTTCTGACCGATGGCGACGTAGATGCAGCGAACCTGCTTCTGCACGTCGCCGGAGTCCCAGTTGGCCTTCTGGTTCAGGATGGTGTCCACGGCAATGGCGGTCTTACCCGTCTTGCGGTCACCAATGATCAGCTGGCGCTGTCCGCGGCCGATCGGGATCATGGCGTCGATTGCCTTGAGGCCGGTCTGGAGCGGCTCGTGGACCGACTTCCGCTGGGTAACGCCCGGTGCCTGGAGTTCCAGGGCACGGCGTGCCTCGGCCTGGATCGGGCCCAGGTCATCCATGGGCTCGCCCAGCGGGTCGACAACGCGGCCCAGGAAGGCATCGCCTACGGGTACGGACAGGACTTCACCGGTGCGGTGAACTTCCTGGCCTTCTTCGATACCGGCAAAGTCGCCAAGTACAACGACACCGATTTCACGGGTGTCAAGGTTCTGGGCCAAGCCCAGCGTGCCGTCCTCGAACCGAAGCAGCTCATTCGCCATAACGGAGGGCAGGCCCTCCACACGGGCAATGCCGTCGCTGGCGGTGGTTACGCGGCCAACTTCAACGCGCTCTGCGTTTCCGGGTTCGTAGGACGCCGCGAATTCATTCAACGCATTACGGACGTCGTCGGCGTTGATGGTCAATTCGGCCATCTGCAGTCCCTGCTCTCCTATGTTGTGATCATCGCTTGAAAGCCGATGACCGTGATTGGTACTCAATTGTTTCTCCGGCCGTTTCCGGCCGTGACGTGACTAGACAGCGAGCTTTCGGCGAAGTTCAGTCAGGCGTGTTGCAACGGTGGAATCAACTACTTCATCCCCCACTGTGACACGGATGCCGCCCAGAATCGCCGGGTCCACGTTGACGTTGATCTTCAGCTCGCGGCCATACAGTCCGTTGAGAGAGGACTGCAGACGCTTCTGCTGTTCCTGCGTCAGCGGACGGCTGGACTGCACTTCGGCAATCCACCGCTGCTGCCGGGCAGCTACCAGTTCCATGAAGCGGGTGACCAGTGCCGAGGGCCGCAGGCCGCGCGGGGCGGTCACTGCCTGCCTGATCAGCACCTTTGCTTCAGCGCCCGCGCCCGGTACCAGCTTCAGCGCCAGTTCGGAACGCGCTGCGGCCGAAGCCTGCGGTTCCTGCAGGGCACGCTGCACCTCATGGTTGGCTGCAACGGCCTGGTTGAAGCGGAACAGTTCGCTTTCCAGGGCCTCGAGCCCGGCCAGGCCGGGACCCTTGTTTTCCGCTACAGCGGAAACAACCGTTGCACCCAGGGTTTCCAGGGCATCGCCGAGGTCACGCGCAGTGCGCCACCGCGACTCCACCAGAGAAGCAACAAGCTGCTCGGCGCTGGTCGAAACCTTGCCGCCTACCAGCTTCGAGACCAGGGCTGCCTTGGCGGAGGCTTCACGAGCCGGATCCGTCAGTGCGCGGACCAGACCGGCGTCGCTGTCCAGCAGGCCAAGAATTCCAAAGAGTTCCTCGGCCAGGGACGCAGTGGCGCCGGGAAGCATGCCTTCCAGCTTCGTCTGTGCCGCGGCCAGGGACTCGCTCGATATACCTGCCATTACTGGACCGCACCTGCGTTCTGGGATTCCAGGTCGTCAAGGAAGCGGTCAACTACACGGGCAGCACGGGCATCGTCGGCGAGGGACTCGCCTACGATCTTGCCTGCCAGCTCCGTGGCGAGGGTGCCCACTTCGCTGCGGAGGGAAACGACAGCTGCCTGGCGCTCCGCCTCAATGGCGACGTGGGACTGTTCCATGATGCGGGCGGATTCGGCGCCTGCCTTGGCCTTGAGATCAGCGAGGATCTGGGCGCCTTCGGCGCGTGCTTCCTCACGGATCCGGTTGGCCTCGGTGCGGGCATCGATCAGCTGCTGCTTGTATTCATCCAGGGCCGCGCTGGCCTCGGCCTGTGCGGCTTCGGCCTTCTTGAGTCCGCCTTCGATGGCCTCGGTACGCTCTGCGTACGTCTTCTCGAACATCGGGACGACGAACTTGACCACGATGAACATCAGCACAGCGAAGCCAAGCAGTGTTACGAGGATCTCCCAGATGTTTGGGATCAGAGGATTCGCGCCTTCTTCAGCGGCGAGGATTAGTGCCTCGTTCATTTCAATCCGTCCTATCTACTTGGTTAGGAAAATACGCGCTGAAGTTAGCTGAGGACGAACGCGAAAACCAGACCAAGGATAGCCAGTGCTTCAGTCAGTGCCAGGCCCAGGAAGGCGATGGGCTGCAGGACGCGCTGGGCTTCCGGCTGACGGGCTACACCGTTGATGTAGGCAGCGAAGACCAGGCCCACGCCGATGGCGCCGCCGATGGCGGACAGACCGTAGCCGACGAGGTTGATGTTGCCGTTGATTTCACCAATCATTTGGCTTGTTCCTTTCAAGATGCCCCGGAGGGCAGGTTGTGTGGTTCAGGGGTTTCCCCCGGAGAGGGGAGGTTTAGTGTTCCTCGGCGATTGAGCCTTGGATGTAGATCGCGGTCAGCAGGGTAAAGACGTAGGCCTGCAGGACCTGGATCAAGACTTCGAACAGGAACATAGCGACGCCGCCGATCAGGGTGAGAGCACCCAGCGGCTTCAGCAGTCCCTCAGCCTCGAGCAGCAGGAACGAGGTTCCGGCACCCGCCAGCATGATGATGAGGTGGCCCGACAGCATGGTTGCGAAGAGTCGCAGGCTGTGCGTGATCGGACGGACCAGGAAGGTGGAGATGATTTCGATCAGCACCACGAGGGGCAGGATGGCAATCGGCACGCCGGACGGAACCGTGGCGTACTTGAAGTAGGCAATGCCGTGCTTCTTGATGCCGAGGATGATCCAGGTGAAGTACACGATGCCGGCCAGGGCGTAAGCCGTGCCCACGTGGGACGTGGTCGGCAGCTGCGCCAGCGGGATGCTGCCCCAGAGGTTGTTGATCAGGATGAAGAAGAAGAGCGAGAACAGCAGCGGGGTGAAGGCCTTGAAGTCCTTTTCACCGATGATGTCCCGGCCGATCGAGTTGCGAACGAAGTTGTAGCTCCACTCGCCCAGGAACTGCAGCCGGCCCGGGACCATCTGGCCCTTTCGGGCAGCGGCTACGAAGAACCATCCGAGAATGAGGACGGAAAGGAGGATAAGCAGCATCTGCTTACCAAATCCTTCTCCACTTTCGGCGCCCCAGGGAAGGATCTCAGGGAGGTGCATGTCTTCGAGGGTGGGTGGAACGAATCCCTCGTCATTGGAGGCGGGAAGCGCAAGCGCGATCAACGCGTTTCCTCTCTGCTGTGTCCATCGTTGGGCATATCATTGGCGGGCACGCGCGAGGTGCGCCCTCTAAACAGGTTTTGTGAAATCAATTCGATTTATCCGTATCCGGCTGTTTTCCACCCTTGGCGGGTCGGTCCGCATCCGTGGCCTGCCTGTGCGCGGCGGCCACATAGTAGCCACTGACCGCGCCCAGAACGATACCGGCCGGTAAAATCCAGCGAGTTCCCAGGAGACTATCCAGGCTCCACCCTATCAAACCCCAGGCGATGATTCCCGCCAGCACATACTGCAGTGCTGCGCGGCGCCTGGACGCGGGAGCTTGGAAGGCTGCGGGGGTAACTGCGGGCTTTTTCTCAGGCATTCGAAGCTCCTTCGCTGGAAGGTTCCGCTGCTTCGGTAAAGATCAGGTGCCGGGTTGCTGCAAAGGCACGGATCTCC
This sequence comes from Arthrobacter sp. zg-Y40, assembly GCF_020731535.1. Classification (NCBI taxonomy): domain Bacteria; kingdom Bacillati; phylum Actinomycetota; class Actinomycetes; order Micrococcales; family Micrococcaceae; genus Arthrobacter; species Arthrobacter sp. zg-Y40. The sequence continues at coordinate 90,676 of NZ_JAJFZS010000001.1, forward strand.
GTTGCCTGCCACAGAACCACGGCGCCGACAGCACTCAACGCAAACCATTCACGGTGCAGCCATTCCGGCGTACCCAATCCGAAAAGAATGACGGCGAAACCCACAACTTTTATGGCATAGGTAACTACGAACATTCCAATTGCGCCCGAAGGATTCCTCCGGCCGACAAAATGCCCAACCAAGAGGCTGATGCCGAAGAAGGCCGCAATGAGGAACCATCCGAGCACAGAACTTGCCGCAGCGTATCCGTCCGCAAACACTGCCGCCGAGGCCGCAGCCAGCACGGCTGCGCCCCCGGTGACGGCAAGGGCCCGACCGAGGATCCCCAGCCAGGGGGCCTTCGTTGGCCCGGAGGGGGTCAGGAACCCGCTGGTGCGGGAACCGTCTGTGGATCTCATGTGTGGGCAGTCTTCCTTGTCTGGATGGTTCGCCTGGATACTTCTGGAAAAGGCGCGGGGCTACCGCGACCCTTGAATTCTACAGTACATAGAAGAAGCCCCTGGCCCGGCCGCGGCGCAGGCAGCTCCCTACCGGACCGCCTGCGCGGCTACTGGGCGTAGCGCCGCGCGAAGAGTGCAGGCGAAGCGAGGTAGAACACCACCACGGCGACGGCGAAGAGGACTCCGGCCAACGTGGTGCCGGCCCCCGCGCCCGCTGTGAACAGGCCTGCCAGGCCCACCACCAGGGTGCAACCGGTCACCAGCAGGGACACCTGGACATGGCTCAGTCCGGCGTCGGTCAGCCGCTGGTACACATGCTGGCGGTGCGCCGTGTACCACCGCTCTCCCCTGCGCACCCGGCGCAGGAGCGTTGAAAACGTGTCCGCCAGGTACACCAGGAGCGGGAACAGCAGGTACTCCACATAAACGCCGGCAAGGAAAGCAGCCACAGCGGTACCCGCAACGGAAGCGCCCAGCAGATAGCTTCCGACGTCCCCCAGGAACACCTGTCCCCTGCCGAGGTTCCACGGCAGGAAAGCGGCAAACGCAGCAGCCGTGACGGCACCGGCAACAGTCAGCCAGACATGGTCCGACAGCACGCCGCTGATGGAATAAAGCACTCCCACCACCAGTCCGTGCAGGCCGGAAATGCCGTTGATGCCGTCCATGAAGTTGGCCACGTTGATGTAGGCCGCAATGGCCACTCCGCCCACCGGCACCCACCACCAGCTCTGCTCCATGGTCCAGGCCAATGCAGCCGTGCCCGCCAGCCCGATAACCAGCTGGCTGCCGGCACGCGTCCGGACGGATACACCGCGCCAGTCTTCAATCCAGCCAAGCAGCGAGGCCAGGCCGATGACCGCAATGAGGATGGCGATAATGGACCGGTCAACAGAGACGAGTCCGGTAGCCAGGGACAGTACCAGCCCCGCCAGGACACCGGCAGCGACCGTCAGGCCCACACCGCGGATCACCACGGTGGTGTGGGAGGACCGCTCGTTTGGAACATCCAAAACGCCCAGCCGGCGCAGCAGCGGGATAAAAACAAAGGGCAGCAGCAGGCTTATCAGGAACGCCGCCGCCGCGCATACGGCCAGCAGCATCAGCCGGTCCGCCGTTCACGGTAGGCGTCGCCGCCGTTCAGTTCGCCGCCGTCCAGTTCGCGGCCGTCCACGGGGGAATCCGTTCCCTCGGGGCTGGCCCCGGAAAGCCGTACTACCCCGGCCCCACCCTCAACAGCGGGCGCGCCGGCAATCCCGCAGCGCCGCAGCCAGTCGGCCAGATCCAGGTCCTCTGGATTGAGGACCGCCACGGACGCGTGGGAGATCTTGGGGTGGAACGGCCGTGAATCCTCTTCACCGGACCCCACCAGGATTTCGTGCATTTTTTCACCCTGGCGCAGGCCGGTGAACACAATATCGATGTCCTTGCCGGACATGGCGATCATGCGGCGGGCAACGTCGAGGATCTTCACCGGTTCGCCCATGTCCAGGATCATGACCTCACCGCCGCGGCCGATTGCCCCGGCTTGGATCACCAACTGGCAAGCCTCGGGAATGGTCATAAAGAAGCGGGTGACCTCGGGGTCCGTAACGGTCAACGGACCGCCTTGGCGGATCTGCTCGCTGAAGAGCGGAAGCATGGACCCCCGGCTGCCGATGACGTTGCCGAACCGCACCGACACGTACTGCTCGCCGGTGGCCTGCGCCATCCAAGCGGTCAGCTTCTCGGCTACCCGCTTGGAGTGCCCCAGGACGGTGGTGGGGTTGGCTGCCTTGTCAGTGGAGATGTTCACGAAGTGGCGCACGCCCGCCTTCCGGGCAGCGGCCAGCACGTTTGAGGTGCCCAGCACATTGGTTTTCCATGCTTCCTGCGGGTACTGCTCCAGCAGCGAAACGTGCTTGAGGGCGGCGGCATGGAAAACGACGTCGGGACGGCGCTCGGCAAAGATGCGCTCCAGTGCCTGCGGATCCCGGATATCGGCCAAAACCGTGTCCCTGCCGTCCAGCAGCCCGCGTCCGGTGATGGAAAGCTGGGTGAGCTGCAGCCCGGTCTCATCCCGGTCCACCATGATCAGCTCCCCCGGATTGAACGCGGTGATCTGGCGGCACAGTTCGGAGCCGATGGACCCGCCGGCACCGGTGACCAGCACCTTCTTGCCGGACAGGTAGCCGGCCACCTCCTCAACGCGGATGTCCACGGGCCGGCGGCCAATCAGGTCCTCCACCGCGACGTCGCGGAATTCCGTGAGACCGGCGCCCTCGCCTTTGGACAGCATGTCCTTGAGCGGAGGCAGGACAAGTACGCGCAGGTCCAGGCCCTCTGCACGGTCCGAAATCTCGCGCACCTGTTTGGCTTCGACGTCGGCAATGGCAACAATCAGCACGGTGGCGCGGGTGCGGTGCACCACCTCGGCAAGGTCGGTGAGTTTGCCCAGGACCGGGACAGTCGCCAGCCGCAGGTGCTTCTTGGCGGGGTCGTCGTCAATCAGGCCCACCGGGTAATACGGGGATCCGGGATCCTTCATCATCCGGGACACAAGGGAACCGCCCAGGAACCCGGCACCGTAGATCAGCGTGCGCTGGGCCTCTTCGCCCGGACGGGCCCTGCTCTCCACGTACATCCGCTTCACGTAGCGGATGGCCGCCATGAACAGGCAGGCGAACGGGAAGGCGATCATTCCGGTGCTTCGCGGGATGTCGATCACCAGGCCGAACAGGGCACTGGCAAGGACCAGGATGGCGGAGACTATGAGCGTCACCACGGCCAGCAGGCGCATCTCGTGGAAGCTGCCGAAGCTGTAGCGCCCGCGGTAGAGGGCGAAGGAATACCCGACGATCAGCTGGGTCAGGACTGCCACGCCGCAGAACACGGCCAGTCCCCCCGGATTGATCTGCTCAACCGTCAGCTCGTACCGCAGCACAAGCGCCAGGACGATGGATACGATCCAGGCCAGGGAATCCAGCATGTACTGCGACCACAGCCACAGGACAGGTTTTTCCTCCCTTGGAAGGCTGGCGGTCTCCGTAGGTTTTTGCCTCATGGTCCTCAACGGGTAGGTACCCGGCTCTCTTCTCGGTGGTGCGAAGAACAGGTGGAAGAATCCGGTGTAATAGACTGGAATCTATTCAGCATACTAACTGCACACCCTGTTCTGTTCCGGCCCTGCTGTTTAGACGGGGCCGTTCCTGCGGGTGGCTGCGAAAGGATCATCTTGCCGGACTCCGTTGCCGTAGCAGCAGTCACCTTCGACCGTCCCGATGACGTCAAGACACTCCTCGGTGCACTCGCTGCCCAGACTGCCAACATCACATCCGTGGCCCTGGTGGACTCCGGCAAGAGCCCGGTTGCCGAGATTGCCGAAAGCTCTGCGGCACCTGTGAACTACATCCGTTCGAACACCAACCTGGGCGGGGCCGGGGGCTTCTCCCTGGCCATTCTTTCAGCCATGGCCTCCGGTGCCGAGTGGATCTGGATCATGGACGACGACGCCCATCCCGAAGACCCTCAGTGCCTCGCCGTGCTCCTCGCCGCCGCACAGGAACGCGGGCTCGACGTCGTCCTGCCGCTGGTGGTGGCCCCCGGTGCCCCGGACACCCTCTCCTTCCACTTCCGCCTGGACGGGAAACTGACCCACGACCGCGCCGCAGTCGCCGCCCGGGGGTTCCTGCCCAACGTGGGCCACTTCTTCAACGGCGCGCTGATCCGGGCCGATGTGTTCTACCGGGTGGGCCTGCCGGACCTGCGCCTGTTCATCCGCGGCGACGAGACGGACTTCATGATCAGGCTGCGCCGCGCCGGCGTCGCTTTCGGCACCGTCACCACAGCAGCCCTGACGCATCCCGCCGCATGGTCGGAGGTGCAGCCCGTGCTGGGAGACCGGATGCATGTCCTGGTCCCGGATACGCCGTTCAAACAGTTCTACTTCTACCGCAACCGGGGCCACCTCACCCGGCGTTACGGCCGGGTCAAGTCCTTCGTGGCCGACGCCGCCGGTTACCCGATCCACTTCGCCCGCACGAAAGACCCCAAGGGCTTCGTCCGCTGGCTGCGCGCCTACGCCGCCGGGATGAGCGGGCGCCGCTTCGGACCGCCGTCGGACTTCGGGTTCTAGCAATGGCGAAGCCTGCCGGTGAAGCCGAGCTGACAATTGTCATCACCACCTTCAACCGCGCCGGTTACCTTTCCGGGCTGTTGGAAAGCATCAAGGCGCTTGATCCCGCTCCGGCCGCCGTGGTGGTGGTGGACAATGCCAGCACCGACAATACGCCCGAGGTCCTCGAAGCGGCCCGCAGGGGCTTCCCGGTTCCGCTGACCGTCCTCCGGCTGGAGACCAACACCGGTGGCGCCGGCGGATTCGCGGCCGGAACGGAAGCCGCGCTGGCCGACGGCGCAGGCTGGCTGTGGCTGATGGACGACGACGTCGAGGTACTGCCCGGCGCCGTGGCTGCGCTGCGCAAATGGACCGGCAGCTACGACTGCATCCACGGCCGGCGGCTTGACGGCTCCGGTGCTCCGTTCTTCTGGCAGCACCGCTTTGTGCCCTTCCTCGGCGTGCACGTCCCCGTACGGGGCAACGTTTTCCGCGACTCACCCGTGTTCGAAACCAATCTGGGCTGCTTCGAGGGAATGCTCATCAGCGCTGAGCAGGTGCGCCGCATCGGCCTGCCGGACGCCCGCTACTTCATCAACGGCGATGACCTGATCTACGGCTGGCTGGCCTCCCTCGACCGGCCGGTGGCGTACGTCAACGATTTCGTGATCCGCAAGGTGCGCGCCCAGAAGCAGATTGATCTGGGCATCCGGCACCTCAACGATTCCAGCGACCTGGGCCGGTTCACGTCCATGCGCAACCGAGGCCACACGGCCCGCTACCTGCAGGTCCACGGACGGTACAACCGTGCCGGCTTTGCCCTGGGCACCGTCCTGACCGCAGGCAAGGAAATACTGCGGCTGGTCGCCGTAGAGCGCACACTGCACGGCGCCGGCCGCCTATGGGCTGGCTGGCGCGAAGCCCGGCGCATCCTGCAGGACCGTTCCTGGTCCCCCATGCCTCCCCTGCCCGCCACCCGAAAGCAACAGGTTTGAGCTCCGCATCCACATCATCAGTTCCCGCACCGCACTCCCCCGTCTGGGCCGTTGTCGGCGCCACCGGATTCATCGGTTCAGCCATCCGCTCCGAGCTGGCCGCCCGTGGTATTGAGGTCCGCACTGTCCGGGCACCTCGACTGCACGCCGACGGCACGGACATGCAGGCACTGAAGGACCGGTCTGCCGGCCTGGACACCGAACGGGCTTCGCTCACCGCCGGGCTGGCCGGCGCCGACGTCGTTATCAACGCTGCCGGGCTGGCGACTCCAGGTGCCGGGGATTCCCCCGAACTGCGCGGCGCCAATGCGCTGCTGCCGCTGCTGATCGCCGACGCGGCCGACGCCGCCGGGGTCCGGCGGTTTGTGCACCTGAGCAGCGCCGCTGTGCAGGGTCACCGCCCGTTCCTGGATGAAAGCAGCCACGTCGAACCGTTCTCGGCCTATTCCCGGTCCAAGGCCCTGGGTGAACAGGCCCTCTCGGCACGTACCGCCGGCAGTTGCAGCGTAACCACCGTCCGCGCCACTTCGGTGCAGGGCCCCGGCCGCGCCACCACCGCCAAGCTGGCCCGGCTGGCCGCCTCGCCGCTGGCCTCAGTGGCCTCACCGGGCACGGCTCCGAGTCCGGTGAGCTCCGTGGATTCCCTCGTCGACTTCGTCCTGAGGGTGGCCGGACACCGCGGACCCGTGCCGGCGGTAGTACTGCAGCCGTGGGAGCAGGCTTCCGTATCTTCGGTCCTGGAGGCGGCAGGCGGACGCCGGCCGGCCCGCCTGCCGGCCTGGTTCTGCCGGGCTGTGCTGCGCCTGGGCTACGGGCTGTCCTCGCTGGCCGGTGAACGCCTGCACGGCCCGCTGCGCCGCGTGGAGATGATGTGGTTCGGGCAGCGGCAGGAGCCGGGCTGGGCCGAAGAAACCAACAACGTTCCCCGCCCCCGGGTGCAGGACGTGCTGCAGGAGGCATCCCGCGGGTGAATCGGCGGCCAAGCGCCCGGAACCGGACCTAAGCCGGATAGGGTGGGTGGATGCTGATGAAAGCCACCCCATGATCGAGATCCTGAACCCGGACGAACTGGCCCGCGCCAGGGTCACCGGACGCCTGGTTGCGGACATCCTGCAGTCCCTGAAGGCGCGGACGAAAGTCGGCACGAACCTGCTGGACATTGACCGGTGGGCAGCGGAAATGATTGCCGCCGCGGGAGCGCGCTCCTGCTATGTCGACTACGCGCCGTCATTCGGCCGCGGCCCGTTCGGCCACTACATCTGCACCGGGGTCAACGATGCAGTGCTGCACGGCCTCCCCTACGACTATTCGCTGGCCGAGGGCGACCTGCTGAAACTGGACTTCGCCATCACCAAGGATGGGATGGCAGCCGATTCGGCCATCAGCTTCATTGTGGGCGAAACCCGCCCGCCCGAAAGCGTCGCACTGATCCGCGCCACGGAACAGGCACTGGACGCAGCCATTGCCGCTGCCGTGCCCGGTGCCCGAATCGGCGACATCTCCGCCGCCATCGCGTCGGTGCTTGGCGCCGCCGGGTATCCGGTCAATACCGAATTCGGGGGCCACGGCATCGGCACCACCATGCACCAGGACCCGCACGTTCCCAATGCCGGGCGTGCGGGCCGCGGGTGCAAGCTGCGGCCGGGGCTGATGCTGGCCCTGGAACCGTGGGTCATGGCGGACACGGCGCAACTGGTGACCGACGCCGACGGATGGACGCTGCGCAGCGCCACCGGCTGCCGGACCGCGCACAGCGAGCACACTGTAGCCATTACCGACGGCGGCGCAGAAATCCTCACGCTGCCGTCCGGCGGACGGGCTTAGCCCTGCTTGGCGGCCGCATCTTCGGCAGCAGCTTCTTCAGCAGGCGGCTCTTCGCCCAGACCCAGAATCCCGGGAACCACTTCCCGCAGGGCTTCCAGGCTGACGGCGCCCTGCCGCACAACACGCATGGGCTCGCTGGTGGCGTCCACAATGGTCGAGGGCACGCCGTCGCTCCCGGCAACCGGGCGGTGCCCCGCTTCCAGGTAGACCTCCACCGATTCAGCCAGCATTGCCTGCGCCTCGGCAGCGTTCTGCGCGGCGGGCGAGCCGGTCCGGTTAGCCGAGGACACGGCCAGGGGGCCGGTGACTCCCAGCAGCTCCAGGGCGATGCGGTCATCGGGCATCCGCAGGGCGACCGTGCCCATGGTGTCGCCCAGGTCCCAGGACAGGGAAGGCTGGGCGTGGCAGATCAAGGTCAACCCGCCGGGCCAGAAGGTACGCGCCAGGTTGCGGGCGTCTTCGGGGATGTCCGTGGCCAGTCCGTCCATGGTCTGCATCCGGGGAATCAGCACGGGCGGCGGCATGCTGCGGCCGCGGCCCTTGGCTGCAAGCAGCGTGGCTACGGCCTGGGGCGAGAACGCGTCGGCGCCGATCCCGTAGACCGTATCGGTGGGAAGGACCACGCAGGCCTTGGCAGCGATCGCCCGCTGCGCGGCAGCCAGGCCCTCGCTGAGTTCCTCTGGATTGGTGCAGTCATAACTGGTGCTCACGGCAACATTCTTTCGGTAGGGGATGCCATAGGTTCTGGTTCAGCGGCCGCACGCCGGATGGCCGACGTCGCCCGCGGGCGTCCATTGAGGTCGAGGTGGGAACGCACGTCCGTCCACGCGGGATCGGCCGCAAGCCGGCGGGCAATGTCCTGGGCCTGCACTTCGGCATGCTCCATGACGAAATAGCCGCCGGGAACGAGCAGCCGCGCCGCAGTACGGGCGGCCGCCATGGGCAGTTCCATCCCGTCCGCTCCCCCGCCGTACAGGGCCATGGCCGGATCATGCTCGGCGGCTTCCGGCTCGTTGGGTACGGCGTCGGCGGGAATGTACGGCGGGTTGGATACCACCACGTCAAAGGAGCCGTTGTGGCTTGGCAGCGCATCGCGCAGGTCGCCCTGGACCAGCCGTACACCCAGCGGTGCCAGGTTCCGCTCGGCCCAGGCAAACGCCAGCGGGCTGAGCTCGACGGCGTGGACCTCGGCGCCGGGCACCTCGGAGGCCACCGCCGCGGCAATGGCACCGGAGCCCGTGCCCAGGTCCACCACCTTGGCACCAGCGGCGCGGCGGGCCGCGTCGATGGCCAGCTGCGCCACGGTCTCCGTCTCGGGGCGGGGCACAAAGACCCCGGGCCCCACGGCCAGTTCCAGATAGCGGAAATGGGCCTTTCCGGTGATGTGCTGCAATGGCACCCGTGCGGCACGCTCAGCCACGAGGTCGGCGTAGCCGGCCGGTGTGGGAGCATCCGTAAAGGCCAGGGCACGCACACGGCCGGCGGTCTCGCCCAGCAGGTGCGCGGCAAGCAGTTCAGCATCCACCCGGGGCGACGGGACCCCCGCGGCTGCCAGCACCGCCGCGGCGGCCCGCAGGGCTTCGGCCAGTAGGGGTTCGGCGCCGTCCCGGGTGTCCGGCACGGGCTGAGGCTGGTTAGCTTTCGTCACCGATGGCGTCCAGACGGGCCTGTTCATCCATTTCGATGGCGGCCTGCACCACGGCCTCCAGCTCACCGTTCAGCACGGTGTCCAGGTTGTAGGCCTTGTAGCCGGTGCGGTGATCCACAATCCGGTTTTCCGGATAGTTGTAGGTGCGGATGCGCTCGGAGCGGTCCATGGTGCGGATCTGCGACTTCCGGATGTCCGAGTTGGCGGCGTCGATCTTCTCCTGCTCGTGCGCCAGGATGCGGGAGCGGAGCACGCGCATGGCTGCTTCACGGTTCTGCAGCTGCGACTTCTCGTTCTGCATGGCCACCACAATGCCGGTGGGCAGGTGGGTGATGCGCACGGCGGAGTCGGTGGTGTTCACCGACTGGCCGCCCGGGCCGGAGGAGCGGTAGACGTCGATCTTCAGGTCGTTCTGGTTGATCTCGACCTCTTCGGGCTCATCCACTTCCGGCAGCACCAGCACGCCGGCGGCCGAGGTGTGGATCCGGCCCTGCGACTCGGTGACGGGAACGCGCTGGACGCGGTGGACACCGCCTTCATACTTCAGGCGGGCGTAGACACCCTCGGCCGGGTCGTTGGAGTTCCCCTTGATGGCCATGGATACATCCTTGTAGCCGCCGAGGTCCGACTCGGTGGCGGAGATGATCTCGGTGCGCCAGCCGCGGTGCTCGGCGTAGCGGGTGTACATGCGCAGCAGGTCGCCGGCGAAGAGAGCAGCTTCGTCGCCGCCCTCACCGCCCTTGACCTCGATGATGACGTCGCGGCCGTCATTGGGGTCACGCGGAATCAGCAGGCGGCGCAGCTTTTCCTGGGCGTCGGCCAGCTGGTCCTTCAGGACGGGAACCTCGGCGGCGAACTCCGGATCCTCATCCGCCATCTCGGATGCTGCGGCGAGATCGTCCTCGAGTCCGTGCCACCGGTTGTAGGCATCCACGATCCGGCTCAGCTCGGCGTAGCGGCGGCCCAGCCGGCGGGCCAGGCCCTGGTCCGCGTGCACTGCCGGATCGGAGAGGCGCAGCTGGAGTTCTGCGTGCTCATCCAACAGACCCTGAATGGACTCAAACATGTTTTCGGTTCCTCTTTCGACTGTGTTTCCCACAGGCAGTTTATCGGCCTGCAGGGGATCCCGTGCTCCGGTGGCTGCACCGGGTTAACGGACAAGCCGCCCAGGCCCAGGCCCCGGCTGGTGCCGGGACCCGAGCATGAGCGGCTCGATAAGGCAGCTAGTCGTCCTTGCTGCCCAGGGTGGTTTTCTGGATCTGCATCAGGAATTCCACGTTGGACTGCGTTTCCTTGATCTTGCCGGTCAGCAGTTCCAGCGCCTGCTGGGTATCCAGGCCGGAGAGAACGCGGCGCAGCTTCCACATGATCTTGACTTCATCAGGAGACAGCAGGTTCTCTTCGCGGCGGGTACCCGAGGCGTTGACATCAACGGCCGGGAAGATGCGCTTGTCCGCCAGGTTGCGGGACAGACGCAGTTCCATATTGCCGGTTCCCTTGAACTCTTCGAAGATGACCTCGTCCATCTTGGAGCCGGTCTCCACCAGGGCCGTGGCCAGGATGGTCAATGACCCGCCGTTTTCGATGTTGCGGGCAGCACCGAAGAAACGCTTGGGCGGGTACAGGGCGGAGGAGTCCACGCCGCCGGAGAGGATACGGCCCGACGCCGGAGCGGCCAGGTTGTAGGCACGGCCCAGGCGGGTCATGGAGTCCAGCAGCACAACAACGTCGTTGCCCATTTCCACCAGGCGCTTGGCGCGCTCAATGGCGAGCTCTGCCACCGTGGTGTGGTCATCGGCGGGACGGTCGAAGGTGGAGGCGATGACCTCACCCTTCACCGTGCGCTGCATATCGGTGACTTCTTCGGGACGTTCGTCAACCAGGACCATCATCAGGTGGACTTCAGGGTTGTTGATGGTGATCGCGTTGGCGATGGACTGCAGGATGAGCGTCTTGCCGGCCTTCGGCGGCGAGACGATCAGGCCGCGCTGGCCCTTGCCGATCGGTGCCACGAGGTCGATGACGCGCGGGCCGATCACCTTGGCGGAAGTCTCGAGGCGCAGGCGCTCGGAGGGGTACAGCGGAACCAGCTTGGAGAAGTCCACGCGGTCCTTGTTGTCCTCGGCGGGCTTGCCGTTGACCGAGGTCAGGCGCACCAGTGCGTTGAACTTCTGACGCTGGTTGCCGCCCTGGTTTTCACCTTCGCGGGGAGCGCGGATGGCGCCAACCACGGCGTCGCCCTTGCGCAGGTTGTACTTCTTGACCTGGGCCAGGGAAACGTACACGTCGTTCGGGCCCGGGAGGTAGCCGGAGGTACGCACGAAGGCGTAGTTTTCCAGCACATCCAGGATGCCGGCGACGGGCAGCAGCACGTCGTCCTCAGTGACCTCGACGTCGTCAACCTCGGGGTTCTGGTTGCGGTTGCGGCGGCGTTCGTTGCGGTCGCGGAAACGGTCGTTGCGGTCGCCGCGGTCGTTGCGGTCATTCCGGTTGCGGTTGCGGCGGTTGCGGCCGCGTCCGTTCTCTTCGTTGTCATCGCGGTTGTTGTCGCGGTCGCGGTTGTTCTCGCGGTTGCCGTTGTTGTCACGGCTGCCGTTCTCACGGTTGTTGTCGCGGTTCTCGCGGTTGCCGTTCTCGCGGTTGTTGTCGCGGTCCCGGTTGTTCTCGCGGTTGCCGTTCTCGCGGTTCTCGCGGTTGCCGTTTTCGCGGTTGTTGTCGCGGTCGCGGGTGCGGCGTTCGCGGCGCTCTCCGCGCTCGTCGTCGGAGCGGGTCTCAGCGTTATTGGAGGATCCGTTGCTGGAAGCTCCGTTGCCCTCGGCCCGCTTCTCGCCTGCATCCGGTGCCTCCGCACCGTTGGAGGAAGCACCGTTGGACGAAGCACCGTTGGAGGAAGCACCGTTAGAGGAGGCGTTGGTCTCGCCGCTGTCGCTGCGGCGGTTGCGGGTGCGGCGGTTGCCGCGCTCACGCTGGTTCTCGTCGCGGGCCGGACGGCCGTTGTCGGCTGCTTCGGTGGTTTCAGCCTGCTGGGGTGCCTGCTGAGCCGGTGCCTCTGCCGGAGCTTCGGCCGGTACGGAGGTGACTACACCGTCACTGGCGGCACGCCGGTTGCGGTTCCGGGTACGTGCCGGACGCTCAGCGGCCTGCTCCTGTGCAGCGGGAGCCGAAGCTTCCGGTGCGGTCACGGCACCCTTGGCAGCGTCATCGCCGGCCCGGGATTCGCGCACGGGGCGGTCGGCCACTGCACCGCCGCGCTGGTGGTTGGAAATGGCCGTAACCAAGTCCCCCTTGCGCATCCGGGAGCCGCCGGTGATGCCGAGCTGGCCGGCAAGTGCCTGGAGCTGTGCGAGCTTAAGGCCTGCAAGGCCTGCACTCTTTGAAGTGTTCTCGCCGGCGGAGCCGGCGGATACGGATTCCACGCCTGCAGTCAGGCTGGTGGTGTCTGTCACGAAGGATCCTTCCCCCTCGTCGGGCGGTCCGGCGCATTGCCGGCCGCGGTGATTGGCCCTGGGCCCATGGTCAGACATTGGGCCAGGGTTCGCCTGCTTCCGGCAAGGGCCGGAGAAGGGCGAATCTGCTGGGTGCCTTTTAAGAAGAATCCACGCGGAGTTTGGCCAGCGTTGCTGCCTAACACGCGGCATTCAGTGGGACGCGCCGCTTCTTGGCGGTTCCGGATGAAGGCTACACCGAAGACTGTGCCTCCGCTGGTCAGGCAATTGAATCGACAACCGGCCGGTACGGGTGCAACTGCACCTGACGGCGGCAAGGTGTTTTCAACGAAAGCCCGGGGCGGCCCAACAAATCTGTTACCCAGGTCATATTTGAAACCCAGATCACAATCCAGATGGACGGCCGTGCCGGCGGGAGCACTAGAACGGTTAGTACCGCTGGTGCACTTCCACTCTAGCACCATCTCGCTGAACGCCAAGACTGAGAACACGCCACTTTTCGCGGCTTCCTGCGGCAAGCAGATGTTCCGTGATGAGTCCCTCCGCTTCGCGCGCCTCCGCAACCCCGGCGGCCAGGCACACCACCGTGGGGCCGGCCCCGGAGATCACAGCTGCGAAGCCAGCTGCGCGCAGGGACGCCATCAATTCCGCGCTGGGGAGCATGGCCGGGGCCCGGAACGACTGGTGCAGTTCGTCGCGGGTTCCCTCCAGCAGCAGCGACGGGTCATGGGTCAGGGCGTGGACCAGCAGGGCAACCCGCCCTGAGTTTGCTGCGGCAATGCGGTGCGGAACGCTGGCGGGCAGCAGCCCGCGGGCGCTTGCGGTGGACAGTTCAGTGGCCGGAATGGCTGCCACCGGCACAACGCCCGGGTGCACCGACGCACGGGCGGAACGGAAGCGTCCGCCCGTTTCCCAGGAGATCGCGAGGTCGCCGGCCAGGGCCGGCGCCACATTGTCCGGATGGCCTTCCAGCGCCGAGCAGGCGTGCAGCAGGCCCGCGGCATCCAACCGCGCCTCCGCGGGAAGCAGGGTGTTGGCAGCCAGCACGCCGGACACGATCGCCGACGCCGAGGAGCCCAGGCCGCGTCCGTGCGGAATGGCGTTAGCTGCGCTCAGGTGCAGCCCCGGAGCCCTGTATCCGGCGGCGGCCAGGGTGGTGAGCAGGGCCCGGACCACCAAGTGGGAGGAATCCAGCGGCACGTTTCCTGCGCCCTCCCCCGCCACTTCGACGAGGATGCCCTCCTCCTCGACCGTGCGGACCCGTACGGTGTCGTGGAGGTCCAGGGCCAGGCCCAAGGAGTCGAACCCCGGACCGAGGTTGGCGCTGGTCGCCGGCACCCTGACGCTGATGTCCTGGCCCGGAGTCACCGGCCGGGACGGCGTCCGGGCACCGGCGAGACCGGCACCGGGCAGCTCCACCTGCACGCGCGTACCTACTTTCCGGAGGCTGCCGGGGCAGCCGCTTCCAGGCCCAGCGCGGCGGCCACGCTGACGACGTCGAAATCCACCTTGGTGGGCTCGACGTCGGAACCGTCTGCGGTGCGCAGGGCCCACTGCGGGTCCTTCAGGCCGTGCCCGGTAACCGTAATGACGATGGTTTTGCCGGCGGGAACTTCGCCAGCGGCGTGCTTCTTGAGCAGCCCTGCCACACCCGCAGCAGAGGCCGGTTCCACAAACACGCCTTCGCGTGCGGAAAGCCAGCGGTGCGCTTCCAGGATTTCGGTGTCGGTGACGGCCTCGATTAGCCCGCCGGATTCATCGCGTGCGGCAATGGCTGCATCCCAGGACGCCGGGTTGCCGATCCGGATGGCGGTGGCAATGGTGTCGGGATCGCTGACCGGGTGCCCCTTCACCAGGGGCGAAGCGCCCTCGGCCTGGAATCCCCACATGTGCGGCGTCTTGCTGGCCACCGGCGCGAGTTCCTCGCCGGCAACGTTCGTGTAAGGCGCGGCGTACTCGGAGTAACCCTTCCAATACGCGGTGATGTTCCCGGCGTTGCCCACCGGCAGCAGATGGTAGTCCGGGGCGTCCCCAAGCGCGTCCACCACTTCGAAGGACGCGGTTTTCTGGCCTTCGATGCGTGCCGGGTTTACCGAGTTCACCAGGAACACCGGGTAGGCCTCGGCGAGCTTGCGCGCCACTTCCAAGCAGTTGTCGAAGTTGCCGCGCACCTGCAGCAGCTGCGCGCCGTGGGCAATGGCCTGGCTGAGCTTGCCCATGGAAATCTTGCCGTCCGGGACCAGCACGGCACAGGTGATGCCGGCCTGCGTGGCGTAGGCGGCGGCCGAGGCGCTGGTGTTGCCCGTGGAGGCGCACACCACGGCCTTGGCACCGGATTCAACGGCGGCGGTCATGGCCATGGTCATCCCGCGGTCCTTGAACGAGCCGGTGGGATTCATCCCTTCAACCTTGAGGTAGACCGTGGATCCGGTCAGCTCCGAGAGGGCCTTGGCATGAACCAGCGGCGTGCCGCCTTCACCCAGGGTGATGACTTCGGTGCTGTCGGTGACCGGCAGCCGGTCGGCGTATTCGCGGATAACGCCGCTCCATTGGTGAGCCACGGCTCAAACTCCTTCTACCCGCAGGACGGATTTAACGTTCGTGATGACGTCAAGGTCCTTGATGGCCTCAACGGTGGCCGCCAGGGCGGCCTCGGAAGCACGGTGCGTGACGAAGCGCAGTTCGGCGCTGGCCCCTTCACCGTGGATGGTCTGGCGCATGGTCTCAATGGAGACGCCGTGTTCGGAGAAAACCCGGGCGACGGCGGCCAGCACGCCCGGCTGGTCCGCCACCTCCAGGCCAATGGAGTAGCTGGTGGTGACTTTCTGGAGCGGCAGTGCCGGCAGGTGTCCGGAAGGCCGGCCGGCGGGAACCGGTCCGCCCAGGACCAGCCGCCGTGCCGCCGTCACCACATCGCCCATCACGGCCGATGCAGTGGGTGCGCCGCCGGCGCCCTGGCCGTAGAACATCAGTTCCCCGGCGTTCTCGGCCTCGACGAACACGGCGTTGAAGGCTCCGTGCACGGCGGCCAGCGGATGACGGCGCGGCAGCAGGGTGGGATGCACCCGTACGCTCACGCCCTCGGTGCCGTCGTCGTCGGCGAACCTTTCGGCGATGGCCAGCAGCTTGATGACGAACCCGGCGTCCTGCGCCGCACTGATGTCTTCGGCGGTCACGGAGCTGATGCCCTCGCAGGACACGGCGGAAAGGTCAAAGCCGGTGTGGAAGGCCAGGGAGGCGAGGATGGCGCCCTTGGCGGCGGCGTCATGCCCCTCCACATCGGCGGTGGGATCCGCCTCCGCGTACCCGAGCCGCTGGGCGTCGGCCAGCGCGTCGGCGAACTGCGCGCCGGTGGAATCCATGGCGTCCAGGATGTAGTTGGTGGTGCCGTTGACAATTCCCATCACCTTGGTGATCCGGTCCCCGGCCAAGCTGTCCCGGATGGGGCGCAGGATCGGGATGGCTCCGGCCACTGCCGCTTCATAGGAGAGCTGGACGCCGGCGGCGTCGGCCTTCTCGTACAGCGCAGCACCGTCCGCGGCGAGCAGGGCCTTGTTGCCGGTGACCACGGCGGCGCCGTTGCCCAGGGCGTGCATAATCAGGGTGCGGGCCGGCTCGATCCCGCCCATCAACTCGATCACGATGTCCGCGCCAGCCACCAGTGCCTCGGCGTCGGTGGTGAACAGGTCCGCGGGCAGCTCCACGTCGCGGGGCGCGTCCGGGTTGCGGACGGCAATGCCGGCCAGCTCCAGCCGTGCGCCGAGGCGGGCGGTGAGGTCGGCGGCGTCATCGATGAGGATCCGGGCGACCTGCGATCCCACGTTTCCGCATCCCAGCAGGGCCACTTTCAGGGTCTTCATGGTGCGTGCCAACTCCTCTAACGGTTAGGAAACGTCGCGTGCCAACAGGTCGTCCTCGGTTTCGCCGCGGACAATCAGGCGGGCGGTGCCGTTCCGCACGGCGACTACGGGCGGACGGGCAATGTAGTTGTAGTTGCTCGAAAGCACCCAGCAGTAGGCGCCGGTGCCGGGAACGGCCAGCAGGTCCCCTGCCGTGACGTCCCCGGGCAGGTAGGCATCCCGCACCACTATGTCCCCGCTCTCGCAGTGTTTACCAACCACGCGCGACATAACCGCGTCATCTTCGGAGGCCCGCGAGGCCAGCACGGCGGAGTAGTCGGCGCCGTACAGCACCGGGCGGGCGTTGTCGCTCATCCCGCCGTCCACGCTGACATAGCGACGCGGCGAGGTGCCGCCGCCGTTCGTGTCCACCCGGACGGTCTTGGTGGTGCCGGTGCGGTACAGCGTGAACGTGCTCGGGCCCACGATGGCGCGGCCGGGCTCAATCGAGATCCGCGGCACGGCCAGGCCCAGTTCGGCGCAGGTACTGCCGACGACGGCGGCCATGGCGTTGGCGATCTCGGCCGGCGGCCGCGGGGCGTCGGCCTCGGTGTAGGCGATGCCGTAGCCGCCGCCCAGGTCCAGCTCCGCCAGTTCGACGCCGTACCCCTCCTTCACCTCGGCCAGGAAGCCGAGCAGCCGGCGGGCAGCCAGCTCGAAGCCGGCGGATTCGAAGATCTGCGAGCCAATGTGGCAGTGCACGCCCACCAGGTTCACGCCGTCGTGCTTCAGCGCGTTTTCCACGGCGGCCATAGCCGGGGAGCGCCCGTCCAAGTCCGGATCCGCGACCATCGACAGGCCGAACTTCTGGTCCTCGTGGGCGGTGGCAATGAACTCGTGGGTGGAAGCGTGCACTCCCGGGGTCAGGCGCAGCATCACGTTGGCGCGCTCGCCCCGGGAGGCTGCGAGGTTCCCCAGCAGCTCCAGTTCGCCCAGGCTGTCCACCACGATGCGTCCCAGCTCCATGTCCAGGGCGCGGGTCATTTCAGCCACGGACTTGTTGTTGCCGTGCAGGCCCAGCTGGCTGCCGTGCAGTCCGGCGCGGCGGGCCACCGCCAGCTCGCCGCCGGAGCAGGTGTCCAGGCGCAGGCCTTCCGAGGAGACCCAGCGGGCCACCTCGGTGCACAGGAAGGACTTGCCCGCGTAGTAGACGTCCACTCCCCCGCACAGGCCGGCGAACGCGGCGTCGAAGGAGTCCTTGAAGTCCCGGGCGCGCGCACGGAAGTCATCCTCGGACATCACGAACACCGGGGTGCCGAACTCCCCGGCGATCCGACTGACCGGGATTCCGGAAATTTCCAGCTCGCCGCTATCCCCCCGGACGACGTCGCGTGCCCACATCTGCGGACGCAGGGCATTAGGGTCCTCCGGGTGGCTGAGCCAGGCGGGGGCCAGGGGTGAAGCAGTCATGAGTTACATCCGTTCGGGTGCGGATACTCCCAGCAGGCCCAGACCGTTGGCCAGGACCTGGCGTGCGGCGAGGTTCAGCCACAGCCGGGTGCGGTTGGTATCGGTGATTTCCTCGTCGCCCTGCGGCGCAATGCGGCAGGCGTCGTACCAGCGGTGGTACGTGCCGGCGATGACCTCGAGGTGGCGGGCCACGCGGTGCGGCTCGCGGAAGGCGCTGGCCTGGGCGACGACGCCGGGGTACTGGCCCAGCGCGGCGAGCAGGGCGCTTTCGGTGGGGTGGTTCAGCAGCGAGGCGTCGAAAGCGGAATCGTCGACGCCGGCGGCCTCGGCGTTGCGGGCCAGGGCATGTGTGCGGGCGTGGGCGTACTGGACGTAGAACACAGGGTTCTCGTTGCTGCGCTTGGTCAGCAGGTCCAGGTCCACGTCAATGTTGGAGTCGGCGGAGAAGCGGGCCAGGGTGTAGCGGGCAGCGTCCACGCCCACGGCCTCCACCAGGTCCTCGAGCGTGACTACCGTGCCTGCGCGCTTGGACATGCGCACCGGCTTTCCGTCCTTGACCAGGTTCACCATCTGGCCGATCAGGACCTCCACGCACTCCGGGTCGTGGCCCAGGGCTGCGGCGGCGGCCTTCAGGCGTGCCACGTAGCCGTGGTGGTCCGCGCCGAGCATGTAGACGTTCAGGTCGAAGCCGCGCTCGCGCTTGTTGTGGATGTAGGCGATGTCGCCGGCAATGTAGGCGGCGTTGCCGTCCGACTTGATGACCACGCGGTCCTTGTCATCACCGAACTCGCTGGAGTTCAGCCACCAGGCGCCGTCCTTTTCGTACAGGTTTCCCGAGCCCTTCAGCTGTTCCAGAAGCTTGTCCACCTGTCCGTTTTCGTGCAGGGAGTCCTCGTGGAAGTAGACGTCGAAGTCGACGCCGAAGTTGTGCAGTGACTCCTTGATGTCACCGAACATGAAGTCCACGCCCACGGCACGGAAACGCTCCTGCGCCTCGGCGTCGGGCAGTTCCATGATGCCGGGCTCGGCGGCGAGCACGCGGTTGGCGATGTCCTCGATGTAGGCGCCGGCGTAACCGTCTTCGGGGGCCGGTTCACCCTTGGCGGAAGCCAGCAGGGACCGGGCGAAGCGGTCAATCTGTGCGCCGTGGTCATTGAAGTAGTACTCGCGGGTCACGTCTGCGCCCTGGGATTCGAAGACCCGGGCCAGGGCGTCGCCCACGGCGGCCCAGCGGGTGCCGCCCAGGTGGATGGGGCCCGTGGGGTTGGCGGAGACGAACTCGAGGTTGATCCGCGTGCCCTTGAGGATTTCGGATGTGCCGTAGGCGGGGCCGGCGTCGACAATGGCCTTGGCCAGTTCACCGGCGGCGCCGGCGTCGAGGGTGATGTTCAGGAAGCCGGGGCCGGCAATGTCCACCTTGGCCACGCCGGTGATCTTCTCCAGCCGGCCCTTCAGGATTTCCGCGAACTGACGGGGATTCATACCGGCCTGCTTGGATAGCTGCAGGGCAATGTTGGTGGCCCAGTCACCGTGGTCCCGGTTCTTCGGGCGCTCCACCCGGACCTCCCCGGGCAGCTCGACGCTGAAGTCACCGGCATCGATGGCGTCTTGGAGGCAGGCAGTTACGGCGGAGGAAAGTTCTTCAGGAGTCACCGGTTAAGCATAGCCGGGTGCGGCACTGGCCTCGTTGTGTATGACAGGCCTTACCCAGCGAACGCCCAGCCCCGGGGGTAATGATGCGGTGTAATAAAGGGGAAAGTGGATGCGATGTAATGAAGGGGAAGGCGTTTGCCGGCTCCTTGTGCAGCCGTGGCCTGGCAGTCTTCCCCTAATCCCCGGAACCCCAATCTGATCCCCGGAACCCCAAAAACGAGGAGAACCGTGAACCGAGCGAGCAAGTCCCTGTTGTGTGCCGCCGCCGGCCTGTCCCTGCTCTCTGCCGCCGGATGCGCAGCGGGCGAAGACAGTGAAAGTGCGGACGCTGCCGAAGCACCGGCCAGCCCGTCCGCCAGCCAGTCCGCCAGCCAGTCCGCCAGCCAGTCCGCCAGCCAGTCCGCTGCCCCGTCCCCCGCCGCCACGGCGGATGCGTCCGCTTCCGGCGCTTACGCGGACGGCGAGTATTCCGGCACCGGAAGCTACATCCCGCCGTCGGGCACCTCCGAAGACGTGGATGTGACGCTGCGGCTGGAAAACAATGTGGTGACCGAACTGGAAGTGAAGACTTCACAGAAGAATCCCACCTCCAAGCAGTACCAGCGCGAATTCACCTCCAACGTGCAGGAGCAGGTGGTGGGCAAGAACATTGATGAGCTCGATGTGCACAAGGTGGCCGGATCCTCGCTGACCAGTGAAGGCTTCAACCGCGCACTGGATGCGATCCGCTCCGTGGCGGGATCCTAGGTACCGCCGATGCATACCGTGGGCTTCCAGGCGATCGGCACGGCGTGGACGCTGTCCACGCCGGACCCCCTGGAAGCCTCCGTGCAGGCTGCCGTTGCGGAGCTAATCCAGGACTATGACCGGACCTGGTCCCGCTTCCGCAGCGACTCCACGGTGGCGCGGATGGCCGACGGTGCCGGCAGTTTTGAGCTGCCCGGGTCCGCTGCCGGGCTGCTGCGTCTTTTCGACGCCCTGAACCGGCTCACCGACGGCGCAGTGAATCCCCTCGTCGGGCGTTCCCTGGAGGTTTTGGGGTACGACGCCGCGTACAGCTTCCGTGTCTGGGGACCGTCCCTGCCGGCAGCGGCGTGGGCGGAAACCGTGTCCTGGACCGAGGCTCCTGGCGGTTCCGGGGCGGGCGGTTCCGGGGCGGGCGGTTCCGGGGCGGGCGTGACGGTGCGCACTTCCGCTCCGGTGACATTCGATATTGGTGCCGCCGGAAAGGGGCAGCTGGTGGACCTGGTCTGCGGCGTGCTGGAGTCCGCCGGCGTCCGCCGTTATGTGGTGGACGCAGGCTCGGACCTGCGCCATGCCGGTGCCGAACCCCTGCGGGTGGCCCTGGAACATCCGTATGACCCGGCGCGGGCCATCGGCGTGCTGACTCTGGCCGACCGGGCGCTGTGCGCATCCGCAGTCAACCGCCGCCGATGGGGCGAAGGCCTGCACCATGTCCTGGACGCGCGGACCGGCGCTCCCGTGGACGCAGTGGCAGCCACCTGGGCCGTAGCCGCAGACGCCATGACCGCCGACGGGCTGGCCACGGCCCTGTTTTTCGCCGATCCGCAGACCCTCGCGGCCGGGTTCGACTTTGACTATGTCCGGATGTTTACCGACGGCCGGGCCGACTATTCCCCTGCAATGGCTGGAGTCCTGTTCCCATGAGCGTCAACGCACCTGCTGCCCCGCGCACCCTGAACACCTTTCTGGGCCGCTGGACCATGTACCGGCTGACCGTTTGGTTGCTGCTGGCCTGTGTTGCCTGGTCTTTTGTGCTCTCCTTTGCCGGGGTGCTCTTTTATACTCCGGCTGAGCTGGGGGCCACGCTGCTGACCGCCGTAGCGTCCACCCTGGTCACCAGCAGGGTGGCCGGGCTGCTGTTGCGCACCCGTCCGCTGACGGATTCCTCGCTGATCACCGGACTGCTGCTGTACTTCCTGTTCTGGCCGGGCACCGGGGGCGCGGAGTTGGGCACAGTGGCCCTTGCCGGTGCTGCAGCGACTGCGTCCAAATACGTGCTGGCCGTCCGGCGCCGGCACATCTTCAACCCGGCAGCGGCCGGCGCGTTTGTGGTTGCCCTGACCGGATTGGGAGGTGCGGCCTGGTGGGTGGCCACCCCGTGGATGCTGGTAGCCGTGCTGCCTGCCTCCCTGCTGGTCCTGTACCGGAACCGCCTGCTGCCGATGGCCGGAGTGTTTGCGCTGACCGCCGTGGTGGTCCTTGTGTTCCGGTTTATGGCAAACGGAGAATCTGCCGCCGATGCCCTGGTCACGGTCGCCGGCTCTTATCCGCTGGTCTTCCTGGCCGGTTTTATGCTTACCGAACCGCTGACGCTGCCCCCGCTGCGCGCTCAGCGGCTGGCGGAGGGCGTCGTCGTCGGCGTCCTTTTTGCCGTGCCGCTGTCCTTGGGCCCCGTCGCCATGTCCCCCGAACTGGCCCTGCTGGTGGGCAACGCGCTCGCCTTTGTGCTGGGACAGCGCGGCGCCGTGCGGCTGCGCCTGCAGGCCACGCGGGAGCTGACCCCGACCGCCCGTGAAGTCGTGTTCGTCCCGTCCCGTCCGGTCCGGTTCCGTGCCGGCCAATACCTGGAGCTCGCGGTCCCGCACTTCGAGCCCGATTCCCGCGGGTCGCGGCGGATCTTCAGCATCACCACGGCACCGGACAAACCAGGCACGGTGGCTGTGGGGCTGCGGGTGGCGGCAGAGGCCGGCAGCAGCTTCAAGACTGCGCTGATGAAAATGCGTCCCGGCGCAGAAGTAACGGCGACAGCCGTGGCCGGAGACTTCCTGCTGCCCCGGGATCCGGCCAAGCCCGTACTGATGATTGCTTCCGGTATCGGCATTACGCCGTTTATCAGCCAGTTGCGCGCGGTACGCGGCGAAGGACATGGCGGAACGGCACGGGCGCAGACGGCAAGGGACATTGTCCTGGTTTATGCCGCGTCCGATGCTGCCGAACTGGCCTACGCTGACGAGCTGCGGGATTTCGGGATCCGGGTGCTGGTGTGCACCCCGGCTGATCCCGAAATCCCGGAGTGGACATGGCTTGGTGCCGGCCTTCCGGACGCCGCAGTGCTGCGGCAGGAAGTTCCCGATATCGCCTCCCGGGCGGTGTACGTTTCGGGTTCGCCCCGGGCCGTGGCGGCCGCCCGCAAGGCGGTCCGCAGCGCGGGAGGGCGGCGGATCCGGACCGATCCGTTCCTGGGGTACTAGTCCCGGGCGTTCCCCCGGTGGCCATTCCCTGGTTAAAAAGGTGGCGGTGTCACCAGGGTGGACGCCTGTCCCGGCTCGGGTCGGACACGAGCCAGTTCCAGGAAGGGTTCGGTTCGGTAGACCCGTCCCGTGGGTGAGGTCCATTCCATCACTCCCGGTTCCGGTTGCCGGGCCTTCCAGAATCCCAGGGTTTTGAACCGGTGATGCCGCCGGCACAGATGGGCGAGGTTGCCATGGTCCGTAGGGCCTCCGTCCGCCCAGTCGGTGGTGTGGTCGATTTCCGTGACCGCGGTGCTGACCCGGCAGCCGGGGAACCGGCAGGTTCCGTCCCGGGCACGCAACCAACGGGCCAGTCCGGCGGGGACTTTCCGGCGCCTGCCCCCGCCGAGGATTTCCCCGGTGTCCGGGTCCTGGACGAGTCCGGTCCAGCGGGTGGCGTGGCGGGACAGCCTGCGGGCTGCTTCGGCGCTGATCGGGCCGTAGCCATGCAGCTCGGCCGGGTCTTCATTGGCTCCACACAGTGTTTCGGCGTTGATCAGGACCATGATTTCCGCCCGGGGGAGGATGCCAAAAGACTCGGCGTCATAGTCATCAGAGTCGGCACCTTCAGGTGCACTGCCAGCCCCGCGAGATTCACGGCTCGGGCCAATGTCGGCGGCTTTCCCACCGCCGCCCGCACGGTCAGACCGCACTGGGGTGCGCTCTGGGGCAGCACCAGTACGCGGTGAACCGGGGCCACCCATAAGCAGCTGGGCCAGGATGTCGGCACGAAGTTGGTCCGCGGTCCGTGTATCCCCATCACTCTGCTCACCCCGGGCTGCAGTGCTCAGGGCTGTGTAGATCTGCTGGGCTTCGGCGGCACGCAGATGCGCGGACAGGCAGGACATCCCGTCTTCTTCCCGGTCCAAATTCACCCGGCGCTTCTCGAACGCACTTTGATGCTTCAGCGGAATGGTCTGCGGGTACTTGGTCTCGCGCAGCCGGCGGGCTTTGGCGGCGAACTGGGCGCTGGTTCGTCCCTCTGCGGCTTTCAACAGGTTTGCTTCAAACTTAGGCAGCTCGGCGGCACGAACAGTTTCGCACTGGTCCAGAAGTACCTGAGCATGCCTGTAACCGAGGCTTCCGTCCTGCAGCGCTTCCAGCGTGGCGGTGTGGGTGTCCGTGAGGAGGCCGGCTTCGAACATCAGCCGCTGTGCGGTGCCGTGCGGTATCTGCAGGAGGGCGGCACACTCCGCTGCCGCCAGTGTGAACGCCATCCCGGGTTCCACCCGGTGGCTTGGTCGTCAAAGGATTCGAGGTTCTGCAGAGCCAGGGTTCCGCTGAAACCATCCGGAAAATCAGTGCCGGTTCCGCAGGAACGCCCACCCGTGCCGCCGTCGTCAGTGCCGGCGCCCGAGGCCGCTCGAAACACCGCTAGTGAGCACTTCTGACCGGGACCGTCCCTGGTATCAGCCCCGTCTTCAGCGGCCCGGTGTCCAGTTCCTGTTTGTTCAGTTTTCTGTCCGGTTACCGGCCCGGCATTCCCGACCTGGTCCATGCTTAAGGCTTTCATCCGGCACTGACATTTCCGCGCAAAAACCGGCCGAAACGGACACGTTGAAGCACTTCAAATACCCGTCTTTACAGCGCCACTACGTACGTCCGGGAAACCGCCGATATGCATCTGCGCTCCCAACCAACAGCGTCCAATTCCCGAGCATGGGATCCCGCGAATCCGTGCGGATCCGGCAGGGTTTTCCAGCACCGGCCTAAACCTGCTAAGCTTCTTGAGTCCCACAGGACGTCCGGTTTACCGGTGTCCTTGCCCTCGTAGCTCAGGGGATAGAGCGGTTGCCTCCGGAGCAACAGGCCGTAGGTTCGAATCCTATCGAGGGCACTTTGAGACACACGGAAGAACCCCGCAGCTCCATGCTGCGGGGTTCTTTTGCTTTGCACCCCTCTTGCGCCACGTCCCGATCGCACGCCCCGATGCGCTAATCGATGCTTTCTCCCGGCTGCGCATCGGACAGCGGGGTACCCGCCTGCTCGACGGCGGCCCGCACCGCAGGCGGAGCCAGGAAAAAACGCGGCTGCAGCTCTTCCCAGCCCTGATGCTTGGTTTTCTTCCCGAACTCGAGATGCGCCTGGTCCAGCGGGTTGTCTGGAACAAGTCCGGGGCTTGCCTCCCCCATCATTTGGAAGTGGTACATCCACCACGACCCGTCAGCCTCCTGGTTGAGGAACGTCGCCTCAACAGCCATGAGTTCCCGGTCCAAGGTGGCGAGACACTCCTCGTACCGCTCATGGAGCATGGCCATCCAGTCATCGAAGGACGATTCCCGTCCGTCCAGCAGTTTCGCGCGGCTCAGTTCCATCCGCATTCCCGGCGGGACCGACGCCGGCATGGGCCAACCCGGAAAGTCCGGACCGGCAGGCTGAAACGGGATAGGAGCGTAGTTCTGTTCCTGCATGCCGCCACTGTAAGGCCGGCACCAGCGTTTTCCCGAAACCGGAATCATGCGGGCCGCGCAAAACAATTCCGCCAAAAACCTTGCGCTCTGCAGACCTTCCCGGGTTATGGTGTTCGCACATACCAACCGGTCGGTTCTGAGCTCTCCGCCGCCGGACCCCGAATACCCGCGAGAAACCCGGACCTGCCGCAATGAAAACCATGAACATCAAAGAAGAGTTGGCACGGACCTCCGTGGAGCTCTTCGCGCGGCAGGGCTACGCCAAAACCAGCGTCCAGCAGATTGTGGACGCTGCAGGAGTAACCAAGGGGGCGCTGTATCACTACTTCAATTCCAAAGATGACCTGCTCTTCGACATTTACGACCGCATCCTGACCCTGCAGCACGAGCACCTGACCGAGATCATCGGGCGGGGGCTGCCCGCCGCGGAAACCCTGCGGCTGGTGTGCGAGGACCTGATTCGGACCTCCATTGACTGGATCCGGGAGGGGACAGTCTTCTTCCGTTCGCAGCACATGCTGAGCGAAGACCGATTGGAAGAGGTGCAGCGGCGGCGGCGCGAGTTCAACAAGGCCTTCACCCGCATCCTGGTCCGAGGCCAGGAGGATGGAGTGTTCCGCACCGACATCCCCATTCCGGTACTCGCAGCAAACTTTTTCTCAGATCCGCACTACCTCTCCTACTGGTACTCCCCCGGCGGGGCCATTAGCCGCGAGACGGTAGCAGCCCAACTGACCGACCTTTACCTGGCGGGCCTGCAGGCAAAGTAGCCGAAGCCAGCACCACTGCACCACCAGCACCACTGCACCTCCAGCACCTCCAGCACCACCGCACCTCCAGCACCACCGCACCTCCCTCCCTACCGCAACACACGCGCCACCACAGCACGCAAGGTAAGAGCAGAGACGATGGAGTACTCATGCAGGAGCAACATACCGACCGGTCGGAACCGCCGCGTTTGCAGCTCAACGGGATCACCGTCCGGTTCGGCGGCCTGTCCGCCCTGGACTCGGTGTCCCTGGACATTCCGGCCGGCGCGGTCGTGGGGGTGATGGGACCCAACGGTGCCGGCAAAACCACCCTCTTCAATGTCATCTGCGGAGTTTTCCCGCCAACCGGGGGCAGCCTGGCTCTGGACGGCCGGGATTTCCACCCCCGTCCGCACCGGCTTACCCGCCACGGCGTGGCACGCACCCTGCAGGGTTTGGGCCTGTTCCCGGGGCTGACCGTGCTGCAGAACGTGATGGCGGGACTCGCTGCTGAATCCCGCCGCGGAGCGGACCTGCTGGCCCTGCCCGGCGCCGCCCGGCAGGAGGATCAATTCAGGGACCGTGCGCTGGCCGCGCTCGCTGCCCTCGACGTCGCCGGCTATTCCGCAGCACTGCCGGACACCCTGCCCTACGGCATCCGGAAGAAGGTGGCCCTGGCCCGGGCACTGGTGAGCGAACCGCGGCTGCTGCTGCTGGATGAACCCGCCGGCGGGCTGGCCCACGAAGACATCGAGGAACTCGCGTCGCTGATCCGCACCATGCCCGGCAACGGCTGCTCGGTGGTGCTCGTGGAACACCACGTTGACCTGGTGATGGACGTCTGCGACCGGATCGCGGTGCTGGACTTCGGCAGGCTGATCGCAGAAGGAACGCCGGCAGAAATCGGTGCGGACCCTGCTGTCGCCGATGCCTATCTGGGGGTCGACGTCGCATGAGCGGCGGACTGGTCCTGGAGGGCGTGAATGCCGGCTACGGCGCCGTCCGGGTCCTGCACGACGTCGGGCTCACGGTGGAAGAGGGTTCCATCACCGCGGTGGTGGGAGCCAATGGCGCAGGAAAAACCACGCTGCTGCGGACCGTCACCGGCCAGCTGCGGCCGTGGGCCGGAAGCATCCGGCTGGGCGGCAAAGACCTCACCCGCGTCCCGGTGGAGGCCATGGTGCGGCAGGGAGTAGCGCTCGTTCCCGAAGGCCGCGGCGTAATTACCGAACTCACGGTGGATGAGAACCTGCGCCTGGGCGGGCTGTGGCGGCGCGACCGCAAGGCGGCAGCCGCTGTCCTGGCGGAGATGTACACACTGTTCGAGCCCCTGGCCCGCCGCCGGAAAGCCCCCGGGCACCAGCTCTCCGGCGGCGAGCGCCAGATGCTTGCCCTCGGCCGGGCACTGATGGCCGCACCATCGCTGCTGCTGCTGGATGAACCGTCCCTCGGGTTGGCGCCGAAGGTAACCGCCCAGATCCTGGGCATGCTCCGCAGCCTCCGGGACGATACCGGGCTGACCGTACTCCTGATTGAACAGAACGTCCGCAGCGCCCTGGCCGTCGCGGACCACGGCATCATCCTCAACCTGGGCCGAATCGTCGCAGCACGGCCCGCAGCCGAGCTGGCCGCCGACACCGGCCTCCGCCACACCTATCTGGGGTTCTAATGGACAGATTCCTTTTCCTCACCTTCGACGGACTGGCACGGGGTGCTGTCCTGGCGGCCTTTGCCCTCTCCCTGGTCCTCATCTGGCGAGCGGCGCGGATCGTGAACTTTGCCCAGGGCGCCATGGCAGTGGCCGCCACATACATCGCCTTCACCGTCACCGCGCTGACCGGCAACTACTGGGCCGGCCTGGCGGCGGCGCTCGCTGCCGGTTTCCTCATCGGAGCCCTGGTGGAACGCGGCGTCATGCGCTTCGTGGGTAACTCCTCGCCCTTGAACCCGGTCATCGCCGGGCTGGGACTGCTGCTGGTGATCCAGGCGGTCCTGGGCATGGTCTTCGGCAACAGCTACCGGACCATGACAACGCCGTTCAGTTCCAACCCCGTGGAAATCTTCGGCATCACCGCGGTCTCCTCCTACGACCTGTTCGTGTTCGCCTGCATTGCCCTGCTGGTGGGAGCCCTGGTGCTGCTCTTCACCAAAACACCTCTGGGGCTGCGGCTGCGTGCTTCAGCCTTTGCACCGGACCTCGCCCGGCTGCTGGGGGTGCGGACATCCCGGATGCTCACCCTCGGGTGGGCTCTGTCCTCGGCCCTGGGTGCGCTCGCCGCACTGCTGGTAATCCCGACCGAACTGGGATTGAACCCGCACGCGGCCGACACGGTTTTTGTGTACGCCTTCACCGTGGCCGTCATCGGCGGACTGGATTCGCCCGCCGGCGCCGTCATCGGCGGACTGGCCGTGGGTGTCCTGCTCAGCTGGGTAAGCGGCTACCTGGGCGCCACCCTGGCCCCCGTCGCCGTCCTGGTCCTGCTGCTGGCCGTACTGCTTGTCCGGCCCGGCGGCATTTTCGCAATGACCAAGGAGCGAACCGTATGAGCGTCCTTCTGCGTTACTTCGTTGCCGCCGCCGCGGCCGTCTTCCTGATCGGCCTGACGTTCATCATCCCGTCCTTCACCTCCTACCAGCTGGCGACGGCGTGCGCCTACCTGTGCGGGATCGCCGGGCTGACCCTGCTGACCGGAGCCGGCGGGCAGCTCTCCCTCGGCCAGGCGGCCCTGATGGCCGCCGGTGCCTACACTTACGCGCTGACCGCCAATGCGCTGGACGACGCCGGGGTGGAGGGTCCGCTGCTGCTCGTCGTGCCGCTGGTCGCGGCCGTGGCCGGTGCAGGTGTCCTGGGCCTGGTGATCGGCTTGGCCGCCGGGCGGCTGCACGGGCCCTATCTGGCCGGTTTCACCATGGCCCTGGTGGTCGCGCTGCCCGCCGTAACCAGCACGTTTTCCTCCGTGCTGGGCGGAGACCAGGGACTGTGGGTCACGGTTCAGAAGCGTCCGGCAGCCCTGCGCGGGACCGTGTCCACGGAGGCCTGGCAGGCCTGGCTCGCCGTCGTCTGCGCCGTGGCGGTCATGGCGGTGCTGGCCAACCTGCTCCGCGGGCGCTTCGGCCGTGAACTGCGTGCCGTGCGGGACAACCCCGTGGCAGCTGCGCTGGCCGGGATCAACCCGGCCCGCACCAAGGTGGCTGCCTTTGTGATCAGCTCGGGTGCGGCGGGCATGGGCGGCGGCCTGCTGGCCTACACCACGCAAAGCGCCAGCCCCGGAGCCTACTCGCTGGTGTTCTCACTGTTCCTGTTGATGGCCGCCGTTGTCGGCGGCATCGGCTCGCTCACCGGAGCGGTCTGGGGTGCGGTGCTCCTGGTGGCCCTGCCCCACCTGATCGGCACGGCCACCTCCCGGTTGGCACTGCCCACGGACCTGGCCCAGCGCCTGGACGGCAATCTCTCCGTAGCCATCTTCGGGCTCGTCCTGGTCCTGGTGGTGCTGCTCGCTCCGCAGGGCATCCAGGGCCTGCTTGTGAAGCTTTGGCACCGGACCGGTTTCAAACGTTCCGCATCCCCCGCCCGGTCCGCGGCGCCTGCGTCCGCCCAGCGTCCGGCCTCCCCGACTCTTCCGATCCGGCACCAGCCGGCGGAGCAACCCGCAACCCAGAAAGGTCAATGATGACTCGTTCCCCGCTCCGCATAGGTGCCGCCGTCCTGGCAGCAGCAGCCCTTGGTCTATCCTCATGCGCTTCGCCTGAGGAAGGCTCCGACCCGGCTGCCGAAGACGTTCCCGGCATCACGGACACCACCGTCACGGTGGGCACCCATCAGCCGCTGACCGGCCCCGCGGCTGCCGGCTATTCCACCATCTCCCCGGCCACCCAGGCCTACTTCGACTATGTGAACGACAACGGCGGCGTCAACGGCCGGACCATCGAATACATCGTGAAAGATGACGGCTACAACCCGGCCAACACGCAGTCCGCCGTGCGGGAAATGGTGCTCCAGGACGAGGTGTTTGCCCTGGTGGGCGGACTGGGCACGCCGCCGCACAGCGCCGTCCTGGACTTCGTCAACGACAACGAGGTGCCGGACCTCTTTGTCGCTTCCGGTTCCCCCACCTGGGACCAGCCCGACGAGTACCCCTACACCTACGGCTTCATGGTGGATTACCCCACCGAGTCCCGGATCCTGGCCACCTATGCCCAGGAGGAGTTCCCGGACAAGACCTATTGCTTCTTCGGCCAGGACGATGACTTCGGCGACGAGTTCAAAGCCGGCCTGGAAGCGGTGCTGGGTTCCGACGGGCTGGCCGATGCCCAGGTCTATTCCACGGCCAATACCGACATTGCCGCCCAGATCAGCGCCATGAAGGAAGCAGGCTGCGAGGTGAATTTCATGGCCACGATCAACGGCTTCAGCGCCCAGGCCGTGGGAACTGCTGCCAAGCTGGGCTACTTCCCGCAGTGGATGGCCTCCTCTGCCGGAGGAGACTACAACACCCTGTCCGGCTATCTGGGTGAAAACACGAACAAGCTGCTGCAGGGGTTCGTCAGCGCCAACTACCTTCCCGCCTATTCGGAAACCGAGGATGACTGGATCAAGAAGTTCCGGGAAATCAACGAGGAGTACAACGCCGGCGCCGCCTTCGACGGGAACACCGTCTTCGGAATGTCCATCGGTTACCTGTTCGTGGAAGCACTGAAGGAGGCCGGAGAGAATCCCACCCGCGAATCCCTGCTTGAGGCACTGGAATCCGGCAATGTCACCGGCAACGGCCTGGTGCCCCTGGGCTTCAGCGGGGACAGCCACCGCGGCTACACCGGAGCCATGCTGACCCGGGTGGATAACGGGGTGCAGTCCTACTTCGGCGCCGCGTACACGGTCGACGGCGACGACGTCCAGGAATACACCGGGGAACGCAGCGCTATGCCCGCCAACGGGCTGCCGGACTAGGCCCGCCGGGCATCCCGCCTAAACCCGAAACAAAGGAGGGCCCGTTCGCAAACGGGCCCTCCTTTGTGGTTACTCCAGCACGCTTTCTTACTCCAGCACGCTTTCTTACTCGAGCACGTAGAGCGAGATCGACTCGGCCACTGCGGCCGGCTTGTCCACGCCCTCAATCTCCACGGTCACCAGCAGTTTCACCCGCACGCCACGGTCCACCTGCTCCACCGAGGCAATTTCGGAGCGTGCCCGCACCCGGCTGCCCACCGGCACCGGGTGCGGGAAACGGACCCTGTCCAGGCCGTAGTTCACGCCCATCACCATGCCGTCCACCCGGAACCGGCCGGAGGCGAGCGCCGGCAGCAGGGCCAGGCTGAGGTAGCCGTGGGCAATGGTGCTGCCGAAGGGGCCATCGGCGGCTCGCTCGGGATCCACATGGATCCACTGGTGGTCATCCGTGGCATCGGCAAACATATTGATGCGTTCCTGGTCGATGGTGATCCAGTCGCTGGTTTCCACGTGTCCCTCTGCAGCGGACAGCTCCGCAACGGATCCGAAGTGTGCCACCGCTAGTCCTTGGGTCCGCCGGCGACGTACAGCACCTGGCCGGAGACGAAGGAGGATTCCGCACGGGCGAAGAACGACGCGGCAGCAGCTATGTCCTCCGGGGTACCTGCCCGGCCCACCGGTATCTCCTTGGCGGCGTGCGCCATGAAGTCCTCGAACGGCACCCCCACGCGCTCCGCCGTCGCCCTGGTCATGTCGGTTTCGATGAATCCGGGGGCAATCGCGTTCACGGTGACGCCGTAGCGGCCGAGCTCGATGGCCAGCGTCTTGGTGAAGCCCTGGATGCCGGCTTTGGCGGCGGCATAGTTGGCCTGGCCCCGGTTGCCGAGGGCGGAGGTGGAGGAGAGGTTGATGATCCGTCCCCACTCCTCCGTCACCTGGTGGGCCTGCACCGCCCGGCTCATCAGGAATGCGCCGCGCAGGTGCACCCCCATAACGGCGTCCCAGTCCGTCTCGCTCATCTTGAACAGCAGGTTGTCGCGCAGGATGCCGGCGTTGTTCACCAGGATGGTGGGAGGGCCCAGTTCCGCGGCGATCCGGGCCACGGCCTGTTCGACGGCGGCGGCATCGGACACGTCCGCGCCGATGCCGAGGGCTTCTCCCCCGGCGTGGCGGATGGCTTCGACGGTCCGCGCGGTGTCTTCCTCCCGGAGGTCGATGACCGCTACGGCATGGCCGTCCGCGGCCAGCCGGGCGGCAACGGCTGCGCCGATTCCCCGGCCGGCACCGGTAACTACGGCTACACGTCGGGTGGAGCTTACTGGTGTTTCAGACATGGCTCTCCTTGGTTGCCGTCCGTGCCTCAGTGCGCGGACCGGCGTGGCGGGTATGGCAATGGGTGTGGCAATGTGGGGCCGACAATACCGACCAGCCGGTATGCAACGCAATGGTGGTCCGCAGCCTGGCGGCGCCGCGCCGCGGCGGATGGAGCTGCGCTGCGCAATGGCAGGCCTTACCCGGCCGCCGCAGCACTCCGGCCCCGGAAGGTCCGGCGGTAGGCTGCGGGGCTGACGCCCAGTCCGCGGCGGAAATGGTGGCGCAGCAGCTCGGCCTGTCCAAAACCGGTGGCCCTGGCCACTTCATCAATGCCCAGGTCTGTATCCTCCAGCAGTTCCTGGGCCCGCAGCACCCGCTGGCGGGTGAGCCAGGCGGCCGGCGTGGAACCGGTCTCGGCCTTGAACCGGCGTGCAAAAGTCCGCTCGGACATGCTGGCCCGGGCTGCCAGGTCCTTCACTGTGTGCTCCTGGCCCAGGTTTTCTCCCATCCAGACCAGCATCTCTTCGAGTGTCTCGCAGGCCGCGGCCGGA
This sequence comes from Arthrobacter sp. zg-Y40, assembly GCF_020731535.1. Classification (NCBI taxonomy): domain Bacteria; kingdom Bacillati; phylum Actinomycetota; class Actinomycetes; order Micrococcales; family Micrococcaceae; genus Arthrobacter; species Arthrobacter sp. zg-Y40. The sequence goes on from NZ_JAJFZS010000001.1 coordinate 123,311, forward strand.
ACCTGCCGGGCGATGAACTGGACCTGGCCGCCGTCGCGGTGCGGCGGGACCACCATGTCCCGCGCGATGGCGGCGGCGACGCCTGCCCCCAGCTCTCCCCGCACCAGGTGCAGGGCGGCGTCGATGGCCGCCGCGGTCCCGGCACTGGTGAGGATGTTTCCGTCCTGGACGTAGAGCACGTCCTCATCCACCTCACACTGCGGAAACCGTTCCGCGAGTTCACGCGAGTACATCCAGTGCGTGGTGGCCCTGCGGCCGTCCAGGAGCCCGGCTTCGGCCAGCACGAAGGCGGCGGAGCAAACGCTCATCACCCATGCACCGCGCTCATGGGCAGCCCGGAGCGCCGCTGTCACGGATTCCGGCACACGGTTTCCGGTCCCCTCGGAGGGTGCCATCACCACCAGGTCCGCCCGGTCCGCGGCTTCCAAGCCGTGCTCAACGTTCATGCTGAATCCGGCCTTGGTGCGGACCGGTCCCGGCTCCGGCGTGCACACGGTGAAGTCAAAGGCGGGCACACCTCCGGGCCGCTCCGTCCGGTCGATGCCGAAGACCTCGGCCAGCACCCCGAGCTCGAACACCGCCAGTCCGTCCAGCACGATCACCGCCACCGTTTTCAGCATGCGGCCAGTATGGCAGTTTCTTCACGCTAATGGTCCTTTCTGCCACTTATTTTTCCGGGAGGACCGCCGCAGTCTGGGGGTATGGAATTTTTGTCAGCATTGGTCATTGTGTTCCTCCTGGCGGCGGGATTTGCCGCGCTCCTCACTGCGACAGTCCGTGCCGTGCGCACCGACGGAACCGGGCACCTTCCCCCGCTCACCACGGAGGGCAGCGATGATGTGCCGCCGGCGTCCGGCTTCGATGCCGTGCGCGGCTACCAGCAGCTGTACGGTCATCGGCACTAGGGTGCCGCAGCAGCGGCGCCGGGTAGCCGCCGCACCCGAGGCATGTCCGGGAGCAGCCGATTCGGTTGGTCAGCGCAGGCCGTTGGCGTACAGGTCCCGCAGCAGCGCAATCTCGGCCAGGTGGTGGATCATCTCCCGGTTGATGTGCAGCACCAGCGCGGACATCGGCTCCTGCGCCCAGCGGCCCTCCGCCTCACCGGCCGGAGCGGCCAGCTCCCCGGGGCTGAGCGCCGACACCGCGGTAATCCAGGCTGCGTAGTACCCGTCCAGCAGTTCGAGGGCCTCCTGAGCGGTACCGGGATAGTCGAAGTCCTCATAGCTCACCGGCCGGCCGCCGAAATGGGCGGCGTTCCGCATGCCCAGGACAGCGACGAGCAGATGCGCCACCCGCCAGGCGATGGTGGTGACCGGCGCCGGCTCCGGCTCGGGAAAGGCAAAGTCGATGGTGAAGTCTCCGCTCCCGCCCTGCACCGGAGCCATGCTGGTACCGCGCGGGCGCACGTTCCAGCATCCGGGCACCGGTTCCCAGAAGTACTCGGCGTCAGTGAGGCCGGCAAGCCGGGGGCGGGCCTGGTTCTCCCAGTGCCACGCGAGCTGCCCGGCCAGCTCGGCCGCCGGCACGCGTTGCTGTTCCACTCGGTTCTCCTGCTGCTGGTCCTGCGTCATGGCTGCGCCTTTCCTTGGGGATTCGTGTGATTGGGGAATTCGTACGGAAGTTTTCCCAGCCTAGAAACAGATCAGGACAGCTTTTGACCTGAATTCGGCGTAGCTTGATTTCCATGTTGGAAACCTCAGCACGGCTGCTGCAACTGCTGTCCCTGCTGCAGCTGCGCCGCGAATGGACCGGGTCCGCCCTGGCGGAGAGGCTGTCCATCACCGAACGCACCGTGCGCAGGGACATCGGCAAGCTGCGCACGCTGGGCTATCCCATTTCGGCATCCCCGGGTATCGCCGGCGGCTACCAGCTGGGAGCCGGCGCACAGCTGCCCCCGCTGCTGCTCGACGACGACGAAGCGCTCGCCGTCGCCCTCGGGCTGACGGCGGTGGCCACCGGACCCGTGACCGGCATCGGCGAAGCCTCCGTTCGGGCACTGGCGAAGCTGGAGCATGTGCTGCCCGGCCGCCTGCGGCCCAAGTTCTCCGCGCTGCGCCAATCGGTCTCCACCCTGTCCGGGCCGCCCGGCGGGGTGGACCCCGGCATCCTTACCGCTTTTTCCGCCGGGATCACCGAGCACCGGGTTGTTTCCTTCCGGTACACCGGCGCCGACGGCGGATCCGCCCGCCGCATGGTGGAGCCCTACCGGCTGGTCAGCACCGGGCGGCGCTGGTATGCCGTGGCCTGGGACCTGGAGCGCTGCGACTGGCGGACCTTCCGGGTGGACCGCTGCGACAGCACACCGGCCCAGCGGGAACGCTTTACGCCCCGTCCACTGCCGGCCCGGGACCTTGCCGCCTACGTGCAGGAATCCATTACCCGCAACCCGTACCGCTACACCGTGGTGGTGCGCCTGGCCGCACCGCTGGCCATGGTCGCCGAACGCGTGCCGCCGGATGTCGCCAACCTCAGCGCGGACGGGCCGGGGCACACCATCCTGCGCGGCGGCTGGGATTCACTGGACCTGCCGTTGATCAACCTCACGGCCTGGGGTGTGCCTTTCGAGATCCTCGAGCCGCCCGAGATGCGCGAGCGTGCCCGCCGCGCCGTCACCCTGCTGCAGCACGCCGTCGAAATCCCGCCCACGGCGGAATCTCCCTAAGCGGCCCGAGCCAAGCCACTAGACTGGTGGCAACATGGCACTGACAATTTCCTATCCCGCCCAGCTGCCCGTTTCGGAGCGCCGCGAAGACATCATGGCTGCCATCGCGGCCAACCAAGTCACCGTTATTGCCGGTGAAACCGGGTCCGGTAAAACCACCCAGATCCCCAAGATGTGCCTGGAACTGGGGCTGGCGGAAAAGGGCCTGATCGGCCACACCCAGCCGCGCCGCCTTGCCGCGCGAACCGTGGCCGAGCGCATCGCGTCCGAGCTCGACGTCGAAATCGGCGACGAAGTGGGCTTCCAGGTCCGGTTTACCGGCGAGACCAGCCGCAAGACCAAGGTCAAGCTGATGACCGACGGTATCCTGCTGGCCGAAATCCAGCATGATCCGAAGCTGAAGAAGTACAGCACCATCATCATTGACGAGGCGCACGAGCGCAGCCTCAACATCGACTTCATCCTCGGCTACCTGCGCCGGCTGCTGCCCGAACGCCCGGACCTGAAGGTGATCATCACCTCGGCCACCATTGATCCGCAGCGCTTCGCGGAGCACTTCGCCCTGGACGGCAAGCCGGCGCCCATCATCGAAGTGTCGGGCCGCACCTTCCCGGTGGAAATCCGCTACCGTCCGCTGAACCAGCCCGCGGACGGCGGCAGCGACGACGACGGCCCCGAAGACGAACTCGAAGAGGACCGCGACCCGGTGGACGCGGTGTGCGACGCAGTGGACGAACTTTCCCGCGAAGCGCCCGGCGACGTCCTCGTGTTCTTCTCCGGCGAGCGCGAAATCCGCGACGCCGCCGACGCCCTGCGTTCCTCGGTGGCACGCAACCCCCGGCTGGCGAACACCGAGATCCTGCCGCTGTACGCCCGCCTCTCCCTGGCCGAGCAGCACAAGGTCTTCTCCCCCGGCCGCAACCGCCGGATCGTGCTGGCCACCAACGTCGCCGAGACGTCCCTGACCGTGCCGGGCATCAAATACGTGGTGGACACCGGCACCGCCCGCATTTCGCGCTACTCGCACCGCACCAAGGTCCAGCGGCTGCCCATCGAACGCATCTCCCAGGCCTCGGCGAACCAGCGCTCCGGGCGCTGTGGCCGTGTTTCGGACGGCATCGCCATCCGCCTGTACTCGCAGGAGGACTTCGAGTCCCGGCCCGAGTTCACCGATCCGGAAATCCTGCGCACCAACCTCGCCGCCGTCATCCTGCAGATGGCCGCCATGGGCGTGGCCAAGGGCCCCAAGGATGTATCCGACTTCCCGTTCGTCCAGCCGCCGGATTCCAAGGCGGTCAACGACGGCGCGGTGCTGCTGCGCGAACTCGGTGCCCTGCATCCCAAGGGCGGCATCACCCCGGTGGGCCGCAAGCTCTCCCAGCTGCCGGTGGATCCGCGGCTGGGCCGGATGATCGTTGAAGCGGGCCAGCGCGGCTGCGCCAAGGAGCTCATGGTCCTGACCGCCGCCCTGACCATCCAGGATCCGCGCGAGCGGCCCTCCAAGGACGATCCGGCCCGCGCGCAGAAGGCCGCGGAAATGCACAAGCGGTTCGTGGACGAGAAGTCGGACTTCACCGGCTACCTGAACCTGTGGCGCTACGTCCAGGAAAAGCAGAAGGAGCTGTCCTCCTCCGCCTTCCGGCGGCTGTGCAAGAACGAGTTCCTGAACTTCCTGCGCATCCGCGAATGGCAGGACCTGTTTGCGCAGCTGCGCCAGCTGGCCAAGCCGCTGGGCATCACCCTGTCCCCGGACCCGGTGGACCCGGTGGGCCGGCATAAGGAAATCCATATGTCGCTGCTGGCCGGGCTGCTCAGCCACATCGGCCTCTATGACCAGCGCAAGCGCGAATACGCCGGCGCCCGGGGTACCCGCTTCGCGGTGTTCCCCGGTTCGGCCCTGTTCAAGAAGTCCCCGGACTGGGTGATGGCGGCCGAACTGGTGGAGACCTCCCGGCTGTGGGCGCGGGTGGCGGCGTCGTTTGATCCGCTCTGGGCCGAGGAAGTGGCGCCGCACCTGGTCAAGCGCACCTACAGCGAGCCGCACTGGTCCAAGAGCCGCGGCGCGGTAATGGCCTATGAGAAGGTCACCCTGTACGGCGTTCCCGTGGTGCCCCAGCGAAGCATCAACTACGGCCGGATCGATCCGGTGCTCTCCCGCGAGATGTTCATCCGCCACGCCCTGGTGGAGGGCGACTGGCGCACGCACCACAAGTTCTTCCACCGCAACCAGGCCTTGCTGGCCGAAGTGGAGGAACTGGAGAACCGGGTCCGCCGCCGCGGCCTGCGCGTGGATGACGAGACCCTCTTCGAGTTCTACGACGAGCGCGTGGGCGCCGACGTCGTCTCCGAGCGGCACTTCGACAAGTGGTGGAAGTCCGCCCGGCACGAGAACCCCGCCCTGCTGGACTTTGACCCGGATGCCCTGCGCACCGACAACGCCGAGGGGCTGGACGAGAACGACTTCCCCAAGTCCTTCTTCTACGGTTCCTTCGAGCTGCCGCTGACCTACGAGTTCACGCCCGGCGTGCCCGGCGCCAACGACGGTGTCACGGTGGAAGTGCCGGTCCTGTTCCTGAACCAGCTCACGCCCGGACCCTTCGCGTGGCAGATCCCGGGGCTGCGCGCCGAACTCATCACCGCCCTGATCAAGTCCCTGCCCAAGGCGGTGCGGAAGAACTTCGTTCCTGCGCCCGACGTCGCCCGCTCGGCTGCCGCTGCGCTGGCCGCGGACTTCGACCCTGCCTCCGATGAGCTGGAGCCGTCCCTGGAACTGGTGCTGCGCCGGCTCAAGGGCTCCATCATTCCGCCCGGTTCCTGGAACTGGGACGCGGTGCCGGCGCACCTGCGGATGACCTTCACCGTGGTGGATTCCGCCGGTCGGGTGCTGGACGAAGGCAAGGACCTTGCGGCACTGCAGGAGGCCCTGGCCCCGGCCACCCGGCGCGCCATTGCCGAGTCACTGGGCGCCACGCCGTCGACCGTTCAGCCGCGCGGACCCAAGGGCGCCAAGGGTTCCAAGGGTTCCAACGGGTCCAACGGGTCCAACGGGTCCAACGGCAAGGCCCCAGCTACTGCGAACGGCAGCGGTTCCTCCTCCTCCGTGGCGGAGCGGACCGGACTGACCGAGTGGAGCATCGGCACCCTGGAGAAGCAGGTCCAGCGGCTGGTGGCCGGCCACACCGTGACCGGTTATCCGGCGCTGGTGGATGAAGGCAGCACGGCCGGCGTGCGGATCTTCCAGAGCCCGGGTGAACAGCGCACGGCAATGCGCGCCGGAGTCATCCGGCTGCTGGTGCTGCGGGTACCCAGCCCGGCTAAATACGTACTGGAGCACCTGAGCAACACCGAGAAGCTGACCTTCAGCCAAAATCCGCACGGCAGTGTGGCTGCGCTGATCGAGGACTGCACGCTGGCCGCAGTGGACAAGCTCACCCCGGAGGTGCTGCCCTGGACCCGCGCGGAATTCGATGCACTTTATGAAACCGTTCGGGCTGAACTGATCGACACCGTCTTCACCGTCACCGCCATTGTGGAGAAGATCCTCGCCAGCACCAGGCGGATCACGAAGGCGCTCAAGGGCACCACTTCGCTGTCCCTGATCAGCGCCCTGAACGACATCCGGGCACAGCTGGACGCCCTGGTGTATCCGGGGTTCGTGGCCCGAACGGGCTACGCCCAGCTGATGCACCTGCCCCGCTACCTGGCCGGCATTGAGCGGCGTTTGGAGAAGCTGCCCGGCAACGTGCAGCGCGACGGGCTGTCCATGGCAGTGGTCCAGCGTCTGGAGGATGAGTACGACGACGCCGTGGCGGCGCTGGCGCCCGGCCGCGGCACTCCCCCGGAACTTGCCGAGGTGCGCTGGATGATCGAGGAACTGCGGATCAGCTTCTTTGCCCAGGAACTGGGCACGGCCCGGACCGTTTCGGAGAAACGGATCCGGACCGCACTGAACTCGGCGCTGGCTCCGGCCTGAGGCACCCGCCCGGCCGATTCACCGGCCGGGTGCCCCAACGGAGCCAGTTGCGTCGTGCTAGCTCTCCCTGCGTCGTGCTGACAGCAGCAACACCGACCCGGCGGCTAGGACAAGTAACGCGGTTCCCGTGACCCACATGCCTTCTGCACCGGTAGAGGCAAGTCCGGATTCAGGAACGCGCTGGGCAGGATTTGCCTGGATACGCACCCCTGAACCGGGAGTCGCAGCACCCTGGCCTGTGGTGGTGGGCGTGACTCTTGGCGGTATGCCATTGCCGGCGCCGGCGGGCGGAGCCAGAGGTGCAGTGACCGGCAACTCCGGCAGCGTGGTGTCGCCAGGCAGACCGGGTGTACCCGCTGACGGGCTACCGGAAGGCTGATCCGATGCCGGACCCGACGGGGCATCCGACGGGGCGTCCGACGGAGTGCCGGTCGGCGAGGCCGTAGGAGTGCCGGTCGGCGAGGCCGTCGGGTGCGACGTGGGAGTACCCGTCGGCGAGGCCGTCGGGTGCGACGTGGGAGTACCCGTCGGCGAGGCCGTCGGGTGCGACGTGGGAGTACCCGTCGGCGAGGCCGTCGGTTCATCCGGGGTATCTGACGGCGGCAGCGCCGGGCAAACCTGGGGCGGGTCTGTGGGCTCTCCCGTAGGCGGATCAGTAGGACTGTCCGTCGGCGGAACCGTCGGCTCATCGGTAGGCGGCCCAGTCGGACCATCCGTCGGCGGAACCGTCGGACCATCCGTCGGCGGAACCGTCGGACCATCCGTCGGCGGCCCAGTCGGACCATCCGTCGGCGGCCCAGTCGGACCATCCGTCGGCGGCCCAGTCGGCTCATCCGCCGGCGGCCCAGTCGGACCATCCGCCGGCGGCCCAGTCGGACCATCCGTCGGCGGCCCAGTCGGACCATCCGTCGGCGGCCCAGTCGGACCATCCGTCGGCGGCCCAGTCGGCTCATCCGTCGGCGGAACCGTCGGACCATCCGTCGGCGGCCCAGTCGGACCATCCGTCGGCGGCCCAGTCGGCTCATCCGTCGGCGGCCCAGTCGGCTCATCCGTCGGCGGCCCAGTCGGACCATCCGTCGGCGGCCCAGTCGGACCATCCGTCGGCGGCCCAGTCGGCTCATCCGTCGGCGGAACCGTCGGACCATCCGTCGGCGGAACCGTCGGTTCAACCGTAGGCGGAACCGTCGGACCATCCGTCGGCGGAACCGTCGGTTCAACCGTAGGCTCACAGTCCGGGATTACCCATATGTTATTGAGGCTTTCGTTCCAGACATCCAGGAGGTCAACGGCCGGGAAATTCGGGTAAGTGATTGTCTGCGGCCAGGTAAAGGGGGCGACATGCTGAATGTTGTACTCCGCAAGCGCCCAATCCTGCCCGCAGATCCCAGGGGGTAGTAAGTCCCATACGCCCGAAAACGTCCCATAGCCCGGTTGCGAGTCCAAGAGGGTTTGCGGGCCTGAATTACCCCAGTCCGCAATACCGTCCGGATCGACTTTCCGATAGATGTAAAGCCCGCGTTCAATAGTCTGGTCATAATCTGGGTCAACCAGCTGCAGTTCAGGGACCACCACGGTTTCGCCGGGGTCTGCGACGGCCGGTCCACCCATCGCAATGAACCAGCCGGCCATGACGGCAATACCGGTCACCAAGGCTGTTCTGTATCCCCGGCGCCGCTTGTTGCGCATTCCGTTCGTTGTCCTGAGTTCTTCGTTTTCGAGGTTCCGCATTGTCCTTCTCACTCATCCGATAAACGCCAGCAGGCGCCATCTTTGATGAGTGATTACAGACTGACCACAGTAATTAAATACCTGAATTCAATACCTGTTCCGGTAAAACAGTGATTCCGTTAATTGTGATACAGGGACCGGATTCAAGAGTCTGAAACCGAAAACGGTCCGGTTCGTTTCGGAGAAACGAACCGGACCGTGCCGGAGGCTGCATTTGGACCGGTGCCAGGTTAGGCCTCGGGAACGAACTCCCCGTAGCCTGCGTCCCGGAGTCCCTGGCGCAGCTTCTGGGCGTTGGCCTCCATTCGCTCCGGATCCGGGTTGGACTCGGTCCGGCTGAAGTCAAAGTCCTCCATCGAGTTGGCTGGCCAGACGTGCAGGTGCAGGTGGTCCACCTCGAATCCGGCAACGGTCAGGCCGGCCCGCTCCGAACCGAACACCTCCACCTGCGCAGCGCCGATGGCCCGGGCCACGGTGATGAGCTTCTGCATCAGCTCCGCCGGTGCGTCCGTCCACTTATTGATCTCCTGCCGGGGAACCACCAGCACGTGGCCGTCGCTGAGCGGACCGATGCTCAGGAACGCCACCACCTCGTCGTCCTTCCAGACGAAACGGCCGGGAATCTCCCCATTGATGATTCGCGTGAACAGGGTGGGCATGGGTTCTCCTTCAGGGTGCTCCGTGCGGTCGACGGCGGGCAGGGGTGCCCGGAACGGCGGCGGGACGGGTCGGCCGGTAAACATGATTCGACGCTACCCCTTTTCGTGCGGCTCTTCAGCACGGTCGGGTTCGGATCCGGTAGCCACCGGCGCGCCGGGAGTGTTGGACCACTGCGACCAGGATCCCGGATACAGCGCCGCGGGGATCCCTGCCTGTGCCAGGGCGGCGACTTCGTGGGAGGCGAAGATGCCGGAGCCGCAGTAAGCCGTCACCGGCGCCTCGGGACGTACGCCCAGTGCCTCGAACGCGCTGCGCAGTTCAGCCGGGCTGCGGAAGGTGCCGTCCGGTGCCAGGTTGTCGGTGGAAGGACGGTTCACAGCGCCGGGAATGTGCCCGGCGCGGGGATCCACCGGTTCGGTATCGCCCCGGTAGCGTTCCGGCGCCCGCGCGTCGATCAGGGTCCCGGCCGCGGCCAGGCCTTCCACGTCCTCCAGGCCGGCCACGGGCATGTTCCCCCAGGACAACTCCGCAGTTCCCTTCTGCACGGTGACCGGACCGGTCTCCAGCGGCAGGCCGGCGGCCCGCCCGGCCCCCAGCCCGCCGTCGAGCAGGCGTACGTCCTCCCACCCCGCGTGCCGCAGCAGCCACCAGGCGCGGGCGGCCGCCGTGCCGGCGGCGTCGTCATAGGCCACCACCGTGTCGCCGGGATTCAGACCCCAGCTGCGCGCGGCGTCGGCGAACGACGCCGGATCCGGCAGCGGGTGCCGGCCCTCTGCAGGGACCGCCGGTGCGGACAGTTCGGTATCCATGTCCACATAGACCGCTCCCGGCAGGTGTTCCTGCAGGTACTTTTCCCGCCCGTCGCTGGCGCCCAGCACCCACCGCACGTCCAGCAGCACCGGCGGGCGGTCCGATTCCAGTGCCTGTGCCAGATCCGGTACGGAAATCAGGACATCCACTACAGCTCCACGCTTTCACCGGCGGACAGGTGCCGGTACTCGGTCCCGTAGGTCTTGCCGAACCGGGTGACGTGGCCTTCAACCATGCCCAGCCCGGTCTCATTCAGCAGTGCGTCGTGAATGGGATACGCCCGCTCGGCACCGGTGGCGATGACGAAATCGAGTACCTCACCCAGCTTGGACCAGGGCGCGTGGACGGGCACCAGCACGGTGCGGGGGCGCAGGCCGTTCGGGACCACTAAGGAGTCTCCGGGGTGGTAGACCCTGCCTTCGACGAGGTAGCCGATGTTGGCCACCATGGGGATCAGCGGATGGATCAGGGCATGCTGGCCGCCGAAGGTCTGGATGCCGAAACCGGCAATGGTGAACGCCGTGTTGGGCTGCACCTCATGGATCCGGGCGGCGAGGTCAGGTGCGTCGGCACGCAGCAGGTCGGCCAGGGACTGGGGGGCGAAAAGCTCCAAGCCGGGCTGCTGCTGCATTTGCGCGAACACCCGAGTGCGGTCCAGATGGTCCGCGTGCTCATGGGTAACCAGGATGGCGTGGGCGCCGTCCAGCGCCTCGTCAACCTCGGAAAACGTGCCGGGGTCCAGCACCAGGACGTTGCCGCCTTGTTCGAAACGGACACAGGAGTGCGTGTACTTCGTCATTTTCATAGCGCCACCCTACTCCGGCGGGATGCGGGCGGGCAGGACGCTGCCGCAGGCCGGCTGATAATCTAGGGGTTCGCCCGACCAATACGCCTGGAGGAACCGCCGTGTCACCAGAGACATCCCGGACGTCCAAGCGGGCACCGGAAACGCGTGTGACCCGCCAGCGCCTGGCAGTGGGCCGCACCTTGGACGAACTGGACGACTTTGTCAGCACCCAGGAACTTTTCCGGTTGCTGCAGGAGCGCGGTGAACGGATTTCGCTGGCCACCGCCTACCGGATCCTGCAGTCCATGGCTGACGAGAATCTGGTGGATGTCCTGCGCACGGGCGACGGCGAGGCGCTGTACCGGCGCTGCGCCGTCGGACACCATCATCACCATTTGGTCTGCCGCGAGTGCGGCAAGGCGGTGGAGGTGGAAGCACCGGCCGTCGAAAGCTGGGCGGCAGGGCTGGGCGCCAGGCACGGGTTCACCGAGGTGGCCCACACCGTTGAAGTCTTCGGGCTGTGTCCCGAATGCAGCGCCGCCAAAGCAACCCCGTCACCCTAGGTTCCGGCAGCCGGCCCAGGTTCGGGGTAACCCTTAGGCCCCGGCGGTGGCCGTGTTCCGGCTCAGTTCACGCCGGGAACCGCTGCGGACGCGCCGGATAATCCGGCACACCAGGTAGATCACGAAGGACACCGTGGTGACGTACGGGCTGATCGGAATCCGGCCGCCCAGGGCCAGCAGGATGCCGCCCACCGACGAAACCAGCGCAAAGGCCACGCTGAGGAACACCACCAGCCGCGGCGAGGAAGTCACCAGCAGTGCCGCAGCCGCAGGGGTGATCAGCAGCGAAAGCACCAGCAGCGCCCCCACCACCTGGATGGACAGGGCTACGGCCAGGCCCAGCAGGAACATAAAGACAATCGACAGCACCCGGACCGGCACGCCGCGTGCCTCAGCCAGGTCCGGATCGGCGCTGGCGAAGGTCAACGGCCGCCAGATGAAGAGCAGGGCTGCCACCACCACGGCCGCCACGCCGGCCAGCAGGTTCAGCTGGACGGCGTCCACCGCGACTATCTGCCCGGTCAGCAGGCCGAACTTGTTGGCGGAGCGCCCTTCATAAAGGCCCAGGAATAGGATGCCCAGGCCCAGTCCGAAGGGCATGATCACCCCGATGATCGAATTCCGGTCCCGGGCCCGCAAGCCCATCACGGCAAGCAGGACGGCGGCGGCAACGGACCCGGCCAGGGAGCCGACCACCACGTTGGCCCCGATCAGCAGGGCGAAGGACGCGCCGGCGAAGGAGAGTTCGGCAATGCCGTGCACCGCAAAGGCGAGGTCGCGCATCAGCACGAAGGTGCCGATCAATCCGCCGACCAGCCCCAGAATGGCTGCGGCCCAGATGGAGTTCTGCACCAAGGGCAACAGCTCGCCGTAGTCGCTGAAGTCAAAAACGGCGTCGAAGAAGCTACGCAGGTCCAAGGTCCCCCTCGCTTTCTCCGTGGTGGTGGGTGGTGGCGTCCGGAATGCCCAGGACCACAATGCGGCCATGGCTGCGCAGCACTTCAACCCGGCTGCCGTACATTTCGGACAGGACGTCGCTGCGCAGCACCTCGGCAGGCGTGCCGGTGCGGAACTGGCCGCCCGCGAGGTACAGCACCCGGTCCACGTATTCGATCACCGGGTTGATCTCATGGGTCACAAACACAACGGCGGAACCGTCGTCGTGGCAGCGCTGCTCAATCAGCGAGCTGATCGCCTGCTGGTGATGCAGGTCCAGGGACAGCAGCGGCTCGTCGCAGAGCAGCAGGTCCGGGTTGGTAGCCAGCGCCTGGGCGGCACGCAGCCGCTGCAGCTCACCCCCGGACAGCTGTCCCACGGGTTCATCGGCGTAGGAGGTGGCCCCCACCTGTTCGAGCAGCCGGTCCACCCGGCGCCGCACCGGTGCCCGGCGCAGGCGCAGGCCCCAGCGGTCGCCGTCGACGCCGAGCCCCACCAGGTCCCGGCCGCGCAGCGGCGTGCCGGGGCTGAAGGACTTCTGCTGCGGTATATAGCCGATGTCCTTGCTGCCGCGGTGCACGTTGCGGCCGTTGATGGTCACGGTGCCGCCGGTGAGGGGCTGCAGCCCCAGCAGGACCTTCAGGAAACTGGTCTTTCCGGAGCCGTTGGGCCCCAGCACGGCCAGGAACTCCCCCGCGTTGATGTCCAGGTCCAGGTTCTTCCACAACGTGCGGCCGCCGAAGGAGAGACCGGCATCGCGCAGCCTGACCACCGGCTCTGCGGGAGGCTTCACTGCAGCACCCTTTCCATGGCGGCCGTGTTGGCGGTCATCCATTGCAGGTAGTCCTGCCCTTCGGGCAGGGTTTCAGTGAAGTCCAGCACCGGCACGTCCGCATCCTGCGCGGCTTCACGGACCGCTTCGGTCTGGGATGTGGAGGTCTGTTCGTTGTAGCCCAGGAAAGCGATTCCGCCGCCGGTGACCAGATCCTGCATTTGACTCAGGATCCGCGGCGGTACATCGGAGCCTTCCTCGACGGCTTCGGTGAAGTCCGACGGCGTCACGTTGTGCAATCCGGCTTCCTCCACCAGATAGTCCGGCACCGGCTCGGTCAGGGCGACGTCGCGTCCCCCGGCGGTTTCCCGAAGGGCAGCCAGGGAGGCGTTGATCTTCTCGATGCCAGCATTGAAGTCCGCGGCGTTGCTGCGGAAGGTTTCGGCGGCACCGGTGTCCAGGCCGGCCAGGCGTTCCGCAGCGGCCTCTGCCAGCAGGCCCATGGCTTCGGGGCTGTACCAGACGTGCTCGTTGAACGAACCGTGGTTGTGCCCGGCGTGGTCTTCGGCGTGATCTTCCCCGGCATGTCCATCCCCGCCGGAGTCCTCAAGGCCGGAAATTTCCACAGCGTTGAGGATGTCCTCCGCGGGGATTCCCTCATCCTCCGCGAGTTTTTCCATAAAGCTGTCATAGCCGCCGCCGTTCAGCACCACCAGATCGGCCTTGGACACGGCCAGGCGGTCCCGTGCAGTGGCTTCGTAGGAATGCGGGTCCTGGCTCGGCCGGTCAATCAGCGCTGTCACTTCCACGTTTTCGCCGCCCACCAGGCTCAGGATGTTGCCGTATACGTCCGTGGACGCCACCACGTTCACTACGTCGTCGTTAGCATCTTCGGGTTCCCCGCTGCCGGAGCAGCCGGCCAACGCCAGAGCGCCGGCCATGAGGGTTGCGGCCAGACGGGCGGGGATGCGGGGCATAAGGGGGTGTGCTCCTGATAGGCGTGGGTAAGGTAGCGCGCCCGGCCGGCGCCGGAGCCTTCCCAGCATAACCTAAACGCGAATCGTTCGCATCTAGATTATGCCGGGCCGGCGCATTCAGTTACAGGCTTTCGCCCGTCCGCCTGAACCCCTGCGCCTGGGTGGCATCCCGGATCTCCCCGATGAGCTGTTCGATGATGTCCTCCAGGAACAGCACGCCCCGGGTGGTTCCCTCCCGGTCCAGCACGCGGGCCAGGTGGGAGCCGGTGCGCTGCATCACGGCCAGCGCATCTTCGATTTCGTCATCCAGGCGCAGGTTGGCCAGGGTGCGGACCTTGTTCTCCGTGATCGGCCGTTCATAGGCTTCCAAAGGAATCGACATGATGTCCTTCAAGTGCATGTAGCCGGTCAGGTTTCCCGCTTCGTCCACCAGGACAAAGCGCGAGAACCCGGTCCGGCCCACCGCCCGCTCGAATTCGGCAGGAGTGGAATCGGTCCGCAGCGTCACCAGTTCCTCCAGCGGCACCATGACCGTGCCGGCGGTCTGCCCGGAGAATTCCAGTGCCCCGGAAATGATGCCGGAGTTATCGGCTACCGTCCCCAGCTTGGTGGACTCTTCGACGATGGACTGCATTTCCTCCAGTGTGAACGCGGAGGCCACTTCGTCCTTGGGCGTGATGCCCATCAGCCGCAGGGCATGGTTGGCCAGCCAGTTCAGCGTGCCGATGACGGGCCGCACCAGCTTCGAGATGAATACCAGCGGCGGTGCCAGCAGGAGCACGGCCCGGTCCGCCACGGACACCGAGATGTTCTTGGGGACCATCTCGCCGATGGTTACGTGCAGGAAGGTGACCGCCAGCAGCGCCACCAGGAAACCGGCGCCGTCGGCCGCTTCTACCGGCAGTCCCACCGCTTCCAGCGGCACGGACAGCAGGTGGTGGATGGCCGGCTCGGCCACGGACAGGATCAGCAGCGAGCAGACGGTGATGCCAAGCTGGGCGCAGGCAAGCATCAGCGAGACGTGCTCCATGGCCCACAGCGTGGTTTTGGCCCGCTTGCTGCCAGCCTCGGCATACGGCTCGATCTGGCTGCGGCGCGCGGACATCACGGCAAACTCGCCGCCTACAAAGAAGGCGTTGCCCAGCAGCAGGACCACGAGCCAGAAAATTCCTGCCAGGTCACTCATCGGATGCCTTCCCTGCGTGCCGGCCGTTCTGCAGCGGCAGCGTCCTCGTCCTCCACATGGGATTCATCCTGTTCTTCGTCCTGCGGAATGAAGCTCACCCGGTCAATGCGCCGGCCGTCCATCCGTTCCACTTCCAACAGGCCGCCGGGTACCGGAACGCGGTCCCCGGCCCGGGCAATGCGGCCCAGTTCAGCCATGATGTAGCCGCCCACAGTTTCATAGCCGGCTTCGTCGGGCATCCGCAGCAGCGGCACCAGTGCCGATACTTCGTCGGGACGCATGATTCCGGGGAAGTACCAGGCGCCGGAAGCGCTCTGCAGTACGCCGGGCTTGGCCTTGTCATGCTCGTCGGACACCTCGCCGACAATTTCCTCGACCAGGTCCTCGAGCGTGGCAACGCCGGCGGTTCCGCCGTATTCATCAAGGACGACGGCGAGCTGCAGGTTCGCGTTGCGCAGTTCCGAGAGCAGGGAATCCAGGTGCACCGTTTCCGGCACCCGCAGGACCTCGCTCATGATCGCCGCCGCAGGGAGCGTGGCCCGCCGGCTGCGGGGTACGGCCACAGCCTTCTTTACATGTACGACGCCGCGGATATCGTCCGGGGAGTCCCCCAGCACCGGGAACCGCGAGTAGCCGGTCCGGCGCGCAGCTTCGATGACGTCGGCCACCGGCTGTTCGGCGTCGATCGTCTCCAGCCTGATGCGCGGGGTCATCACGTCGGCCGCTGTGCGGCCGGCAAAGGAGAACGTGCGGGAAAGGAACGCTGCGGTGTCCTTGTCCAGGGTGCCCATTTCCGCCGACCGCCGCGCCATGGACGAAAGTTCGGACGGGGTCCGGGCGCCGGAGACCTCTTCCTTGGCCTCAAGGCCGAAGAGGTGCAGGATGCGGTTGGCAAAACCGTTCAGCAGCAGGACGGCAGGCTTGAACACCACGGTGAAGGCCAACTGCGGCCGGGCCAGCGCCTTGCCGATGCGGAAGGGCATGGCAATAGACATGTTCTTGGGGATCAGTTCACCCAGCAGCATGGAGAGGAACGTTGCCAGGATCATGGCAACGGTGACCGAGACGGAGGCCACGGCCACGGGCGGCAGTCCGACGGCCGTCAACGGTGTTTCCAACAGCCGGCCCACCGAGGGCTCCATAACGAAACCCGTCAGGAGGGTGGTCATGGTGATGCCCAGTTGGCAGCTTGAAAGCTGGGTGGAAAGCGTGGTCAGGCAGCGCAGCAGCGGTTCGGCTGCCTTGTCACCGTTTTCCACTGCGCGGCGGACGGAGGGCTGGTCCAAAGCCACCAGGGCGAATTCCACTGCGACGAAGAAGCCCGTGCCAAGAATGAGCAGCAGGCCGAACAGCAAATACAGCCATTCCATGTCAGGCCACCGCCATTAAAGAAAGGGGTGAGTGCGATGCAGCGAAACGTTCAGACGGAGGGTGGTCGACTGCAGCCGAACTGGAAGGCTCCGAAGAAGCGGCAGGCGAATGCTGGGGTGAACGTGTGCGGGCTTTGCCGGCTCGGGGCGCACCGGCTGCGGCAACCGCAGTCCGGGACGCAGGCCGGCGCCTAGAGAAACTGTCCATAGGAAAGCCAGTTTACAGGTTTGCGCCGCCCCCGCCACAGCCGCTTCCGGAGGCTGCGCCATACCCTTCCCGGGCTGATCGGCAGGCAAGGCGTTCATGCAACAGTGCGGGATTGGCCACATCTTCGAATATGTCACTAGACTGGCATGAAGTCTCGGTCACTGCGCACCGGGCCGCACCAGCAAGTCTTGAGGCGGAACCGCTCATGGTGCCATCAGGGCAAACGGCAACTCATGGAAGAGGCGTATATCTAGTGCCAGACCAATCCAACCACCGCCTGCCGGAGGAATTCGGGGGCAACGAGTGGCTTGTCGATGAACTGTACGAACAGTATTTGTCGAACAAGGATTCCGTTGACAAGAAGTGGTGGAGCATTTTCGAATCCTTCAAAGCTGAAGACGCCAAGTCAGGCAATGGTTCAAATGGCTCCAACGGCTCCGGTGCACCATCAGAGCTCGGTGCCCACCCGGTAACCCGGCAGCTGCCGGCCGTACGGGCAGAGTCGACCGCCCCCAACGCACCCAAGGCATCCGGCGAGTCCCCCGCTGCAACGCAGCAGTCGGGCAAGCCGCCGGTGGCAAAGGAACCCGCCAAGGCCGCTACCCCGGCTGAAGCTCCCAAGGCCGAAGCTCCCAAGGCTGCCCCCATCCCCGCACAGCTGCCCAAGACCCAGCCCAGCGATGCCGCCACCGAAGAGGACAAAGTCACCGTCCTGCGCGGACCGGCCAAGGCCATTGCGACCAACATGGACCTGAGCCTGACCGTTCCCACGGCAACCACGGTGCGGGCCATTCCCGCCAAGCTGCTGATCGACAACCGGATCGTTATCAACAGCCACCTGGAGCGTGCCCGCGGCGGCAAGGTTTCCTTCACTCATCTGCTCGGCTACGCCATTATCCGTGCGGCCGCCCAGTTCCCGTCCATGAACGTGCACTACGACGAAGTGGACGGCAAGCCCGTTGCCGTCCAGCCGGCACACGTGAACTTCGGCCTGGCCATCGACATGCCCAAGCCGGACGGCACCCGCCTGCTGGTGGTACCGAACATCAAGAAGGCCGAAACCCTGAACTTCTCGGAGTTCTGGCACGCCTATGAGGACCTGGTCAAGCGGGCCCGCGCAGGCAAGCTCGGCGCCGACGACTACCGCGGCACCACCATTTCCCTGACCAACCCGGGCGGCATCGGCACCGTGCATTCTGTGCCCCGCCTCTCCAAGGGCCAGGCCGCCATCATCGGCGCCGGCGCCCTCGAGTACCCGGCGGAGTTCCAGGGCGCAAACGAGAAGATCCTCGCCCGCAACGCCATCAGCAAGGTCATCACCCTGACCTCCACCTATGACCACCGCGTCATCCAGGGTGCCGGCAGCGGCGAGTTCCTGCGCATCATCCACCAGCTGCTGCTGGGCGAGCAGGGTTTCTACGATGAGATCTTCGAATCCCTGCGCATCCCGTACGAACCGGTCCGCTGGAGCCCCGACATCCAGGTCAACCCTGACGAGCAGATCAACAAGGTTGCCCGGATCCAGCAGCTGATTCACGCCTACCGGGTCCGCGGCCACCTGATGGCCGACACCAACCCGCTGGAATACGTGCAGCGCCGCCATGCGGACCTGGACGTCCTCAACCACGGCCTGACGCTCTGGGACCTGGACCGCGAGTGGCCCACGGGCGGCTTCGGCGGCAAGCCGATGCTGAAACTGCGCAAGATCCTCGGCGTCCTGCGCGATGCGTACTGCCGCACGGCGGGCATCGAGTACATGCACATCCAGGACCCCGAAGAGCGCCAGTGGTTCCAGGACCGCCTGGAAACCAAGTACACCAAGCCCACCCGCGAAGAGCAGCTGCGTATCCTGAGCAAGCTCAACGCTGCGGAAGCCTTCGAAACCTTCCTGCAGACCAAGTTCGTGGGCCAGAAGCGCTTCTCGCTGGAAGGTGGCGAATCCCTGATTCCGCTGCTCGATGCGGTGATTTCCGGTGCCGCCGACGACGGCCTCGAAGAGGTTGGCATCGGCATGGCCCACCGCGGGCGCCTCAACGTGCTGACCAACATTGCGGGCAAGACCTACGCCCAGGTCTTCCGTGAATTCGAAGGCACACAGGATCCGCGCAGCGTCCAGGGTTCCGGCGACGTGAAGTACCACCTCGGCACCGAGGGCACCTTCACCTCCGACAACGGAAACCAGACCAAGGTTTACCTCGCAGCCAACCCCTCCCACCTCGAAGCCGGCGACTCGGTGCTCGAAGGCATTGTCCGCGCCAAGCAGGACCGCCTGGATAAGGGCGACGAATTCCCCGTCCTGCCGATCCTCGTGCACGGCGATGCGGCCTTCGCAGGGCAGGGCGTGGTGGCGGAAACGCTGAACCTCTCCCAGCTGCGCGGCTACCGCACCGGCGGCACCATCCACGTGGTGGTCAACAACCAGGTGGGCTTCACCACCTCCCCCACCTCCTCCCGCTCCTCGGTCTACTCCACCGACGTCGCGAAGATGGTCCAGGCGCCCATCTTCCACGTCAACGGAGACGACCCCGAAGCAGTGGTCCGCGTGGGCCAGCTGGCGTATGAATACCGCCAGCGCTTCCACAAGGACGTTGTCATCGACATGGTCTGCTACCGCCGGCGCGGACACAACGAAGGCGACGACCCTTCGATGACCCAGCCGATGATGTACAGCCTGATCGAGGCCAAGCGTTCGGTACGCAAGCTCTACACCGAGTCCCTGATCGGCCGGGGCGATATCAGCCAGGACGAGGCCGAGCAGGCCCTGCGCGACTACCAGGGCCGCCTCGAGCGGGTCTTCGCTGAAACGCATGCCGCTCAAACCTCGCCCATCCCCGTGATCACCAAGGACACGGAAGCCATTTCCGACCTGGAGCGTCCTGCCGCCCAGCAGGAAGGCACCACGATCATCAAGCCGGCCAGCACCGCGGTTTCCCCCGAGGTCCTGGCGCACATCGGCAAGGCCCACGTGGCTGTGCCGGAAGGCTTCACCGTCCACCCGAAGCTGAAGTCACTGCTGGAGAAGCGCGAGCAGATGTCCCGCGAAGGCAACATCGACTGGGGCTTCGCAGAGATTGCGGCCTTCGGCTCGCTGCTGATGGAAGGCGTCCCCGTACGCCTTGCCGGCCAGGACTCCCGCCGCGGCACCTTCACCCAGCGCCACGCCGTCTTCCACGACCGGGCCACCGGCGAGGAATGGATGCCGCTGGCGGAGCTGGACCCGAACCAGGCGAAGCTGTGGATCTATGACTCCCTGCTTTCCGAATTCGCGGCCATGGGCTTCGAATACGGCTACTCGGTGGAACGCCCGGACGCCCTGGTGCTCTGGGAGGCGCAGTTCGGCGACTTCGTCAACGGTGCCCAGACCATCATCGATGAGTTCATCTCCTCCGCCGAGCAGAAGTGGGGCCAGCGTTCCTCGCTGGTGCTGATGCTCCCGCACGGTTACGAGGGCCAGGGTCCGGACCACTCGTCCGCCCGCATTGAGCGTTTCCTGCAGATGTGCGCGGAAGACAACATGATTGTTGCCAACCCGACTACGGGTGCCTCGCACTTCCACCTGCTGCGCCGTCAGGCGTACAGCCGGCCGCGGAAGCCCCTGGTCGTCTTTACGCCCAAGCAGCTGCTGCGCCTCAAGGCAGCGGCAACGTCGGTGGAGGACTTCACGCACGGCGAGTTCCAGCCGGTTATCCCCGAGCATGCCGAGCTGGATGCCAATGCCGTGGACCGGGTACTGCTGGTCTCCGGACGGCTGTACTACGATCTGCTGGCCAACCGCCAGAAGACCGGGGATGAGAAGACGGCCATTGTCCGGGTGGAGCAGCTTTACCCGATCCCGGTCGACGAGATCCGTGCCGCCGTGGGCAAGTACCCGAATGCGGAGATTGTCTGGGCACAGGATGAGCCGGCCAACCAGGGCCCGTGGCCGTTTATGGGCCTGAACCTGCCGCAGCACCTGGATTCCCGCCTGCGCCTGGTCTCCCGGCCGGCGTCGGCGTCCACCGCTACCGGCTCGGCCAAGCGCCATGCCGTGGAGCAGGACATCCTCGTGAAGAAGGCCTTCGAACGTCAGTAGGCTAGGTTTGGGGTGGGGCGCTTCGGCGTCCCACCCTGTTTTTTGACTTGAGAAGGTGACTAGTGGAACAACGCAGAATTCGGCTTGCTGCGGTGGGTGATGAGCTGCTGGCCGGACACGGGGATCCGCGGGCACTCGGCTGGCTGGGGCGTGTCCTGGCCCGCACCTCGCCCGACAACGTGAACCTTCAGGCCTACAGCCTTGCCGCGCCCCATGAGGGTACGGAGGCCCTTGCCAACCGGTGGCTCCCGGAAGCGGGACGCCGGTTCGAGGACGGCTGCGACAACCGCCTGGTCATCGGACTGTCGGACCGTGACCTGGATCTGGAGCTCACCACGGCGCGGAGCCGGCTGAACCTGGCGAACATCCTCGACGGTGCGGCCCAGATGAGCATCAAGGTCTTTGTCGTCGGGCCTCCCCCGGGGCTGAACCCGGAGCGGAACCGGAAGCTCGCGGACCTGTCTGCAGCCTTCGGCGATGTCACCACGCGGCGTAAGCACATGTACGTGGACACCCTCAATCCGCTGTTGAACCATGAGCAGTGGCGCACCGATCTGGCTGCCAACGGCGGAACGCCAGGCCAGGCAGGTTACGGCCTCATGGCATGGCTGGTACTGCACCGCGGCTGGTACCAGTGGCTCGACCTGCCAGATATGAACTAACTGCACGCTGCTGGCCTGCACAGCCTTCAAAAGGCCCTTCCGGATTGCTCCGGGAGGGCCTTTCTGCATGCATTTTCATCTTGTTTTCATGCAGCTCCCCATTTGTTCCCCCATGAGGCCACGATCAGGTAACGATCAGTTAACAACCCGTAACTTGTCTCACACCGGAAACATTTAGTGGTTAGTGTTTCTCCACATGTGGCGGCAATCACTCGCCGCGTGGGGGGCCATCTTTGGTGGTTCCTGACTCCTCATCACCAGTTAGGACTACAGATGCGTACTAAGCGCACGGCAGCTCTTGCCGCACTCTCCGTAGGTGCCCTGTTCCTGGGCGCCTGTGGATCCGCCGGGGGCGGAACCGAAAGCGAAGGCGGTGCCGACGAGACCGAAAACCTTGCCTCGACCATCACCGTCGCCATCAGCCAGGCTCCGGACGCGTACAACTCCGGTACGGCCAACACCAACAGCACGTACAACACGTACGTTGACAACCTGGTGCACAGCAACTTCGTGGAGTACAGCCCCAACGGCGTTATTCACAACGAAGAATTCGGCACCATGGAGAAGACCAGCGACGATCCGCTGACGGTGAAGTACTCCATCAACGAAGACGCCAAGTGGTCCGACGGTACGCCCATCGACTTCGACGACGTCCTGCTGAACTGGGCCGCCTACTCGGGCAAGACTGTGGGCGCCGACGGCGAGAACATCTTCCAGCCCTCCTCCACCAACGGTTTCTCGCAGACGAAGATGATCGAAGGCGAAGCAGGCGACAAGGAATTCGAGATGGTCTTCGAAACTCCTTACGCCGACTGGGAAGCCCTGATGATCGGCCCGCTCATGCCTGCGCACATCGCTGCGGAGCAGGGCGGTATGAGCACGGAGAACAACGGCGAGGCACTGATCAAGGCCATCCAGGCGAACGACGTTGCCGGGCTGACCCCCATGGCCGATTTCTGGAACACCGGCTGGAACTATGAGGCAGACCTTGCCAAGCTTCCGGATGCCAAGCTGATCCCGTCCTCCGGTCCGTACATGCTGGACAACGCCACTGACGGCACCCTGACCCTGAAGCGCAACGAGAACTACTGGGGCGACGAGCGCAAGGGCAAGACCGAGAACATTGTCTTCAAGGCAATCGAAGACACCGAGGCCGTTCAGGCCCTGCAGAACGGCGACGTCGACATCATCGAGCCGTCCGGCGCAACGGTTGACACGAAGACCGCCATCGAAAACATCGGTGACAGCGTTGAAATGCTGACCGGTCCGGAACTGACCTTCAGCCACATCGACCTGGACCAGTCCGAGAACGGTGTGTTCAAGGATCTGGCCGTACGCCAGGCCTTCGCCAAGTGCGTACCGCGTGAGGACATTGTCGAGAAGTTCGCGAAGCCGGTCGACGAAAACGCCACCGTGGACAACCTGCGCGAGTACCAGCCGGGCCAGGAAGATTACGAAGACGTCCTGGAAGGCGCGCCGTCGGCCAGCGACTACGACGAAGTGGACCTTGAGGGCGCCAAGAAGCTGCTCGCCGACGCCGGCAAGACCACCCCGGTCTCCGTGCGCCTGATGTTCTCCTCTACCAGCCAGCTGCGTGCGGACATCGTCACCTTGATCAAGAACTCCTGTGACCAGGCCGGCTTCGACATCGTTCCGACCCCGGACCCGAAGTGGAGCGCCAAGCTCTCCGAGCCCGGAGCATGGGATGCCATCCTGTTCGGTTGGGCCGGTTCCGGCCTGGCCGCCAGCGCGCAGTCCATCTACGTCTCCGACGGTGAGCAGAACTACGGCAAGTTCACCAACACGGAACTGGACAAGCTCTGGGACCAGATCGCCAGCTCCACTGACGCAGAAGAAGTCAAGGAACTGAAGACCAAGGCCGAGGAAATCCTGGCCGCAGAGGTCTACAACGTGGTCCTTTACGCGAACTCCGGAGTTGTTGCGCACACCTCCAAGATGGAGAACGTGGAATTGAACCCGAGCCAGAACGGCATCACTTGGAATGCCTACAAGTGGACCAAGCAGGCCTAGCCATACCACGCTAGCCGCAGCATAAGCGGGGATGGGCAGACCTCAGTGTCTGTCCATCCCCCTGCTTATGCCCGCAGTGTTCTTTAGCCCCACCCTCCAAGGAGCCCTCGGTGTTCTACTTCATTCTTAAAAGAGCGGTTTCCTCGTTCTTCATCCTCCTCGCCGCGACAGCCCTCATGTTTGTCCTGGCCATCAATTCCGGCGATCCTTACCACGACCTCGCAGAGCTGCGCGGTCCGGACAAAGAGTCCCGCATCGCAGCCCGCACCGAAGCCATGCACCTCGACCAGCCGGTCCATATCCGGTACATACTCTGGCTGCAGGAAATCGGCCGCTGCATCGTTCCGGGCGGGGCACAGTGCACCCTCGGCCTGGACCGCGTAGGCAACCCGGTTGTGGAGCAACTGCAGTCCGCTGTCGGCTCGACCTTCCGGCTGGTGATCGTAGCAACGGTGCTGGCGATCATCCTCGGTGTCCTGGTCGGCGTCGTCACGGCCCTTCGCCAGTACAGCGTGTTCGACTACTCGATCACCTTCGTAGCCTTCCTGCTCTTCTCCATGCCGCTGTTCTGGCTGTCCACGCTGCTCAAGCAGTACCTGGCCATTGGACTGAACACGTGGCTCGCGAATCCGGCCATGTCCTATCTGGGCATAGCGGTGCTGGGACTCGTGGCCGGTTTGATCTGGATGATCGTCATCGGCGGCGACACCCGCCGGCGGGTACGGGTCTTCGCCATCGCCGCAGTGGCAACCTCTCTGACTTTCCTGCTCCTGCTGATCACCGGATGGTTCAAGACTCCGGGCTTCGGTCCCTTCGGTGTCCTGGTCAGTGCCTTCGCCATCGCAGTGGGGGCCACGGCCCTGTTCGCCGGGTTCCGGCGCCGCCGCGTGGTCTACGCGACCCTTGCAACGGCAGCCGCAGGATTCGTCGGTTACTTGGTCACCATGCCCCTCATGGAAGATCCCAACTGGCTCACCATCGCCGCACTGGCGGTCGTGACTGTGGCTGTGTCCGCGGCCATCGGCCACTTTGTCGGCGGACCCTATGCCAAACAGGCCCGCCAGCTGACCGCCGTCGTCGGGCTGCTGATCGGTTTCATCGTCTTCCTGGACGCCCTCCTGCACGCCTACCCGTCGCTCTCACGCAAGAACGGCGGCCGGCCGATCCCCACCACCGGTTCCTCCACTCCCAACTTGGAGGGCACGTTCTGGGAGGTGAACCTGGATTACGCGCTGTACCTGATTCTGCCGACCATAGCCATCATGCTCATCTCCTTCGCCATGTACACCCGCTACACCCGGGCCAGCCAGCTGGACGTCATGACCCAGGACTACATCCGCACCGCCCGGGCGAAGGGCCTGAGCGAGCGGACCGTGGTAGTGAAGCACGCCTTCCGCAACGCGATGATCCCCATCACCACCCTGATGGCCTTCGACTTCGCCGGTGTCCTCGGCGGCGCCGTGGTCACGGAGTCGGTATTCGGCTGGAACGGCATGGGCAAGATGTTCACCGACGGGCTCACCAACGTGGATCCGAACGTCATCATGGCGTTTTTCCTCGTCACGGGCGTGGCCGCGGTGACCTTCAACATGCTGGCTGATATCGCGTACGCCTTCCTCGACCCGCGCATCAGCCTGAACTGATTGGCAGACCAATGACAGATAACAAGATTTCCCCTGACGGGTCGAAGGAGTCCAGCCCGGAGCTGGCAGCCATGACGCTGGCGAGCCAGCGGACCGTCACGGCAGACTCCCCCGCTACGCAGGGCGTCGTCGCCGAACCGAAAATCACTGAAGCCAAGAGCCAGTCCAAGCTGGTCCGCGAACGCTTCTTTCGGCACAAAGGTGCCATGGGCGGCATGATCGGCCTGCTCTTCATCGTGGTGCTGGCCTTCACCTCCATCGGCCTGAGTGTTGGCCCCGTACAGATTCCGGGCTGGTGGAAGCACACCTTCTCGGAAGTGATGGAAACATCCAACGGCGGCAGGCCCACCCTGTCCTGGACCGGGCTGGGTGAACACCCCTTCGGCCAGGATGCCCTGGGCCGGGACTACTTCGCCATGACCATGCGCGGGGCCCAGATCTCCCTGACCATCGCCTTCATTGTCGGTATTGTCGGCACCGTCATCGGCACCGTGGTCGGTGCCCTGGCCGGCTACTACCGCGGCAAGGTCGAAGCCGTCCTGATGCGCTTCACCGACGTCATCATCACCATCCCGCTGCTCGTGGTTGCCGCAGTCCTGTCCACCATCGTGGCCAAGGCCGGCATCGTGGTCTTCGCTGTCTTCCTTGGCATGCTCACCTGGACCGGCCTGGCCCGCATTGTGCGCGGCGAGTTCCTGTCCCTGCGGGAAAAGGAGTTCGTGGAAGCGGCCAAGTCGGTGGGCGCCACCTCGAGCAGGATCATCTTCAAGCACATCCTGCCCAACACCGTGGGCGTCATCATCGTTTCCGCCACGCTGGCCATCTCCGGAGCCATCCTGCTGGAAACCGCCCTGGGCTTCCTGGGCCTGGGCGTGCAGGAACCGGACACCTCACTGGGCAAGCTGATCAACGAGAACCGGTCCGCGATGACCGTCCGCCCCTGGGTCTTCCTGTGGCCGGGCATCTTCATTGTGGCCATCGCCCTTGCCGTGAACTTCATCGGTGACGGACTCCGGGATGCGTTTGATCCCCGACAGACAAGGAACAAGCAATGACCTCCACACCGGTATACAGCGACACCCCGGCGGCGGGAACAGCATCCGCCATCCTTGAGGTCAGCGGACTCGGCGTCGACTTCAACGTGGACAACGAGTGGGTCATGGCCGCCGAAGACGTGAACTACAACGTGTACCCGGGCGAAATCCTGGCCATCGTGGGCGAGTCCGGATCGGGTAAGAGCATGTCCTCCATGGCGTTGCTCGGCCTGCTCCCGGGCAACGGGCGCTCCACCGGCAGTGCCAAGCTGCAGGGCAAGGAACTGATCGGTGCGCCGCAGTCGGCGCTGCGGAAGATCCGCGGCAATGACATCGCCATGATCTTCCAGGAACCCATGACCGCACTGAACCCGGTGCTGACCGTGGGTGAGCAGATCAAGGAAATCATCGAGCAGCACACCGACGCCTCGCCGGCACAGGCGCGCGAGCGAGCCATTGAGCTGCTGCGCATGGTGGAAATCCCGGATCCGGAAACCCGCTACGGGAACTACCCGCACCAGTTCTCCGGCGGACAGCGCCAGCGCGCAATGATTGCCATCGCCATCGCCAATGATCCGATCCTCCTCATTGCCGACGAGCCCACCACCGCACTGGACGTCACCGTCCAGGCAGAGGTTCTGGAACTGCTGCGCAAGCTCAACAAACGCCTGAACAGTGCCATCCTGTTGATCACCCACGACATGGGCGTGGTGGCCGACCTGGCGGACAACGTGGTGGTGATGCAGAACGGCCGGATCGTGGAAGCGGCCTCTGTCGCGGACCTCTTCGGTGCCCCGCAGCAGGACTACACCAGGTCCCTGCTCGACGCCGTGCCGCACCTGGGCTCAAAGGTCGGCGGCGTGCTCGCCGCGGTGGAGGTGGAGGACGACGGTTCCCTGCAAATCACCGAGGCACCCCGCCAGGTGATGGTTGAATCCAACGAGGTGACCGACCCGACATCGTCGCAGACCCCGGCGCTGCAGTTGGAGAACGTCGCCATCGAATACCCGGGCCGGTTCCGCCAGCCGGCGTTCCGTGCCGTGTCCGATGTATCGTTCACCATCATGCCCGGCGAGGTCATGGGCCTGGTAGGCGAGTCCGGATCCGGCAAGTCCACCATTGGACGCGCCGTGACCGGGCTGCTGCCCGTGGCCGAAGGCAGCGTGCGGATCAACGGGACCGATATTGCCGGGCTTTCGCCCAAGAAAATGCGTCCGCTGCGGCGGAAGTTCGCCATCGTTTTCCAGGACCCGGCGGCGTCGCTGAATCCGCGCATGTCCATCGGCGAAAGCATCGGCGAGCCGCTGTTCCTGCACGAGAAGCTGTCCAAGGCAGACCTGGACAAGCGCGTGGAGAACCTGCTGGATGACGTGCAGCTGCCCAAGAGCTTCCGCAACCGCTACCCGCATGAGCTTTCCGGCGGCCAGCGCCAGCGCGTGGGTATTGCCCGGGCGCTGTCGCTGCGGCCGTCGCTGCTGGTGGCGGATGAACCGACGTCGGCCCTGGATGTCTCCGTCCAGGCCCGGGTGCTGGCGCTGCTGCAGGACCTGCAGCGCGAGTACGGCTTTGCGTGCCTGTTTGTCAGCCACGACCTGGCCGTGGTGGAAATCCTGGCCAGCCACATTGCCGTGCTGAACAAGGGCCGGATGGTGGAACAGGGCTCCACGGAGCAGGTGCTGAAGTACCCGCAGGATCCCTACACCCGGCGGCTGCTGGCAGCTGCCCCGGTCCCGGATCCGGCAGAACAGGCCTACCGGCGGGAGCAGCGCCACGCCCTGCTCTCCGCCGGCGGCACCGAGTAGGAACAGCACCAGGCGGCAGCTCCCGGACAGGAGCTGCCCCGGGTACGGCCCGGAACGGCGGCGGCGTCAGTGGCGGAAGACGATCTTCCCCACGACGTCGCCGTCCTGCATTTTCCGGAAGCCCTTTTCCGCTTCCTCCAGCGGCAGCACGGAGTCGATCTCCGGGCGCACTCCGGTGGCCAGCAGGAACGCCACCAGGCGCTGCAGCTCGGCACGGGTCCCCATAGTGGATCCGAGGACCTTCAGCTGCAGGAAAAACACGCGGTTCAGGTCCGCCGGCGGGTTGGGTCCGCTGGTGGCCCCGCAGGTCACCAGGGCACCGCCGGGCTTCAACGACTTCAGCGAATGGGCCCAGGTGGCCTCGCCCACCGAATCGAAAACCGTGTCCACCCGCTCCGGCAGCCGGGCACCGGCGTCGAAGACCTGTTCCGCACCCAACCGCAGGGCGTGCTCCCGCTTGGCTTCGCTCCGGCTGACGGCCCATACCCGGTACCCCGCAGCGGAAGCCATGCTGATCAGGGCCGTCGCCACTCCCCCGCCGGCGCCCTGGACCAGGACAGTGGATCCCGGCGCCGCAGGGTTGACCGTGAAGAGCATCCGGTATGCCGTCAGCCAGGCGGTGGGTAGGCAGGCCGCCTCCTCGAAGCTCAGCCCGGCGGGCTTCGGCACCAGGTTGCGTTCGGGAACCCACACTTCATCGGCCATGGCGCCGGGGTGTTTCTCCGAAAGCAGGCTCCGCCGCGGATCCAGGGTTTCATCCCCTTCCCAGCCCGGGGAGGACACAACGGCGTGGACAATAACCTCGTTGCCGTCGTCGTCGATGCCGGCGGCGTCACAGCCCAGGACCATGGGCAGGCGCTCGTCCGGCAGGCCCACCCCCTGCAGGGACCAGAGGTCGTGGTGGTTCAGCGCAGAGGCCTTGACCCGTACGCGCCGGAAACCTTCCGGCGGCTGCGGCGGCTCGAGCTCCCCCACCCGCAGGCCGCTGATCGGATCGCCGGCGGATTGGGTTTGTGCGTATACGGCTCGCATCTGGAAACTCCCTTGTTCGTTTTGCGGCTCTTCGTGACCCCAATCCTAGGGGTGGTGCCGGGCACAGGACCGTTTAGGCGTGCACGCGGGGCATGTGGGACACTGGAGGGCAGAACTTTTCGGAATCAAAGGAGGCAGCTATGAGCAAGCGTGCACGCAAGCGTCGTGACCGTAAGCGCGGCGGCGCTAACCACGGTAAGCGTCCCAACACCTAAGCAAGAATGGTGAGCCGCGTGGCCGTTTTTGGCCAGGCACAGAAAACCCCCGGTACCAGCAGGTACCGGGGGTTTTCATGCCTGCGGCGGTCTTAGTGGTCCGCTGTCTGGATCTGGCTGATGCGGCTGAGGATGCTTGCCTTCAGCGTCTCGGGAGCCGCTTCGGTGCAGGAACGCTTCACCACGGAGCGGATGACGCATTCCAGGTCGTGTTCCTGCGCGCACTCGGGACAGCCGTCAAGGTGTTCCTTGATTTCCACGAGGTCCTTGTGGGACAGCGCGCCGTCCAGGTACTCGTACAGCCGTTCGATGCGGGCGTCTTCGCAATCGCCCAGGCTCTGGCAATCGCTCATAGCTCATTCCCCTGTTTCTTGGTTGATGCGCCGGTTTCGGCTGCGGGCACTTTGCCCTTGATGCCGCGGTCGCGGGCATACTCCGCCAGGAGTTCTCGGAGCATCTTGCGCCCGCGGTGCAGGCGGGACATCACGGTGCCGATCGGCGTGTTCATGATTTCTGAGATTTCCTTGTACGCGAAACCCTCCACATCGGAGAAGTACACGGCAAGCCGGAACTCCTCCGGAATGGACTGCAGGGCATCCTTGACGTCGGAGTCGGGCAGATGGTCCAGCGCCACGGCTTCTGCGGAGCGCAACCCCGTGGAGCTGTGCTCGGCTGCGCGGGCCAGCTGCCAGTCCTCAACGCCCTCGGAATTGGCCTGCAGGGGTTCCCGCTGCCGCTTCCGGTAGAGATTGATGTAGGTGTTGGTCAGGATGCGGTACAGCCAGGCCTTGAGGTTGGTTCCCGGCCGGTACTGGTGAAAGGCGGAGAATGCCTTTGTGTAGGCCTCCTGCACCAGGTCTTCCGCGTCAGAGGGGTTCCGTGCCATCCGCATGGCTGCCGAATAGAGCTGGTCCACGTACTGCATGGCATCCTGCTCAAAGCGCAGCTTGCGTGCCTCGTCCGATTCGGTGGCAACGTCAAGTTCGAAGTTTTCCACGTGGGGGCTGCCTTCCGGCGCATCAGTTCTCATCACCTCCCAGTCTACGGTGCGGGCGGGCACCCGTACGCGTAGCTTCGGCTCCGGCGCAGTCTGCACTGCGGTCAGCGTGGCAGCTGGCACTATGGCGTCTCCTCAACAGTTGAAAGCACATCCTGATACTGGTCCCAACGACGGCGCCGGTCCCCCTATTCCCGCCGGAGGCCCGGATTGTGCCAAAGCCGCACGGAGCCGGACTAAGGTGGAGGCAGCACCAAATGTTGTTTTTCGCGTAACTTGTGGATTCGCCAGGAGGCACTTATGTCGTTAGTCCGTTTGATTGCACGCCCGCTGCTCGCCACCGGTTTTGTTGCCGTGGGCGTGGAGCGCCTTCGCAATGTTGACCAGACCGCCGAACAGCTCACCCCCACCCTTAACCTCATCGGCAAAACCGTACCGGCTGCTGCGGGGGCCGCTTCCAACCCCGTGCTGGTGGCCCGGGTTGCCGGGTACACCCAGGTAGCTGCTGCCTCCCTGCTGGGCATGGGCAAGTTTGCCCGTCTGGCGTCCCTGCTGCTCGCCGGCACCACCGCTCTGAACTCGGTGGTGGAGTACCGCAACGCAGAGGCTTCCACCGCTGCCGAGCGCAAGGAGCGGCGCAACCAGCTGCTCAAGAACCTCTCCCTGATCGGCGGCGTCCTGCTCTCCGCAGTGGACACGAACGGCCGTCCGGGACTGGCTTGGCGTGCCAACCACCTGGCCGCCGACACGGGCCGCAAGGGCCGTGCCGCTGCGAAGGCGGTCAAGAAGACCACCGGCAAGCAGCTCAAGGCCGTGTCCAACGCTGCGTCGGACATCGTGGGTTCCTAGCACCAATGACTGCTCCGAACGCCGGGTTGCCGGCACCCTGGCCCGCGCCCTTCGCTGCCTCGCCCGTGGAGGCAACCGTCTCCGTTCCGGGGTCGAAGTCGCTGACCAACCGCTACCTGGTCCTTGCCGCCCTCGCGGACGGCAGGTCCAGGCTGCGGACGCCCCTGCATTCCCGGGATTCGGAGCTGATGGTTTCCGCCCTCAGGGCGCTTGGCGCCGTTGTCACTGAAGTAGACGGCAGCGGCCCGTTCGGGCCCGATCTGCTGGTTGATCCCCTGCCCGCTGTCCTCCCCGCCGCGGCCGGTCCGCGGCGGGTGGACTGCGGGCTGGCCGGCACCGTGATGCGTTTTGTCCCGCCGCTGGCTGCCCTCGTGCCCGGCAGCACCGTATTCGACGGCGATCCGCACGCGCGGGTACGCCCCATGTCCGCTGTTATCGATGCGCTGCGCAGACTTGGGCTGCAGGTGGACGACGGCGGCCGCGGGACCCTGCCTTTTACGCTCACCGCGTCCGGCGCCCCGTCCGGCGGCCGGCTGGTGATCGACGCAAGCGCATCCTCACAGTTTGTCTCCGCCCTGCTGCTGGCCGCCCCCCGCTTCGAGAACGGCCTGCACCTGGTCCACCGCGGTCCGGCCCTGCCCAGCCCGGACCACGTCGCCATGACCGTGCATGTGCTGCGCAGCGTCGGCGTACAGGTGGACGATTCCGTTCCTAATGAGTGGCAGGTAGCGCCGGGCCCCATCGCCGCGTTCGACACGGCCATTGAACCGGACCTTTCCAACGCCGGGCCCTTCCTCGGCGCTGCCCTCGTCACCGGCGGCACCGTCCGCATTGCCGGTTGGCCCGCCGAAACCACCCAGGTGGGCGACAAATGGCGCAGCATCCTGCCCGCACTCGGCGCTGAGGTCCACCTCGCGGACGGCACCCTGACCGTCACCGGCAGCGGCCGGATCTCCGGCGCGGAGCTGGCCGGCACCAGCGAACTTGCCCCCACTGTCGCGGCGCTGTGTGCGCTTGCCGACTCTCCTTCCGTCCTTACCGGGATCGCGCACCTGCGCGGCCATGAAACCGACCGGCTCGCCGCCCTGGTCACGGAAATCAACCGGCTCGGCGGCGACGCCGAAGAAACACCAGACGGGCTGCTGATCCGCCCGGCCGCGCTGCACGGCGGCACCTGGAACACGTATGCGGACCACCGGATGGCCACGGCCGGGGCACTAATCGGCCTGGCCGTCCGCGGCGTCGAGGTGCAGGACATCGGCACCACCGCCAAAACCCTCCCCCAATTTCCCGAGCTGTGGCAGCAGCTGACCAAAACGGCGGTGGCATAACCATGGCGCGAAGCACCAGCGGCTGGGACGAATCCGACGTACGCGTCCGGCCCAACAAAAAGGGCTCACGCCCGCGCACCAAGGACCGTCCCGCCCATGACGACGCCGTCATCGGCCGGATCATCACCGTGGACCGCGGACGGTACACCGCCGTCGTGGACGAAGACACAGCAGATGAACGAACGGTCATTGCCGCCCGCGCCCGCGAACTGAGGCGCACTCCCGTGGTCGCCGGAGACCGGGTGGCACTGGTGGGCGATGTGTCCGGTGCCCCGGATACCCTGGCGCGGCTGGTCCGGGTGGAGGAACGCGCCACCGTCCTGCGGCGCAGCGCCGACGACACCGACCCGGTGGAACGCGTAGTGGTGGCCAATGCCGACCAGCTGGTGATCGTGGTGGCGGCCGCGAACCCGGAACCGCGCACCGGGTTCATTGACCGTGCCCTGGTGGCGGCGTACGACGCCGGCATCTCCCCGGTCCTGTGCATCACCAAGGCCGATATCAAGGACCCGGCGGAACTGCTGGCCAACTACGAGCACCTGGACCTGGAAGTCATCATCAGCCGCACCGCCGCCGCTGATGCCTCCGGCATCGACGCGCGTTCCGACGACGGCCTCTCCGCCAGGCTCCAGGGCACGGCCGTCGAGGCGCTGCACGGGGTCCTGGAAGGCAACGTGAGCGTGCTGGTGGGTCCCTCCGGTGTCGGCAAGTCCACACTGGTCAACGCCTTGACCGGCTCAGCACGGGCCACCGGCGGCGTCAACGCGGTGACCGGCCGCGGGCGGCACACCTCGTCGTCAGCGCTGGCGCTGCGGCTGAGCAACTCCCCCGCGGGCAGCTGGATCATCGACACCCCCGGAATCCGCTCCTTCGGCCTGGCGCACGTTGACCCGGACCGGATCCTGCAGGCCTTCCCCGACCTCGAGCCGGGAACCGCCGCTTGTGAACGCGGCTGCCGGCACGATTCGGCCGCCGTCGGCTGCGGACTGGATCCGTACGTTGAGCAGGGCCAGGCCGGTCCGGCCGGACCGGCCCGCCTGGCGTCGCTGCGCCGGCTGCTGGGTACCGGAACGCGTACCGAAAACAAGTCCTCCGCCAAAGAGCTGGGTGAGCAGTAGCCCGGCCGGTTGCCGGGACACCGCCTGCTTTACGGGCGAAATGCCGGGCAGCGGCCGCCGAATAAGGATAAGTTGAACAGTATGCCGTTCGTTCAAAACTACAACGATGACCTGCGCCTGGCCCATGTGATGGCCGATTCCGTGGATGACCAGACCATGTCGCGCTTCCGGGCCCTGGACTTGAAAATCGAGACCAAGCCCGACTTCACGCCGGTCACCGACGCCGACAAGGCTGCAGAAGATGCCATCCGCGGGCAGCTTTCGCGTGCCCGTCCCCGGGACGCGGTGCTGGGCGAGGAGTTCGGCTCCAGCGGCTCCGGTCCGCGCCGGTGGATCATCGACCCGATCGACGGCACCAAGAACTTCATCCGCGGCGTCCCCGTATGGGCCACCCTCATTTCCCTGGTGGACGACGGCGTGCCCGTCCTCGGCGTCGTCAGCGCTCCCGCGCTGGGCAAGCGCTGGTGGGCCGCCACCGGCACGGGCGCCTACATGGGCCGGTCGCTGGCCTCTGCCACCCGGTTGCAGGTCTCCAACGTTTCCCGGCTCTCCGACGCCTCGCTGTCCTACTCCAGTCTGGGCGGCTGGAAGGACCGCGGCAACCTGGAAGAATTCCTGGACCTGACTGAATCCGTCTGGCGCACCCGTGCGTACGGTGACTTCTGGTCCTACTGCATGGTCGCCGAAGGCGCCGTCGACATCGCCTGCGAGCCGGAACTGAACCTCTACGACATGGCGGCACTGGTACCTATCGTCACCGAGGCGGGCGGCCGGTTCTCCTCGCTGGAGGGCGAGGACGGCCCGTTCGGCGGCAATGCGCTGGCCACCAACGGGACGCTGCACAGCGAAGTGCTGCAGCGACTGAACCCCGACTTGGACGATCTGCTCTAACAGTGGGTACTTCCGGGCCCCGGCTGGAAGCGCTCCGGCGCCGCCAGCTGGCTGACAGCTATCAGGCCGGCGGGGAGCACTATGACCGCATCCGGCCCGGATACCCCGCCGAGGCCGTGGACTGGCTGGTTTCCCGCCCCGGCTTCCCGCCGGTCCGGGACGTGGCGGACGTCGGCGCGGGCACCGGGAAATACACCCGCGTCCTGCAGGCTGCCGGCCTGTCCGTGCACGCCGTGGACCCGTCCGCGGACATGCTGGCACAGCTCTCCCGCTCACTCCCGCAGGTTCCGGTCAGCGTCGGCACCGCGGAAGACACGGGCCTGCCCGACCGGTCTGCGGATACGGTCACGGTCGCCCAGGCCTGGCACTGGTGCGATCCGGGAGCGGCCAGCCGCGAGTTCTCCCGGGTGCTGCGCCCGCACGGGATCCTGGGCTTGGTCTGGAACCAGTTGGACGTCAGTGTGCCGTGGGTGCACCGCTATTCGCGCATCATCCACGCCGGAGATGTACTGCGCCCTGGATTCCGCCCGGAGCTGGGCCCGGAATTCATCCTGGAATCCTCCTCGACCGTTCCGTGGGCGCAGCAGATGACGCCCGAAGACCTGTTTGAGCTGGCCAAGTCCCGCGCCTTCTACCTCTCCGCAGATACCGCTGCACGCGAAAAGCTGCATGCTAACCTCACCTGGTACCTGTACGAACACCTCGGCCACCATCCCGGGGAAGTCCTGGACCTGCCCTATCTCACTCTCACCTGGCGGGCGGTCCGGGCAGCCTGAACAGTCCGGCGTCCGGCGGCGCCGGGCCGCCCGCTTCGGCCCGGCCAACGGCCTCCTGCGTGAACCGTGTGCTTCCATACGCCGCCGTCCCTAGAATTGGGAAACCCCGGCGAATTGGCAAACACCGGCGCATCCGAAAACCCCGGCGTATCAGGGAGATGAGCACATGGCCCTAACCTTCGGGATCGAGGAAGAATTCCTCCTCACCGATCCCCGCACGGGACTGCCCACCCAGGTCCCGGGACTGGCCCCGGCGCTGGCCTCCGGCGCT
The DNA here is from genome assembly GCF_020731535.1 of Arthrobacter sp. zg-Y40. NCBI lineage: Bacteria > Bacillati > Actinomycetota > Actinomycetes > Micrococcales > Micrococcaceae > Arthrobacter > Arthrobacter sp. zg-Y40. The sequence goes on from NZ_JAJFZS010000001.1 coordinate 158,667, forward strand.
GCGGACAACTTCACCAGCTCCGCCGAGCTCCTGGACGCACAGGTGGAGAGCTCCACCCGGGTCTGCACGGACCGGCACGAGGCAATGGAGGCACTGCTTGGCTTCCGTACGGGGCTGGCGGCGGCGGCCGCTGCCGCAGGAGCCGCGGTTGCCGCCACCGGTACAGCTCCCCTGATGCCCTCAACTGCCGCCGTCTTTAATGACTCCGAACGGTACCAGAGCATGGGAATCCTGGCCGGGGCGGTAGCCAATGAGCAATACGTGAACGGCACCCATGTCCACGTCGGCATCGACTCGCGCGAGAGCGGGGTGCGGGTCCTGAACGGGCTGCGTCCGTGGCTGGCCCTGCTGGGCGCCCTGAGTGCCAATTCGCCGTATTGGCGCGGCGGGGACACCAGCTTCGCCAGCTGGCGGATGGTCCACTACCGCCGCTGGTCCGTACAGGGCTGCCCGCCGCTCTTCAAGGACGCCGAAGACTACGCCCGACGCCTCGCCGGGCTCCTGGCCACCGACGTCGTACCCGACGCCGGCCACGTGGGCTGGGCAGCCCGGCTCTCGGAGCACTTTCCCACCGTGGAGGTCCGGATTGCCGACGCACAACTGCAGGCACGGGACTCCGTGCTGCTGGCAGTGCTGGTCCGGGCGCTGGTGGCAACCCTTGCCTCAGCCGGAAACGAGGGGGACCTTGCCGCTGTTCCCGATCCCGAGCTGCTCGACGTGGGCCTGTGGCAGGCTGCACGGTTCGGCCTGGGCGGAAACCTGTTGGCCCATCACGGTGGCAGCATCCCGGCCGCCGACCATCTGGCCGCGTTGCTGGACTACGTGTCACCGGCCTTGGACGCGAGCGGAGACCGGGACTTCGCACTGGCAGGAATTGCCAGGCTCCTTGCCGCCGGCACCGGCGCGGAGCGGCAGCGGGCCGCCGTGCACTCAGGCGGCTTTACCGCCCTTGCGGACCTCTACGCCGAAACGCTGACGGCCGAGTAGGCACTCCTCAGCCGCCCGGGTACGTTGAAATATCCAGCACCCGCGCCTCCCATGGGCGCAGCAGGTGGTGATCACCGACGTCGCCGTAATTACCCAGCACCAGTGTTCCGGTTTCGGCGTTGGACGGTATGCCGAGCTCATCGCCGGATACATTTCCCAGGACCAGCAGGGCCTGGTCCCCCCGCGTACGCTTATACGCGAACAGTGTCGAGTGCTCGGGGTCCAGCATGCGGAAATCACCCAGCGACACCAGGGCCGACTCATGCCGGAGCTGAATCAGCCGCTGGTAATACCGGAAAACCGACTTCTCCGCCGCCCGGTCCGCTTCCACGCTGACCGCGGGATAGCTGGCGCCCAGCGGAATCCACGGCGTGGTTGCGCCGAACCCCGCATTCGGTCCACCGGTCCACTGCATGGGGGTCCGAGCGTTGTCCCGGCTCATCCGCCGCAGGGCTTCCAGCGCCGCCTGCCGGTCCATGCCCTGCTCCAGCGCCTCGGCATAGTAGTTCAGCGATTCCACGTCCCGGTACTGATCTATCGAGGTGAACCCGGCACTGGTCATGCCGATCTCTTCGCCCTGGAAGACGTAGGGCGTACCCCGCTGCAAATGCAGCAGGGTGGCCCACATGGTGGCCGATTCATACCGGTACCGGGCTTCGTCGCCGAAGCGGGAGACGACGCGCGGCTGGTCGTGGTTGCTCAGGTAGAGGCTGTTCCAGCCCGTTTCCGCCAGGCCTCGCTGCCACCGGTTCCAACTGGTTTTCAGGTCCGCCAGGGACAGGGGGCGGTAGTCGAACTTCCCGCCCGGGCCCTGGTCCAGGCTCACGTGTTCGAACTGGAAAACCATGTCCAGTTCGTGCCGGCGGCGGTCCGTGTACAGCCGGGCCTGGTCCACCGTGGCCCCGGGGGTCTCCCCCACCGTCAGGTACTCCCCGTCACGCTCGCTAAAGACCCGCCGGTGCATCTCCTGCAGGTACTCGTGGATGCGCGGCCCGTTGACGTAGTAGGGGCTGCCGTCGCCCCACACCCCGGAGGGTTCCGTCACTACCCCGTCCGGCAGCGCGGGGTCCTTGGAAATGAAGTTGATGACGTCCATGCGGAAGCCGTCCACCCCTTTGTCCAGCCACCAGTTCATCATTTCGTAGACCTTCTCCCGTACCCGGGAATGTTCCCAGTTCAGGTCCGGCTGCTGGGGCGCGAACAAGTGCAGGTAGTACTGGCGGGTGAGCTGGTCGTAGGTCCAGGCGGACCCGCCGAAGAGGGACCGCCAGTTGTTCGGTTCTGCGCCGGGCTCCCCGGGCTCGAAGCCCGGCCGCGCATCCCGCCACCAGTACCGGTCCCGTTTCCGGGAGCTGCGGGAAGACCGGGAGTCCACGAATCCGGGATACTCGCTGGAGGTGTGGTTGACCACGAGATCCATGACCAGTTTTATCCCCCGGTCGTGCAGCCCGCCGAGCAGTTCCTCAAACTGTTCATTGGTGCCGAAGAGCTCGTCGATCCGGCGGTAGTCGCTGATGTCGTACCCGTTGTCGTACTGCGGGGACTGGTGGACCGGTGACAGCCAGACCACGTCGATACCAAGGTCTACGAGGTGGTCAAGGTGCTCGATGATGCCGCCGATGTCACCGACCCCATCCCCGGTGGAGTCGGCAAAGCTGCGTGGATAGATCTGGTAGACGACGGCGTTTGCCCACCAGGCAGGACGGTTGGGATTCTCCATGGACGTCCGTCCTTTCACAGTGTCCCAGCATTTTACGTCCCGGTATCCGGCCAGCACAGGGCTGCCGGACGTTACGGGGCCGGCTGGGCGGGGGACGGCCTTTTCGCTTGAACGGGCACCGGCACGACACTAACGTTGGCGCTGCAGAGGGGTCCCGCGCGGGCGCTTCCTCACAACTCAAACGTTTGGAGTAACTGCCATGGCAACACTTACCGTTTGGAAATTCTCCGATTCCGGGGCCGCGGAACGCGCCACGGACACCCTTGCAAGCCTGCAGTCCCAGGGGCTGATCAACGTGCAGGATGAAGCAATCGTCACGTGGCCCCGGGACAAAAAGAAGCCGAAGACCATCCAGGAACACAACTTGGTCGGAGCCGGCGCCCTGGGTGGAGGGTTCTGGGGACTGCTGTTCGGCCTGATTTTCTTTGTGCCGCTGATCGGCGCCGCGGTGGGCGCGGCCGTGGGCGCACTGTCCGCGTCCATGGTGGACGTGGGCATCAGTGATGACTTTATTGCCCGGATCCGCCAGGAAGTTACTCCCGGAACGTCGGCGCTGTTCGTTCTTTCCTCCGACGCCGTTGAAGACCGCGTAGCGGACGCCTTCAAGGGCTATGAGGGCATGAAGCTGATCTACACGAATCTCTCGAAGGACGAGGAAGAAAACCTCCGGGCGGCATTCTCCGAGGCAACCCCCGCATAGCGGGCAAGGCAGCGCGCGCCTACCGCGCGGCCGGAACGGGACGGCAGCCACGGCTGCCGTCCCGTTCCCCTGTCATGAGTTTCCGGGTTCCTCGTTAAACCTCTTGAGGGCCGCCAGGAAATCCTGCAGTTCCGCCTGGCTCCAGCCCCGGAGCCGGGACTTCACTGCGCTGCGCTGGACGGAGAGGGACGTCTCCAGGCGCCGGAGCCCTTCATCAGTCACGTACAGCATCCGGCCGCGGCGCCCCTGCCCCTGTTCTTCCTCCCCGGCAGTGACGAGCGACAGGTCCGCCAGCGCGTGGAGCTGCCGGGAGACCGTGGAACGGTTCAGGGAAAACGCGGACGCGATGTCAGTGGCCCGGCAGCCGGGGTGGGCACCAATGAAGGACAGCAGCGAATGTTCCACCTGGGTTAGGGGCGCATTGATCCGCCGTGAGCGGGCCAGCGCCCGGCGGTAGATCGCTTCGATCTCGTCGTAGACGCTGTCGACTGGATCATCTTGGGTTTCCTGCTTTTTCACCACGTATCCAACCTACCCTCCCGGCACCTAATCCTCCCGGCGGGCGCTGGCTGTTGCATTATGCAACAATGGTGTGTTCACCAAAGTTGCATAACGCAACACTGCGGCGGTGCTCCGCTGCGCTTCTTCTGCTTCGAGAGGTTCCATGTCCGACCCCCATTCCGGCCCCGATCTATCCGACGGCTCCCCCCGCTCCACCGAACTCGTGCTGGCAGAAACGGTGCCGGCAACAGGCCCCGGCGCCGCTGCATCACCCGCACCCGCACCCGATGCACACGTCGCTCCACCCGCGGCCCGCCATACGGAGCGCCGGGCCCAGTATGGACGCCGCGGGTCGGTCCCCGACGCCGGTTTCTGGCGCTCACTGGGAGCCCACATCCTGATCCCGTTCTTCCTTGCGGCGGGAATGGGGCTGGCCTACCTCGGCGCCTTCCACGAACCGGAGCCCCGCCATCTCGCCGTCGCCGTGGTGGGAACCGGCGCGCAGGCAGAGGTCTTCGCCCAGCGGTTGAACGACTCGGCACCCGACAAGCTGGACGTACGCACGGTTCCCGATGCCGGGGAAGCGCGGCGCCTGATTACCGACCGCGATATCTCCGTGGCCTACGAAACCGGATCGGACGACGCCACTCTGTACGTCTCCACGGCCGGTTCCGCCACCACGGCAGAAGTAGCCAAGAAGATCTTCCTTCCCCTTGCCTACGAGTCGGAAAAACCGCTTCAGGTGGTGGATGTCGTACCCACCAACGAACACGATCCCACCTCGCAGGGACTGTTCTTCCTGCTCGTGGCCATGAGCGTGGGCGGCTACTCCAGCGCCGTGGCGATCTCCGCCGTCGCAGGCCGCATCAGCGTCCTGTGGCGGGCTGCGGTTGCCCTGGCGTCCTCCGCAGTGATCGCCGCGATGGGCGTCATCATTGCCGGACCCGTTTACGGCGTCATCGAGCACAGCCACTGGGGGATCTGGCTGTTGACCTGGCTTTACGTGGCCACGATCACCCTTCTCGGCGTCGCAATGTACCCGATGCTGCGGAAGTGGACCACCCCCACGCTGACCCTGTTGTTCGTGATGCTCAACTTCACCAGTTCCGGGGGCATCTTCACCTTTGAGACGGTCCCCCCGTTCTTCGCTGCCCTCGGGTCATTCTGGAACGGGGCGGCCTGGCTGCATGCGGCGCAGGGCCTCGTGTACTTCCCCGGGCAGGCCTTTGGCACCGACCTGCTGAAACTGGCCATCTGGCTCGCCGCCGGCGCCGGCCTGCTGGCGCTGACCCACCTGTGGAGCGTCCGCCGCACGCGGCTTGCCGATGAGCTTGCCCGCGCACGGGAGGACGAAGAGGGCCTGGCCGCGTAGCACCTCATTACAGCGAAGCGGGGCCGTTTCCGGGGACTGACAGCATCCCCGGGACGGCCCCGCACGTTTTTTCCGCGTATCGTTTAACCGATGACTACACGACGCCAGGCCGCACAGATCCTCGATATTCCACTGGAAATGGCGACGCGCCACGGCATTCCGGCACGTCTGAGCAACTCCGAACTGGCGCAGCTGCAGGCCAACCCGCCGGGATGGCTGGTGCAGTCCCGCGCCAACCGCACCGGAAAACGGCCGGTCTGGGTAACGCTGACGTGCACGGTGTGCGGGTACACGGAAACGGCACGGCCCAAGAAATGGTGGCCGGAATTTACGTTCCTGGCCTGCTTCGACCACAGCGTCCGGGAACTGCCGGAACTGGCCCCGGGCGCCGTACGCAGCGAATACGAGGGCGTGGGCTCCCGGTTCATCGGCGTCGTCGACTCGCCCGTGGAGCAGCCCCGGGGCGAAGGGGCCTAGCGGGAAGCGCTCAGGCCCGTTCTGGCCATCGCATCGGTGTACGCCGCCCGCATGTCATCCAGGGCCTCCTGCTGCCGCTCAGCCGTGGCGCCGAACGAGCGTCCGGAAAGTGAACGGGCCTTGTACACCTTGATGCTGCGGCGGTAGATCATGCGGTTTTCGGTTTTGAGGAACGTTGCCGCCAGCCGCTGGGCTTCGGTACCGTGCGCTACGATCACCGATGCCCGCGGTACCAGGGCCAGGAAGCGCAGAAGCGGCCGCAACCCTTCCTGCACCTGTTCCTTGGTCAGCTTGCCGTTAGGCTCACCGGGCACGTGCCAGGGGTAGGTATTCCACGGCATCACGAACTCGGGACGCAGCCCGGCCTGCCAGTGGACGCCCAGCAGCCTGGCCATGGCCTCGTTATCGCCGGCCGTAATGAAACCGGACTCATGGGCTTCGCCGATGTTGGAGAAGAGGCTGACGATGCGGCACTCGCCGATATCGTGCATGGGGTCGATGTACGGGACCTGGCTGCCGGGCTTCATCTCGGCCAGCGAGTCGCAAAGCTGGTTCACGTCCGCAACATTGGGGTCGTACCGTCGGTTCCAAAGGTCATCATGCTGGGATTCAACTGCCGGGCTTTGCATAAGGTGGTGCGTCTCCTACAAGGTCTTCCGACCGGTTATATCGCCCGCCCCGGGTCCTGCCGGCGCGGGTAGTGCGTTAGTGCAAGTTTACCAATGCAGCCCCGCTTGCCCGGCGGGAAAAAGCCCGTCGGCAGGCTAAACCCCTTGGGTGTGAGAAATGACTCCCCAAGGCAGCGCGTAAACCCTTAAACACAGAGCGGGAAGCGTCCGGAGACGCTTCCCGCTCTGAGGCAACTCCCAGTGCAGCATTTCTGCCCATTGGAACCTTCAGTGGAGATGGGGGGAATCGAACCCCCGTCCGATGTCGCTTTGTCAGGGCTTCTCCGGGCGCAGTCTGCAGCGGATTTTCTCGGTCCCAGCCATCACGCAGACAAGTGGCTGATCCGGACCCAGCCGTCTAAAAGTCCCGAACACCCCAACGGCGAAGGTGTTCAGCAGTGGCCCTCTAAATGACGCCAGGCACCGGGGCGAGAGCATCCCCGGGCTGACGGACTATGCCTTACTGCTTAGGCAGCAAGAGCGAAGTCAGTGCGCTTTGATTCGGCACTTATTGGTTTACAGAGATCGTTAACGAGATAACCCTGTATCCTCGGCCCGCTTCCCCTGTCTCAACAAAACATCGTCGAAACCGGTCATCCCCTTATTGAGTTGCCAATCCGGCCGAAGCCGGAACACCTATTGTAGCGCATGCGGCACCGGCGGCGCTCAGAAGGTGATGCCGAAGACCACCACGGGCGCCCGCCAGACGATCAGCAGGACCCAGGAGAGCGCCACGAAAAACACGGACAGGATGCTCAGCGCCGTCATGCCTGCAGCCTTGCGGCGGAAGGCCCAGAGGAACAGCGCCACGTTGGCCAGGACCAGCGCCGGCGCCGCCCATACCAGAAGGTGCGCCAGATAGAGGTAATAGACCGCGAAGAACGGCACCACTACCAGGATGACCACCGGCACTACGGCCAGCACGATCAAAAGGTCAATGACGGCAACCGCCCAGGTCCAAACCGGCTTGCGGGCCGATGCTTCCTCAGCGGTTTCTTCCTGTGGTTCCCAGAACGTGCCGCTCATGCGCCGCGGTTCTTGTCCCGCATGGCACGCAGGGCCTCGCGGTTGTCCTGCTTTTCCCGCAGGGTTTGGCGCTTGTCGTACTCGCGCTTACCGCGGGCGACGGCTATTTCGACTTTTGCCCGTCCGTCCAGGAAATAGAGCTGCAGCGGCACAATGGTGAAACCCGACTCGCTGGTCTTGCGCATGATCTTTTCCAGCTGCTCCCGGTGCAGCAGGAGCTTACGGCGGCGGCGCGCTGAATGGTTCGTCCAGCTGCCGTTGAGGTACTCGGGAATGTAGGCAGCTTCGAGCCACAGTTCGCCGTTGTAGAAGGTGGCAAATCCGTCCACCAGCGAGGCCCTGCCCTCGCGCAGCGACTTGACCTCGGTGCCCATCAATACCATTCCAGCCTCGTAGGTATCGAGGATTTCGTAGTCATGCCTGGCCTTGCGATTGGTGGCCACTACCTTCCGGCCACTTTCCTTAGGCACGGGGCAACTCCTTAGTAGGTTGAAACGAAAGTTCCATTGTAGGCCTACAGCAGGGTCATGGGGTCAACGGGGTTACCGTTCAGGATGGTCTCGAAGTGCAGGTGGCAACCCTGGGCGTTTCCGGTCTGGCCGATGTAGCCGATCAGCTGGCCGGCGTTGACCCACTGGCCCTGGGCAACAACGTACTGGGTCATGTGGTAGTAATTCGTGGCCAGGACGTGGCCGCCCACCACGCCGTGGTTCAGCACCACGTAGTTACCGGCGCCGATCATTTCCGACTGATTGGTTGAAGGAACGGCCCGCCACACCTCTCCTGCCGCGGCAGCATAGATGGGGGCTCCGCACCCGCCGGCAAAGTCGGTGCCCGCATGCAGGTAGCCGCCCTTGCCGTAGAAGTCGATGGTTCCGGCTGGGGTCGCCCGCCAACCGAAGCCCGAAGAGATGGGTGCATTCATCACCGGGTACCGCAGCCCGAAAGCTGCTGAGGGGGCGCTGGGCGCCGGCATCTGCTGCGGGGCACCGCCGCCTCCCCCGGCAGCGGCCGCGCGGTTGGCGGCGTCAATCCGTGCCTGTTCGCGCTGCCGGTATTCCTCCAGCAGGACCCGCTGCCGCTCGGCAATGTCGGCGTTGATCTGCGCGCTTTCCTGCTCCAGGTTGGCCATCTGCGCCTGGAGCTTCGGCTTCTGGGCCTCCAGTTCCTCGTTCATGGCCGCGGTTTGAGCGATGAGGCCGTCGACCTTTTCCTTTTCGACGGCCGCAGCGTCCCGGGCCGACTGCTCGGCCTTCAGCGCTTCTTCTGCCTGTGCCTTGAGCTTGCTGATTTCTTCGGCCACGGCTGCGAGCCGGGCCTCTGAATTGACGTTGTTCGCATTCTGCTGGGAGAGCTTCTCCACTGCAGCGTTCTGTCCCTTGAGCGCCTGCTCGGCCATCCCCAGGGAGTCCGACAGGCTGTCGGCACCCTTGGCGCCGAACATCAGGGAAAGTGTGGAGGGAACTCCACCGTTCTTGTAGGCCTGGGAAGCGATCTGTCCAATGGCCTTTTCGGTGGCCGCGATGTCTTCGCGGTCCTTCTCGATCTGGGCGGTAATGGTTTTGTGTGTCTCTTGGGCAAGGGCCACGCGGTCGTTCAGTGCGCTGACCTTGCCGGCAGCGCTGTCCACGCGTCCCTCGGCGTCGGCCAGGGACTGCTGGGCGGCAGGCAGCTGGCCCTGGTAGATGTTCAGCTTGGCCACGGTTTCGGCAATGTCTTCGCCAAGGTACTCGTAGGTCTGCTGGACCTTCTGTTTTTCGGCCTCCACACCTGCCAGCCGGTTATCCAAGTCATCTGCGTTGGCAGCGGGCCCGGTGACGGCCACCGAAAACGTCAGGGTCAGGAGAACGGCGGCGGCCGCCGCCGCGCGCGCTGCGGGAGCACGCCTGGGACGCTTTGGGACAGCATTATCCATTGACGAGACTCTCCCTGTTCCTGCGGCTTCCGATCCTGCACCTTCGGCGCCGGCACTTGCTTGCTTCATGACTCTAGACCTTCAGATACCGGCGGAGCGTCAACAGCGAGGATACCCCTGCCAGCAACGCACCGAGAACAAGTAGGACGGGTGTCAGGTACAGCACCTGTTCCGAGGAGATGAAAGCGGTGGTGGGGTACTGCCGCGCCAGCGCACCGATGAAGAAGTGGGCGGTGCTCCACAGTGCCACGGAGGCCAGGATTGCCCCGATGACGGCGGCGATCACGCCTTCGAGCACGAAGGGCAGCTGGATGACGGCCTTGGACGCGCCGACCAGGCGCATGATGCCGGTTTCCCGCCGGCGGCTGAAAGCCGATAGCCGGATGGTGGTGGCTATCAGGAGGATGGCGCAGATCAGCATGACTGCGGCCACACCCAGGGCAGCCACGGAGGCGAGGTTCAGGTAGGTGAACATCTTCTCGAAGAGCTCGCGCTGGTCACTGATGGACTCAACCCCCGGTTTCGAGGAGAAAGCCTCGTTGATGACCTCGTACTTTTCGGGATCCACCAGGGACACCCGGAAGGATTCGGGCAGCATATCGGCCGTTATGCTGTCCACGATCGGCGAATTGGCGAACTGCTCACGGAAATGCGACAGCGCCGTTTCCTGGTCTTCGTACTCCACGGATTCGACGTACTTGTCGGCCCGCAGATCCGCTTCAATCGCGTCACGCTGTTCGTCCGTGACGGCACCGGAGGCGCAGGAGGCAGAGACATCATTGTCGGTGCACAGGTAGACAGCCACCTGCACGCGGTCGTACCAGTAGCCCTTCATCTGCCCGATCTGCAGCTGCAGCAGCCCGGCCGCACCCACGAAGGTCAGCGATACAAAGGTCACCAGGACAACCGAGATGACCATGGACAGGTTGCGGCGAAGCCCGGAACCGATTTCCCCCAGGACAAATGCGAGCCTCATTCGGCAACCCCGCTCTCGCGCCGCGCCGGAACATCGGGCGCGGTGCGCGTTTCCGCCGCAGGTTCACCCAGGTAGATGCCCTCGTGCTCGTCACGGATGATGTTGCCGTTGCGCAGTTCCACCACGCGCTTGCGCATGGCATTAACAATGTCGTCGTCGTGGGTGGCCATCACTACGGTGGTGCCGTTCTGGTTCACCCGGTCCAGCACCTTCATGATGCCCAGGGACGTTGCGGGGTCCAGGTTTCCGGTGGGCTCATCCGCCAGCAGGATGCCGGGCTTGTTGACGATGGCCCGGGCAATGGCAACGCGCTGCTGCTCGCCGCCGGAAAGTTCATGCGGCATGCGGTCTTCCTTGCCCTCCAGACCCACGGTCTTGAGCACTTCCGGGACGGAGTCGCGGATGACGGCGCGGCTGCGTCCGATCACCTGCATGGCGAACGCCACGTTGGCGAAAACGGTTTTATTGGGCAGCAGGCGGAAGTCCTGGAAAACGACGCCGATCCCCCGGCGCAGCCGCGGTACGCGCCAGCTGGGGATCTTGGCGACGTTGGCGCCTGCCACGTACACCGTTCCCCGCGTGGCGTGCTCTTCCTTCATGATCAGCCGGATGAAGGTGGACTTGCCCGATCCGGACGCACCGACCAAAAAGACGAACTCGCCGCGGTCCACGTCAAGGCTGACCGAGTTGAGCGCCGGCCGGGAATTCCGGTCATAGAGCTTGGTGACATTGTCGAAGGTAATCATGACTACTTAGTGCCCATGGAGCAGCCGGAGACACGGGCCTTGGTTCGGGATATGGGCACCGGCCCCTCGACTATAGCCAGCTTCGAAGGCGATCAGCCATAACCGGGCACCGCGTGTCGACCAGGCGTGCAGTTCCGAGCCTGCGCCCGGCCGGTCCTACTTCGTGGCCGGGATGCTGCCGGTGGCGCGCCAGCGGATGCCGGCGTCAATGAAGTCGTCGATCTCGCCGTCGAACACTGCGGAGGTGTTGCCCACCTCGTGTTCGGTCCGCAGGTCCTTGACCATCTGGTAAGGGTTGAGCACGTAGGAACGCATCTGGTCTCCCCAGGAGGCCTTCACATCACCGGCGAACGCCTTCTTCTCGGCGTCCTCCTGCTCCTTCTTCAGCAGCAGCAGGCGGGACTGGAGCACGCGCATGGCGGCGGCACGGTTCTGCAGCTGCGACTTTTCGTTCTGCATGGACACCACGGTGCCGGTGGGAAGGTGGGTCAGGCGCACCGCGGAGTCGGTGGTGTTCACGGACTGGCCGCCGGGGCCGGAGGAACGGAAAACATCCACGCGGATCTCGTTGTCCGGGATGTCGATGTGGTCTGTCGCCTCAATGAGCGGAATAACTTCGACGGCGGCAAAGGAGGTCTGCCGGCGGCCCTGGTTATCGAACGGGCTGATGCGGACCAGCCGGTGCGTACCGGCCTCCACCACCAGGGTGCCGAAGGCATAGGGGGCCTTCACCTCGAAGGTGGCAGATTTCAGTCCTGCTTCTTCGGCATAGGAAGTGTCCAGCACCTGTGTGGGGTAACCGTGGCGTTCGGCCCAGCGCAGGTACATGCGCAACAGCATTTCGGCGAAGTCGGCGGCGTCCACTCCCCCGGCTCCTGAGCGGATGGTCACCACGGCCTCGCGGGCGTCGTATTCGCCGGAGAGCAGGGTGACGACTTCCAGCTGGGACAGGGATTTGCGCAGGGATTCGAGCTCCGCCGCGGCCTCGGCCTTGGAATCTGCGTCGGACTCATCCTGTGCCAGTTCCACGAGGACCTCAAGGTCATCGATGCGGGACTGGATAGTCCGGAGCCGTTCCAGTTCGGACTGGCGGTGCGAGAGCTTGGAGGTGATTTTCTGCCCTTCGGCAGGGTCATCCCAGAGGTCCGGAACGCCGGCCATCTCGCTGAGCTCTTCGATGTCCTCTTTGATCTTTGCCACGTCCGAGACCTCTTCAATGGAGGCGAAGGTGGAGCGGAGGGCGCGGATTTCTGCGGGAAAATCTATTTCTGCCATGGTGCTAACAGACTACGCCATGTCCCTGTGCCGCTGCTGATCCGCCGTCGTACTTCCGCCGCAGCCGATCCGTGACGCGCCGGGCCGCCCGCAAGGCTGTCCCGGCAGCCCGCGCTAGATTAAAGGAACGGACAATTTGCCTTCCGGAAGGAGCCTGTTTTGGCCGATCAGCAGGGACACCCGCAGCGCGGACGCATGTACACCCTCGATGAGCTCAACGACCTGGCGGAGGAGGGCGACCCCTGGGCCATGGGCAAGGTGGATGAGTGGGAACAGCACTTTGCCAACGAGTTCGCCGGTTCCATGACAGACCGGTGCCCTGACGAGGACTGCGACCAGTTCGGTGAGCGCGTGACCATCTGTTACGGCGAGGACGGCCAGATCCTGGACATCGACCACGGGGGCTGGGGCCACGGGCCGGCCCGGGACAAAGCTGCGGCAGAGAGCGAACGCCGGGCGTCCTGATTCCAAGGACAGCCCGGCGGCTGCCTTTCCTCATTGCAGCAGGCGGGCCCGCGCCTCACTGACCGCCGTAACGGTAATTCCTTCCGGCACCAGGAAATTCACGATCGGCGGATGCACCCGTGCGGTCAGCACCACGTGTGCGGTCCGGCCGTCCGCCGTGCCGGTTTCCTCCTCTACGGCCAGGCCGGGCAGCCGTTCGTGCGCCCGTGTGTCGGTCAGGTAGCTGCGGGCCGCGGCGCGTACGGCATCGGGATCCAGCACCGTTGCAGGCCCTGCTCCGGCCGAAGGTTCCCCCAGCGAGAACGTGTCCGCTGCCGCTACAGCTGCTCCGTCGGCGGCGGAGAGCAGCTTCTTCTGTCCGATATACACGGAGGACGCTGCCATCACCACTGTGACGGTCAGCAGGGTGAGCAGGGCATACCCGATGATCAGTACTCCCACCTGTCCCAGCTCGTCTCCGCTCCCCCGGCGGGCGGCATGCCTCATCCGAAGCGCTCCACGACCTGGGTGGATTCGGAGTCCACGGTCACTGCCGAGGCGCCGGGCCAGGGCAGCCCGGGCAGCGGAACATCCACCTGCACACGGACGGTGACTGTCGAGCCGGGCTGCAGGCACTGGGCCGGGCAGCTGATCTGAATCCGCATCGCTTCCGCCGGCAGGCCGAAGTCGCCGAGTGCCAGTTCGGCAGCATCCCCGGCACGCTGCTCCGCCGCCGCGGTCCCGGGAGCTGAGGCATAAACCTTCGCGGCGGCGTCCGCAGCGCCGACGGCGGCAAAGGAAGCGGCTTGGACCTGCCCCGCGGCCATCACCAAGTAGACCACCGGAACCATCAGGAGCAGGCCAAGGAAGATGAATTCGACGACGGCGCTGCCGGCTTCGGTGTCCGCCGGCGTTGGCGCAGGCGCCGGCCCGCGGTCAGCGTGAAGGCGCATGGCCGGTGACCTCTATCCCGTCCTGCGGACCGATCAACCCGATCACCGGCAGGGGTGCCCGCACCGTGATTTCCAGCATCCGAACACCGTCCACCACCGTCTCGCTGCTTCTCACGTCAGCGGCATACTCCCCGCCCAAGGCACCTTCAATCAGCCCGGATGTCCGTTCTGCCCCATCGGCCGTGGAACGGTCCGCGAGGGCGCCGTAGCGCGCCCCGCTGGCAGCTGCGTCGATAAGGGTGTTGCGCACGTGCAGTACCAGTGCCAGCTGGATGACCGCCATGAACATGAGGCTTACCAGCGCCCCCACCATCACGAAGTCCACCACTGCAGAACCCTGCTCCCGCGCTCCGGACGTCGCTTCCCGGGCTGCCTGCCGGGCTATGGCTGCACCTGTTCCATGGCGGAGTCGAAGAGCCGTTCCAGGGCAGGCTGGACTACCACGAGGAGTCCGGCGACCAGGACGGCGGACATCAATGTGATCATCACCCAGCCCGGTACGTCTCCGCGCTCCCGGTCGGCGGGAGCAGCGGCCGCCTTGAACTGCTGCACCAACCGGTACCACCATCCCGCCGCAACGGCTACTACCGTCTTCCACGCTTCCACCGGTTCGCGCGTGCTGTCCCGGTGCCTGCTCTGGCGTTGTGCCATGTTGAGTCCTTTGCTCGAATCCGTCTGCCTCTTGTACTTCCCTCACCGGCTGCCTATAGCCCCAGGCGCAGCAGCGCGAGCCCGGGGAACACGGCAAACAGGACGGTCAGGGGAAGAATGCCGAAAATCACCGGCGCCATCATGCCGATCTCTTTCTTGCCGGCCGTTTCCATCAGTTCGCGCTTGGCTGCGTCCCGCACATCCTGGGCCTGGGCACGCATAACGTCGGCTAGCGGGGTGCCCCGGTCCACCGCCACGCTCACGCCGTCCGCGAACCGGCTCAGCGGCGCCAGCCGGATCCGGTTCGAAAAGTCCTGCAGCGCTTCGGTGAGGGGGATCCCCGACCTGGTTTGGGCGAGGACTTTGCGGAACTCCCCGGCCAGTTCGCCCCGGGCCGCAGCAGAGACCCGTTCAAGTGCACCAACCGCACTCTCCCCCGCGCCCACTGCGAGCGCCATCATTTCGGCGAGGCTCGGAAACTCCGCCAGGATCCGGGCATTGCGGAGCTTGATCCGCTGAGTCAGCACGTAATCACGCAGCAGGAAACCGGCAGCGGCACACGCTGCCGTGCCCGCCACCACGGAAAACGCTCCGATACGCCCGCTCCCCGCCAGCAGCACACCGGCCGTCCCTCCGGCCAGCAACCCTGCCCCGGCCCACAGAACCTGTTCCGCCCGGAAGTCCAGGACCGACTTTTGGCCGCCGGCCTGTTCCAGGCGCACGGCCAGGGGGCCGTTGGCCGGGGAAAGCCTGTTCAGGCGCCGGACCGTGTCCCGCAGCACCGGCCGCAGAATACGTTCCAGGGTGCCGAAAGGGGTGATTTCCCCCTGCGACAGCAAGCGGGAGGCCGGCGTGACTGAGCGCAGGTGCGGTTCCACCCGCTCGGCAAAGGAGGTGCCCCGCGCCGCCGGCAGCCTGGCGGCCAGCAGCAGGAGTCCGAACCCCAGGAGGACACCGGCCAGTACGGCCAAGGGGCCGGCGGGCATCACCGCAGCACCCTTACATCTTCAGGCAGGGCGCCGATCCGCAGCATCAGCCGGTAGCAAAGGATCGAGACCGCCATACCCGCCGCCAACACCGCAGCCCCGGCACCGGTGTTGTAGGCGGCCGCTGTTTCCGGCCGGGCGGCCAGCAGCAGCAGCACGGCCCACGGCGCCGCCACTGCCAGACGGGCCGCGTTGACCGTCCACGACTGCCGCGCCAGCAGCTCGCTCCGCGTGCGGGCGTCCTCCCGCAGGAAACCGGCCAGGGTACCGAGCAACCGTCCCAGATCCGTGCCGCCCACCTGACGGGTGATCCGCAGGGCCTCGACAATACGGTCTGCGACCGGATCAGCCAGCGCGTCCTTCAGCCGGTTCAGCGCATCCTCGAAATCCCCTGCGGAGCGGTAATCGGCCGCGAAGGCACGGAAGTAGCCGCGCAATTCGCCGGGCCCGTTGTCCGCCAACTGGATGAGTGCCTCCGGAAGCGGCAACCCGGCCCGGATCGCCGAGCGGAGGTGGTCAACGACGTCGGGCCACAGCTCGGCCAGCGAAGCCCGCCTGCGCCGGGCCTGCATCCGTACCAGTGTGTAAGGCAGCCCGGCCCCAAAGAGACCGAAACAGGCGGCAATCGGCAGGGACAGGGTAACGATGAAGAACCCGGCCAGCACCACCGCTCCCGTGCCCGCGCAGGTGGCCAGCAGCCCTGCCGCACTGACCCGTTCAATACCTGCCTGGCGCAGGAGTTCCTCAACGCGCGCGGTTCGGCGCCGCGCTGGAGCCGGTCCACGGTTCCAACAGGACTGCCACAAAAGCAGCAGCCCCAGCCCGAGGCACAGCCCGGCAGCAGCGCTCATGCCCGGGCCTCCAGTAATGCGGCCACATCGATCCCTGCCTGGGCGAACTTCTCCGCAGCCGGCATGGACGACGCGGTCGCGGCCAGTTGCCCGCCGCCGGTGCGGGAGAATACCGACGACGTTTCGATGACCCCGCTTTCCACCCGGCGGCCCAGCGCAACCACTTCCGTGACTTCCCGACGTCCCGACGGTGTCCGTGCGCAGTGGACCACCAGGTCAATGCAGGAGGCAACCGTGGGAACCACGAAGGCACTGGAAATATTGCTGCCTGCCAGAAGGGGAAGAGTGCATAGCTTAGTAACGGCGTCCCGGGCACTGTTGGCGTGGATGGTGCACATGCCGGGAAGCCCGGCATTCAGCGCAATCAGCATGTCCAGGCTCTCCGCTTCCCGGACTTCTCCCACGATCAGGCGGTCCGGGCGCATGCGCAGTGCCTCTTTGACCAGCCGTCGCAGCGGAATCTCGCCCTCGCCTTCCAGGTTTGCCTGCCGGCACTGCAGGCCCACTACGTCGCGCAGCGGCAGCTGCAGCTCGAAGATCTCCTCCACCGTCACTATCCGTTCCCTTGGCCCGATGGAGGCACCGAGACAGTTGAGCATGGTGGTTTTGCCGGCCTGCGTGGCCCCGGAGACAAGGATGTTCAGTCCGGCGCCGACAGCGGCCCCGAGGAAGCGGGCCGCCGGCGCGGACAATGTGCCAAGCTCCACCAGATGCTCCAGGCGCCGCGCCCGGGCCACGAATTTGCGGATGTTCACTGCCCAGTGGCGCCTGGTGACATCCGGAATGGCCACGTGCAGGCGGGAGCCGTCCGGCAGGGCGGCGTCCACGAATGGCGAGGAAAGGTCCAGGCGGCGCCCGGAGGACTTCAGCATGCGCTCCACCAGCAGCCGCACCTGCTCGGGTGTAAGCGACAGTGAGGTCAGTTCGGACCGGCCGTCCCGGGCCAGGTAGATTTCCGTGGGCGAGTTGATCCAGATTTCTTCCACGCCCGGGTCATCGAGCAGCGGCTGCAGCACGCCGAAGCCAGCCACCGAATCAAACACCTGCTGCCGGACGCTGTCCAGCCGGCCCAGCGGGGGCAGCGATCCCAGCAGGGAACGTTCGTCGTAGTCCGACACGGCCGCGTCCACCAAACGCCGTACTTCATTGACCTGTTCCTGCGGGTCCAGGCCGCGCACGCGGATGAGCTCGCGCACCTCGTCCTCGACGATCCGCATGGCGTCCATGCTTCTCCCCCCGTGTTGTGCCGCGCCGGTCACCGGCTTCTGCGCCCTCTGCCGCATTGAGTGAAGATGACGCTGCGCCCAACCCGACGTATGAGCGGCGAGACTAGGGGCATTTCCTTCGGCTGGCGAGAGTGCCGCTTGGGCTGTGGATAAAGCACCGGCCGCAGGCTGCGGTTCCTCCTTCCCTTGACCCGCCCCGGGGCCGCCGGTACCGTTGTTGGGACGCATGGGACGCTGCTCTCAATCGGCTGCAGACGTGGCAGGCACAGGCACAGACAGGAATTCCTTCTATGCATGCAGTCGACGTTCTTCTTCCGTATTACGGCGATGTGGAGCTGATGAAAGAGGCCGTTCGGAGCGTCGTCGGACAATCAAACCCGGATTGGCGGCTGACCGTCATAGATGACCGGTATCCCGATGAGGAGCCGGCCCGCTGGTTCGCCAACCTGGCGGATACCCGCGTGACCTATCTGCGCAACGAAACTAATCTGGGCGCCAACGCGAACTACCGGCGGTCGCTGTCCCTGGCCGAAGCACCGGTGGTGGTGATGATGGGCGGTGACGACATCATGCTGCCGCAGTATCTGGAGCAGATCCTCAACACCCTAGGCGAGTTCCCACAGGCGGCCGCCGTCCAGCCGGGAGTCCGCGTGATCGACGGCGCCGGTCGCCTCACCCATTCGCTCACGGACAGGGTCAAGACCCTTACGGCTCCGCGGTCCGAGCAGCCCCTTGTCCTGCGAGGCCAAGACATGGCCGTCTCACTGCTTCACGCCCCCTGGCATTATTTTCCGTCGATTGCCTGGCGGCGGGACGTGATTGCCCGCATCGGATTCCGTCCGGAGTTCAATGTAGTTCAGGATTTGGCACTGCTGATCGATATCGCGGCCGAGGACGGTTCCATCGTGATTACTCCCGAGGTGGTTTTCCACTACCGCAGGCATAAGGCCTCGGATTCCGCTGTCCGCGCACTGGACGGCAGCCGGTTCCGGGAGGAGCGCTCCTATTTCCGCTCGCAGGCCAGCCGGTTTGCGGATTGTCATTGGGACCGCGCCGCGTTTGCGGCCCGGGTGCACTGGACCTCCCGGCTGAACGCTGCCACCGTCCTGCTTGCGTCCCTCGCCCACCCTCGGGCCCTGTTGACCAGGTCCCGCCTGCACAGCTCAGCCGCGCTGCTGCGGCATGTGCTTTCGTAGCCACACACTTTTCGGGTGCACCTGTTCAGTACCCCGGTGCCGGCGGCAGGGACAGGAATTCCTCCCAGGTCGCAATCCCGTCCGTGCGAAGTGCAGAGGCTGCAGACACCCCGACGTAACGCAGGTGCCAGGGTTCGTAGGAGTAGCCCGTCACGGCCTCCGAACCGGCCGGGTAGCGGATGATGAAACCGTAGTCGGACGCGTTCGATGCCGCCCACGTTCCTGCGGCGGTCGACTCAAAGCAGGCCTGCAGGGTGCAGGTTCCCCCCGCATCAGCTATGTCCAGGGCCAGCCCGGTCTGGTGTTCGCTGAAGCCGGGCCTGGCAGAGAAGGTGTCTGCCTGCTCCGAGCCGTGCTGTTCTACATAGCCCCGGTAGAGCGAGGACTGCGTGTCAAAGGAACGGAAGGCGCTCACCATCTTCAGGCCCACGCCTTCCTTCGCGGCGGCCGCCTGCATTGCTCCGAATGCTTCCGCCGCCTCTGCGCGCAGGCTGGAACCATCCACCGAGACAAGGTCCTCCGGCCGGTAATCGGCTGGGGCAAGGGCATGCTGTTTGTTCACGAGGACGAAAATGCTGGCAGGGTCGTCCGTGTCCTGCGAGGCGACCGTGCCCGTATCAGCCGTCCACGCGAGACTCCCGCGTTCAAAGTCCTGGCTGCAGGTTCCATGGGAGCATCCCATGGCTCTGACCGGATAGCCCAGGGCACCGTCCTGCGCGGACAGTCGGTGCCACGTCGCGGCCAAAGGATCCTGTACCGGTTGGGCGCCGGTCTGCGGGGACCAGTAGACCGAGCCGTGTTCATAGGCCCGGAAGCAACCTCCGGCCCGCAAGCCGCACCGCTCCTTGTCCCTAACCGCGCCCAGCGCGCCTGCGGAGCCACCCTGCGCCTGGTAGAGCGTATCGATGGCCGTTGTCCCGGCCCCCTGGGAGGGCACGGCAACAGCGAGTGTCGCCGTCAGCAGGAAGACGGCCGTTGCGGAGATCCTCAAACGCAACATACTTCCTCCTGATCCGTAGGCGGTCCCTGCTGTCGGACCTGCATCTTTCCCTATCGGCTCCCGGGCTGCTGCTGTAAGCAGCACCAAATGGAATCCGCCGTTCCCGAAACCGAAATGCCGGATGCCGGTTGTGGCTTGCCCTAGACTATGTTCGGCTTCACAACGCCACAGTGGCATCAATAGCCACTTACCCCGGCTCGCTCACATTTCGTCTGCTCCAGCCGCCGCACTCAATAACTGATGCTGATAAGCACAGCCACACCGGGAGTTCCAGTGACATCATCCGCAGCCTTCCGCTGGATAGCAAGTACCCTCCTGGCCGCCTCTATGGCAACCGGAACGCTGCCGGCCCATGCCCTGACCACGGAGACCTCCCCGGCGGAAACCGCGCCCGCGCAAACCGCAGTCCCGGTGCAGCCGCCGGCAACGCAGGCCCCGGCCGGGGAGGACCCGGACACCACAGGCAGCAGCCCGGCTGCGACTCCGCAGCAGGTGCCCGACTCCGAAGGGTTGCCCACGGACGGCGCGCCCGGCCTGACCGCCGGGGAGCTGCCGCCGACCCTTGAGGAAGAGGTCGGACCGCTTGGCGCGCGCATGGGTCAGGGCCTGGAACGGCTGATCGAAACCGGTGACCCCCAGGTTCCCACTGCTGAAGAAACCGACCTGGTGGAGCGGGCCAAGAACGGTGAGGACATTTCCGAAGCGGTGCCCCCCGCCGGCGCCGGCCCGGCCTCCCTGCCGGGGGCAGCCGCGCAGGCAAACAACGCGGTTGCCGCCGCTAACATCACCACTGCGGCGTTCCAGCCGAGCGGCATCCTCGGCATGGACGTAAGCAGCCACCAAGGGACCGTTGACTGGCGCACAGCCTGGAACCAAGGCTCCCGATTCGCTTATGCAAAGGCCACGGAAGGCCAGTACTACCGCAACCCGGAATTCAAGAGCCAATACGCCGGTGCCGGTTCCGTAGGCATGTACCGCGGCGCCTACCACTTTGCCATCCCCACCCCCGGCAGCGGCGCCGGCGATGCCAACTTCTTCCTGGACAACGGCGGTATGTGGACGGCTGACGGGCGGACTCTCCCCCCGCTCCTGGACATCGAATACAACCCCTATCCGAGCTTGGGCGACACCTGCTACAACATGGGTCCGGCGTCCATGACCCAATACGTCTACGATTTCTCGCAGGTTGTGCAGGCCCGAACCGGCCGTCTGCCGGTCATCTACACCACCACCGACTGGTGGAGCCGCTGCACGGGCAACACCGGTGCATTCTCCGACCATTCCCTGCACATCGCGTCCTACGCGAAGGACGTGGGCCCGCTGCCCAACGGATGGGGCCGCTACGCCATTTGGCAGTTCTCTTCCACCGGTCCGTTCGTGGGTGATTCAAATGTCTGGTACGCCGGGGAAGCGGAGCTTGCGGCATTCGCCGGGGGGTCCCAGGATCCGATCACTGCAAAGTACAGCCAGCTCGGCGGCTCGTCCGGCCGGCTCGGCGCCCTCACCCGCGCTAAGGACTGCTCCCTCGCCGGGGGCTCCGGATGCTTCGTGATGTACCAGGGCGGCTCCATTTTCTGGACCTCGTGGACCGGGGCCCAAGCCGTATACAACTCCGGAATCGGCTCGTTCTGGTGGAACCAGGGCAATGTCACCGGCAGGCTGGGGTTCCCCACCACGGACGAATCCTGCGGCACTACTGTCTGCCAGCAGGGCTTTGAGGGCGGCGAGGTGTACTGGCAGCAGTCGACGGGCAACGTACAGGTTTTCCGCACGGCCATCGGTCAGCTCTGGCGGCAACAGGGCGGCGGGGCCGGAATCCTCGGTTACCCCCGCAGCGAAGAGACCTGCGGCACCACCGTCTGCACCATGACCTTTGACACCGGCATGATCTATTGGACCGCTTCTTCAGGTGTGGCGTCCGTGCGGGACGGAAAAATCAGTGCCGCCTGGAAGAGCCGCGGCGGGCAGAACGGACGGCTGGGTTACCCCACCGGGAATGAAGCCTGCTCCTGGGGCGTCTGCACCCAGAGCTTCCAGGGCGGTGACCTGGTCCAGGACACGGCCGGCACCACATACGCTGTCTACCGCTCAGCAATCGGAACCACATGGATGGCCATGGGTGGCCGGAACTCCGCCCTGGGGATCCCGAAGGGCGAAGAGTCCTGCGAAGGAACGATTTGCAGCCAGGCCTTCTCCACCGGGCTGGTGGTCTGGACGCCTGCGTCCGGGGCCTGGGCAACCTCACGGCCCATCTTCAAGAAATGGACGGGTGAAGGTGCCTCGGCCGGACGCCTTGGCAACCCGGTTTCCCCGGCCACCATGTGTACGGCCACCACCGGATGCAGGCAGCAGTTCAGCGGCGGACTGGTATTGGCAGCCAACACGGCCACTGCGGCCGCCGTCGTCCGTACCGGCAGTGGAATCGGAAGCACCTGGCAGCGCGGCGGAGCCGAAAACGGCAGGCTCTCCTACCCGCTGGCTGACGAAAGCTGCGAGGGCTCTGCCTGCCAGCAGCGCTTCGTAAACGGGACCATCTACTGGACCTCGGAGTCCGGTTCCTGGCCCGCCTACAACAATGCAATCACCTCCCGCTGGCAGTCACTGGGCGGCGGAAAGGGCCGGATGGGCTACCCCACCTCGGACGAGTTCTGCGGAGCCGTTGCCTGCTGGCAGTCCTTCCAGCACGGAGACGTTCTGTGGTCCACCGTGGCCGGTGCCCACGGCGTCTACAGTTCCACCGCCATTGGCAGCCTGTGGCGCCAGTACGGGGCACAGTACGGCCAGTTCAGGTTCCCCCTCTCGGAAGAGACGTGCGGCACCACGTCCTGCTCCCAGACTTTCGAAGGCGGAACGATTTCCTGGGACACGCGTACCGGGTTGGCGGTGGATTTCCGGTGAGGCCGGAGCCCGCCCAAACGGGTGCCGCGGACCAATGGCCTATTGTTAATTCTTGTGAAAGCCCGGCCCACGCCGGATGCTGGGGCCCTCGGGCCGCAAAATTCTCAACCGGAAAGCACTCATGACATTGGAAATATTCCTGCCCTTCTGGGGCGATCCTGCTCTGCTGCGGGAAGCCGTGGAGAGCGTCCTCGCCCAGGACTCCCCCAACTGGGAGCTGACGGTGGTGGACGACTGCTACCCCGATGAAACGGTTCCGGAATACTTCGCCTCGCTGAAGGACCCGCGCGTCCACTACGTCCGCAATGAGACGAACCAGGGCATCACGGAGAACTACCGCACATGCCTGTCCATGGCCACAGCTGAGCTGGTAGTGCTGATGGGCTGCGATGACGTGATGCACCCGAACTACGTCAGCCTCATACAGCAGGCCCACAAGGACCACCCCGAGGCCGCCATCATCCAGCCCGGGGTCCAGGTCATCGACGAGACGGGTGCAGTGGTCAAATCCCTGGCCGACGCGGTCAAGGACCGCATCGCGTCACCGCGGACCGAGTCCCCCGTCGTGCTCAGCGGCGAGGACCTTGCGGTCAGCCTGCTGCGCGGAAACTGGCTTTACTGGCCGTCCCTCGCTTTCAAGCGGGACAGCGTGATGAAGGTCGAGTTCCGCGACGGGCTGCCCATTGTCCAGGACCTTGCCCTCGTCATCGATATGGCACTGCGCGACGAATCCCTGCTATACGTCCCCACCCTGGCCTTCTCTTACCGCCGGCACTCTGCCAGCGCCTCCGCCGCGACCTTGCTGGACGGCAGCCGCTTCCGGGGCGACCGCGAGTACGCGGCCATCGCCCGGCAGCTGACCCTGGAGAAGGGCTGGCCGCGGGCCGCGCGTGCCGCCCGCATGCGCTTGCTTTCCCGCGCACATGCCCTGTCCCTGCTTCCGCAGGCCGCTGCCATCCGCAGCACCCGGGCCCTCAAAACCGTCATCCGCCACGCATTCGGCGCCTAGCGTCCGGCTGGCCGCCGAAGCTTCATCGATCCGCCAAGAAAGGCATCAGATAGTGAGCAGTTCACCCATTGAGGCATCTAACCAGACCGTCCTGGTCACCGGAGGGGCCGGGTTCATTGGCTGCGCCATCTCCGAACAGCTGACCCGGAACTTCCAGCGCGTGGTTGTGGTGGACATGCTCCACCCGCAGATCCACGCAACGTCCGAGCGCCCGGCCGCCCTGGCGGAGGGTGCGGAGCTGATCGTCGCCGACATCACGCTCGCCGAAACCTGGGACAAGGTACTCTCCGAGGTCCGGCCCGACGTCGTGATCCACCTGGCAGCCGAAACAGGCACCGGGCAGTCCCTGGAGGAATCCACCCGCCACGGCAACACAAACGTAGTGGGCACCACGCAGATGCTGGACGGCCTGAACCGGCACGACGCCCGCCCCCGTCGAATCGTGCTCTCCAGCAGCCGCGCCGTCTACGGTGAAGGTGCGTGGCAGAAAGCGGACGGCGAACTGTTCTACCCCGGACAGCGCTCGAACGAGATCCTCTCCCGGCACCAGTGGGACTTCCCCAACGCCGTGCCTGTCGCGATGACTGCCGCAAAGGTCTTCCCCGCTCCTGTGAGTGTTTACGGCGCCACCAAGCTGGCCCAGGAGCACATCCTGCTCTCCTGGGCAAAGTCCTTCGGCGTGGAAATCGCAGTCCTGCGCCTGCAGAACGTCTACGGACCGGGCCAGTCCCTGATCAACTCCTACACCGGCATCATGTCTTTGTTCTGCCGGATTGCCCGCGAAGGCAAGTCCATCCCGCTGTACGAAGACGGCGAGGTCCGCCGCGACTTTGTCCTGATCAATGACGTCGCCAGCGCCCTCGTGGCAGCGGCCACCTCGGCAACTGTGTCCGATCAGCCGCTGGACATCGGTTCAGGCGAGTTCCAGACCATCCGCACTGCCGCAGAGCTGATTGCGCGCTTCTACGGCGCGCCCGCTCCGCACGTCACTGAGCAGTTCCGGCAGGGCGATGTACGCCATGCCTGGGCCGACGTCGAGGCTGCCAAGGCCGCTTTGCCTTGGAAGCCGCGCTACTCGCTGGAAGAGGGCATCCAGATCCTCGCAACCTGGATCGAAGACCAGCTCTAGGCCTGGGCCCCGGGTAGCCGGGACGGATCCGAAAAGACAAAGAAGTGCAAATAAGAATGGGAGCCCTCCACGGAGGGCTCCCATTCTTGTTTGCGCATCCTTGCGCCTGTCCGCCCCTTGCGCCGCGACGGGAGGGGGCTACACCGTGGCAGGCAACTGCTTGGCGGTAAAGCCCTTGGCTCCGCTTTTCCGCACCCGTTCCATGACCGGCCGTTCCACCAGCAGCCAGCTCAAAACGGCCAGGACGGCGGTTCCGGCAACGGCGCCCAGATCGAATAGCACAATTCCGGCCTCGTGCAACCCGGCCATGGCAAGCAGCTGCTGTACCGGCCAGGCATAGATGTAGAAACCGTACGAGATGTCGTTGTCCTTGATGAGCTGCGGCGAAGGCAGCACCGTGGAGAACCACAGGATGAAGTAGGTAATAAGCGGAGAGGCCAACTGGCCTCCCCAGACCGGCACAAACAGGATCAACGCCAGGCTCAGGACCAGCGAAGCGAGGCCCGCGGCCCAATGGAGCCCTATCCACGGCGACAGCAGCCGGATGACCGCCCCGCCCAGGAAGAACGGCGCAAGCCTGGCAAGCAGCTGGAAATCGGAGGTCGACAGGTATGGAGCCAAGGCCTCAAGGTTGGCGTAGACTGCCACGCTGACGGCGAAGGCAGCAATCATAGGCCACGGGGAACGGCGAACCACGGCGAACAAGCCGAGGAAACCGATCATCAGATAACACAGGAACTCGAAGTACAGGCTCCACAGTGATCCGTTCCAGGATCCTGCGAAGGGCACATTCGCGGGCGTGTAGGAAACGTCGTAGACGTTCATCTTCAGGAACATGTTGGAGAACAGGAACCGCAGCGGAGTGGTCTCCGTGCTCATGTATCCCTTGAGGCCACCGTTCTGCTGCACATAGGCGATGGGCGCGAATACCAGCACCGTTACCAGCAGGCAGACTATGAACGCCGGATAGATCCGCGCCACCCGGTGGGTCAGGTAGGTACCGAAGCTGTTGGAGAACCGGCTGGCGGTGATGAGGTAGCCGCTGATGGTGAAGAATCCGGCTACGGCCCATCCGCCCAGGTTCTCCCCGGAGATCTCGGGACCGTGTCCCAGTCCGGCCAGATAGAAGCCATGGGCAAAGAGCACCATTGCCGAGAGCACCAGGCGGATGAGGTTCAGGCTGTTGTTCTTGTTGAATTTCTGCCCGTAAACGGGTCCGGTCCGGGCCGGTTCGGCCCTTTCCGTCACGCGCCTTCCCACGGCCGCTCGGCATCATCCAGTGCCACGCGGCGTGAGAGTCGGGTGAGGGAAACTTCAAGCTGGCGGAAACGCTGGTACGTCGTAGCCATAAATACCAGGAAGGAAACAACCGTGGCGTACAGGACCAAGTCGGTGCCCCGCCCGATGCCCAGGAAATTGGCTACAGCGGTCAGCAGTTCGGGGAAGAAGATCGAGAAGGCGGCACCGGCTGCGAACACCACCACCAGCATGCGACGGATCGCCAAGTGGCGGGCGTTGGTTCCCCCGCGCATCAAAACGAGGGAGATCAGTACTACGGCGAGTACGAGAACTGTTTGTACGACTGGAAGCACGGGATACCTTGTTCGTTTATTTGAAGAGGAGTTCGGCGAGGATATTGACTGAGTTCAGCAGGGACTGCCCCTTGGCTTTGGAGTAATCCGTGTAGATAATCTCCACCGGATGCTCAACGTAGGCCGGTTTCATCTTGGCCAGCTGGTGGATCAGTTCGGACGCGTGTGCCATGCGGTTCTGCGTAATGTCGAACCCGCCGGCCACCTTGCGGTTAAACGCCCGCAGGCCGTTGTGCGCATCGGTCAGCCGAAGCCCGGTGGCCATCCGCATCTGGATGGCCGCAGTCTTCAGCACAAGCCGCTTCATGGAGGAAATCTGTGTGCGGTCGTCCAGGAACCGAGAGCCGAGCACTATGTCGGCCTCACCGTTCTGCACGCGCTTGACCATCTCAATGGCGTCCTCAACCCGGTGCTGGCCGTCCGCGTCGAACGTCACGACGCAGTCCATGTCCGGATCCTGGAGCGCGTAGGAGATACCCGTCTGCAGAGCAGCTCCCTGGCCGAGGTTGATCGGATGCTGGACCACAACGGCGCCGGCCGCGCGGGCGACCTCCTGGGACCCGTCCCGGCTTCCGTCATCGACGCATACTACGTTGGGGAAATACGGAAGAAGTCCCTCGATCACCGAGCCAACTACCGTGGCTTCGTTGTACATGGGGATGACTATCCAAGTGCGATTCACCGTATTAGTATTCCATATCTCTAAATCTACGAGCCCTGGCGTTGCCGTGTTGCGGCCGTGTGGGCCTTAAGCGCTTCGTCCATGTCCCGCGGCCGGTACCCGGCGTCAACAATCTTGGACAGGTCCAGGGTGCTGTTGGCCGGGCGTGCAGCGGCAGCAGAACCGGCAAAATACTCCTCTGTACTCACGCCGGTTACGTCTGCTGCGCTGCGCCCGTTGAGTTCGAACACGCTGCGGGCGATCTCAGCCCAGGAACGCGGCTCACCGGTGTTGCTGAGGTTATAGGTGCCGAACTGCGCCCCGGTTTCCAGCAGATGCACGATGCCCGCGGCGATGTCCTGTGTGAAGCTGAGTCTGCCTATCTGGTCATCCACGACGGTGGGGCTGATCCCGCGTTCTGCCAGGGAAGCCATGGTGTCCACGAAGTTCTTGCCGGCACCGATAACCCAGCTTGTGCGGATGATGTAGTGCCTGGACACCGCAGCCACGACGGCGTCGCCTGCCGCCTTCGTCTGGCCGTACACTCCCAGCGGGGAGAACGGCTCGTCCTCCGTGTGGACCGGGCGCGTGCCGTCAAAGACATAGTCGCTGGAGACATGGACAAGGATGATCCCGTTGGCCTCGGCAACTTCCGCCAGCTTGGCGACGGCGGAAACGTTCGCGGCCCAGGCCCCGCGGCGCCCCTCAGGGGTCTCCGCCTCGTCGACGGCGGTGTACGCCGCGGCGTTAATGATGGCCGAGTAGTTGCGCCAGTTCCGGCCGGAGAAGGCATCCGGATCGGTCAGGTCGAACTCGGACCGGCCGGCAAACTCGACGGTGGGGGTGCCGGAGTATGCCTGGCGCAGCGCCTGGCCAAGCTGGCCGTTAGCGCCAAGCACCAGGATCTTTTTCGCCGGCATCGGCACGACGTCGGAAAGGACCGGGTGCATGCGGTCCTTGTCCGAGAGCTCGGCCTGTTCCAGCGGGATGGGCCAGGCGATCGCAGACGAAGGGTCCGCCAGGTTCAGGAACGTGTACTGGCCCTGTGCGTCGGCGCTCCAATGGTCGTTGACCAGGTACGTATATGCGGTGTTGTCCACCAGGGTCTGGAAGGCGTTGCCCACTCCGCGCGGGATGAAGATCGCCTGGCTGGGGTCCAGCTCGGCCGTGAAGACGGTACCGAAGGACGGGCCCTCGCGCAGGTCCACCCAGGCACCGAAAATGCGGCCGGTGGCCACGGAGATGAACTTGTCCCACGGCTCGGCATGGATGCCGCGCGTGGTGCCTGCCTTCTCGTTGAAGGAAATGTTGTTCTGCACCGGCCGGAAATCCGGCAGGCCGAGGGCAACCATCTTTTCGCGCTGCCAGTTTTCCTTGAACCACCCGCGGTTGTCGCCGTGCACGGGCAGGTCATAGAGCACGACGCCGGGGATCGGCGTCGTGTGGGCCTTGAGCGGTTTGGAGAACGTGAGTTCCATGGTTCTACTGCCCCTGTACCTTGTACTTGGCTTCAGTCTCGGACTTCTGCGGCCGCCACCAGTCTTCGTTGTCGCGGTACCACTTCACTGTGTCCGCCAGCCCCTGCTCAAAATCGGAGAACCGGGGCGTCCAACCCAGCTCGCGGCGCAGCCGGGAGGAGTCAATGGCGTAGCGCAGGTCATGGCCCGGACGGTCGATAACCTGGTCGTAGGCATCCGAGGGCTGGCCCATTTCCTTGAGGATCAGCTCAACAACTTCCTTGTTGTTCCGTTCGCCGTCGGCTCCGATCAGGTAGGTCTGCCCAATCTCGCCCTTCTCGATGATCGTGAGCACTGCCGACGAATGATCATTTGCGTGGATCCAGTCCCGGACATTTTCCCCGGCCCCGTAAAGCTTGGGGCGGATGCCGTCAATCACGTTGGTGATCTGCCGCGGAATGAACTTCTCCACATGCTGGTACGGGCCGTAGTTGTTCGAGCAGTTGCTGATCGTGGCCTGCAGGCCGAAGGAACGCACCCAGGCGCGGACCAACAGGTCCGAGCCGGCCTTCGTTGAGGAGTACGGGCTGGACGGGTTGTAAGGCGTGGACTCGGTGAAGCGTTCGGGATCGTCCAGTTCCAGGTCGCCGTAGACCTCATCGGTGGAGATGTGGTGGAACCGGGTCCCGTGCTTGCGTGCGGCTTCAATCAGCGTGTACGTGCCGATGATGTTGGTGTCCAGGAACGGCCGCGGATCATGGAGCGAATTGTCATTGTGGGACTCCGCCGCGTAGTGCACCACGACGTCGGCGTTGGCCACCAGCCCGTCTACCAGCGCGGCGTCGCAGATGTCACCTTCCACCAGGGCGAACCTGTCCTCCGGCAGCCCGGCCAGTGACCGGCGGTTGCCGGCGTAGGTGAACTTATCAAGGACCGTTACGTGCGCA
This sequence comes from Arthrobacter sp. zg-Y40, assembly GCF_020731535.1. Classification (NCBI taxonomy): domain Bacteria; kingdom Bacillati; phylum Actinomycetota; class Actinomycetes; order Micrococcales; family Micrococcaceae; genus Arthrobacter; species Arthrobacter sp. zg-Y40. The sequence goes on from NZ_JAJFZS010000001.1 coordinate 188,030, forward strand.
TCCGTGTTGTCCAGGGCGTAGTGCACGAAATTCGAACCAATGAAGCCGGCGCCGCCGGTGACAAGGAGTTTTTGCATGCCACTAGCGTACCTGCTGGCAATTGGGCTTCGAATCGGGCCCGTTGGCGGCGCCCGGGCTCAGAAGCCGGGCCGGCGGCGGATGCCAGGGTTCGCGCTGCGCCGCCTGAGCGCTTCGCCGAGCATCCGGAAGGCCATGATCCTGGCCCTGAGGATCTTAGCCAGCGGACGCCGGGTGGACGGAGTGACGTTGTTGTCATGGAGCCGCCGGTACAGCGTCGGCTCGTCAAGGTGCACCATCTGACCGGATGCGTTGGCCGTCAGGGCCAGCCACAGGTCGTGGGATTCGAAGACAAAGGACGGCACAGGGGCAAACAGGTCAAGCGCGTCCGCACGGATGGCCATGCCGCAGCCGAAGTAGGGGCGGTACCCCACGAGGACGGCGAATATGTTCCGGATGTTGTGCGTGCTGTCACGGCTGCGCAGCACGGTGCGCTTCCCTGAGCCGTCCTGCCCCAGGATCGCAAAGTTCGTGGCCACCACGGCAGAGTCCTGCAGCGCGTGAAGCATGCGCTGCACCCGGCCGGGCATCCAGACGTCGTCCTGGTCGGAGAGGAACAGGTATTTCCCGCGGGCCAGCCCGACGGCGCGGTTAAAGGTGCGTACATAACCCATGTTGTGCTCATTGCGCACCAGGCGGACCCGGGCGTCGCCGGTAAAGGCCTCAACTATGCCCGCCGTGCCGTCGCCGGATGCGTCGTCTACAACAATCAGCTCGTCGTCGGGTCCCAGCTCCGCCAGGATCGAATCGATCTGCTCCTTAATGTAAGCCTCGCCGCGGTAGGCGGCCATGCAGACGCTGACGCGGATGTTTTCCGGGGCTGGCATTAGTTGTCCTCCGATACTCGGAGGACAGCGGCCTCCTTGTTGTGCCCGATGGAACGGGCAATGAAAAATGAATGAAGCAGCACGCCCGCCAGCGGGCCGGCGGCCAGGCTGAGCACGGTTTTGGTTTGGATGTCGAGCGGCAGCCACAGCAGTCCAAGGGATATGGCCGTAGCGGCCACCCACCCGGCGGAAAAGGCGCGGTGTTTGCCGGAGGCGATGGCCAGCGCCCCGGTGATGGTCAGGAGCCCCAGCAGGCCGGCGTCGAACGTCAGCGCCGCCAGTACTGCGCCGGACATGCCGTAGGACGGCCCCAGCAGGAGGGTCATCAGGAAGGGTCCGACGAGCCAGGCCAGTACAGCACCCAGGACGGACACGCCCAGGACGACGCCAAGGATGGGCAGGATGGCCTTGATCCCGCGGGTGCGGCGGGAAACAAAATGCGAGATCGCCACGCCCTGATACGCGTTCAGCGGGATCAGCAGCGGCGCACGCGTCAGCGACAGCGCCATAAGCAGGGCTGCCGAGGACAGGTACTCCTGGTCGGGTGTGGAGACGCGCAGCAGGATCGGGTAACCGACCACAAGCGCGGCGTTGGCAGCGCCGGCAAGGCAGGCATAACCGAGCGTCTTGTAAAAAGCGCCGACCCCAATGTCCGCCCGCCGGACAAAGGACTGCCGGGCGGATTTGGAAAACAGCACGAAGAACAGCCACGCGGCAGCGCCGGCAGCGGCCCCCCAGGCCAGGCCCGCTACGGAGGACCCGATCAGGACAACCAGGCCCACCCCGGCCAGCCGGAGCACGGATTCCGAAAGAATGAGCTTTGAATAGGTGCCCCAGCGCTGTTGCCCGGCCAGTGAACCCATCAAGGCCGCGTGGCCCGAGTAGACGGCCGCGGCGATGCATACAACGGTGACCAGCCCCGAATATCCGCCGAAGATCAGCGCGCCCCACCAGGGCGAGGAAAGCGCGAGAAGTGCGGCCGTACCGGCACCAATGGATAAGGCGATAAATCCCATCTGCGGGTTACGCGGATTTGGCGGCGTTAATCTGCTTTGATTCGATGCGCGCGTGGTTTCCGTCTGAATGCCGCCGAGAATGCCGAACAGCAGGAAAAGGAAAGACCAAAAAGTCAGGAACACGGCGTTGGACTCCTGGTCCAGGACGCGGGCGGCCAAAAGCAGCACCACATACCCGACCACCGCTGAGACCAGTGAGGCAGAGCCGACTCCAACAGCGGAAGACGCGCCGATGGTCGCCTCTTCGGGCTTCGGTCCTGCAGGCTTTCTCTCCAAAACAGACCTAACTTCGGTTCTCACGGGGGCGGACGGGCCGCTTCACGGGCGGACGGCGGCCGCGCAATGATTATGTACTGGCTTCTGCGCTGGCTTGCGCTGCTTCTTCACTGGCTTCCGTACCGGCTTCGCAGCGGCGGGAAGCCAGCGGAGTCCACGGACCAGAATACCGGACAGACTGCCCGGCCGGCCGCTCCCGGCCGACTCGCGGGACGCAGCTGATTTTGTCCGCCCATATGGCCTGGGGGATGATTACGCCATGCGTGGAATAATTCTGGCCGGCGGAACCGGATCCCGGCTGCACCCCATTACCCTCGGAATCAGCAAACAGCTGGTGCCCGTGTACGACAAGCCGATGATTTACTACCCGCTGTCCACCCTGATCCTGGCAGGCATCCGGGACATCCTGATTATCACGACCCCGCACGACGCTGAGCAGTTCCAGCGGCTTCTGGGAGACGGTTCCCAGTTCGGCGTGAACCTCACCTATGTCCAGCAGCCGTCACCGGATGGCCTTGCCCAGGCCTTCGTGCTGGGCGCCGAGCACATCGGCAACGAGCCGGTGGCGCTGGTCCTGGGCGACAACATCTTCTACGGACACGGCATGGGCACCCAGCTCCGCCGCTTCAGGAACATCGACGGCGCCGCCGTCTTCGGCTACTGGGTGGCCGACCCGACGGCGTACGGCGTGGTGGAGTTCGACGCCGAAGGGCGGGCACTGTCCCTGGAAGAGAAGCCGGTCCGCCCCAAGAGCAACTATGCCGTGCCCGGCCTGTACTTCTACGACAACGACGTAGTGGATATTGCGCGCGATTTGAAGCCCTCCAGCCGCGGGGAACTGGAAATCACCGATCTCAACCGTGTCTACTTGGAGCGGGGGAAACTCCAGGTGGATATCCTCCCCCGCGGCACCGCTTGGCTGGACACCGGCACCTTCGACTCCCTGAACCAGGCATCGAACTTCATCCGCACGGTGGAGGCCAGGCAGGGACTGAAAATCGGTGCCCCGGAAGAAGTGGCCTGGCGCCTGGGCTTCCTCTCCGATGACGAGCTGCGCCAGCGGGCCGAGCCCCTGGTCAAGAGCGGCTACGGGTCATACCTGCTGACGTTGCTTGAACTCGCCCACGCCAAATAAAAAATAAGAGGACTCGACCACATGTCTTGGTGGCAGACTGCACCGACCCTGATCGCAGCCTGCGCTGTGTTCTTTCTGCCCGGCCTGGCCGCGGCCCGCGCCATCGGCCTTAAAGGCCTTCCAATGTGGGCCGCGGCCCCTGCCATCACCGTGTCCCTGGCGGGAGTCAGTGCGGTGGTTGCCGGATTTGCCGGTATCCGCTGGAACATCGTCTCCCTGCTGGCTATGACCGTACTGACAGTTCTGGTCGCCGTCCTCGTCCGGCTGGCGCCGCGCCGCGCACGCGGCAGCACGGAGGACAGCACCGCCGCCGGCACCCGGCGGCGGACGCTGCGGGCTGTTATCCCTTCCGGGCAGCCCCGCTCCATCCCGTGGGTAACCGCCGCTGCGGCGGTGCTTGGACTCGGCGTCGCCGCGTTCATCCTCGCGTTCCGGCTGGTGCACATGTTCGGCGCTCCGGAGAACATCTCCCAGACGTACGACAACATCTTCCACCTCAACGCCATCCGGTACGCCTTCGACACCGGAAATGCCTCCTCGCTGCTGATCTCCGGAATGACCAGCAGCGAGACGCCGCCCACCTTTTACCCGGCTGCCTGGCACGACATGGTTGTCCTGCTCATGCAGCTCACCGGCGCCGGCCTCCCTGTCGCGGTAAACATCTGCAATATCGTCATCGCAGCCCTTATGTGGCCCCTGGGCGCCATGTTCCTGGCCTCACGGGTCCTGGGGACCCGGCCTATCCCGTTGATTGTCACCGGCGTCCTGGCCACCGGTTTCGCTGCTTTCCCTTACCTGATGCTCGACTTCGGTGTCCTCTTCCCGTATGCGCTGTCACTGGCCGTACTGCCCGTCGCACTGGGCCTGGTTGTCTCCCTCATGCGGCAGGACGCCGACGGCTCGCCCCGCGGATGGGTGGCCGCCGTCGCCCTGATCGGCGTCATTCCCGGCATGGCACTCGCCCACCCCAGCTCGGTGGTGTCCTTGCTGGGCATGGCCGCCCCCGCCGCCGTCTACGCCCTCGTGCACGCCGGGAAGGTGCTGCACCGCGCCGGCAGGGCTCCGGCCTGGTACCTCGTCCCGGCAGGAGGCATTATCGTCTACGCGGCGCTTGTGTACTTCGCCTGGACCTACCTGCGGCCGTTGGAGGAAGCGTCCTTCTGGGGACCCTTCGAGACCCAGGCGCAGGCCATTGGCGAGGCCCTCGCCAACGCCCCCCAGGGCCGCCCCATTGGTTGGTTTGTCCTGATCTGCACAATTGTGGGCATAGCGGTGTGTGTGCGGCGCCGTACCTACCAGTGGGCGCTGGGTTCGTTCCTAGTGGTCGGCGCACTCTTCGTCGTTGTGGCTTCCAGCCCAATAGGCGACTTCCGGTGGGCCGTTGTCGGTGTCTGGTATAACGACTCGTACCGCCTTGCCTCCCTGCTGCCCATCCCCGCCATTGCCGTCGCCGCCGTCGGATGCACGGCGCTCGTCCAATGGCTGGCCGACCGCGTCAAGCACGTCGTTGCCGGCCGCACCGCTGTCCTTGCCGGAACCGCGCGCTACAGCGTCGCCGCTGCTGCCGTCCTCGGTGTGGCCGGGGCTGCTGTTCTCTCCTGGCTGGTCCAGGGACAGAACATTACCTCCGCACAGGTCCGCGGCAGCGAGTCCTACATCCTCCGGGAAGACGGCGCGCTGCTTTCCACCGATGAGCAGGCCCTGCTGGAACGCGTGGACGATCAGGTGCCCGAAGATGCCACCGTTGTGGGCAGCCCGTGGACGGGAGCCTCGCTGGTCTATGCGTTGGCGGACCGCAAGGCCCTGACCCCGTTCGTCTACGGTGATCTCTCCGGGGCCGCCCAGGAGCTGCTGAAGGAACTCAATGACGACGAGCCGCTGTCCGCGGATATCTGCGATGAGGCTGCTTCCCTGAACAGCTACTACGTGCTGGACTTCGGCTCCAGGGAAGTCCACGGCGGCAACCATGCGCTCGGTCCTGAGAATGTCGGGAACCGGGAAGGCTTTGACCTCATCGATTCCGAGGGCGACGCCAAACTCTACCGGATTTCGGTCTGCGGCTAAGCCAGGGAATCCACGGCAGCAGGTAAAGGGAAGGCCCCGTCACCGTGGTGACGGGGCCTTCCCTTAGACTCGCACTGAGCGTTCGTACTTATTCGTGGCGTACCCCGTACCTTGCCTAGCTTTTGCCGCGCATACGGTCAACGACGTCGCGTACCGGCCCGTCCATGACCACTTCACCGTGTTCCAGGAGCACTCCCCGCTCACAGATACGCGAAACCAGGTCAAGATCGTGGCTGACAACTACCAGCGTCTTCCCCTCCCCCGCGAGCTCCTTGATCTTGTCGATGCACTTGCGCTGGAAGGGCTCATCTCCGACGGCGAGGATCTCGTCCACGAGGAAGACCTCAGGATCGGTATGCACCGCCACCGAGAACGCCAGGCGGAGGTACATGCCGGAGGAGTAGAACTTCACCTCGGTATCGATGAACTGGCCGATTTCGGAGAATTCAACGATTGAGTCGAACTTCTCGTTGATCTCATCCTCGGTCATACCGAGAATCGCCCCGTTCAGGTACACGTTGTCCCGGCCGCTGAGGTCGTGGTGGAACCCGGCGCCCACTTCAATAAGGCCGGCGACGCGGCCGCGGGTTCCCACGGTCCCGCTGTCGGGGCGCATCACGCCGGAAATATGTTTCAGCAGCGTGGACTTCCCGGAGCCGTTCAGGCCCAGCAGGGCTACGGTCTCACCCTGTTCAACGTTGAGCGAGACCCCCTTGAGGGCATGGAACTTCTCGGAAAGGTCGCCCTTGCGCCCCTTGACGAGCCATACAAAGGCTTCCTTCATGGAGCGGGTATGCCGCAGGACGAACTGTTTGTTGATGTTATGGATTTCAATGGCACTAGCCACGGTTCACAGCTCCTGCGCGAAACGGCCCTCAAGGCGACGGAAAACGAGCTGGCCAAGCAGCAGTACTGCTGCTGAAACGACCAGCGCGACAGGGATCCACAGGGACAGCAGATGCGGCGGGATGGCCCCGGGACTATCCGTCGTGGGAAGCCAGAAGGCGTAATGGAACGTTTCCACGCCGACGGTGATGGGATTCAGCTGGTAGATGTGGAAGACGGTCTCTCCCAGCTTGGACTGCACCATGTTCCAGGAATAAAGAACCGGGGAAGCCCAGGTGGCAACCATCAACAGCATGTCCACAAGGTTCTCCGCATCGCGGAAGTAGACGTTGATGGCGCCGAACAGCAGGCCCAGCCCGGTGGCGAGCATGGCCACGATGATGAAGCCGGCCGCTGCCGCGGCAAGCTGCAGCAGGGACGGCCGCCAGCCGTTGAAGAGGCACGCGCCGATCAGGATTACGATCTGCGGTACGAAGTGCACACCGGAAACCCACACCGAGGCAACCGGGAAAAGTTGCCGCGGCAGGTAGATCTTCTTGATCAGCCCCCCGTTCCCCACAATGGACCGCGAGGCATTACCTAAGGCTTCCGTGAAGAAGTTGATCAGCACAATCCCGGAGAACAGATAGATCGCATAGTTCGGCAGCCCGTCCCGGTTCGCCGGGCTCTGCTCCAGCCCCAGGAACACACCCAGGGCGATGTAGAAGACCAGGAACTGGATGCCCGGCTTGACGTAGGACCAGAGCAAGCCAAGAACGGAGCCGCGGTAGCGGACCTTGAGCTCCTTCGAGACCAGAAGCTTCAGGAGGAACCGGTGCCGCAGTACGTCCTTCAGGCTGCCGGGCTGGCCCGGAACAATGAGTTCTTCCTGCATGCGCATTCCCGCCGTGGCTGTCTTACTTTCCAGGATTCTCATCAAATGTCCGCTGCCAGGATTCCATGGACGTGATGTCGGGCAGCGCCTCGCGGTAACGGGCGCTGAGCTGCTCCCACTCTGCGAACAACTGCGCCTTGAGGCCCGCTGCTTCGGCCAGCATGCTCCGGACCTTCTTCGGGTCCCGCTGGTACCACGAAGCACCGGTACCGTCGGCGTTGGACACCACGGCACTGTCCAGCTTGGACAGGACCCACCACTTGCTGTCCTGGTTTGCTACCACTAGCTGCGGGTTTTCCCGCGACTCCGGGGCAACCGGAAGGACGGTCTGCTTCAAAATGGTCTTGGCCGCCCAGGGAACCAGGGAGACCAGGGACGGTGACTTAGTGCTGATGGGCTTCTTCGGGGGCTTGCGCATGTGCGGATCCGGGAAAGCACCGGGATCCTGCTTGACCACGGAGTCGGTGAATTCCGAGCGCAGTGCCCGGAGCTTCGGCATCATGGCCGGAAGCGATTCGTGCAGCTTCTCGGGTCCCTGAAGGACATCGCGCAGGGCCATCAGGCGGGCCTTTTGCGGGTAGTACTGCATCGAGAACAAGTGTTTGACATCCGTGTTCATGCTCTCGCGCAGGATACGTCCACCCTTGGCATACGGGGAGTGCAGCAACGTGGCGATAAGCCGGTTGCGCTCGTGGAAGTAGGCCTGCCAGTCCACGGAGTCGTCCTTATCGGCCCAGGAAACGTGCCAGACTGCCGCTCCGGGGAGCGAAACTGTGGCGTATCCCATGGATCGGGCACGCAGGGAATACTCGGCGTCGTCCCACTTGATGAAAACGGGCAAGGACAGGCCGATCTCGCGGATGATCCGAGTCGGGATCAGGCACATCCACCAGCCGTTGTAATCGGCATCCCAGCGGCGGTGCAGGATGGACGAGGAACGCAGGCCTTCCAGCGCAAAGTCGTGGTTGGCCAGGCCCTCCACCGGTCCCCAGCGGAACTTGTACTGGTTGACTACCTCGGCATAGGCGTTGAGCACGGACTTGTTGTACATGTCGAACATGTGCCCGCCCACAATCGTGGGTTTGCGGCACATATCCGCGAACGCCACGGCCCGGAGGATGCCTTCCGTTTCGACGATGATGTCGTCGTCGAGCAGCATCACATAGTCGGAACGTCCCTCCTTGACCGCTTCGCTCATGTTGCGGGCGAAGCCGCCGGATCCGCCCAGGTTGCCCTGGATGATGATCCGCAGCTGGCTGCCCATAGCCTTGGCCACGTCGTCGAAACCGGCCTCGTCGGCAACCTTCTGGTTGCCCTGGTCCACAATGATCAGTTCGTCAAGGATCTCGAGGACGCCGGCGTCGGACTGGATGGCCTTGATGGTGTTCAGGCAGTAATCGGGACGGTTGAAGGTTGTGACGCCCAGCGTGACGCTTCCGGCCGGCTTGTCGGATGCGGCGCTCCAGTCGGCCGATTCCAGCCGCATGCCGTCCGAGTCCGCAATGAGGTCGAACCAGTACCAGCCGCCGTCGCCGAACGGAGCCAGCGTGAGGTCGAAGACGGAGCTTTCGGTGCCGGTGACCTGGCGTGACTCCACGCGCTGGGCAGCACCACGGGCATTGGACTTGTAAACCACGACCGTTCCTTCGCCAACGGTGCCCACCCGGAGGATGACGCTCTCCACGGTGGTCCAGCGGCGCCAGTAGCTGGCAGGGAATGCGTTGAAGTACGAGCCAAAGGAAAGACGCTCGCCCGAGCGGACACGGACCGAAGACCGGCTGAGGATGTCCTCGGGGTGCAGCTTGCGGACGGCAGCAGCGATCGGTGCCCGCTGGCGCCTGCTCTCCGGGTCCAGTCCGCCCTTGCCGGTATCGCTGTCGATATAGAGGGGAAGGGTGTCGAGGTCCTTGTCTTTGGGCAGGACAACGCGCTGCAGCACACGCAGCGCCGCCGGGCTGGCGTCCTCCGCACGTGCCGTCGTTATACCGGGCAGGTAGCCTGCCTCATCCACTATGCCGTTGCTCACGCGTCGACTCCTCCGCTTTCCAGCTTTGCGCCCCCGGTGAAGTGGGGCTTGATCTTGTTGTCGAACATTGACAACGCCGATCCGATGGCCATATGCATGTCCAGGTATTTGTAGGTGCCCAACCGGCCGCCGAACAGAACTGAGTTCTCGCCCTTGGCCAGGTCCCGGTAGGCCAGCAGCTTGGAGCGGTCTGCGGCCGTGTTGACGGGGTAGTACGGCTCATCGCCCTTTTCCGCGAACCGGGAGAACTCACGCATGATCACCGTGGCGTCCTTGGTGTAATCCCGCTCGGGGTGGAAGTGCCGGAACTCGTGGATCCGGGTGTAGGGAACGTCTTCGTCCGGGTAGTTCATGACCGATGTGCCCTGGAAGTCCTCGATAGGCAGGACTTCCTCTTCAAGGTCAATGGTGCGCCAGGACAGGTCCCCCTCGGCGTAGTCAAAGTACCGGTCGACTGCGCCCGTATAGATGACCGGTACCTGGCCCACGGTGTTGTTGCGGGAGAACTCGTGCCCGTCGTCGAAGAAGTCCGTCTTGAGGTGCACCTGGATGTTGGGGTGGTCCGCCATCCGCTCGATCCATGCCGTGTAGCCGTCCACCGGCAGGCCCTCATACTTGTCGTTGAAGTACCGGTTGTCGTAGTTGTAGCGCACCGGAAGCCGGCTGATGATCTCTGCCGGCAGGTCCTTCGGATCGGTTTGCCACTGCTTGCCCGTGTAGTACTTGATGAATGCCTCGTACAGCGGGCGGCCGATAAGGGAAATGCCCTTGTCGTTAAGGTTCGCCGGGTTCGTGCCGGCCAGTTCGCCGGCCTGCTCCTGGATCAGTGCCTTCGCTTCGGCCGGCCCCATGGAAGCGCGGAAGAACTGGTTGATGGTGCCCAGGTTGATGGGCATGGAGTACACCTCGCCCTTGTGGCTGGTGTAGACCTTGTGCACGTAGTTGGTGAAGCCGGTGAAGCGGTTGACGTATTCCCAGACCCGCTCGTTGGAGGTATGGAACAGGTGCGCACCGTAACGATGCACTTCAATGCCCGTCTGCGCTTCGTTCTCGCTATAGGCGTTGCCGCCCATGTGGTGGCGCCGGTCCAGAACAGCGACCTTGAGTCCCAGTTCCTTGGCGGCGCGCTCGGCTACGGTCAGGCCGAAAAAGCCCGACCCTACGACGACGAGGTCAACGTTCACATTTACTCCTGTATATTTCCGGTACGCCCCAACCGGGCAGGCACCCGACGGTCAAGGTTATCCGAGATTTCGGCTTCAGGCATTTTCGGCGAGCCCGGTCACCATCCGAGGGAGTCAAGCAGCCGCTGTCCGACCTGCGGCGCCATTGACTCCGCGTAGGTCCGAGTGAGGTGGTTATTGTCGATATACACCCTCACATTTCCGATGACGGCAGGACACGTCCCGGCAGGGCACAACAAGTCGTCAAGGTCCATCAGGGTCAATCCCTCGACTGCCTCTCCCATGGTCTCCAGGACGTATGTCCCCACGTTCCGCACCGTCTCGTAGGCCGGATTGCATTCCGGCGCATCATTTCCGAACTGCTCCGGGCACTGGCCCATGTCGAAGCTAAACCGCGGGTTGTCCCGGATTCCCACCAGGTTAGTCCCCTGCGCCAGGACATCCCCGGCCGCCTCGGCGAATCCCTCCGGGAAGACCTCGTACGGCGGCCCGTCCAAGGCATAGGTCGCAGTGGTGACCACCGCGTCCGGTTTCAGCTCCGAAATGTACTCTAATGCGGCTTCGTTGCGGTCATTGCATCCGTCGGCATATTCCGAAAGGAAGCCCTGGAATGGGCATCCTCCCTGGATCAGGGCAATCAATGCCCAGTTGCGTTCCTCGGCGACCGGTTGCAGCGCTGCAAGCCATTGCCGCACATGGCTGTTGCCGACGGCAACAATGACCTTCTCCGGATTCTCCGGGGCGACTACCTCTGAGCAGTTGTAGCCCTCGAGTGCCTCGGCATCCGGGGCCAACTGTCCCGAGCACCGGCTTTCAAGGGGGGCGAATTCGCGCCAGACGTTCTCCGGGGTCGGCAGCAGCGGGGCGTCGGGGTCGCCCTCGAAGGTGTAATACGGTTCCAGCGCCGCGGCTCCGGGGTTGTTGCGGTCCGCGTTCGCCAGCAGGTTCTCGGACTGCACGCGCAGCGACGTCTGCCAGGAGAGGACCGGTACTGCTACGAGTGCCGCGCAGGCGGCCACGACAACGACGCCGTTCAGCGGCCGCCGCTGCGCCCAGTCCATCCTGCGCAGGGGACGTTCGATCAACCGGGTTGTCAGATAGGCGAGGACCAGCGAGACTGCGATGACCGCTGCCCCGGAGAGCGGTCCGGCGGAGTCGCGCCCCCGGCTGATCAGGTAGATGACCAGCACCGGCCAGTGCCACAGATAGAGGGCATAGGACATATTGCCCATCCGGACCAGGGGCCCCCATGAGAGCAACCTGTCGGCTCCGAAACGGCTGCCCGTCTGCCCCGCCACGATGATCAGGGCCGCGGCTGCCAACGGCCACAGCGCCACGAATCCGGGGAACTGTCCCTGCACGTCCAGGATGAACCCGCCCGAAAGGATCGCCGCCAGGCCGATCCAACCGGCGGCGACTCTGAGTCCCTTGCCCGGTTTCAGGTAGGGCAGTGCAAGGGCCAGCAAGGTGCCGAAGGCAAACTCCCACAAGCGCGCCCGCGTATCGAAGTACGCGAAGGACTGGTTGGTGTAAGTCTCGATAACGGAGAACGTCAGCGAGACGGCGAAAACACACCCGAAGACCATCAGCACAACGGTTCGGAACCGCAGTTTCACTGAGCGCGCGATCAGCACGCAGAGCGCAAAGAGCAGGGGCCAGAGGATAAAGACCTGGCCCTGGACCGACAGCGACCAGAAATGCTGGAACGGGCTCGCGCTGCTGTTGTCGGCGTAATAGTCGACCGAGTCCGCGGCCAGGGCCCAGTTCTGCACGTACAGGAGCGACGTCCACGCCTGTGCAAGGATCTCCGTCCAGCGGTATCTGGGGACAAAAAGGGCCGTGGCTGCAAGGGTGCCCACCAAAACTACGGCGGCGGCGGGCAGCAGCCGTTTGAAAACGTGGAGCCAGTAGGACCCCAGCCGTATCCCGGCTCCCGATTCGGCCTTCCGGATAAAGGACAGGGACAGCAGGAATGCGGAGATCAGCAGGAAGACGTCCACCCCGCCGGACACGCGGTTGAACCAGATGTGGTAGACCGCGACCATGAGTACCGCCAACGCGCGCAGGCCTTGGATATCGGGCCGGTAGGCGCGTTTTTCCGGTCCGCTGGCCGCATCAGCGGGAGCGGAACCGAGAGCAGTATGTAAGCGAGTCAATCTTGCCTTTCAGGATGGTCTTCCTCAGCAGTTTACTGCGGGCCGGAACCCGTCCTCCCCAGGCCGCATACCTGCTGCGCCTTTCCCCGCCCCTTTTTGCCCGTAGTGCCGCGCGGAACAAACGCCTGCAATCCTGCTGGCAGATTGCAGGAAAGGAGGAGCCTTGCTGCTTCATGTCACACTAGCCGCCGTTCCGGGGGCGGAGATAAACCTCCAACCGGACCGCTGCATTTCCAGGGAAATAGTAATAGAGGTCACGGATGGACTAGGCGGCAACGCTGTTGCCGCTGTGCTGGTGAAACGGTATGGGCCCGGAACCTTCAGGATTGCCGGTGTCCTCCTCCAGGATCTGGTGCCGGGCCGCTCCCCTTTCGCTAACGGCGCCGTCATCATCTGGTCCCCGCCTCTGCCCAGCGGGGCAGTGTCTCCGGGCAAAGCGCACCCGCCGCAAGTGATGGACGCTCCCCTCTTGCTGGTTGTCTGCAGCGGTCCGGATTCAGGTTCCGTTACGGCGCTGCACCGGGGTTCCTATGAGGTCGGCCGGCGGTCCCGATCCGGAACGGGCACCGCCGTTAACACGGCGCCTCGGATCGCCATCGCGGATCCGGCGCTTTCGCGCAAGCACGCCCTTCTCGTTGTCGGAACGGACTCGGTGGAGGTCCGCGACCAAGGCTCAGCCAACGGCACCTGGGTCGACGGCAGGCCGGTGAATGCGGCCGTGGTGGACACCGGTTCCACCCTGCGGTTCGGTTACAGTTCATGCCGGCTGGCGGTGCCCTCTGCCGCTCCGGACCCGGAGTCAGCACGCACTGATCCTTTCGAGCCGCAAACCGTGCACCTGTCCGAGCAGGGGCAGAAAGGCGGCCTACTGCTCGTCGGAGCACTGCTGCCGCTCATTCTGGGAGTGGTCCTGGCCCTGGCCACCGGGATGTGGATGTTCCTGGCGTTCAGCGGACTCTCGGCCGTAACCGCACTGCTTGGTGCAGCTGGCGCGCGCCGGCGGCGCAGGGAACAGACCAGGGCCATAGACGAGGCTGCCGGAGAGGACGCCCGGGGACGCCGCTTGGCGGCCCCGGACCCGGGAACCACCGCACTGGCCGCCGTACTTGGGACTGTTGAGGGTTCCTTCGGCAGACCTTCAGCTCCGGTTACGTCTGCTGCGCCGCCCGGCCTGGCGCTCCACCAGGCGGACGATGCCGGGCCCTGCTACCCGGTCCGCATTGGAACGGCTCCTCAGCCCGCCAACCTGGTGCCGGTCCCGCCCAGCTCCCGCTTTGTTGCTCCGGTACTCCCCGACGCGCCCGTAATCCTCCGGCTCGGCAGGGACCGGGATATCTGCCTGCGGGGACCGGATGCCGGGGCACTATGCCGGACGATACTGCTGCAGGCCGCTTCTGCCGAGGCATCCGGATCCACCCTGCACATCGTGTGTGCAGGCAGCAGTGCAGACTGGGAACCGGCCGCGCGCTTCCTCCCCGGCGTCACGTTCGCGGCACTGCCGGAAGCCTCGGCTGCCCGGGCTGCCTCTGCCGGCGCCAGGATAGCCGCCTTGCATAAGGATGCCGGGTTTGGGGCCGGAACGGTGCTTGCCCTCTGCCTGACTGGCGGCTGGTCGCAGCACGCCGGGGATCTGTTGGCCGCCCTGCCCGATACCCTCCGCGAACATACAAGTGTCGTCCGGCTCGGCGGAGGTCCGGCAGCGGTCACCGTCTCCATGTCTTCCCTCCGCGGCATCTATGCCGACGGCACCAACACCCTGGAATTCATACCGGACCTGATCCGCCCGGAAACCTTCGAACGGCTCAGCCGGGCGCTGGCCGCGTCCCGGGCTGCCGGTTGCGGCGCCGGTCCGGCTCCTTCCGCCGCTGTCGCCCGGGTGCCGGAGCTGGCGGCTTTTGGTATGCACCACCCCTCCGAACCCGACGACATCCTGCGCAGTTGGAAGCTCGGGACAGCCGGCTCCGCGGCAGTTGTCGGTATGGCTGCGGACGGCCCCGTCACTTTGGATCTGCAGAAGGACGGCCCCCATTTCCTGGTGGGGGGCACCACAGGCTCGGGCAAATCAGAGTTCCTGCGCAGCTTCATTGCGGCACTGGCGGCCGGACACCCGCCAGACGCCGTCACCTTCCTGCTGATCGATTTCAAGGGCGGCTCGGGCCTGGAACCGCTGGGCGGCCTGCCGCACACTGTGGGCCTGCTGACGGATTTGTCCGCCGGGGATGTGGCCAGGGCGCTTATGTCTTTGCGGGCGGAAGTACGGCGCCGCGAAGCCCTTTTTGCCGAAGCCGGAGCCGACAGCATGGCCGCCTACAATCTCCGTCCGGGGGCTGCCGGGCCTCTTCCCCGCCTGCTGGTGGTGGTTGACGAGTTCCGGATGCTGGCTGACGAGGTACCGGCAGCCCTGCCGGAGTTGATGCGCATTGCAGCCATCGGGCGGTCCCTCGGCCTGCACCTGCTGCTGGCAACCCAGCGGCCGCAGGGAGCACTGACCAGCGACATCCGGGCAAACATTGCCACCACCATTGCCTTGCGGGTCTCGTCCGCCGCAGAATCCCGGGACATTCTCGGTTCCGACTGTGCTGCCGCCATCCCGGCTGCCCTGCCCGGCCGGGCGTTTGTCGCCAAGGGCGGCTGACAGCCGCTGGCCTTCCAGTCCCTTTCCACCGCCCAGCGCCCCGGCACCGGCAGCGTTGCCGTGACGGATCTGGCGGCGTATCTCCTCGCCCAGCAGGAGGGGGCACGGGAGCAGGCCGCTCCGTCGCCGAATGCACTGCGAATATACTGCGCCGCGGTTTGCCAAGCCGCGGAGCGGGGAGCATACCCGTCGCCGTTCCGCCCGGTGCTGCAGCCGCTCCCCCGTGCCCTCTCCCGGGAACGGCTCAATGCGCACACAGCCGCGGCATCGGCTGTGACCGGTTTAGTTGGCATCGGCGCGGCTGAACCGGCGGTGCCCGGCAATTCCCCCGCCGGGACAGTCCTGCTCGGACTGCTGGACGACCCTGAAAACCAGAATCAACGGGAACTGTCCTGGCATCCGGGCACCGACTCCCATCTGGCGGTACTCGGTTCGCCGCGGGCCGGAACATCCGACTGCCTGCAACTGGTCACCTCCGGACTGGTGGCGGCCCAACCAGGCCGGCACCTGTATATCCTCGACGCTGACGGCAGCCTCGCCTGGTTGGCAGGTGCCGGGCAGACAGGCGCTTATGTGGGCCCGCAGGACACGAAACGCGCAGCACGCGTGCTCGCCTTTTTGGCCGGTGAAGCAGTGGCGCGGATGGCTTCGGCCGGAGGCGCCACCGCCGGCGGAAGCCACACTTCCCGGGCAGCCGAGATTACCCTCGTAGTTTCCGGATGGGCACGCTGGTGCACAGCCTTCCGTTCGGGGCGGGGCCTGGCGGGCGAAGATGACCTGGCGGACCTCGTCCGGGACGGAGAACGGGCGGGTATATGCGTAGTCATCGCCGGTGAGCGGGAACTGCTCAATTCCCGGTTTTTCCCGCTCATCCCCAACCGGTTGTTTTTTCCCGCAGATGCAAGCGCAGAGACGCTGCTGCTGTGGCCGCGGCTTCCGGCCATGGACCGCATCACCGGCCGCGCCCTGGTCCAGGGACGGATCGGAACGGCGGAAGGCCTTGCCGCGCAGCTCCTCGGACAGGAGCCGCACTCCGGGCTGCCCGGGTTGCCTGACGGGGTCCCTCCCCCGCACCGGATAGAGCCCCTGCCCGCGATCGTTGCGCCGGATCGCCTGACAGCGGAGCCCGGCACCGATTCCGTGGCAGTGGGTCTATGCGGAGATGAGCTGGGCACGGCCGCGGCGCAGGTCCCCCGGGGGTCGGTTTTCCTAGTGGCCGGCCCGCCCGGGTCCGGGCGCACATCTTTCCTGCGCCAGATGCAGCGGGCGGCACATCCGTCACTGGATGTTTTTTCCGGAAACAGTGCCGCGGACTTCCAGGAAAATCTCGACGCGTTCCTGGCGGCGCCCGGAACCGGCCTGGTCCACCGCCTGCTGCTGCTGGTCGATGACGCTGATCTGCTGCCGGCTCCGGTCCACCGCAGGCTTGCCGAGCTGCAGTCACAGGGCGCGCGGGTCGTGCTGGCAGCCGCATCCGGACCGCAGCTGACGGCCCGGGTTCCACTGGCCCTGCAGGTCCGTTCGGCACCGCGGGGAGCACTCCTGTGTCCCGCGTCGCCCGTGGACGGGGATATCTTCGGCATCCGGATTGATACCGCGCTTAGGCGCCCTCCGGGCAGATGCTTCCTAGTGGAAGGAACACAGTCCGTGGAAGCCCAGACGGCCTATCGGGACGAATGAGGACCTTGACAGGGTTCAGAAGGTTTTGGCGCCGTCGGTCAGCCGGCTTGTGTGGGCAAGCACGGGCTTGGTGAAAAGCAGCACCAGCACGGCCGCGGCCGGCAGGAGCATCGCCAGGCCGGCGAGGACCAGTCCCGCCTGAAGCGTGGGAACGGCGATGATGACCACAAAGAGCTGCCAGACCACCGCTGCCGAACGGGTCCACCTGTATCCGCGAAAAAAGAAATGGCCCACGGCGAGCAGCCACACCGCAAGTGCTACAGCGAAGACCAGGGTGAAGACAGCCCCACCCATGGACAGCGGCGTTGACGTGGCAAGCTCATAGCCGTACCAGCCGGCGAAGGCGAGGAGGCAAACCGCTTCCAGGACAAGAACGGCAGAGATGACCAGGACGGCCGGGGTGCGCTTTGGCGCATTTGGGGGTGTTGACACATAGGCAGAATACCGGAGACAGGCGCAGCCAGTGCTCCCCTGCCGGTTGGTGGCGGACCGTGCAGCCCGCAGGACGCCGCAGCACCATGGGCGCCGGAGGGACCGCACCGTCCCGGCAGTACCCCGGTACAAAACACCCGTACTGTGATGCATCCCTCAGCACTGTGGCCATAATTTACGCTGCTTACCCCTTGTTTGCTTTGGCCTGACGTGCCACGCTAGATACAGGGAAATCAGGGGCCGAGACCGGCCCCTTTAGTTTGTAGTTGCTCGTGAATGTTTTCACAAACACGTAGGAGTCAACTCTTCAGAGGAGATAGTGATCAACATGGATTGGCGGAGCCGCGCAGCTTGCCTGGATAAAGATCCGGAGCTTTTCTTTCCCGTGGGCAACACAGGCCCGGCTCTTCTTCAAATCGAAGAAGCCAAGAGTGTATGCCGGCGGTGCCCGGTCATCGATACGTGCCTGCAGTGGGCCATCGAAACAGGCCAGGACGCAGGTGTCTGGGGCGGCATGAGCGAAGACGAGCGCCGCGCACTGAAGCGCCGCGCCGCCCGCGCACGCCGGGCCTCATAGCAGGACTTTCCGGAACGCCGGGTACGTCAAAGGGCCGTTGCCTCGCAGCAACGGCCCTTTTGCGTACCCGGTGTCTTTGCTGCCGGGTCCGGCTGGAACTGCTCAGGTGCGCCGGTACTCGGTATCCAGCCCCATTTCGATGGTGACCTGGGTGCCGCTGTTTTTGCCGGCGGACCACTCGATGGTCCCGTCGAGTTCGCTCTGGACCAGGGTCCGGACAATCTGCAGCCCCAGACCCTCCCTCCGCGGTCCCGGCGGCAGGCCCACGCCGTCGTCGGACACAGTGACGGTGAGCCTTTCCTCGCGCCCCGCCGGGCCGTGGCGACGGGCAGACAGGCCCACGGTTCCGCGGCGGCCTGCCAGTCCGTGCTCGACGGCGTTGGTCACCAGTTCGTTAATCACCAGGGCCAGCGGCGTAGCGAGATCGCTGGGCAGTTCACCGAATGATCCTTCCCGGCGGGTGCGCACTTCCTGCGTAGGGGAAGCCACCTCGGCGGACATCCGGAACTGGCGGTCGATCAGCTCGTCAAAGTCCACGTTTTGCGTCAGTCCCTGGGACAGTGTCTCGTGCACCAGGGCGATGGTGGAGACGCGGCGCATGGCCTGGGCCAGCCCCTGCTTGCCTTCCTCACTCTCCATCCGGCGGGACTGCATCCGCAGCAAGGCGGCCACGGTCTGCAGGTTGTTCTTCACCCGGTGGTGAATTTCGCGGATGGTGGCGTCCTTGGAAACCAGTTCCATCTCCCGCCGGCGCAGCTCCGAAACATCCCGGCACAGCACCAGGGCACCGAAGCGTTCCTTTTCGTCCCGCAGCGGAATGGCCCGCAGGGACAGGCTGACGCCCCGGGACTCGATCTCGGTGCGCCACGGCATCCGGCCCGTGACTACCAGCGGCAGCGTTTCGTCCACCATGCGCCGGTCCTTGAGCAGGGCCGTAGTGATTTCGGCCAGGGAACGGCCTTCCAGCGTTTCCATGTCCCCCAACCGGCGGAACGCGGACACACCGTTGGGGCTGGCATACTGCACAATCCCCTCGGCATCCAGCCGGATCAGGCCGTCGCCTACCCGCGGAGCTCCCCGGCGCGATCCGGTGGGCGTGGCGAAGTCCGGCCACAGCCCCAGGGTTCCCATCCGCAGCAGGTCATAGGCACACTGCCGGTACGTCAGCTCCAGCCGGGAGGGCATCCGCGAGCTGGACAGATCCATGTGTGAGGTCACCACTGCCAGGGTCCGTCCGTTCCGTACAAACGGGATGGCTTCCACACGCATGGCCGTCTCGGCGGTCCAGCTCGTTTCACTGGACCGCTCGATGTGCTGGCTGCGCCATGCTGTGTCCACCAGCGGCTGCAGGTCGGCCCGGATGCGCTCCCCCACGAAGTCGCTGTGGAACACGGTGTGCGACGTCGAGGGGCGGGCATGGGCCAGGGCCACGTACCCGCCCTCGGGCACCGGGAACCACAGCGCCAGGTCGGCGAAGGCGAGGTCTGCCACCATCTGCCAGTCCCCCACCAGCAGGTGGAGCCATTCGGCGTCCCCCGGACCGAAGTCGGCGTGGTCCTTTATCGGGTCGGTAAAGATTGCCACGTGTACTCCGGACTAGCGGCGGACGATGGAACGCAGCAGGCGCAGCGCCACGGACAGTGAGGCCATGTCGTCCTGCTCCAGGCGGTTCACCTCGTTGAACATCTTCGTGGCACGCTGCAGGTGGTCTGCGTTTTCCTCTTCCCAGGTTTCCATGCGCTGTACCGGATCGGCCGCGTCGAGCTCAGGCGTTGCTTCCAGGGCAGCCGTGGTCATGTCCGCGACAGTCGAGTAGAGGTCGTCACGCAGGGCAGCGCGGGCCAGGGCCTGCCACCGGTCATCCCGGGGCAGCTTGGTGATCCGCTCGAGCAGGTCATCGATGCCGTAGCGGTCATAGACCGCGTAATACACGGCTGCCACGTCTGCCGCGGGTTCCCCGGCAGTCCGGCTGACGCGGGCGACGTCGAGGAGCCCGAAGGATTCGAACTGCTCGGCCCAGTAGCTGCCCAAGGCAGCGGGAACGTCCAGCTCCCGGGCCTTGTCCTCCAGCTCCTGCACCCGCGCTGCGTCGCCGCCGCGCAGATAGCGGGTCAGATCCGACAGCAGCGGCCGCACCACCGGCTTGTACGCCTCGATGTCCTCGGCAATGGTGGTGCCCCGGCTCACATGGTTCACGAACCAGCGCACCGCGCGGTCCAGGAGCCGGCGCAGGTCCAGGTGCATCATGGACCAGGTCTGGGTGGAGAACCCGGCCGGCAGGGCGCCGAGTTCCGCAAGGACGCTGTCCACGCCGTAAATCTCCCGCAGCGCGGTGAAGGCGCGTGCTGCTTCGGCTTCGGTCGCGGACGTTTCCTCGATGATCCGGAAGGCGAAGGTGATGCCGCCTATGTTGATCATGTCATTGGCGACCATGGTGGAGATGATCTCGCGGCGCAGCGGGTGGGTGTCCAGCTGGTCGCCGAAACGCTCCACGATCTGCTTCGGGAAGTACCGGCGCAGGGTGCCCGCAAAGTAGGGGTCGTCGGCCAGGTTGGAGCGTGTGAGTGCCTTGGTCAGTTCGATCTTGGCGTAGGCAGCCAGCACAGCCAGTTCCGGCGAGGTCAGTCCCTCGCCGGCGGCGATGCGCGCATGCAGTTCCTCGTTGGTGGGCAGTGCCTCCAGTTGCCGGTCGAGGTCTGCGTGCTCTTCGAGCCAGTCCATCAGCCGCTCAAAGCTCGGGCTCCATTCCAGGACCCGCTGCCGGTCATTGAGCAGCAGCATGTTCTGGTCGATGTTGTCCTGCAGGACCAGCTGTCCCACCTCGTCGGTCATGGAGTGCAGGAACGCAGCGCGTTCCGCCGGGTCCAGCCGTCCGGCTGCGACCATCCGGTCGACGAAGATCTTGATGTTCACTTCGTGGTCGGAGCAGTCGACGCCGGCGGAGTTGTCGATGGCGTCGGTGTTAAGGATGACGCCGGCGCGGGCGGCTTCTATGCGGCCGCGCTGGGTCATGCCCAGGTTGCCGCCTTCGCCCACCACCTTGACCCGCAGGTCCCGTCCGTCCACGCGGATCGGATCATTGGCTTTGTCGCCGACGTCGGCCGAGGTTTCGCCGGAGGCCTTCACATAGGTACCGATACCGCCGTTGTAGAGCAGGTCTACGGGTGCCTTCAGGATGGCCTTCAGGAGTTCCGGCGGGCTCATCTTGGTTACCGAATCGGCGAGCCCAAGCACCGCGCGGACCTCGGGCGAGAGCGGGATGCTCTTGGACTGCCGCGGGAAGATCCCGCCGCCGGCACTGATCAGCGTCTCGTCGTAGTCCGCCCAGGAGGAACGGGGCAGTTCGAAGAGCCGGCGGCGTTCGGCGTGCGATGCGGCCGGGTCCGGGTTGGGGTCCAGGAAAATGTGCCGGTGGTCGAACGCGGCAACGAGCTTGATGTGTTCGGACAGCAGCATGCCGTTGCCGAACACGTCACCGCTCATGTCGCCCACGCCCACCACCGTGAAGTCCTCGGTTTGGGTGTCGATGTCCAGTTCGCTGAAGTGCCGCTTGACCGATTCCCAGGCCCCGCGGGCGGTGATGCCCATGGCCTTGTGGTCGTATCCGACCGAGCCGCCGGAGGCGAAGGCGTCGCCCAGCCAGAAACCGTACTCCGCCGAGATGGAGTTGGCGATGTCGGAGAACGACGCCGTGCCCTTGTCGGCAGCGACCACAAGGTAGCTGTCGTCCCCGTCGTGGCGGACCACGCGGGACGGTGGAACCACTTCCTCGCCGGTTTCCGTGACCACGAGGTTGTCGGTCAGGTCCAGCAGGCCGCGGATGAAGGTGCGGTAGCTGTTTTTGCCTTCTTCCATCCACGCTCCGCGGTCCACGGCGGGATCAGGCAGCTTCTTGGCGTAAAAACCGCCCTTGGCGCCGGTGGGCACGATCACGGCATTCTTGACGGTCTGCGCCTTCACCAGGCCAAGGATTTCAGTGCGGAAGTCCTCGCGCCGGTCAGACCAGCGCAGTCCGCCGCGGGCCACTTCACCGAAGCGCAGGTGCACGCCTTCAACCCGCGGGGAGTAAACCCAGATTTCATACTTCGGGCGCGGGAACGGCGCACCGTCAATGGCGCCGGTGTTCAGCTTGAAACTGACGTATGCCTTGTCCTGGTAGAAGTTCGTGCGCAGGGTGGCGTTGATCAGGGTGGCGAAGGTCCGCAGCACCCGGTCGGCGTCGAGCGTGGGAACCTGCTCAAGGCCGGCCTCCAGTGCAGCGCCTGCCTGCTCGACGGCGGCACGGCGCTCTTCTTCGGTCAGGTCCGGGTTGAAGCGGCCTTCGAACAGCGCGATCAGGGTGTGTGCGACGTCGGGATTCGCCAGGAGCGTGCCGGCAACGAAACCGTAGGAGTTGGCGGTGCCGACCTGGCGCATGTACTTGGCGTACGCACGCAGGATCACCACCTGGCGCCAGTGCATGCCCTGCTGCAGGATCAGCCGGTCAAAGGCGTCGGACTCGGCGGTGCCCGACATGCCGGCACGGAAGGCTTCGGCCAGCAGCGTACCGGTCTTCAGCGGGTCGATGCCCGCCGGGTACACCAGGCCCAGGTCATACAGGTAGAAGGTGGTCCCGTCGCCGCGCCGGATCTCGAACGGCCGCTCGTCCAGGACTTCGAGGCCGAGATTGTGCAGGAACGGCAGGATCTGGGTCAGCGACTTCGGCTCGGTGAGGTACAGCTTCAGCCGGGCGTCCGCCTGTCCCTCGCCGTCCCTGTCCTCGGGAACATAGACGAAGAGCTCCGGGGCCGTATCGGGCCGGGCAACGCGTGCCTCGAACCGGGCAATGTCCTCCATGGCGTCTTCGACTTCGTACGCCACCCGGTAGGCGGCAGGGAAGGCATCTGCCCAAAGGGCGGAAAGCTTTTCCGCCTCGGGCCGCGCGAATTTGGTGCGGACCACTTCTTCGATGCCCTCGGACCAGGACCGGGTGGCCGTGACCAGCCGTGCCTCAAGTGCCGCGGTATCGACGTCGGTGATCTCCCCGCCGCGCGGGAGCCGGATGCGGAAGAACAGCCGGGCCAGCGCGGACTCGGTCATCCGAGCCTCGTAGTCGATGGACTCGGCGTTGAAGGTGGCACGCAGCTCGTCCTGGATGCGGAGCCGGACCGGCGTCGTGTACCGGTCGCGCGGCAGGAACACCAGTGCGGACATAAACCGGCCGTAGATGTCCGGGCGCAGGAACAGCCGCGTGCGGCGCCGTTCCTGCAGCCGCAGGATGGCCAGGGAGGTATCCAGCAGCGTGGCCGGATCGATCTGGAACAATTCGTCGCGCGGGTAGGTCTCCAGGATGGAGAGCAGGTCCTTGCCCGAGTGGGAGTCTGCGGGGAATCCGCAGCTGCGCATCACGTCGCGGACCTTGTCACGGACAATGGGGATGCTGCGGACGGAACCAGTGTAGGCACCGGTGGCGAACAAACCGATGAAGCGGCGCTCACCGTTGACGTTGCCCTTCTCGTCAAAGCGCTTCACGCCCAAGTAGTCCAGGTAAGCCGGGCGGTGCACGGTGGAGCGCGAATTGGCCTTGGTGATCACCAGGGCACGTTTCTCGCGGGCTTTGGCCCGGCCCGCCCCGGTCAGCCGGTGGATCCGGCGGGAGGAGGACTGCCGGCCCAGCAGGCCCAGGCCGCTGCCCTCGGTGGGCCGGAGTGCGTCTTCGCCGTCTTCGGTGATCAGGTCATATTCCCGGTAACCCAGGAAGGTGAAGTTGCCGTTGTCCAGCCAGGTCAGCAGTTCCCGGGCCTGCTGCAGGTCGGGAATATCGCGGGCGCCCGGAATGGTCTCCAGTGAGCGGGCAATCTCGTGCACCTTGGTCCGCATGGCGGGCCAGTCGGACACCGCTACGCGGACGTCGTCCAGGACCTTCCGAAGGCCCTCAACCAGCTGGGTCCGCTTTTCTTCATCGGCAATCCGGGCCACCTCGACGGCGATCCAGGACTCCACCCGGGTGGTGCCGCCGTCCCCGCCCAGCAGGTCGGCCAGGTTGGGGAGGGCTGCGGTGTCCCCGCTGGACACGCCGGCGGCAGCAGGTACGCGCCGCACCTGCTGCAGTCCGCCGGTGACCGCATCGCGGGTGGCCAGGAAAATGGGGTGGACCACCAGCCGGATGGCGGCGTTGCGGCGGACCACTTCCGCCGTGACGGAGTCAACGAGGAAGGGCATGTCGTCCGTGACGATGAGGATGACGCTGGTATCCCCCTGGTCCACGACGTCCACTGCAGCGGTTCCCTCCGCCCGGGTCAGGGCCAGCTCCATGTGCTTTTGGGCCCGCTCCCGCAGTACCGACGGCGGGTACGCCTGGGCATCTTCACGCGCCAGATGCTCGTAGTAGTTCCCGATGAACTCATCCAGGGAAGTGTCCGAACTTAAAAGATCCGCGATGCTGGATCCTGACGACATGTAATACGCCTCCGATAGTACTTACGTCCGGCTGCCCCGTTGCAGCCTCCTCGTATTGAGCCTAGCTCTGAATGGGTGAAAGGTCACTTTGCGCTCCTGCCGCGCCGCCGGGGCCGCCGCCGGGAAGCCTGCACACCCGCCAGCTCTGCAACAGCAGCCCGCAGCGCCGATGCCGGAGCGGTTTCCAGCAGGGCTGTCCCGGACAGCAGGGCGGCGTCGGCGGCGTCGTAATCCGCCGGCAGGAACGCAATGATCTCCTGCCCGGGGCCGAACCGTTCCCAGGCCCCCTGAAGCTGGTTTTCCGGGTTCCTGCCCACGGCGGAGGCGCGGACTTTGTTGAGCACAATCTGCGGCCGGGCAGCGGGAACGGCGGCGGCCAAGTCCGACAGCGCCCGGACCAGGCGGGGCACGCCCACCGAATCGGCCGCGCCGACCGCGTAGAGGGTGTCCGCCGCTTCGAGCACCAGCAGCGTTGCGGCGTTGCGCCGCGGCGCCATGGTGTCGAAGCTCAGTTCCTCATCACTTTCCAGTGAGAATCCACAGTCGATAATGATCTCGTCCACCATCCTGCGTGCGGCGGCCAGGACACCTGCGAGCGCTGCCGGGCGCAGCTCAATCCAGCGGTCGGCCCGGGTAACGCCGGTCAGCACCGGCAAGCGGTGCCCCCGCAGGGAGACGTCCGCGCAGATCCGGGCAAGGGCAGCATCATCCAGCATGCCCTGGTCCGCGAGCCGGCAGGCCTGCGCAAGGCCGGCAGACTCATCCAAAAGCCCCAGGCTAACCGCCACGCTGGACCCGTAGGTGTCGGCGTCGACCAGCAGCACGCTCCGCCCCGCCGCTGCGGCTTCCGCGGCCAGGTTCACCGCCAGCGTGGTGCGTCCCGGTGCGCCCGTGGGGCCCCAGACAGCGGTGACGGTGCCGGAACGGACGTCCGGCTCCTCTGCTGCCGGTGCACCGCCGTCGGGTGCCTCAATCCCGGTGCCGAAGGAGGCCGCCGGGTCGGCAAGGGCAATGCCGGCCGCCAGGCCGCGCCCCGCACCGGAGTGTTCCAGCGCCTGCACCGCCGTCGAGATCAGTCCGGCCAGCGTTTCGGCCTGCACAGTGCCGGGCGCGTTGGTGATGCCCATGGCCTCCAGCCGCTGGCGGAGGAGGAAATCGTCAGCGAGCGCGACCAGGGCCACGCCCGCTGCCCCCAGCCATTCCGCGAGGGCAGCAGTCAGTTCTGCGGTGTCGCCCGCGACGACGGCAGCACGGACGATACCGGTCTGCGAGAGCGCTACCAGTTCTGTCAGTTCCGCGCACCGGCGCACCACCGTCACCGGTCCCTGCAGGCGTTCCAGCCCGTCCAGGACACCGGCGGTGGCGGCCCCGACGGTGGCTACGGGGATGTTCACTTGCCCGCGGCAGGATTGGACACCACGGTGACCTTTGCCTGGTTGGAGAGCGCGCTGAGCAGCAGGGGCAGGTCCGAGTCATCCACCAGCACCAGCAGTTCAGTACTGCGGTTGGCCCCCAGCGCTGACTCGGTAACCGTCAGCTCCGATATTTCCGCCGCTTCAATCAACCGCTCCGGTTCCTCAAAGCCGTTCTGCGCGTTGGGCATGGAAGCCCAGATATCCACCCGCGAACCGGTTTCCGTACTGGCCGGCAACGGGTCCTCCACGCGCAGGCCAACCGGTTTGCGGTCCAGCGTGGCCGGTTCAGCCAGAGCCGACAGGGCCACCAGCTCACCTTCGCGGAGGACTGTTCCCGCCACCACGTCAGGGGGTACTCCTTCGGAAACGGTCAGGTATCGCTTTTCCGCTCCGCCCAGCCGGACCGGTACGGCCACGAGGTCCTCGCCGCGGACCGGGCTGCCGGGGGCTATGTCGTGCCGGACGGCGTACACCTGCGTGGTCCTGTCCGCGCTATCGACCAGGGCGACCACGCCGGCCACGGATCCCAGCACCAGGAGCACGCCCAGCAAGAGCCTGGGGTCGCGCCAAGAGGGTTTCCGCAGCCGGGCTGCGGCCGGCGCGGGACGGATGGTGCGGCCGGCGGCGGGACGGTACGCCGTTCTCAGGCCAGTCTCCGTGCCCGCACTGCTGCCGCCCTCGCCCAACCTCTGGCTCATGCTCCCCCGATTCCCCTTGCCCTTCCGGGCAGTCCCGATAGCCCCCGCCGGTGATGCTCTTTACCCCTGCGGACCATGCTCTTTACCCCGCCGGTGATGCTCTTTACCCCTGCGGACCATGCTCTTTACCCGCCCGGGCCCTGCTGGAGCCATTGTGGGGTACCTGCACCCGGATTGAAACGGTGGTCCCGGCGGGAAGCGGTATCTGTGGATAACCACGGAGCCGGTTTTCGCTGATGCCAGACTGGTGCTGCTGATGTACAACGGGTGGAAGCCGCAGTGGTGCGGTGTGAAAGGTGAGTGCCGTGGGCGAGAAGAGATTCCTGACGCTGGCCGATGTCGCCGAGGTACTGAACATTTCCTCCTCGCAGACCTACGCCCTTGTACGCAGCGGGGAGCTGCCGGCCATCCAGATCGGCGGCCGTGGCCAGTGGAGGGTGGAAGCCCAGCAGTTGGAGGAGTACATCTCCCGGGCCTACCGCAAGTCGGCGGCAGCGGTCCGCCAGGGCATACCCGTGGAGGAGAACAGCGCCCCCGGGGCCTAGCCGCCAGCGTCCCTTGGGGCCACCTGCCGCCTTCGCGTCTTTCCAGCACGCATCATTCCAACACCGGCGTTATTCCAAACACCGGAGCTATTCCCACCCGGAGTCCCGGGACAGGACCGCGGCAACAGACGCCGTTGGCAGGACGTACATGCCCGTGACGTTGCTGCTGCGCCTGGCGCCGCCGCCCGGAACCGCTGCCAGTTCCAGGAAATCGCCGCCGACCCGGTCGATGGTGCCGTGCAATGCTGTTTCGGCGGCTGTTCCCGCGCAGCGGACAGTGACGGTACTGCGGTCCCGTGCTATCCCGCGCAGCGCCGAACCCAGACCTAGGTGCACGGCCCCCGCCTGCAGAGCGGCATAGCGGTCCATGCCCCGAATCCAGGCCACGTGTGACAGGACCACCAGCACCTGGCCGCCGCGCTGCTGTTTCAGCACCGCCCATCCGGTCCCCGTCTGCCGCAGGGTTCCCTCCACCCTGCCGGCCGGTCCCAGATCAAAAACCAGGTGTTTTCCGGCCTGGCTGCGGAGCCTGTCCTGAAGACTCACGCCCTGCACTTCGATGCGGACGCGCTCGGCGATCTCGTCCTCGGCTTCAAGCGCGGCAGACGCTGCCATCTGTGCCTCCATGTCCCTGAACAGGGCATCCCATCGCATCGGCCAAGGCTAGCCTCCAGCGGCCCATGGTGACCACTCTGGACACTGATGGAAGCGAAGTGTAGACACGACCATCACACGGGCCAGACGACAACAAGAGCGTCTATTCCCGGCGTAGATGCACCACCACTCGTCAACGGCAACAACATGCAACACACGAACAAAATCGACCCAAACGACAACAAATCACCCAAACAGCAGCAAAGGACCAACAAGGACCAAAGCGGCCTTAACCGGGACTCGTTGCAGGGCAAAGCAAAACGAACATTTACGGAGGGTGCAATGGCAGCATCGATTGTCCGTTCCGGCCCGGGGCCGGACGCATTCATTGCCGGCGGTGTTGCTCTGCTGGGCGCGTTCCTCCTGTGGTGCGGGGCCGTGCTGCTGCCCTCCGCAGCGGCGGCCGGTCACGCCTTGTTTTCACGCGCAGCCGCGCCATCCTCCGTTTTTGCCTTCCTCGCGGGTTTCGGTGCCGCTGCCGCAGGCATCCTGCTGACGTTGTGGTGGGTGCTCGGATCGCTTTGTGCGCTGGTCGGCTGCCTGCTGCATCGGGCAGGCTTTCCTGCCGCCGGCACCCGCGCACTGTTCCTGGCCCCGGGGCCGCTGCGCCGCCTGGCCGCTGCCCTGCTGGGGTTCTCCCTCGCCGCCGGGTCCGTGCCGGCCGCGGCCCTAGCGGTTCCGGAGGCCGCCGCCCCGGCCGCCCCGGCCGTCCCCTCCGCAGGGGCTGCTGCTGACCCAGCCGGCGCGGCTGGGCCTGCTGCCGGCACGGAGCCGGGAGCGGGCGGTACTGCAGACGCGGTGTCCCCCCTCTGGCGGCCGCTTCCCCCGCAGCCTCCGGGTGGCGGCCTCCTAACCGGGACACCCCGGCAAGAAACGGGTCAGGTGGTTGTAGCGGCTGGAGATACCCTCTGGTCTTTGGCCGGGCAGCAACTCGGTCCGGGCGCCGGCGATGCCGAGATAGCAGCGCTCTGGCCGCGGTGGTACGAGCTGAACCGGGAAACCATCGGACTTGATCCGGGCCTGATCCACCCCGGTCAGATACTCACGGCACCACCGCTTTAGTGACCGCTTCCCCTGCAGCCATCCTTCATCCCCGCACTTTGGTGTTCCATCTCCCGCTAAGGACCACACCATGACCAGCGTGATTTATCTTCCGGCCCCCGAAGCTCCGGTTGCATCCGAGGCCGGAAACAGCGCCCCACCCATAGCCGTTTACCGTGCTCCCCTGCAGGACCTGCTCCCGGCGCCCGTACCTGCCTCGCCCAGGGAAACCGCAGTACCGCCGGCACCTGCCGCCGGGGAACCCCCGGCCGGTCCCGGCAGCATGGCCGGGCCGGGCACGGAAGGTGCGCAGGGAACCGCCGCCCATTGGCAGTCCGATCCGGCCGACGATGCCCGGGTGAAGGCCATCTGCCAGTCCGTGGCACTGGCTGCCCTGGAGGTGCTGGGCGGGGTTCGTCCACTGCAGCAAATGTCCCGCTGGCTGGATCCCGAAAACTACGAGCGGATGCAGCTGCGCGCCAACCTGGTGCGCGGACTGCGGCAAAACCCTGCGGGGCGGTCCCGAACGGCTCCGGATCCGCAGCAGCTGCACCGCGGCGTCCGTATCAGGTCCTGCCGGATCTGCCCCGTAGCGGAAGGAATCTACGAGGGCGCAGTAGTGGCGCTGGAAAACGACAGAGCCCGCGCCGTTGCGCTGAGGGTTCAGCTGCGGCGCGGGCTCTGGCGGGTTACCGCGTTGGAAATCGGCTAGGCCGGCCTGTTCTTAGCAGGCCTGCCTCGTGCTTACTTGCGGCGTTTGCCCTTCTTGGCTCCGGCCTTGCCGGCGGGCTGTGCTGCCTTCCCCGCTGCCGGTGCTGCCTGCTTGGCCGCCTTGGCGCTGTCGCCTGCCGTGGTGCGTTCCACCCTGGTCTCCACGCCGCCCTGGCTGTCGGGGGCTGTGAACTGCAGGCTGGCGGGCTGCCGGGGCGCATCCAGGCCGGCAGCCTTGATCACCGGAGCGCCGACGACGACGCGTGCATCCTTGACGCCTGACAGGGCGCTGGGTGCCGTGGCGGCCGGCTCGCTGACCTGCACGTCGGCGTTGAAGAGGTAGCCGATGCTCTCCTCGCGGATGGCTTCCATCATGGTCTGGAACATCACGAAGCCCTCGCGCTGGTACTCAACCAGCGGGTCGCGCTGCGCCATGGCGCGCAGGCCGATGCCTTCCTTCAGATAGTCCATCTCGTACAGGTGTTCCTGCCACTTGCGGCCGATTACCGAGAGCACCACGCGGCGCTCCAGTTCGCGCATGGTGGCCGAGCCCAGGGCTTCCTCGCGGGCCTGGTAGGCCAATTTGGCATCGGAGAGGATCTCGTTGTGGAGGAACTCGCGGGTCAGCCTGGACCGGCCGCCGGCTTCCTCCACCACTTCGTCGATGGTGAGACCGATCGGGTACAGGGTCTTGAGGTTCGTCCACAGCTGCTCGAGGTCCCAGTCGTCGCCGTGGCCCTCGGCAGTAGCTTCGTTCACCACCGCGGTCACAACGTCTTCCAGGAAGAAACCGATCTTCTCCTGCAGGTCACCGCCCTCAAGGATGCGGCGGCGGTCGCCGTAGATGGCCTCGCGCTGGCGGTTCAGGACGTCGTCGTACTTCAGGACGTTCTTGCGCTGTTCGGCGTTGCGTCCCTCCACCTGTCCCTGGGCGTTCTGGATGGCCTTGGATACCAGCTTGGATTCCAGCGCGACGTCGTCGGGCATGGAGGAGCTGTTCATGATCCGCTCGGCGGCACCGGAGTTGAACAGGCGCATCAGGTCATCGGTCAGCGACAGGTAGAAGCGGGATTCACCCGGATCGCCCTGCCGGCCGGAGCGGCCGCGCAGCTGGTTGTCGATGCGGCGGGATTCGTGGCGCTCCGTACCCAGGACGTACAGCCCGCCGAGGTCAATGACTTCCTGCTGCTCGGCGGCTACGGCGTGGCGTGCCTTCTCCAGCGCTTCGGGCCAGGCCGCTTCGTAGTCCTCGGGGCTTTCGTTCGGGTCCAGCCCTCGGCGTTCCAGCTCCGCGACGGCGTTGAACTCGGCGTTGCCGCCCAGCATGATGTCGGTACCGCGGCCGGCCATGTTGGTTGCCACGGTGACGGCGCCCTTGCGCCCGGCCTGGGCCACGATGGCGGCTTCACGCGCGTGGTTCTTGGCATTGAGGACCTCGTGCCGGATACCGGCCTTGGCCAGCTGTTTCGAGAGGTATTCGCTCTTCTCGACGCTGGTGGTGCCCACGAGGACGGGCTGGCCCGAAGCATGCCGTTCGGCTATGTCCTTGACGACGGCGTCGAACTTCGCCACTTCGTTCTTGTAGATCAGGTCCGACTGGTCAATGCGGGCCATCGGCTTGTTGGTGGGGATGGGGACCACACCGAGTTTGTAGGTGCTCATGAACTCGGCGGCCTCGGTTTCGGCCGTACCGGTCATGCCGGCGAGCTTTTCGTAGAGGCGGAAGTAGTTCTGCAGGGTGACCGTGGCCAGCGTCTGGTTTTCGGCCTTGATGGTCACCCCTTCCTTGGCCTCGATCGCCTGGTGCATGCCTTCGTTGTAACGGCGCCCGGCCAGGATGCGTCCGGTGTGCTCGTCGACAATCATGACTTCGCCGTTGAGGACCACGTAGTCCTTGTCCCGCTTGAAGAGTTCCTTGGCCTTGATCGCGTTGTTCAGGAAACCGATCAGCGGGGTGTTGGCCGCTTCGTACAGGTTGGAGATGCCGAGGTAATCCTCGACCTTTTCGATACCCGGCTCCAGGATGCCGACCGTGCGCTTCTTCTCGTCTACCTCGTAATCGGTTTCCAGCGTCAGCCGCTGGACCACCTTGGAGAACTCGGTGTACCAGCGGTTCACATCGCCGCTGGCGGCGCCGGAAATGATCAGCGGCGTACGGGCCTCATCGATCAGGATGGAGTCCACTTCATCAACGATGGCGAAGTGGTGCCCGCGCTGGACCAGTTCGGCTGCACTCCACGCCATGTTGTCGCGCAGGTAGTCGAAGCCGAACTCGTTGTTGGTGCCGTATGTGATGTCGGCGGCGTACTGCTCGCGCCGGGTCGCGGGATCCTGGTTGGACAGGATGCAGCCGCTGGTCATGCCGAGGAAGCGGAAAACCCGCCCCATCAGGTCCGACTGGTACTCGGCCAGGTAGTCATTGACGGTCACAATGTGCACGCCGCGGCCGGTCAGCGCGTTCAGGTAGGCCGGGGCGGTGGCAACGAGGGTTTTGCCTTCACCGGTTTTCATTTCGGCGATGTTGCCCAGGTGCAGGGCGGCGCCGCCCATCAGCTGGACATCGAAGTGCCGCATGCCAAGGGTCCGGCCGGCAGCTTCGCGGACCGCCGCGAAGGCTTCGGGCAGGAGGTCGTCGAGGGACTCGCCGTCGGCGTAGCGTGCCTTGAGGCGGTCCGTTTCACCCCTGAGTTCGGCATCGGTCATGCCCTTGAACTCATCCTCGAGCACGTTGATCGCGTCGGCGTAGTTACGCAGTGTCTTCAGCGTTTTCTTATCGCCGGTACGAAGAACTCGTTCGAGTAGTGATGCCACTGATTTGCTCCCAATCTAGTTGCCGAAATCTGGCGTCCCCAGTCTACGTGAGAGACGTGCGGCGGACGGCCGCGGTTCCCGGTTGACGGTTATTCCCTGCATACTGCCAGCTTCAGGGCCGCAGCAAGGTCCCCCGCCGGACGTACCTCAATCTCCCCAAGCCCAAGCCACTGTGCCATGAGCGCAAGCTCGGCAGCCAGTTGACGCGCCGTGTGGCCCGGGGCATCCGGTTCCGCATAGGCGCCTTGAACCAGCAGCTTACCGCCGGCACGGTCTGCTTTGAGGTCCACCCGGGCAACCAGGTCCTCTCCCAGAAGGAACGGCAGGACGTAGTAGCCGTATCTGCGGGCGGGAGCAGGAGTGTAAATTTCAATCCGGTAGTGGAAGCCGAACAGCTCCTCGAGCCGGCGCCGTTCAAAGACCAGCGAATCGAACGGGCTGAGCAGGGCCTGTCCGGCCGCTGCCCGGGGAACCACGGCCTCCGCGTGCAGGAACGCCGGCTGCTTCCACCCGGCCACCTCCACCTGTTCGAGGATTCCCTTGCGGACCAGTTCCGCCGCGGCGTCGGCGGTTTCCCGCACCGGCAGCCGGAAGTAGTCGGCAAGTCCGCGGACGGTGGCGACGCCGTGTGCCCGGGCAGCGGCCTCGGCCAGCCTCAGTACGGCCTGCTGCGGGTCAGACGGTTCCAAGGCTGCAGCCCCGGCCGGGTGGATCCGGGCGGTGGGCGCGTAGAGACGTTCGAACTGGGGCGTCCGTCCTGCAGAGCTGACCAAGCCCGCGGCAAACAGGTCTTCCAGCACCCGCTTGCCGGCATTCCAGTTCCATCCCCAGTTTGCGGTGGCCCGTTCCGTGCTGTGGCCCAACAGTTCCGCGGTCTGGCGGGACGTGAGGGGCCGGGCTGCCGACTCCAGGATTTCCAGGATGCGCCGGCGCAGGTCCTCGGCCAGCGCCGCCGGCATGGAATGGGCTGTCATCCAGGTCCGCCGCTGAACGGCCCGGAGGTCGGCGAAAAGATCGGGCCGCACATAGCTTGCTTCGTGCGCCCAGTACTCCACCATCCGGCGCGGACGGCGGTTGGCCATCCGGTCCAGATCCGGCTGCCCGTAGGGCCCAAGCCGGGAAAACAGCGGCAGATAGTGGCTGCGGGTCAGAACGTTTACGGAATCGATCTGCAGCAGCGCCAGCCGCTCAAAGGTGCGGCCCACCTGCCTTGAACCAACAAGGCCGGTGGGCCGCGCACGGGCCAATCCCTGCGCCGACAGTGCCGTGCGGCGGGCCTGGCGGAGCGAGAGCTTGGGTTTCATCCACTCATCTTAGGGCGGGGAAACCCTCACGCGGTGGCCCGTTCATCGACGGGCGTTTCAGTGACCCGGTAACCCCGTGTTTCCTCCCGCGGCTCCTCGGAGCCTTCAGCACACTTGGAGTCCAGGGTAATCACACCGTAGGTCCAGCCCCGGCGGCGGTAGACCACCGAGGGGGCTCCCGTGGCTGAATCGACGAACAGGTAGAAATCGTGGCCTACCAGTTCCATGTTGTCCACGGCGTCGTCAAGGCTCATGGGGGCACCCGGGAAAACCTTGCGACGGATCAAAACGGGGCATTCACCGTTGGCCTCTTCCGCTGCGGCATCATTGCCGGTCGGCTCAGCGGACTCTTCCTCTGCGGCTGAACCCATCTGGGCGTAAAGCGGTTCGGAGGTGCTCACGGGACCCAGATCAGCGGTGGCTACCCGGACCGGCACCGGTGCGTGGCGTCCGTGGTGCACCTTGCGCCTGTCGCTCGCCCTGCGGAGGCGTTCCAGCAGCTTTCCGTACGCGATGTCGAAGGCAGCGAACTTGTCTCCGGACGTTGCTTCGGCGCGAACCACCGGTCCCCGCCCGGTCACCGTGATTTCCACGGTCAGGGCGCTGTCTGCGTCCCGGACGTTCCCTTGCTTCGTGACCCTGGCTTCCACCCGCTGGACTTTGTCGCCGAGCGCTTCGACCTTGCCGATCTTCTCTTCGGCGTACTCGCGGAACCGGTCAGATACTGCAACGTTGCGTCCGCTGATCATGAATTCCATGGTGCCCTCCAATATATTTCGGTGACACAACAACGGCCGCTGCCAGTTTCCTTCACGGCCGTTGCCGCAGGATAACCCCGCTTCTTGAAGCTATCCATACCAACACGTTAGAACACTGCCGACCTTTATTCACGTCCCCCTATTCCGTTTCCATACTCTTGCGGATGCGCCCCCGCAGCGGCACCGGATCCGGGAGAAGTGTTACGTCCCGGGGCTGGTGTGGCAGCCATAACCGCCGCGCAGAAGACCCCCGCACCTTCGGCGCGCAGCGCCCGGACGGTTTCGCCGATGGTGGCCCCGGTGGTGAGAACATCATCAACCACCACACAGCTGACCCCCACGAGGCTGCCCTCCCCGGCACCTCCGGTTCCGCGGCTGCTGCGGGACGGCGCCGCGGTCATGGTGTTGCGGACGTTACGGCGCCGGTTCCCGCTGCCCAGCCCCTTTTGTGCCAGGCGCCGGCCGTCCGCTGCCCGGCTGCCCGCCCTGCCGGGGAGGAACGGCACGGCGCTCCCGTACCCGCGCACGTAGGACACCAGGGGTGCGGCGGAACACCCGGGCGGCAACAGCCCTGCGCGCTCTAGCCGCCTGATCAGCAGCGCCAGCGGGGCGTAGCCGCGCCGGCGCATGGAACGGGCGGATCCAGGGACCGGGACCAGCACCAGTGTGCGGGCGCCGGACAACCGGAACGCCTCCTGCGCTGCCTCCTGCAGCACCCCGGCCAGCACCGGGACAAGGAAACCGGCCAGGTCCGTGTGTCCGCGGTTCTTGAAAGCGAGCAAGACTCGGGCCAAGTCCCCGCGGTAAGTTCCGGCGGCCAGGACCGGCAGCGGTGCAAACGCTGCAGATTCGGCAGCTTGGGCGGCCGGGAGCGCGGCGGCGCCTTCCTGGACGAAACATGGCCGTATGGTCCCGCGGCGCGCCTTCGCCGCGCAGCTGCTGCACAAGGAACGGTCCGGAGCACCGCAGGCTGCACACGTGACAGGAACGAGCCCTGCGGCAAGTCCGGACAGAGCCGCAGCTGCCGCCTGCCCTGCCGGTGAGAAGACCAACCGGTCAAGTGCCCGGCTCGGTGCCGGGAAGGAAAATGCCGGGAAGGAAAGTGCCGGGAAGGAAATACGCATGCTGCCATGCTGACCCCGCCCGGGCGGCGCCGTCCGCACCGTGGACGGCAAGGTGCACCGCTACGGCCCGCGGGAGCACCGACCGCCGGCTGTGGAGGAGCGGTGCGGAAGCGTCAGCCCGGGAAGGCCGGGTCCCGCACCCCTTCGGACCGAAGCGCCCAGCTGCTGCCGACCTTGTTGAAGATGCCGGCGTCGGTCTGGATAAAGACGTCCTCGGTACCGTTGCCGGCGCTGAGCCCCAGGATCCCTTCCTTCGGCGCGAGCAGCTGTGCTTCCCGCCCGGGACCAAGGATCACCGGGACGGACTCCTGCGCCCCGGTCCGGACAGCGACAACCGTATCCTCGCTTGCCCACTTCACCCGGTCCACTGCACCCGCTTCGGCCGGCACCTGCAGCGTTGCCGGCGTCGTCAGCGATACCGGAACGCCTTCTGCCGAACGGACGATCCCGGCAATCATCACACTGCTGTTCCCGCCCTGGGCGGCCGCAACCAGTACCCGCGTGCCGTCACGGGAAACCCTGAGCTCGGTGACGCCCAGCCCTTCGAGCCAAGGCGCTGACAGAACTGCTGCCGAGTCACGGTTGCCGCCGGGGGGAATGGCCAGGACCGCGGTGCCGGAACCGGAGGGCTGAGTGGTCCAGACCCACTGTTTCGGATCCACGCTGGGCGCGGTGAACCGGGCGCCCTCGGCCGCTACCCGGACTTCCTGACCCTTTCCGGTAACCAGGAGGGTGTCTTCCTGGCTGTCCAGGAAGGCAATGGTGGCCCCGTCGGCAGACATCGCGGGGCTCCTGGGTCCGTATCCGGCCACCGACGGCACACCCTCGACGGCGGTCGGACCGTCGCCGTAAAAGGCCAGTTCGCCCTGATAGACCACAATCTGGGTGGCGCCGGCTGACGGATCGGCAATGGCGGACCGTACTTCGCCGTTGCCCTTGCCGAGGTCCACGGAATGCCCGCCTTCGGTCATGGCAACCGAAGTGATGTTGTTCAGGCTCCGGAGATTCTGTTGCAGCTGTGCGGTCATCTGCTGCCGGTTCAGGTCGGTGGCGTCGCTCAGCGAATCCGCGGCCAAATCCACGGTGGCTTCTCCGGAGGCCACGGGCACGGCGTCGCGGGCAAGTTCGGTACCGGACGGGAAAGCGCTGACGACGGCGCCCTGCAGGTGGGGTGCCGGCCCCACCAGGACCGCGTTGACGATGTTCGCAGCTATGCCTGCGCGCCGGATGAACCACCGGGTGTCCGGCACCCAGTACTCGTAGTCGCTTGAGTAGAAGTACAGGTTGTGGGCCATAAAGACGGCCGGGAAGCTGGCCAGGGACAGCATGATGCCGTCCGGAACGGCGGTGAGCCGCCACTCGCCGTCGACCTTTTCCGCCTGCACCGGAATGCTCTCGGTGCTTCCCGCCGGTGCTTCGATCCGGATCCCCTGGATGTCAACGGTACTCTGTACCTCCAGCTGGATCTGGAACAGGTTCGGATCCGGAGTAGCGACAACCCGTGACGAGCGGTAAACAGTGGCCCGCTGGGCCGGAGACCACGTTTCGGCCATCCCCGGGGACAAGAACTGGCGGGCCACGCTGTAGTCGTCGGCGGCCCCCTTGCCTGCCTCCATGAAGCCGCGGATGGTTTCCTGTGCCGTAGCGCCGGCAGCCGGGCCTTCGGGCGAAAAGACCGCTTCCTCCTGCTGCTCGTCTCCGCGCTGGGCGGAGGCGGTGCCCACCGGGCCGACGGTGGGTATGGAGGAGCATCCTGCCAGCGCCAAGGCAGCACCGAGCACCAGGGCCAGCAGGCGGGCGAACTGCCCGGGTCCCCGGACAGCGGTTAGCCCAATGGAAGCGTGTGGGGACGGGGCCGGCTCGGCGGACGGCATTGGGCTAAAGGACATCGGTCTCCTCCGAGGAAACTGCCGCGGTCAGTGCCAACGGTTCGGCAGCCGCCTTGCGGGGTGACAGCGGCACTGGCGAGGCTTCGAAGTCCCCTCCGTGGCGCCGCGGAAGCGTAAGCCGGAAGCAGGAACCGTTGCCGGGCTCGCCCCACGCCTCGAGCCATCCGCCGTGCAGCCTGGTGTCTTCGGCCGCAATGGACAGGCCCAGGCCGCTGCCGCCCGTAGTGCGTGCCCGGGCCGGATCCGCCCGCCAGAAGCGGTCGAACACGTGCCCGGCATCTTCCTCGGTCATGCCGATCCCGTGGTCGCGCACGGCAATGCCGACGGCGTCGGCATTTGCGGCCACCGCTATCTCGATGGGCTCGCCCTCCCCGTGTTCCAGTGCGTTGACCAGGAGGTTGCGCAGGATGCGTTCGATGCGCCGCGGATCGGCGTCCACCACGCAACTGGACTCCTTGGAAACAACCGTGACTTCCGAGCCGGAGTTATTCGCCAGCGGTTCGGTGGCGTCCATGACGTCGCGCACAATGTGGAAGACATCGGTGGGTTCAAGGTCCAAAGCTGCGGCGCCGGCGTCGAACCGGGAGATCTCCAGCAGGTCGGCCAGCAGCGCCTGGAAGCGTTCCACCTGGTGGTAGAGCAGTTCCGTGGAGCGCCGGTACATGGGGTCGAAGCTTTCGCGGGCATCGTAGAGGACCTCGGCAGCCATGCGTACGGTGGTGAGCGGGGTCCGCAGTTCGTGCGAGACGTCCGAGACGAAAACCTGCTGCATACGGGAGAGTGTAGCGAGCTGGGTGATCTGGTCCTGCAGGGTTCCGGCCATGTGGTTGAAGGACGCCGCGAGGCGCGCCACTTCGTCCTCTCCCTTGACTTCCATGCGCTCCTGCAGCTCGCCGGCGGCCAGCTTCTCCGACACTGCCGCCGCGTCGCTGACTGCGCCCAGGCCGGCCTTGGCCACAATCCAGGCAATAGTGCCGCTGATGGCCAGCAGCAGGAACCCGGCGATCCAGAGGATGCGGTGGATTTTGTTGAGCGTCTCCTGCATGGAGGACAGGTCATAGATCAGGTAGAGCGCGTACTCCGCATTGTTCGGCGGCAGCGTGACCTTGGTGCCAAAGGCGATACCGGGTTCGCCGTGGGCCAGCTCAAGCGGGGACCAGTAGACGTTGCCGGCGTCGGCGTCGCCGGCTTTGCCCGCGGCGACGGCGTCGCTCAGGGCCACCGGGATTCCGCCGGCAGTAATGTTGCCGCTGTTAATGGAGTAGTTCACAAACAGCGGGTCGTTGGTGGGCAGCGGGGTCAGGAGATAGGTCCGCTGGGCGTCCGCCCCCTGCCCCTGCAGCAGTGGAAGCGTGTCCATGACCAGTCGGTCGGTGCTCTCCCGGTCGCTGGCCGTGGTGTCCCGGAAGTTGTTCTTCACGTTGGACAGGCCGGTGGTGGCTTCGGTCTGGAACTGGGCCAGGCGTTCCTCGTAGAGGGAACCGGCTATCTGGTGCGAGAGGAAGGCGCCGATGCCCGCACCGGCGAGTGCCACCAGCAGCAGGGTGGACACGACGGTCTTGAACTGCAGGGACCGCCGCCACTGCCGCGCGATCCGGTGCAGCGTCGCTCGGCGGACGGTTTCGCGCAGGCGCCGGGCGGCCTGCAGTGACTTGTTGAGGATCGGGGATTTCCCGGCCGCCCCGGCCAGGAATCCCGGCAACTTAGCTCTGGCCCGCTTTGTATCCGACACCGCGCACCGTCAGTACAATCTCGGGTGCTTCGGGGTCGCGTTCAATCTTGGAGCGGAGCCTCTGCACATGCACATTCACCAACCGCGTGTCCGCAGCGTGGCGGTATCCCCAAACCTGTTCCAGGAGCATTTCCCGGGTGAAAACCTGCCACGGCTTGCGTGCCAGCGCCACGAGCAGGTCGAACTCAAGCGGAGTCAGCGAAATGCTGTCTCCTCCACGGGAGACGGAGTGGCCCGCCACGTCGATGGACACTTCGCCGATACGCAGCGTTTCCGGGGACTTCTGGTCGCCCGGGCGCAGCCGCGCCCGGACCCGGGCCACCAGCTCGGCGGGCTTGAACGGCTTGGGCACGTAGTCGTCGGCTCCCGATTCCAAGCCGCGTACGACGTCGGCCGTGTCGGATTTCGCGGTGAGCATCACGATGGGGGTATCGGCTTCGCTGCGGATCTGCCGGCATACTTCGATACCGTCGATACCGGGCAGCATCAGGTCCAGCAGCACGAGGTCGGGCTTGCTGTTCCGGAAGATTTCCAGTGCCGAGGAGCCGTCTGCGCAGAACACCGGTTCGAACCCGTCGTTGCGCAGCACAATGCCGATCATTTCGGCCAATGCCTCGTCGTCGTCTACGACCAGTATGCGTGACTTCATAGCTCCCTGTTTCGCTGCTTGCGTCCGTCCGCGCGCAGTTGCGCGCCGGGGCCAGCAGTCCTGGCGGCTGCCGCTCCCCCAAGGCGTGCGTTGCCGCCCAAGTTAATCCCTATCATCCTAGAGGACACAAATCCGGCCGCGGCTCGCCTCCTGTGCCGATTCGGGGCCGGATAACTATAGTCGAGGTAATTATCACGACTGGCTGCGGGGGAAACGGGTCAAATGAGCGAGCAGGAACACACTGGGCCGGGCAACGGACCGGACGCCGGTCCGGGTACACCGGGTCCGCCGGCTGCTCCAGGGGCAGCAGATGGTACCCCCGGTGCGTGGCAGCAGCCTGCCCCTAACCAGTGGGGCCAGCAGCAACCCGCCCCTAACCAGTGGGGCCAGCAGCAACCCGCCCCTAACCAGTGGGGCCAGCAGCAACCCGCCCCCAACCAGTGGGGCCAGCAGCCCAACCAGTGGGGCCAGCAGCCCAACCCGTGGGGCCAGCAGCCCAACCCGTGGGGACAGCCGAACCCGTGGGGACAGCCCGCAGGCGGGCCAATGCCTCCTGGTGCGTACATGCCCCCGCCCAAGCCGGGCATCGTCCCGCTGCGCCGGCTGGGCGTGGGCGAAATCCTGGACGGCGCCTTCCGTGCCTGCCGTCGCAGTGCCGCGGCAACGTTCGGCAGCGCGCTGCTGATCCAGGCTTTCATAGCGCTCGTCACGGTTATCCTCGGTTTCATTTTCGGTGACCAGATCGTCATCGACCCCGTGACGGGTGACTTGTCAGATGCCGGCATGTCCGACGACGAGGTGCTTGGGTCCACGCTCAGCATCCTGTCCCTGTTCGGCTGGGTGGCGTTGGGAAACACGGCCGGAGCCCTGCTGATCCAGGGCCTTATGGTGATCCCGGTGGCCCGCGCCGTGCTCAACCTCAAGACCGGTTTCGGCCAAACGTGGCGGATCCTGGGTCCGGTACTGCTCCGCCTGGCCGGACTCATACTGTTGCTGATGGCCGCGTTCCTTGCCGTCTTCACCCTGCTGGTCCTGCTTTTCAGCCTGGTCATCTACATGCTGGGCGACGCGGGAATCGTCGTCACGGTCCTCGGTTCGCTGGCTTCGATAGCCCTCCTCGCGTGGGTATCGGTAAAACTCATGGTGGCCCCTGCGGTACTGGTCCTGGAAGGAACCGGCGTGTTTCGTTCCCTGGCCCGGGCCTGGCAGGTGACACGGACAAACTGGTGGCGCGTCTTCGGGGTGCTGTTGCTGACCGGACTGATCACTTCGGTGCTGATGCAGGTCCTGAGTGTCCCGCTCGGCCTCATCACGTCCCTGTCACTCGGCGCGGACCCGGCAAACAGCGGCACGTTCGCGCTGCTCATGACAGCGCTTTCGCTGCTGGTTGCCGGCATCGCCTATACCTTCCAGGGTGCCGTGACTGCCCTGCTTTACGTGGACCTGCGGATGCGGCGTGAAGGGTTCGATATCGCCCTGATGAGGGAGCAGGAGAATCCCCGCATCCAGGACCCCGATTTCCTGCCGGGCAGGGCCGCGCCGGCCGCGCCGGGCGGCACCTACCCCGGCCCGGGAATGCCATGATTCCCACCCGGGTTCCCGGTGACGTGCCGGTGGATCCCGAGTCGGACCAGGCACGGGAATGGCTAAGCGATGAACTGTCCCGGGACATCTATGCAGACGCCGAACCAGGGCTGCTTCAGCGTGCGTGGAAGGCCGTGACCGAGTGGCTGGGCGACTTGCTTGACGGACTGGAGGGCCTCGACGCCGGGCCGGGGACGCTGGTCCTGGCGCTGGCCGCCGCGGCGGTTGCCGTCGTTGTTGTCCTCATATTCCGGCCCCGCTTCTCCTCCGCCGCGAAAAAACCCGGGAAAGTCTTCGCGCAAGACCTGATCGAAGCGGCGCAGCAGCACCGTGCACGCGCCGAACAGGCCGAGGCTGCGCAGCGCTGGAACGAGGCGCTCGCGGAACGGTTCCGCGCCATGGTCCGGTCCGCCGAGGAGCGGGTCGTCTTCGAGGCACGCCCTTCGCGGACTGCTGCCGAAGCAGGCGCCGCCCTGGCGTCGGCGTTCCCCGAAGCCCGTACGGAACTCCTGTGGCTTGGCCGGCGCTTTGATGAGGTCATGTACGGTACAGAGCACGCTTCCTCCGATGACTGCCGGCGGGCCGCCGCGCTGGACGGGGCATTGGAATCCGCCCGTCCTGCCTTGTCCCCCGAACCTGCCATGGCGGCACCCCGGTGACCGGTACGCGCATCCCCTCTCCCCCGGTCCCCGCCGGCCTGCCCGGCCTGCCCACAACGGATACCGGCGGGAGCCCCGGGGGATCACCCGCAGTCCGTGCTGCCGACCCGGGCCGGGTGCTTGGCTGGTTCCGCCGGCACCGGGTCCTGCTGGCACTGGTCCTGGTCCTGGCCGTTGTGGCGGCCCTCTCGGTCTTTGCCCGCCCCCGGCAGGACAGTGAGCCCCTGTCGCCGGACAACGCGGCTCCGGACGGTGCCATGGCAGTCGCGGAGGTCCTGGCCGGCCAAGGCGTAAAAGTGCAGCATCCGCAGGACCTGGCCGAGGCCTATGCCGCCCTGGACGCGAACCCCGGTGCCACGCTGCTGTTCCTGGACCCCCGGGAGTTCCTCAACAGCGAGCAGCGCGAAGAACTTGCTGACGAGGCGGGGCGGGTGGTCCTGGTGGCGCCGTCCTTTGCGCAACTGTCGGATTTCGCACCCGACATCCGTCCCGCCGGTGTCGTACCCGACGACGACGCCGGGCAAAGTGCCGAAGCGCGCTGCTCCGACGAAGACGCCCAGGCTGCCGGCACAGTCAGCGCCGGAGGCCAAAGCTACCGCGGCCCGGTGACCTGTTTCCCCTCGCCGGGCGCGGAGGGAACCGACCCGGCGGGGTCCTACGCCGCTACCAGGGGCGGGAGCGCCGTCGTCCTGGGCAGCCCGGACCTGATTGCCAACGCCACTGTGACGGACGAGGGCAACGCTGCCCTTGCCCTGCGCTCGCTGGGCGCGGACGAAACCCTGGTGTGGTATCAGGCCGGGCCGCAGGACATCGCTGCCGCAGAGCAGCCCGCGGACCCCTTCGACTATCTGCCTCCCTGGGTTTATCCGCTGGGGGCCTGGCTGGTGCTGGTTGCCGGATTGGCCGCCTTCTGGCGCGGGCGCAGGCTCGGGCCGCTGGCCGAGGAACCGCTGCCCGTGGTGGTGCCCGCTGCGGAGACGGTTGAGGGCCGTGCCCGCCTCTATAGGGGCAGCAACGCCGTGAGCCATGCAGCGGCAAACCTGCGGGCAGCAGCCATGACGCGGATGGCAGCGCATCTGCGGCTGGGACCGGGGGCCGACGCCGACGCAGTAACAATGGCCGCAGCCTCCGCCACCGTCCGCAGTTATACCGCGGTCGACCACCTGCTCAACCAATCGATGCCGGGGACAAGCGCCGAACTGGTGCGCTGGACCTGGGACCTGCAAGACCTAGAGGAAGAAGCAACGTCATTATGAGCCAGCAGTACGAGCCCTACCCGGCGGCGCCCGCACCATTCCGGTCCTCAAACGGAGCCGCAGCCGCGCCGCCCCTGCCTCCGGGCGGCGACCCCGTCCGGGCCGCCCTGGCCCAGGTCCGCCGTGAAGTGGGCAAGGCGGTGGTGGGGCAGGACGCTGCCGTGACCGGCCTGATCATTGCCCTGCTGGCTCGGGGCCACGTGCTGCTGGAGGGCGTGCCCGGCGTGGCCAAGACACTCCTGGTCCGGGCCCTGTCCGAAGCGTTGAGCCTGGACACGAAACGGGTGCAGTTCACTCCTGACCTGATGCCCGGCGATGTCACCGGCTCGCTGATCTATGACAACCGCTCCTCCGGGTTCTCCTTCCGGGAAGGACCCGTTTTCACCAATATCCTGCTGGCAGACGAAATCAACCGCACGCCGCCAAAAACGCAGGCTTCCCTGCTGGAAGCCATGGAGGAGCGGCAAGTAACGGTGGACGGAACAACCCGTGCCCTGCCCGAACCGTTCATTGTCGCGGCTACGCAGAACCCCGTGGAGTACGAGGGGACCTACCCGCTCCCCGAGGCGCAACTGGACCGTTTCCTGCTGAAAATGACGTTGGACCTGCCCGGGCGGGAGGATGAGATCGAAGTGATCCGCCGGCACAGCAGCGGCTTCGATCCGCGCAACCTTGCGGCCGCTGGTGTACGGCCCGTCGCGTCGGCGCGGGACTTGGAACTGGCCCGCGAAGCCGTAGCCCGGGTGGCCGTGGCCCCGGAAGTC
Organism: Arthrobacter sp. zg-Y40; assembly: GCF_020731535.1. Classification (NCBI taxonomy): domain Bacteria; kingdom Bacillati; phylum Actinomycetota; class Actinomycetes; order Micrococcales; family Micrococcaceae; genus Arthrobacter; species Arthrobacter sp. zg-Y40. The sequence continues at coordinate 231,868 of NZ_JAJFZS010000001.1, forward strand.
CTGGCCTACATAGTGGACGTGGTGCGTGCCACCCGGTCCGCGCCGTCCTTCCAGCTCGGCGTTTCCCCGCGCGGGGCAACAGCGCTGCTGAACACGGCACGTGCCTGGGCCTGGCTTTCGGAGCGTACATTCGTCACCCCTGACGATGTGAAGGCCCTGACCCTTCCGGCCCTGCGGCACCGGGTGGCGCTTCGACCCGAAGCCCAAATGGACGGCGTCAGCGTTGACCAGGTGCTGGGAAGCATCCTGGCGACCGTCCCGGTACCCCGGTAACCGGGACTTCGGATGGCTGTTTCCGGACGGTTGGTCCTGCTGGCGTTTCTTGGCGCCGGTGCCGTAATCCTTTATCCCGGGACTGCGTCCATTCTCCTGTGGCTGCTCTTCCTTGCTGCCGCGGCAACCCTGGACCTGCTCCTGGCTGCCCCGGTGAAGTCCCTGCGGATAGACCGGCGGCTGCCGGACAGTGTGCGCCTGACCGAGGCGACGGTCGGCACCCTGGTGGTGCGCAACACCGCAGGACGGTCGCTGCGGGCGGTGATCCGGGATGCCTGGCAGCCCTCCGCCGGGGCGCGGGACCCCGAGCAGCGGCTGGCGGTCCCCGCGGGTGAGGCCCGCCGGATGGACGTGCATCTTCAGCCGGCTCGGCGGGGCGTGCTGACCAGCAGTTCCGTGGCAGTGCGCAGTTTCGGCCCGCTGGGACTGGCTGCCCGGCAGCGCACGCTTCCGGTGGCCGCGCAGTTGAGGGTGCTGCCGCCGTTCCGGTCCAAACGGCACCTGCCCTCCAAGCTGCGGCGGCTGCGCGAACTGGACGGCAACACCTCCGTCCAGCTGCGCGGGGCCGGCACGGAATTCGATTCCCTGCGCGAATACGTGCGCGGCGACGATGTCCGTTCCATCGACTGGCGCGCCACCGCCCGCAGGCGGGAAACCGTGGTGCGGACCTGGCGGCCGGAACGGGACCGCCGGGTGGTCATAGCCCTGGATACCTCCCGGACTTCGGCGGCCCGGATCGAGGACGAACCGCGGCTGGACACCGGCATCGAGGCATCGCTCCTGCTCGGCGTGCTGGCCGGCAGCAGCGGTGACCGCGTGGATTTCCTGGCCTTCGACCGCCGCATCCGGGCCAGGGTGGATTCGGGCGGCAAGGGAAATATGCTGAGCCGGCTGGCCACGGCCACCGCCCCGTTGACCCCCGAGCTCATCGAAGCGGACTTTTCCCTGCTCCCCGCTGCAGTGCAGCAGATCTCGGGCCGCCGCTCCCTGGTGGTGCTGATTACCGCCCTTGACTCGGGCGCATTGGAAGAGGGCCTGCTTCCGGTACTGCCCCGGCTGCTGGAGAAGCACGTGGTGGTGGTTGCCTCGGTCCGGGACCCCGGCCTGGACGAGCTGCGCAGGGCCGGCGGCACGACGTCGTCGGTGTTCCGCGCCGCTGCCGCCGAACGCGCGCTGCTGGACCGGGCTGCCATGGGGGAACAGCTGCGTTCAATGGGCGCCGAAGTGGTGGACGAACCGCCGCACGAGCTGCCGCCGAAACTCGCGGATATGTACATTCGGCTCAAGGCCGCCGGGAGGCTGTAAGAATTAACCATGGTGTCCGTCTACCGCACCGTCCTGGGCTCCTCCTTCGAGCGGCTGCAACCCGAACTCCGGGAATATTTCGGCCTGCACGCAGGCTCCGGGTGGTTCGGTGAGGGCACCGGCGTGTTCAGCCGGGCGGGCTGCCCGCGGCGCTGGCTGCGGCCCCTGCTGCCGCTGGTCCCGGTGGCCAACGCCTTTTTCCCCGACTACGGGGAGGACATCCCCTTCACCATCCGCAACTACCCGCATCTGGACCCCTGGGGCCGGCCGGCACTGACCGCGGTGCGGACCTTCGGGTTTCCGGGCGTGCAGCGCATCTTTGAGGACACCACGGTGCTGACGGCGCCGGGGGTGCTGACGGACTATCTGGGCCGGCGCCGCAATATGGCTACGGACCTGCTGCTTCGGGTATCCGCAGACGGACACCTGCACATGGATTCACCGGGCAGCCGCCTGTTCCTCGGCCGGCTGCGCCTGCCCCTGCCGCGCTTCGCCGGAGCGGATGCCCGGGTGGAGCAGTGGTGGGACCCCGCACAGCAGCACTTCCGGATCAGCGCCCGGGTGGTGCAGCGGCAGGTGGGTACGGTGTTCGAGTATGACGGCGCCTTCACCTACGCCTACCGGGAGTTCGACGGCGTGCTGCCGGCCGGCGCGGAACCGGACCGCTGGGAGCGCCGCACCTAGGGTTGCGCAATCCGGTATCCGGTTAGCCCTCTGCTGCCACCTGGTCCAGGGCTGAGGCTGTCTGCGTCAGCCGGGCCAGGACCTTGCGGGCAGCGTCCGGTGACAGGCCGGCCAGGTCCGCTGCCGGCAGCAGCCCCAGTGACGGCAGGTCCTTCACGGAGAGTCCGAGCTTGCGCCAGGGGCGCAGCACCTTTTCCGCCAGGGCCGTGACCTGGGGAAGCGGCGCTCCGGCAGGCGGGAGGGACAGCACGCCGAGCCATACCCGCTCTCCGTTTTCCACCGCCTCGGCGATGCCCTCCCAGTCCCGGGCGTCGAGCCCGTCGGTGACCAGGGCCGCACCCTGCACTCCGGCGCTGCGGGCCAGCTCGAACGGGGACTGGACACCGGGACGCAGCGGGCCCAACTCCCCGGCACGCGGCAGCGCCAGCACGGTGTCCGCCCCGGCAGCACCAATCGCCTCGCGCAGCTGCTGCCAGGCGGCGGCAACCTCCCCCGACGCCACGGAGCGCAGCGTACGGTAGCCGCTGGCCGTGGGGATACCTCCGGCGAGGATGGCGGCGATCTCCGGTTCGTCCACCTGCACCGTGATGCGGGCGCCGGGCACGGACGAGGCGGCCCGGGAAATGTAGCTCCCGACTCCGGCCGCAAGTGACTGCGCCAGTTCCCGCCGCGCACCGGCGTCGGCAAGGGCCCGTTCGCCGTTATGCAGGTGCAGGTTCGCGGCCAGGGACAGCGGCCCCCGCAGGGAAATTTTCAGTGCGTGCCCCGGGGACTCCTCGGCACCGGCTACGTCGGCCAGCGCATTCAGGTCCTGGCCGAGCAGTGAGACCGCACGCCGGTGCTCCTTGCCCGGGCGTTCCACGAGGCGCCAGCCGTGCGGCTGGATGTCCGCAAAGAGGTCAACCAGCAGGGAGGCGGAACGCCCCACGGCCTCCGCTTCCGGGCCCCGCTGGGGCAGTTCCATCAGGAACGGGAGATGCGGATCCCCCAGCTCACCGCGGATAACCCGGCTGGATTCCACCGGATCGGTTCCCGGCCAGCCGCCGGCCGCGCTTGCGGTGACGGTGCCGTTGCGGGTTGGAGCTTGCTGCGCCGGCTGAATCTGCCCCTGCGGGGTCCTGTCCTGCTCAGGCATCGGTGGCACCCGCGGACGCAGAGCCGGACTCAGGGCCGGCCGCGGGCCCGGCGGGTCCGCCGTTGCGCGTCTGGGAGATGGCCTGATGGTGGCGGATGACCTCACGGATGATGAAGTTCAGGAACTTCTCCGCGAACGCCGGATCCAGGTGCGCATCTGCCGCCAGCCGGCGCAGCCGGGCAATCTGCGCCACTTCGCGTCCCGGGTCCGCCGGCGGCAGGTGGTGCTCGGCCTTGAGGTGGCCCACCCGCTGGGTGGCCTTGAACCGCTCGGCCAGCAGATACACCAAGGTGGCATCGATGTTGTCGATGCTGCTGCGCATGGCGAGGAGTTCGTCCATAACGTCCTGGGCGACTTTCCCGGAGAGGGAGCTTGCCCGCGGATCGAATTCTTCGTCCGGTGATTCAGGTCCTGTATGGCTCATTGGACCAGTTTAGGCGGCAACGCTTAACCCCCGCGGCACGTTACGTACGGCCGTGCTAGGAAACCGCGGCCGGATCCCACTCGAGGGACCGGGCCGAGTCGATGGTTGCCTGGCCCAGCACCCGCGTGCCCTGGTACAGAACCATGGACTGGCCGGGGGCCACCCCGCGCATCGGTTCGGTGAGCCGGACCACCAGTTCCCCGCGTACCGCGCCGGTCGCCTCATCGGCCACGTCTTCCATCCAGCCGGTGGCCGCGACGGGGTCGCCGTGGGCGCGGACCTGTACCGTGCAGTCGAACCGGGTGCGGGCGGCGATCTCGGGGATCGGCACACCGGCCCAGGAAATCTTGGTCCCGCGCATCTGGTCGATGTTCAGCAGCTGCTCCGGTCCGACAACAACCTTGTTTTCCTTGGGCCGGATCTCCAGCACGAAGCGCGGTTTGCCGTCCGCCGCCGGAGTGCCGAGCTTCAGGCCGCGGCGCTGGCCCACGGTGTAGGCGTTTGCGCCGGGGTGGGTGCCGAGCTTCTGGCCCGTTTCATCGACGATGTCGCCTTCGGACATGTCGATGCGCTCTTCGAGCCAGCCGCGGGTGTCGCCGTCGGGAATGAAGCAGATGTCGTGGCTGTCCGGCTTGTTGGCCACGGACAGGCCGCGGCGTTCGGCTTCGGCCCGCACTTCGGCCTTGGACGGGGTTTCCGCCAGGGGGAACATGCAGTGCCGCAGCTGCTCTTCGGTCAGCACGCCGAGCACATAGGACTGGTCCTTCGCCCAGTCCGCGGCGCGGTGCAGTTCCGGGTTGCCCTCCGGGTTGGTGATGACCTTGGCGTAGTGGCCGGTGCAGACGGCGTCGAAGCCCAGGGCCAGTGCCTTCTCCAGCAGCGCGGCGAACTTGATCCGTTCGTTGCAGCGCATGCAGGGATTGGGTGTGCGGCCGGCGGCGTATTCGGCCACGAAGTCGTCCACCACATCTTCCTTGAACCGCTCCGAGAAGTCCCACACGTAGTAGGGGATGCCCAGGATGTCGCAGGCCCGCCACGCGTCCCGGGAGTCCTCGATGGTGCAGCAGCCGCGGCTGCCGGTACGCAGGGTGCCCGGCATCCGGGACAGCGCCAGGTGGACACCGACGACGTCGTGCCCTGCCTCCACTGCCCGTGCCGCTGCCACAGCGGAGTCCACTCCGCCGCTCATTGCTGCCAAAACCTTCATGAAGTCAAACCTGTTCCTGCTGTCTGGATGCTGCTTACGTGTCCGGCCATCCCGGCCTTCTTGGCCCGCTCATATGCTTCGGGCAGTACCTGCAATAACGTGTCAACGTCTTCGGCCGTGGTTGTATGCCCGAGGCTGAACCGCTGCGCTCCGCGGGCCTCGGTTTCGCTCAGCCCCATGGCGAGCAACACATGCGAAGGCCGCGGCACCCCGGCAGTGCAGGCCGAGCCGGTGGAGGATTCCACGCCGGCCAGGTCCAGGAGGAAAAGCAGCGAGTCCCCCTCGCATCCGGGGAAGGTGAAGTGAGCGTTGCCCGGCAGCCGGCGCCCGCCGTCGTCGTCGCGCACACCGCGCAGCACGGCGTCCGGGATGGCCCGCTCGACGCCGGTGATGAGGTAGTTCCGCAGGGTGCGCAGGCGTTCAGTCTCGTCCCCCAGATGCTCGACGGCGTCTTGGGCTGCCGCCGCGAACGCCGCGACGCCGGCCGTGTCCAGGGTGCCCGAGCGAATGTCGCGCTCCTGTCCTCCCCCGTGCAGGACCGGTGTGAGCTTGACCGACCGGCCCACCACCAGTGCCCCGGTGCCTACCGGTCCGCCAATCTTGTGGGCGCTCAGCGCCATGGTGTCCAGCCCGGAGGCACGGAAATCCACGGGCACGGCGCCGAAGGCCTGGACCGCGTCGGAATGCACCGGCACACCGTATTCGTGCGCCAGGGCGGCAACGGTCCGCACATCCTGCACGGTGCCGACCTCGTTGTTGGCCCACATAAGCGTGAGCAGGGCGATGCTGTCGGCGTTGGCTTCGAGCTCCCGGCGGACTGCGTCAAGGGAAATAACGCCGTCACCGTCCACCGGGATCCATACCGGGACGGCACCTTCGTGCTTTTCCAGCCATTCCACGGTGTCGAGCACGGCGTGGTGTTCGATGCCGGAGACCAGGATCCGGGTGCGGGCCGGATCGGCGTCGCGGCGGGCCCAGAACAGGCCCTTCACGGCCAGGTTGTCCGCTTCGGTGCCGCCGGACGTAAAGATGATTTCGGAGGAGTGGCAGCCTGCGGCGGCAGCAAGGATCTCCCGCGATTCCTCCACCACCATCCGGGCGCGCCGGCCCGAACCGTGCAGGGACGAGGGATTGCCGCTGCGGCTGAGTTCTGAAGTGAGTGCGGCGAGGGCCGAAGCCGAAATCGGCGTGGTCGCCGCGTGATCTAGATACACGGGCACCAGCTAATTCTAGCCGCCATAGCGGTCAGCACCCATTCGGCGGGCTGGGATTTTCCTGAGGGTTGGCCCACAGGTGCCGCCGCGCGCGGCGGGCTTCGGGATATCATCCTGCCGTGCGGCCAACCCCAACACCCCCGCTGACTGTTCCCCCGGGCCCGCCCGCGGACCGGAACACGGTCCTTGCCCACCTGGCCCGGGTGCTCCTGGCGCTGCAGCCCTCCTCCCGGTTGCTGATGGCCGTTGACGGCGTTGACGGCGCCGGGAAGACCACTTTCGCCGACGAACTCGCTTCTGCCCTCCGCGCGTCCGGCGCAGCCGAACCCCGCCAGGTCCTGCGGGTGGGCCTTGATGATTTCCACAACGTGCGCGGGGTCCGCTACCGGCTCGGCCGCAGCTCACCGGACGGCTTCTGGCTCGATTCCTACAATCTGGGCCAGTTCAAGGAGTACGTGCTGGACCCCTTGACCAAGGGGGTGCCGGCATTCCGGGACCGCGGCCATGACCTCGAGACTGATGCGGTGCTGGACCCGGCTCCGGTGCCGGCAGCACCCAACGCCGTCGTCCTGGTTGACGGGATGTTCCTGCACCGGGACGAACTGCGGAACTTCTGGGACTGCTCCGTGTTCCTGGACGTACCGTTCACGGTGACCGCTGCCCGGCTGGCTGTACGCGACGGTTCACCCTCAGTGCACCCGCACCGCCCGGGCCGGGACCGGTACGTGGGCGGGCAGCAAAGGTACTTCGCCGCAGCGGATCCGGCCGCCCGGGCGTTTCTGGTGCTGGAGAACTCCTGCGAAAGGACGCTGCAGGTGATTGATCCGGCAAACGCGACGTACCGGGCGGGGAAACAGCCGGGGAAAGTGAACAGCAGCGGTCGGTAGAATTGCCGCACTGGACCCCGAACCGTGCCGAAAGGAACCGCCGTGAGCCCGTCAGGCCGGACACTCTATGAGGTCTTGGGCCTGCTGCCCGGGGCGTCAGCTGCTGAAATCAAGTCCGCCTACCGGAAGGCTGCCCGCCAGACGCACCCCGACCACGGCGGCGACAGCGAGCGCTTCGACCGGGTTGCCGGTGCATACCGGGTGCTTTCCGATCCGGTTCGGAAAGCCGCCTATGACCGGCAGCTGGGCAGTGCCGGCAGTGCCCCGGCACGCAGCAGCACGGCACGAACGGGCCGGGCTGCCGGAGAGGCCGCTGCCCCCGGCGCCGCAGCCGGCAGGACGGCAGCAGCGGATCTGGACCTTCCTCCGGTGTTTGTCCCGGACTTCTCCCCGCAGAATCCGCCGCTCATCCCCCTGACCATGGCCGGGCAGCAGATCCACGGCGCTCCCCGCCGTCCCGGCTTCTTCTCCCGGCTCGGCTCCACCGGCAGCCGGTTCGACGCCGAGAACCTCACCATTGCGCTGCTGGACCGGGAGCTGCTGGACGAGTACCCCGCCGCGCGGCTGGTCAACGGGCTGCACATTCCCGACGCCGGGCCGCGGGGCGGGAACCTCGACGTCGGCCATGTGCTGCTGGGCGGCTACCGGATGGCGGTCCTGGGCTCGCTTATGGCCGCTCCCGGGAACTACCGGTGGGACGGACGGCATCTGCTGCACCGCGGACGGGAAGTGTCCACGCTGCGGCTCGCCGATGCGGTGCGGACCATGCAGGCCCGCTTTCCCACCTGCAATGTCGCCGGCTGGCTGGTCCTCCACAGCCCCAACGGCAACCCGTTCGAGCCCATCATCGATTACCCGCCCACTTTGAGCAGGTCCGCGCCCGCCACCCTGCACACAGCCAACCCGGGCGGCCTGGTCCGGGAGCTCCGCCGGTTCTTCGCCGAAGGGCCGACGCCGAACACGGTCCAGCTGCCCGTGCTGGGCCCGCTCATTGACGCTTCGGCACGCTGAGCCGTGCGTCTGCCCGGCCGGTGCCGGGCTTAGGATGGAGCTGTGTTCCGCATCCTTTTCCACTCCCCTGAAATCCCGGGCAACACGGGAAACGCCATCCGCCTTGCCGCCATCACCGGCGCCGAACTCCACCTGGTGGAGCCGCTGGGCTTCAGTCTGGAGGACTCCAAGCTGCGCCGCGCCGGCCTGGACTACCACGACCTCGCCGTCCTCCACGTGCACAAAAGCCTCGAGGACGCCTGGGAAGCCCTCGCACCGGAGCGGGTCTATGCCTTCACTTCCGACGGCGATACGTCCTACACCGATATCGAGTATCGTGCCGGTGACGTGCTGATGTTCGGCCGCGAGTCGGTGGGACTATCAGATGAGGTAAAGAAGGACCCGCATGTCACCGCACGGGTACGGTTGCCCATGCTGCCGACGCTGCGGTCCCTGAACCTGGCAAATTCCGCATCCATTGCCGTTTACGAAGCCTGGCGCCAGCATGGCTTCGCCGGTGCCCAGCTCTAGCTAAGGACATATCCCATGCCTGCACGCCACATCGGCACTGCCTACGACGACGGCGCCGCGGACTTTGAGCGCCTCGCACCATCGCTGTGGAATCCCATGGGCAATGCGCTTGCGGCGGCTGCGGACATCAGCCTGGGCGACCGCGTCCTGGATGTGTGCTGCGGCAGCGGTGCCACCACCATCCCGGCCGCCCAGTTCGCCGGACCCGATGCGACCGTTGACGGTGTGGACCTCAGCGGAGAGCTGCTGGCCCTGAACCAGGCGAAGGCGGACACCCTGTCCCTGAACGGCGTGCGGCTTTTCAAGGCCGATGCCGCTGGATGGCAGTCCGGGGATCCCTACGACGCCGTCCTCTGCGCCTACGGGCTTTTCCTCCTGCCCCAGATGGACGCCGCTGCGGCCCACCTGGTTTCGCAGCTGCGCTCCGGCGGACGGTTTGCCCTCAGCGTGTGGCAGGAAGGCGCCGGGTCCCCCTTCAGCGAACTGCTGTGGAAGGCCTGCCTGCAGGAACGTCCGGAACTGGCGGATGCCCCGCAGCCGAAGACGGACAACCTCCGGCGGATCAACACGCCGGAGAAACTTTCGGCCTGGCTCGAGTCCCTCGGCCTCACCGACGTGGCGGTAACCCCCACGCAGGGACGGGTCCAGCTCAGCGGTTCGCTGGCGTGGTCCCTGGTTATGGGCAGCACCTTCCGCGAACTCCTGCCTTCCGCGCCGGACGCGGTGGAACGGGTGCGTACAAACTTCCTGGCCGAACTCGGTGAGGACTTCGAGCTGAACGCCGACACCCTGATCGCCACCGGCGTCCGCCCCTAAGAGGGGCTGGCCGGCCAGGAGGCTGGCCAGCCCGGAGGGGGCTGGCCGGCGCGGCAGCCGGTTTAGAACCCGGCGATCGTCTCGGGCGTATTGACGCCCACCACGTGGAAGACCTCGGCACTGGAGCCCTCGGACATACCGTGGCGGCGTGCGTTGTCCTGCAGGAACCGGCGCACCGAGGCGTCCATGCCCTCAATGTCCAGGTGCTGGCTGGCATGCACCCGGATGGCGGAGAGCTTGGTGTCCACGGTGGCGCTGACATCCACGGCCCGGTTCTCCCGCTCACGCGGCGCACCGTAGAACCACAGCCACGGCACCTTGTACGCCTGAAGTCCCCGCTCGGCCAGTTCGGGATAGGCGAAGGGGTTCTCCGCCGCGGGATACACCGCCCGGGTCACTATTTCGCCGCAGGCGAGGTGGTCCGGATGGCTGGCCTGCAGGCGGTCCCAGTTCCGTTCCGGGTGCATTGCCAGCACTACGTCCGGCCGTACCCGGCGGATCTGCTCCACTGCCCGGGCGATCACCGAATGGTTCACCTCCAGGTAGCCGTCCCGCTCCCCCAGGAACACCACGTCCTGGGCCCCCACTGCGCGGGCTGCGGCGCGCTGTTCCTCGCTGCGCAGCTCACTGACCCCGGTGCGGTCCGCGGGGTCGAATCCCCCGGCGTCCCCGGAGGTCATGATGCAGTACGTGATCCGGGCGCCGTCGGACGCCCAGCGGGCCAGCGTGCCGGCGGCACCGAAATCAATGTCATCCGGGTGGGCGGCGAAGGCCAGGACCCGGCCGGGCGTTGGGAACTGGTCCACGCTAGGCCCTGCGCTTCCGGATTTCCGCGGCCGCCTGCGGCAGGACCGAGAACACGTCGCCCACCACGCCGAAGTCGGCAATTTCGAAGACCGGCGCATCGGCGTCCTTGTTTACCGCCACAATTACCTGCGCTGTCTGCATGCCCGCCTTTTGCTGGATCGCCCCGGAAATGCCGGCGGAAATGTACAGCTGCGGAGACACGGTCTTGCCGGTCTGGCCCACCTGCGCGGAGTGCTCTATCCAGCCGGCATCCGTGGCAGCGCGGGACGCTCCCACGGCCCCGCCCAGCAAATCCGCAAGCTCTTCGACGGGACCGAAGTTCCCGTCCATGCCGCGGCCGCCTGCCACAATCACCCGCGCTTCGGCCAGTTCGGGCCGCCCGCTGACACGTTTGCCGGTACGCCCGGTCACCCGTGCCGCGGGGCCGGCCTCGGGAACCGGCAGCTCGATCCGGGCCGGTGCACCGGCTTCGACGGCGTCGGCGGGCTCAACGCTGTTGGCCTTCACCGTGATGATCGGCGTTCCGGCCTGCACCCGGCACGTGGAGGTCCAGGACCCGGCCAGCACCGACTTGGTGACGGCGAGATCGGGGGCAACGGCAACGGCGTCGGTAATCACGCCGGAGCCCAGTTTGATCCCGGTGCGAGCGGCAATTTCGCGGTCTTCGAAGGAATTGCCCAGCAGGATCGCGGCCGGCTGCTCCGCGGTGGCCGCTTCGGCAAGGAAGGCCGCCTTGGCGGCAACCAGGACGGTATCCAGGTCTCCGGCAGGCTCGTAAACCTTCCGTGCGCCGTGCGCAGCCAGCGCTTCCGCCAGTTCCGTCTCCAGCGGTCGGGCGGAGGCAACCACCGGTTCACCCACGCTGCCCGCAAGGGTCAGCAATTCGCGGGCGGCCCGCGGCAGGGGCAGGGCAGGGACATCTAGGAAAACGAGGACGGACGCCATGGGATGCGCTCCTTCGGGACGTGGGCGGCGGCGCGCGGGAAGCGCCGGTGCAAGGGTCGGGGGGTCTAGATCAGTTTCTGCGCGGCAAGGTAGTCCACCAGCTGCACGCCGGCCGATCCGTCGTCGGTAATGATGGTTCCCTGTGAACGGGGCGGCCGGGGTGCCGACGCGGCGACGGTGGTCCAGGCCCCGTCGCGGCCCACCTGGCCGGCCTCAATGCCCAAGTCTGCGAGGCTGAGCACTCGTACGGTCTTTTTCTTCGCGGCCATGATGCCCTTGAAGTTGGGGTAGCGCGGATCGTTGGCCTGGTCCGTCACCGAGACCAGCGCCGGCAGCGGCGCCTCGACCGTCTCAGTAAAGGAGTCGCCGTCGCGGCGGGCCTTGACGAGCGGGCCGTCAGCGCTGTCGGCTACCTCCAGCTCGGACGCAAAGGTTACCTGCGCCAGCTGAAGCCGTTCGGCCAGCTGCGCCGGCACCAGGGAAGTCTCACCGTCGGTGGATGCCATCCCGCTGATGACCAGGTCCACCGGCCCGTCTGCGTCGGCGATGGCGCGTACGGCCGCGGCGAGCGCGAGCGACGTCCCGGCGGCGTCGGAGCCGGCCAGGGCTTCGTCGGAGAGGTGGACGCCGGAGTAGGCACCGATCTGCAGGGATTTCTTGACGGCGTTGACGGCTGCGGCCGGTCCCATCGAGAGGGCAGTGACGCGGTTTCCTGCCGCTTCGCCGCCTCGTGCCTCGGCCAGCTGCAGGGCCGCTTCCAGCGCGTATTCGTCCAGCTCGGAAAGGATGCTCTCGGAGCGGTCCAGGGTGTGTCCCGGGCCGGTGAGGTGCCGGTCAAACTGTGCGTCGGGGACATGCTTTACCAAAACAACAATGTTCAGCGGACGGTTGGCTGCTTCCTGCATTCCGCGCCTTTCCGGTAGGAAATCGGTTCCCGACGGCCGGGAATGCTCCCGCCGACGCGCGCCTTCCGGTGGGACGGCGCGATTAAAGCTAATCACACCATGTTCCCCGGATGCCCCCGGTACGGAGGAAGGACCGCCTCCGGGGATTTCCGGAAGCGGCCCTTCGCCCGCTGGAACGGTTAGCCGTCCCTGGAATTACTCGTGACGGGTCACTGCTCGGCGGAGTCGCCGAGCGTAACGTCGGTGCTGGCGGCCTTGCCGTCGCGGGTGTAGTCAATGGTGACCTTGCCGCCCGCGGGCTGCATGCGGATGGCTGCAGTCAGTGACTGTGCATCCGTGACCGGCATACCGTTCACCGAGGTGACCACGTCGCCCTTCTTCAGGCCTGCCTTGGCGCCCGGGGACCCGGAGACAACGTCGGCCACATCTGCGCCTACCGTGAAGGTAGAGGAGGAGTTCGACGCTGTGGCCGGCTTCACGGACACACCGAGATAGCCGTGGGAGGCCGATCCGTTGTCGATGATTTCATCCGCGATGCGCTGGGCGTAGGTGATCGGAATCGCGAAGCCGACACCGATGCTGCCGCTCTCCTCCCCTGCGCTGCCCGAGGCCGCCGAGGCGATGGCGACGTTGACGCCGATCACCTCGCCGCTGGTGTTCACCAGTGCGCCTCCCGAGTTGCCGTGGTTAATAGCCGCATCCGTCTGGAGCACGTTCAGGAAGATCGAGCTTTCACCGGAGCTCTGGTCCTGCGAGGAACCATCCGGCGGAGCGAAACGGAAACCGTTGCCGTCATCTTCGGGCACCTGAGAAGAGTCCGAGTCCGACTCCGGAGCCGCGGAGGACTGGACGCTGATGGTGCGGTTGAGCGTGGAGACGATGCCGTCGGTGACGGTTCCGGCCAGGCCGAGCGGCGCACCGATGGCGATCACGGTGTCCCCGACGTTCAGTTTCTCCGAGTCCCCCAGTGCTGCCGGCGTCAGGTCCGTGGCGTCGACCTTGATGACTGCCAGGTCCGACACCGGGTCGGTTCCGACGACGGCCGCCTGCAGGACCCGGCCGTCCGAGGTCTGCACTTCCACCGTCGGGTCGGCGGCGGTACCGCCGAGGGTCACCACGTGGGTGTTGGTCAGGATGTGTCCCTCATTGTCCAGGATGATCCCGGAGCCCGTACCCGTGCTGCCTGATGCGGCAACCTCGATGGTCACCACGCTGGGTGAGGCCTTGACCGCTGCGGCGGTCACGGCGTTGACGCTGTCCTTGTTGTTGACGACAACGGTTTCGGACTGGCCGGTCTGCCCGGCGCCGTTCGAGTCGCCATCCATAAGGCTGTTGGCACCTACGGCGACGCCGCCGCCCAGGAGGCCCGCCAGTACCATGCCGGTCACCAGCGCTCCGGCGCCGAACTTCTTTGCCCGTCCCGGGTGTTCCTGCCCCGTTCCGGCCGGCGCCTGGAATGCCGTGCCTTCTGACCCGTCGGCAGGCGGTCCGTACGGGGAAGAGCCGTACGTTGCCCCGTACGTCGGTCCGGTACCCGGTTCGGCGGACGGCTGCCCGGTCCCCGGTTGTGCAGATCCCGGCTGTGCAGATCCTGGCTGTGCAGATCCTGGCTGCGCAGATCCTGGCTGCGCAGATCCTGAGTATGACGACGGCGGCGCCGGCGGCGCCGGCGGCCGGGGAGGCAGGTGGCGCTCAGGGCCGTCGGTTCCCCCGTGTTGCTCAGTCATGTGGGTTTCCTTTCCAAATTCGGTGTACCCATGGTGTAGCCACAACGTTTACGTATCCACTATGACAGCGGATTCTGGGACCTGCGCGCATGATTGCTGGACATCTGCTGTGAAGATCCCGAATGCCGGATCCGATATGCCGCGGCATCCCGCACCGGCACAACTCCACTGCAGCACCGACGAACCGGCAGGTCAGAGGGGGTGCGCAGCCACGGCAGCCGGGCGGAGCGCGGTGGACGGGGGTTAGGGCTGCCCCTAGAATCGGTACCAACGTCGAATCGGCAACAGGCAGTCGCAACAGCAGTCACAACACAGTCTGCGGTCGGCCTGCGCGACCCGCAACCAGCGGGCAATAACCAAAGGATGTTTTATGCGGTCACGGAACAGGTTGGGGGCCGTGTTCGGCCTGAGTGCGGTTGCGATCCTGTCCCCCGCGGCGGCGTCGGCGGCGTCCTCTGCCCTTGACCCGGCGTCGTCGTCGGTATCCTCCGTGGTTGCGCCTGCCGCAATGGTGCAGTCCGAATCCCCCGTCCGCATCCCGCCGGGAGAGGTTGTTGTGGACCCGGCCAATGTGCTGGGCGGCGAGGCGTCCAAGGTTGAACAGGCCATCAACGATGTGCAGCGCAGCACCGGCTACACGCTGTACGTGGTGTATGTGGACTCCTTCACCAGCCCCTCTGATCCCACGGCCTGGGCGCAGCAGGTAGTGGACGCCAAGGGGATGGGCAGCAAGGAAGCGCTCCTGAGCATCGCCACAGAGGACCGCAAGATCGAGGTCTCCACCGGAGACCAGAGTGTCCTGACCGAAGCCCGGCGCAACGCGATCCTGGCCGCAGCCACCGATCCCCTGCTCGGCTCCCGGGACATTTCCTCCTCCCAGTGGGCCACTGCCGCCCTCAACGCCACCGATTCCCTGGCAGACATAGCCCGCGGCGGCGACGGAGAAGTTGCTTCGTCCTCCGAATCCGGCGGCACCAGCGTGGCCCCCCTGGTAGTGGGCGGCGTCGTAGTGGCCGGCGGCGTGGGGACCGCACTGCTGCTGCGCAGCCGCCGGCGGAAATCCCCGGCGTCCGTTCCCGCTCAGCAGCAGGGACCGGCGGCTCCCGTGGATCCACTGGACACCATGAGCGTGCCTGACCTGCGCAAGCGGGCCGGCAGCCTGCTGGTCGCGGCCGACGACGCGATTAAGTCCAGTGAGCAGGAACTGGCCTTTGCGATGGCCGCGTACGGCGAAGACGCCGTCACCACCTTCTCCGAAGACCTGGCGGCCGCACGGAACCACATGGGTGAATCCTTCAAGCTGCAGCAGCAGCTGGATGACCACATCCCCGACACCGAGCAGCAGCAGCGGACCTGGCTCAAGGACATCATCCGCCGGTGCGAGGCCGTCAACGATTCACTCCAGGCGCACAAAGCGGAGTTCGACGAGCTGCGTGAACTGGAGAAGAACGCGCCCGCAGCGCTGGCCGCAGCACAGGCCGCGGCAGACCAGACCGCTTCCCGCCTCAGCACCTCTGCGGCAGCTTTGGACTCGCTGCGTGCCCGCTACGCGGCCTCCGCGGTGAACCAGGTCAGCGACAACATCGACCAGGCGAACGAGCGGCTCGCCTTCGTTGCCAGTGCTGCAGCCACGGCCAACGAAAAGCTCGGCGAGGGCGACACCTCCTCCGCGGTGGTTTCCGTGCGGGCCGCCGAAGAAGCCGTTCACCAGGCCAATGTGCTGCTCGACGCCATCGACAAGCGCGGGCAGGAACTGGACGCCGCGCACCAGGAACTGCAGCGAGCGATTGCCGACGCCAACCAGGATCTCGCCCAGGCGGAAGCTTTTGCCGCCGGCGGCGGAAACCCGGGGCTTGCCGGACCTGTCGCAGGCGTGCGCGCCGCAGTGGATGCAGCCCGCCAGGCCATGGCAGCCGGCCCGGTTGATCCCGTGGATCTGCTCCGCCGGCTCGAAGCAGCCAACAGCCAGCTGGACGCCGCACTCGAGGGCATCCGGGACCGCCAGGAGCAGGAGCGCCGTGCACGGGATTCCCTGCAGCACGCCCTCATGGCCGCGCAGGCCCAGATTTCCGGAACGTCGGACTACATCCGTGCCCGCCGCGGCGGCGTGGGCAGCGAAGCGCGGACCCGGCTCGCCGAGGCCGAACGAAACCTGCAGCAGGCGGTAGCCCTGCAGGCGTCAGATCCAGTCAGCGCCCTCGCCTATGCCCAGCAGGCCAATGCGCTGGCAGCCCAGGCCGCAGATATGGCCCAGCAGGACGTTGACGGGTTTGACGGCGGGTTCGGCGGGGGCGGTTTAGGCGGCGGCTACGGCGGACGCGGGGGCAGCGGCCTGGGCGGCGCGGTCCTCGGCGGCATCCTGATCGACTCCATCCTGCGCGGCGGCTCCCACGGGGGCGGCTGGGGCGGCGGCGGATTCGGCGGCTTCGGCGGCGGAGGATTCGGCGGCGGCGGTTTTGGCGGCGGCGGAGGCTTCGGTTCCTCCGGAGGAAACTTCTAGCACTGCAGGGGCCAAAGCCCCGAAAGTACACCAAGATGTACCCGTAACGGTTTCATGGCGAACGCGGGCAATTCCGAACACAGCATATTGAAAGGCAGACACCGTGGTTAAGCAGTCAATTTTCGGACGTATCACCCAGTTGGCCAAGGCCAACATCAACGCGATCCTCGACCAGGCCGAGGACCCGCAGAAAATGCTCGACCAGATGGTGCGGGACTACAGCAACAACATCGCCGAAGCTGAAAGCGCCGTCGCCCAGACCATCGGCAACCTGCGGATGCTTCAGGACGATTACAACGAAGACATCCAGAACGCGCAGAACTGGGGCAACAAGGCCCTGGCCGCCTCCCGCAAGGCGGACGAATTCCGCGCTGCGGGAAACACCGTGGACGCCGAAAAGTTCGACAACCTTGCCAAGGTGGCCCTCCAGCGCCAGATCGCTTCCGAGAACGAGGCCAAGGGCGCCCAGCCGACCATCGCTTCCCAGGAAGAAATCGTCGAGCGGCTCAAGACCGGACTGAACCAGATGAAGGGCAAGCTGGACCAGCTCACCAGCAAGCGGGACGAGCTCATCGCCCGCGCCCGGAACGCCGCCGCGCAGACGCAGATGCACGACGCCATGAAGAGCATCGACGTTATGGACTCCACCTCTGAGGTGGGACGCTTCGAAGAGAAGATCCGCCGCGAAGAAGCCCGGGTCCGCGGTGCCAACGAACTGACCGCCTCCAGTCTGGACGCCCAGTTTGAAAGCCTGGAAGACCTCGGCGAGCAGACGGAGGTCGAGGCTCGCCTGGCCGCCCTGAAGTCCTCCGCGGGCACCAAGCAGTCCGCAATCGAGGAATAGCCCCACACGCACCTGCCGCCGCGGCGGCGGGCAGAAAGGGCGGACGCCTACCGGCGTCCGTCCTTTGCCGTCCGGGCACGCAGGGCCCGGCGCCGCAGCACCTGAGGCAGCACCAGCCACAGCAGGGCCACCACCAGCCCCACTGCCAGCGCCGCCACGGCACCGGCGGCTCCCGACAGCACGATGTCGAAGATCAAACCGATGGTCCCGACCAGGATCAGTCCCACCAGCACCAGCGTCCAGCGCAGCAGCATGTCCGAATTGTTGACCAGGGCGCGCTTGATCCGCTGCTGGAAAAAGGTCCGGTGCATAACCACCGTTGACATCAGCAGCGCCGTCACGAGCACGGAAAGCACAACCAGCGCAAGGTAGAGGCCGATCTGGATCCGGTTGAGGCCGGCGAAGCGCTGCTGGAACGGCAGCGTCAGCAGGAATCCGGTGAGGATTTGGATACCCGTCTGGAGCACCCGGAGTTCCTGCAGCAAATCGGTCCAGTTGCGGTCCAGTTTCTGCAGCATGGTCTCACCGCGGTCCGGATCACGCTCCACGGGTCGCTGTCCCATAGGTGGAAGTCTAGAACGCGGCGGGAGCGGATATAAGGAAAGTCCCCCGAGGTTCCTTGCGGATCCTCGAGGGACTTTCCTTTTGGTTGCGGGGGCAAGATTTGAACTTGCGACCTCTGGGTTATGAGCCCAGCGAGCTACCGAACTGCTCCACCCCGCGGCGTGATATCTAACTCTACCCGCCGCGGGGTCCGGGTGCAAACCGGCCGGATATGGCTGCCCGCCTAGTCGCCGCTGCCGCTGTCTGCAGCCGGTGCGCTGGCACCGTCGGTGGGAGCAGCGGGTGCTCCGCCGGCTTCGCCGCCGCTCTCCATCTGCTCCTGCGCCGCGGTGGCCCGGGTAATTGCGTCCTTCAGCCTTGCCTGCGCCTCGCCGTAGGCCGCGAAATCTCCGCGGCCCAGGGCGGACTGGCCGTCCTGGATGGCCTTGCCTGCATCAGACAGGGCGGTTGAGAGCTCCGACTGTGCCGTCACGTCGGTACCGGGTGTTTCCGGGGTGGCGCCCACGTTGCCGGAGTCGCCGGTGTCCGCACCGGAGTCTCCCCCGAAGATCTGGTTCAGCGCTTCGTCCAGGGTCGGAGCGAACCCGACCTTCTCACCGAAGTTGACCAGCACCCGCTGCAGTGTCGGATAGGACGATGCACCGGAGGACTGCACATAGACCGGCTGGACGTACAGGATGCCGTCGCCGACCGGCAGGGTGAGCAGGTTGCCGTTGATGACTTCCGAAGCACCCTGGCGGAGCAGGTTCAGTGCATTGGACACGGTGGGATCGGAGTTGAAGGTGTTCTGCGCCTGGCCCGGTCCGGGCACGGCTGTGTCCGTAGGCAGCGACAGCAGGCGGAGCTTTCCGTAGTTCTCGCTCTTCACGCCGGCTTCGCCTGTTCCCGCGTCCGCATCCGCGGAGAGGAAACCGTAGAGCACGTTCCGGGCCTCCCCGCTTTCGGTCACGAACGGAATGAACGGGGTCGTCAGCGAGAACGTGGCCTCATCCTGGCCCGGCATCTGCAGGGACAGGTAGTACGGCGGCTGCTTGACACTGGAGTTGCCGCCGGTGGGATCGGACGGCACGCTCCACGCGTCGTCGTTCTTGTAGAACGAGTCCGGGTCGGTCACGTGGTATTTGCCCAGCAGTTCACGCTGGACCTTGAACTGGTCCTCCGGGTAGCGGACGTGGGCCAGCAGATCAGCCGACATCTCGCTGTAGGGCTTCAGCGTGGACGGGAAAACGCTCTGCCAGGACTGCAGCAGGGGGTCCTGGTCATCCCATGCGTACAGGGTGACCGAGCCGTCGTAGGCGTCCACGGTGGCCTTGACGGCGTTGCGGATGTAGTTCACCTGCTCCTGCGGCAGCGCAGCTGCACCGGGGGTCAGCGAGTCGGTGGTGGCATCCTGCAGTTCCTGCTGCGTGGAGTACGGGAAGTACTTGCTGGTGGTGTAGCCGTCCACGATCCACTTCACGCGGCCGTCGATGACCGCCGGGTAGGCATTGCCGTCCACGGTCAGGTACGGAGCGACCTTTTCCACCCGCTCGCGGGGGTCGCGGTCGTAAAGGATCTGTGATTCGTCGTTGATGGCGTCGGACAGCAGCAGCTCGGTGGACTGGAACTTGATCGCGTAGACCAGCTGGTTGAAAAGGTTTCCGACGCTCGGGCCGCCCTCTCCGCTGAACGTGGTCTGCGATTCCTCTTCCGAGTTGCCGGTCTGCGGCCGGTCGATCTCCACCGGGTCGCTGCCCTCGGGGGCACCCACCACGGAGTACTGCGGAGAGTTCTCACCGAAGTAGATCCGCGGTTCGTAGGATCCGTCTTCCGTCAGCACACCGGTGGACGGTATGCCCGATTCCATGAAGCTGGGCTTGCCGTCGGCCTCGACGGTGGAGCCCCTGGCGGCCACCACGCCGTAACCGTGCGTGTAAAGGATGTGTTCATTGACCCAGCCGGTGGGCACACCGCCCACGTTGAGCTCACGGACCGCGATGACCGTGTCCTGGACTTCGCCGTCGATCTCGTAGCGGTCCACATTCAGGGTCTGCGGGAACTGGTAGTACTGGCGGAACTGCTGCAGCTGGCTGAACGCGTCGGATACAACGTTCGGATCGAGCAGCCGGATGTTGGAGGTGGTGCCGGCATCCTGGGCCAGGGCACCGGCATTGGCATTGACCGTGGCGTCATAGGGAATGACCTCGGTGTCGGTCAGTCCGTACGCTTCGCGGGTGAGGTCGATGTTGCGCTGGATGTACTCGCGTTCCAGGTTCAGCTCCGAGGGCTGGACCTGGTAGCGCTGGACAATCCAGGGGTAGATGCCGCCGGCCACGATGGCGGTGATGATCAGCATGGCGGTGCCGATGATCGGCAGCCGCCACCGGCCGATCACGGCGGAGAGGATGAACAGCACGGCAACGATGACCGAGGCGACGGCCAGGATGGCCTTGGTGGGGATAACGGCTTCGACGTCGGTGTAGAGCGCGCCGGTCCAGGTTCCGGAGGTGCTCAGCAGGGTGTCGTAGCGGTCCAGCCAGAAATTCACGGCCTGCAGGATCAGGAACGCTGCGGCAATGATCGCCAGGTGCAGGCGCGCCGGGCGGCTCACGAAGACACCCTTTTCCTCCAGCCGGATGCCCCCGTACAGGTAATGGGTCAACAGCCCGGCGATGCCGGCAATCACCACCACGCTGATCAGGAAACCGACGAGGAACCCGATGAAGGGCAGGGTGTTCAGGTAGAAGCTGTAGTCCATGTTGAACTGCGGGTCGGTTTCCCCGAAGTCCTTGCGGTTGAAGAAGAGCAGTGCCTGCTGCCACATGGACATGGCCGCCGTGCCGGCGAACCCGCCCACCACAATGGGGATGCCGATCATCAGGAGCTTGCGGACCGGTTCAAGCTGGGCCTGGTACCGGTTCAGGTTGTCCTGCAGGGCGCTGTCCGGGGCATAGATGGGCCGCGATACATAGGCCACCCGGATACTGGTGAACACCCCGGCGGCCATTACGAGGAAAGCGGCGAGGAACATGCAGATCCGGGTCAGGTTCTCCTTGACGAAGACTTCCAGGTAACCCAACTGGTTGAACCACAGGACATTGGCATACACCTGGGAGAAGTACACGAAGCCAATGACGAGCACGGCCACAACAATCAGCGTGGCGATCAGCGGGCTGCGCCGCCGTCGCCTGCCGGTGGCAGTTGCTGCGCCGGGTCGGGAGAATGGGCCGTTTGGTCCGGAAGTCACAGTTACCTCATCGTTCGGTGCGTCGGCTCGCGGCCTCGCCGGGTTGCACCGGTGGGAGTGGTTCCGGGAGCATTTTCAACCCCTTTTCCCCGCCGGAAGGCCCTGAAGCCGTCCCTACTCATTCTGCCTTGGATTGTTCCCCGGCTGCCACTTCCTGCGGACTCCGATTCCAAGCTTGTCCCGATCGTAACGAGGCCGGGCCGGTCAGCTACCCGTTTACGCTACAAGCTGCACTGCGGCAGATCGGCCGGGTTAGTACCGGCCGCGAGTTTTCCGACGGCGTCCCTCGCCTCGTCCAGCGTGGACACCTTGACCACTGCCAGTCCTTCGGGGATGTGGTCCACCACCTCGGCGCAGTTCGCCTCCGGGGCCAGGAAGAATTCCGCACCCGCGTCCGAGGCGCCGATGAGCTTCTGGCGGATTCCGCCGATGGGCCCGACGTTGCCCGCAGCATCGATGGTTCCCGTACCGGCAAAGTGCCTGCCGCCGGTGAGCTGCTCCGGGGTGAGCCGGTCCACGATCCCCAAGGCGAACATCATGCCGGCGGACGGGCCGCCCACCCGGTCCATTCCCTCACCGATCCGCACCTCGAACGGAAAATCGAAGGTCGTCGCCAACTCGATTCCGAGCTGGTAGACGCCGGAGTCCGACTTTCGGGGCGTCAGCGTCTCCATGACCTCGGAGCCGCCGCGCCGGACCGTGACATCCACCGGTGACCCGCCGGCGTCGTTCAGCGCTGACCGGAGGGTGTCGATGCCGTCGACAGGCGTGTCCCCCACTGCCAGCACAGTGTCGCCGGCCTGCAGCACGCCCTCGGCGGGGGCACCCTCGACGACGGACCCCACGGAGAGCTCCTGGGTATACGGGATCTCCAACAGCGTCAGTGCTGCTGCCACGGCGGACTCCTGGGACGAGGTCATGGCAGCGGCGTTCTCTTCATCCACCTGCTCGCCGGTAGTTCCCGGCGCGTAGAGGAAATCGGCGGGGTACACGACGTCGTTGGTGTTCACCCAGCCCCCCAGGGCCTGGAAAATGCTGATGTTGGTGCTGGGACCGCCGGCCACGTAAACCGTGGTCAGGTCCAGCTCACCGTCAGTCGGGTAGCTGCGCTCCCCTTCGATTTGGATGATGTCCTTGCCGCCGGCGGTTCCGAGCGTGTTGAACGTGGGTCCCGGGGACTCCACCACGTACTGGGCCGGCAGGAGCAGCCCCGCCCCGCCGAGGACAAACGCGAGAACGCCCGAAACGAGGATGCCGCGGGACCGGGGCGAGCGCTTGGCCGGCACCGGCTTTCCGTCGCCCAGACCTTGGTAGGGGTAGACGGAGTAGCTGCCGTCAGGCTGCGGTGCCGGGGCGCCCGGTCCCTGCGGGCGGGAGTTACCCGTTCCGCCTCCCCCGTACCCCGCGCCGCTGCCGTCTTCATGTGTGGGGCGCAACTGTCCAACCTTTTCCTGCGTTTGTGCCGTGCATATAGCCGGACATGTGTGTGTGCCGTACGTGTCTGCGTACCCGCCTTGTGTTGCCGGGCACCACCCTGCAAGCCTACGCCCGCACCGCAAGCCGGGCGTGCAGCCGGGCTTTGCCTACAGCGAACGAAATACGGCCGTGCGGGACAGGCCTCGGGCACTGCCGGTAACGTAAAGGCAATATGGTCGGCTGCTGCCGGGCATCGTAAGCGTTATCCTCTTATCTCCTTCCACAGGACCGGTGGTATCCCATGAGTTCCAATCCTTCCGACCGCGGGGACAACCCCCAGGATCCGCTGTCCGAAATGCTCGCGCGCCTGTTCGGCGGCGGCGGTGCCGGCGGCATGGACCCCTCCGAGCTGGCCAAGGCAGCGGGACTTCCCTCTGATCCGAATGCCATGGCGATGATTTTCCAGCAGGTGCAGGCCATGTTCAGCACCCCCTCCGACGGTCCGGTGAACTGGCAGCTGGCCAAGGACAATGCACGCCGGGTGGCCGCGACCGGCAGTGATCCCTCCACCGGCCCCGCCGCGGCCCGCGAGGTCGACGAAGCCCTGCACCTGGCCGAGCTCTGGCTGGACCCGGCCACGGACTTCGCATCAACTGCCGCCCTCGGCCGGGCCTGGTCCCGCGCCGAATGGGTCGAGGCCACCATGGACTCATGGCGCCGCCTGACGGAACCGGTGGCCGTCAGCATTTCCGAAGCGCTATCCAACGCGATCACCACCCAGATGCCCGAGGAAATGAAGTCCATGATGGGCGGAGCGTCCTCCATGCTCGCGAACATGGGCGGGGCGATGTTCGGCATCCAGCTCGGCCAGGCCGTGGGTGCCCTGTCCAAGGAAGTGGTCAGCTCCACCGACATCGGCCTGCCGCTCGCCGCCGGGACCATGGCACTGCTGCCGGCCAACGTTGCCGCTTTCGGCGAGGGCCTGGACGTCCCCGACACGGAAATCCGGCTTTACCTCGCCGTCCGGGAAGCAGCCCACGCCCGGCTGTTTGCCCATGCTCCGTGGCTTGCCTCGCACCTCTTCGGTGCCATTGAAAGCTACGCCCGCGGCATCCACATCGACATTTCCAAGATCGAAGAAGCCGCCCGCGACATTGATCCCGCGAATCCCGAATCCATCCAGTCCGCCCTTTCCGGCGGGGTCTTCCAGCCGCAGCGCACGCCCGCCCAGGACGCCGCCCTGGAACGGCTGGAGACGGCGCTGGCCCTGGTGGAAGGGTGGGTGGACGAAGTCACCGCCGCAGCCACCGCCAACCTGCCGTCCGCAGGAGCACTGCGGGAAATGATCCGCCGGCGCCGGGCCAGCGGCGGCCCGGCCGAGCACACCTTCGCTTCGCTGGTGGGCCTGGAGCTGCGTCCGCGGCGGCTGCGCGACGCAGCCGCCCTGTGGGCGCACCTCACCGAGGAACGCGGCATTGAAGGGCGCGACGCCGTTTGGCAGCATCCGGACCTGCTTCCCACCTCGGAGGACCTGGACGATCCCAAGGGCTTCAGCAAGCGGCGGGAACTGCTCGAAGCGGCAGACTCCGACGTCGATGCGGCGTTGAAGCGCCTGCTGGAAGGCGGCTTCGATGAGCCCGCCGAAGATGCTGCTCCCGAAAACCCCGAAGAGAACGCTGCCGAAGACACCGGCGCCGACGGGAACGCTGCCGACGCGGGCCCTGCTGACGGCGGTCCGGAAGAAGGCACCGAGGAGGATGGCAACCCGAAGCCGGGCTCCAACTAAAAACCGGGTCCCACTAAAAACCGGGTTCCAACGGATCCCGGCTGGACCGGCAAGAGGACTGGTTCCGGCGGGCACAGCCCGCGGGAGCTAGTCCTCTTCCATTTCCCCCTTCAGCCCGCGGGCGCTGGCAAAGGCTGCTCCGGACAGGAACGCCTTGGCGGTTTCCGTTTGCTGGTACGTCTCCAGCAGCCGCCAGAACGCGGCTCCGTGCGAGGGCACAATCAGGTGTGCGAGTTCGTGCAGCAGCACATAGTCCACCACCCAGTCCGGCATTCCCTGCAGCTTGTCCGACAGCCGGATGCTGCCCCGCGCCGGGGTCGCAGAACCCCAGCGGGAGTTCTGGTTGCTGACCCAGCGGACGGACTCGGGCCGGGCCTTCCCGGCCAGGTAGGTGCGGGACAGTTCCCCCGCCCGCGCCATCAGCCGGCTGTCGCTGGTCTGGGGAGTCGATTCCCGGGCCACGCGCTGTTCCAGCCGGGCAACCATGCGCTGAACCCATTCGGCTTCCTGCTCGCGGCTGAAGTGGGCCGGGATGGACACCAGCGCCACCCCGTCCCGGAAGACGGCGTTCACGGTCCGCTTGCGCCGCGCGGAACGCCGCACCTGGATGGGGATTCCCGAGCTGGTGGTAGCAGGGACGGACGCACCGGCAGAAGGATGAGGCATATTTCCAGCCTAGACGGCGCCGGTGACGGTCCTGCACCTTGTGGATAACCGCCGGCGGCAAGCCGTCCCGTGCCAGCATGGTCAGCACCCCGCCCGCGGCGGGCCATGGACTGGACACACCAGGCCACACCGGGACACAAGGGAGCACAGCCATGCGGATCAATCCGGGAGTGCACGTATTGGAAGTATCGCCCGGTGCCAGGCAGCTGGGCATCGGCGCCGGATCGCTGCTGCTGCGCAACCTCCAAGACGCCGACGTCGCGTTCCTGGCCGCCCTGCGCAGCGGAGTCCCGGACGGCACGGAGCAGGATGCTGCGGCGGGTGTGTTCCTTTCCGCGGAGCGGGCTGCGTCGCTGCTGGAGGTTTTGGAGCCGCTGCTCATTCCGCAGGAAACCACGGCCTCTCCCGTCCCTTCCCTGCGTTCGGAACGCCTGCAGCCGGATGCCCAGCGGCTGGCAGCGGCTTACGCCGCCAACGGGGAGGAATCGGTCCGCCGCCGTGCGGCGGCCACCGTGCTGGTCGAGGGCCTGGGGCGGACCGGTGCCCTCCTCGCCCGCACACTGGCTTCCGCCGGCGTCGGAACCCTGCTGTTGGCCGACCCGGCTGCCGTGGCCCCGACGGATGTGGGTGCGTCCTATGCGATGACGGATATCGGCATGAACCGCGCGGCAGCGGTCAAGCGCCACGTGTTCCGGATCGACCCCACCCTGCAGGTTCTGGTGCACTCCGGTATCCGGGTCCGCTCCGAGCCTGTGCCGGTGGATCTGGCGGTGACGGTCCAGGCGGCAGGCTTCGGTGCGGCAGGCGGCCGTCCGGCCGAGCCGACGGCGGCTGCCGACGGCATTCCCCGCTTGGTGGTCTCCGCGCAGGAGGACGGGTGGGATGTGGGTCCGCTGGTGGTTCCGGGGGCCACTGCATGCCTGGAATGCCTGGACCTGCACCGCGCGGACACCGACCCCGGCTGGTTCGCGGCCGCCGATGCCCTGGCCCGCCGCGCCGGGGGCCCGGCTGCCGGCACCGTCTTGGACTGCTCGGGTCCGGACGGCGAGGAGACCGCCGGATCCGTGCTGGCGGCAGGGACCGCGGCCACGGCGGCCCTGGTGTTCCTTGACGGGATTAACCGTCCGGCGCTGTATTCCGCTGTCCTGCAGGTGCGGGCCTCGGACGGCTACTCCCGGCTGCAGCAGCTGGATTACCACCCGGCCTGCGGATGCCGGCTACAGCACCGCCTGAACCGGGTGGCCTGACGGCCAGGAAGGGTTTCCGTCCAGCGGCGCCTATGATCCGGCGCTGGCCTCGAGTACCTTCAGCACCTCTTCGCCGTACTTTTCGAGTTTGGACGGGCCGACGCCGGGCAGCGTGGCCAGCCGGTTCAACGACGGCGGCCTGTCCTCGGCGATGGCAACCAGTGTCGCGTCGGTGAAAACGACGAACGCCGGGATGCCTGCTTCCGAGGCGGCCTCCCGCCGCCATTCGCGCAGCGCCTCGAATGTTGCTTCCTCATAGGTCACCGGGCAATCCGCACAGCGGCCCACCTTGCGTTCGGCACCGGTGTTCAGCAGGGCACCGCAGCTGCGGCACTTCGCCGGGCCGGTGACCTTGCGCCGGGCCTGCCGGGCCGGGCCGGCCGTCCGGCCTGCGTCGCGTTCGGTGCGCGGACGCAGCCCGTCCAGGAACCGGGACGGCTTCCGGTTGGCCCGTCCGCCCGGTGTTCGGGCGGTGGACCAGGACAGGGCAAGGTGGACACGGGCACGGGTGATGCCGACGTACAGCAGACGCCGTTCCTCGTCCACGGCTTCGGGCGTATCAGCGAAGGAAATGGGCATCAGGCCCTCGCTCAGTCCGACCAGGAACACCGCGTCCCATTCCAGGCCCTTGGCCGAGTGCAGGGAAGCCAAGGTGACGCCCTGGACCCGAGGCGCGTGCTGCGCAGCTGCTCGTTCCTCAAGTTCGGCCACGAAGTCCTGGAGCGTGAAAATGGCCTCGGGGTCCCGGGTCCGGGTCACCTGCAGTTCTTCGGACAATGCCACCAGGGCGGCGAGTGATTCCCACCGCTCGCGCGTGGCCCCGCCGCCGGCCGGTGCCTCGGGGGTGTAGCCCAGCGACGCAAGGATGTCCTTCACCAGCTGCGGCACCGGTTCATTGCCGACGGAGCGTGACGCCGCGCGCAGCTGAAGCACGGCATCGCGGACCTCGCGGCGGGCAAAGAACCGCTCGCCGCCGCGCAGCTGGTAGCCGATGCCGGCCGAAGCCAGTGCCTGCTCGTAGGCCTGCGACTGCCCGTTGGTCCGGAACAGTACGGCGATCTCACTGGCCTGGACGCCCTCCTCCAGGAGAGCCTTGATGGACGACGCTACGTGCGCCGCTTCGGCTTCGTCGTCGGCGCATTCGGTGAACGTCGGTTCCGGTCCCGCCGGCCGCTGCGCCACCAGTTCCAGGGGCGTTGGCCACGGCGGCGCCGTGCGGTTGCGCTCCCCCTCGGCCGTCCGGGCCGCGAGGATCCGGTTGGCGAGGCCCACCACCTGCGGGGTGGAGCGGTAGTCACGGACGAGCTTGACGACGTCGGCGTCCGGGAACCGCTTGGTGAAGTCCAGCAGGTGCCGGGGTGTGGCGCCGGTGAAGGAGTAAATGGTCTGGCTTGAATCGCCCACCACGCACAGCTCGTCCCGGGCACCGAGCCACAGGTCCAGGAGGCGCTGCTGCAGCGGGGAAACGTCCTGGTATTCGTCCACCACGAAGTGGCGGTACTGGTCCCGCACCATGGCCGCTACCCGCTCATCCTCCTGCAGGATTCCCACCATGATGAGCAGGACATCCTCGAAGTCGATGATGTTGCGGTCCACCTTGACGTCTTCATAAGACTGGAAGATGCGCGAGATAGCGGTCAGGTCGAAGCCCGCCGGCGGCTCCCGGTCCGCTGCCGCCCGGACGTAGCTGTCCGGGGTGAGCATGGACACCTTGGCCCATTCGATTTCGGCAGCGACGTCGCGGATGGCCGCGCGGTCCGTGGATAGCCGGAGGCGGCGGGCTGCCTCCGCGATGATCTGTGCCTTGTGGTCCAGCAGCCCGGGCATGGCACCGCCAACGGTGTGCGGCCAGAAGTACTGCAGCTGCTTCAGGGCCGCGGCGTGGAAGGTGCGGGCCTGGACACCGTTGGCGCCCAGGTCCCGCAGCCGGGTCCGCATTTCCGCCGCGGCGCGGGCAGTAAAGGTCACGGCCAGCACCTGCTGGGGTTTGTACACACCGGTGGCCACGCCGTACGCCATGCGGTGGGTGATGGCACGGGTCTTACCCGTGCCGGCGCCTGCCAAGACACACAGCGGGCCCGTCAGGGTGGTGGCGACTGCCCGCTGCTCGTCGTCGAGCCCGGACAGGATGAGTGCTTCGGGTGATTCGCTGCTCATGGGCGGGCGCCGGCCTCCGGTTCGGTTATGGTCCCGCCGTACCAGCGCTCGATCAGGTTCCGGGCAATGGAAATGGGGCCTGCAATGGTGATTTCTCCGCTGGACACTGCGGCTGCGAGTTCGGACCGGCTGAACCAGCGGACATCGGACATTTCCACACCGTCCGCCCGGGCAGCCGGGTTGGCGGTGCGGGCCGTGAAGCCCAGCATCAGTGAACAGGGGAAAGGCCACGGCTGGGAACCCAGGTACTGCGGGGAGTGGACAACCACCCCGGACTCCTCCTCCACCTCCCGGATCACGGCTGCTTCCAGCGACTCCCCCGGCTCCACGAATCCAGCCAGGGTGGAGTACCGGTTACCCGGCCACGCCGCGGCGGAGCCCAGCAGGATACGGTCCTGCTCATCGGTGACCGCCACGATGATGGCCGGATCGGTGCGCGGAAAGTGCGAGCTTCCGTCTTCGGGGCAGCGCCGGACCCAGCCGCCCTGCTCGGGCACGGTGGGCGCACCGCAGCGCGGGCAGTGGGTGTGCACTGCATGCCAGTTGGCAACTGCGGCAGCTTCAACGAACAGTCCCGCGTCCAGGGCCCCGAGTTCGGTGGCGGATTCGCGCAGGCTGGCCCAGGCTGCGCCGTCGACGGCGAACGCCGGATCGGGTTCCGGCAGCGTGACCAGCACGATGTCCGATCCCAGCGGCACCTGCGCGTCTTCCAAGGTGCGGCCCAGGTAGACGGGTGCGTCGCCGAAGCCGTCTGCCGGCGGGTCCAGCAGCACCAGGGCGGAGTCCCGGACCAGGGCACGGCCCTTCGCAAAGTACATAACGCGGGTGGCGGCATCCGCCCGGATGGTCTCGAAAAGGTCGGGAGCGATCCGGCGCTCGGATCCGCGGTCCACCGCCGTCCGGGCCAGCGGTAACAGTCCAAGGGGGGAAACAAATGCTGCCGGTGCCGGAATACTCATACCACCTACCGTACTGACTCCCTCCCCCCAAACTGTAGTTGGCCCCCGGCCCCGGGGGCTGCTTGAGGTTTTCCTCACGGTTTGGACGACTCGCCGCCGCACTGCGGTTATTCAGGACACATCTGCCCATACGGTTGAAGATGTGAAACGGACCCCCATGGAATTGGCTGCAATGGCCAGCGCTGCCGTCCCAGGGCTGACCCCAACCGGCGTTGCCGGTTCCCCCGACGACGCCGCGGATTTTGACGCCGCGCTGCTCGTGGACGACGCCGGACGCAGGTGGCGGGTCCGCTCACCCAAGCACCTTGAAGCGAGCATGCGGCTGGAGACCGAGCTGCTGGTCCTGCGCACCTTCGTCCCTGCGGTCCGGGCCGAGCTGCCGTTTGTGCTGCCCTACGTGGCCGGAACCGTCCGCCAGGGTGAACTATGCACCTTTGTCTACTCCCACCTGCCCGGGGCTACCCGGAGCATCGATACCCTGATGACCTCCGGGCGTGCCGTAGCGGCGGAGATCGGCCGCGCCATGGCCGCCGTCCACGCTTTGCCACGGGAACTGGTCACCCGCGCCGACCTGCCCAGCTACACCGCGAACGAGTTCCGGCAGCGCCGCCTGAACGAACTCGACCAGGCTGCCACCACCGGACTGATTCCCTCAGTCCTGCTGCGGCGCTGGGAACATGCCCTGGAAGACGTGTCGCTGTGGCGGTTCAAGCCCACGGTGGTCCACGGGGACCTGCATGAAGACAACATCCTGCTGACCGGCGAGCGGGTCAGCGCCGTCACGGGCTGGACCGACCTCCGCGTGGGCGACCCGGCCGACGACTTTGCCTGGCTGATTGCCGCCAACGATCCGCGGTTCACCGAGACGGTCCACGGCGCGTACCTGGAGGCAAGCACCGATCCGGAGGATCCGCACCTGATCCGCCGCGCCGCGCTCTCTGCCGAATTCGCGCTGGCCCAATGGCTGGTCCGCGGTGTCGCGGCGGAAAACTCCACCATGGTGGATGAGGCCGTGGAAATGCTCGACACCCTCGAGGAGGATGTGCTGGAGCAGGAAGCGGCGGACCAGCGGGCGGGCCAGTACCGTGCGGCAGCGGACGCCGTCCCCCGGACCGTCAACGTGCCCGTCGATGCTGATGCTCCCGCTGATGCTTCCGCCGATGCTCGCGCGGCCGCCAAGCCTGACTCCGCCAAGGTTACTGTGGCTCCCATCGAGCCCGCCGGGGAGCAGGCCGATGGCACCGATGACGAAACCGGCGAGGGCACCGAGGCCGGAATTGAGGCTGCCGATAACGACGGTGACCGCACTGCTGCCGACGAGGTTGCCGGGGACAGCGTTGCTGCAGACGACGACGAGACGGGGGCCTCCGGCCGTGTCCAAGGTCCGGGCCTGGCCGAAGTCATTGCGCTGCCGGCACGCGGCGCCGCAGTCCCGGCCGGGGACACGAACGCCGAAGCCGACGCCGAAGCCGACGCGGGAAGCGAAGACTCCGAGGCCGCACCTGCGGAAGCGGAAGCGGAAGGAGGACCCGAGGCAGCAGATTCCGCCGCAGAGACGGCCCCCGCCGCAGAGACGGCACCCGATGCAGAAGCCGCCGTCGATACTGCTCCGACCGGCGACGACGGTGCAGGAACCGGGAGCGACACCGCTACCACCGCACTGCCTCTGATTCCGGTTCGGAAGCAGTAGCCCGCCTTCAGCCCGCAGCCCGAAGTGCCCCGCCGATTTCCGGCGGGGCACTTTCTGATCAGAACCCGGCTGACGGACGTTCGGCTGCCGCGCCGATGATCTGCTCCAGTTCGGCCTCGTCCGCCAGGTTGTACGGCCGGATGACCTTGTCCGCCGCCACGTAGTAGAACGCGGCACGGACCTTTTCCAGGGGCACGCCCTTCAGCCGGGACCAGGCCAGCCGGTACACGGCAAGCTGCACCGCCCGAACATCGAGCTTGGCCGACGACGGCGGAGCGCCGGTCTTCCAGTCGATCAGGTCCCACGTGCCGTCGGCATCCTGGAAGACGGCGTCGATGCGGCCGCGCACGACGACGGCGTCCACCTTGGTCTCCACCGGCACCTCAATGTAGGACGGGGTCCGCTGCGCCCACTCCGAGGACTCGAACGTGGCGATCATGTCCTCGAGCTGGTAGGCCTCGTCCACGTACGCATCCGCGGCCCCGGGATACTCATCGATGTCCAGCATGCCGCTGGTGCCGAAGAACTCTTCCACCCAGGCATGGAATGCCGTTCCCTTGCGCGCGGCCATGCCGGGCTGGCGGGGAACCGGGCGGCGCAGCTGCCGGGTCACCTCAGCCGGGTCGTCCTTCAGGTCCACCAGCATGGACGCCGAGATGTGGGCGGGCAGTTCCACCTGCACCACCTCGTTGGGCGGGCGGTGCCGGGCAAGCAGCAGCTGCGTCTCCCGGCTCCAGCGTCCGGGCGCCTGTCCAGCCGGATCGTTCCCTGCGCCCTGTTGCTGTTGCTGTTGCTGTTGCTGTTGCGCGGCGCCTATAACGGCCTGCGCTGCCGCTTCCATCCGCTGCCGGCGGGAGCCCAGCGGATCCACCGGCCATACTGCGCGTTCAGCCTCGGCAAGGGCGGGATTCTCCGTGCCCTCTTCCTCTGGTGTGACCCAGCGTTCCAGGTGGTAGCCCGGCGCCCCCGCCTGTTCCAGTTCGTACAGGTCCTGGAGGTAGCGCGAGGGGCCCAGCGGCTTGGAGCGTCCGCCGCCCCAGGCGGAGGAGGTGCAGATCAGCACCGACTTGGCCCGGGTAAAGGCGACGTAGGCCAGCCGGCGCTCCTCCCGCTCGGCGTGGCCCTTGGCGTCTTCGCTGAAGAGCTTCTCGCTCTCCAGCCAGGACTTCTGGTCAACCTGTTCCCAGTCCCACTGCGGCAGGTCCAGGCTGTCGCCGCGCAGGGTCCACGGCACCGAGGAGTCGCCGCTGCTCCAGCGTGAATCCTTGTCGCTGGGAAAGGATGCTTCGTTCAGGCCCGGAACGGCCACAATGTCCCATTCCAGCCCCTTGGAGGCATGCACGGTCAGCAGCTGCACCGCTTCCCGGCTGGGTTCGAGCGGGGTCACGGGCAGGCCGTTTTCTTCGGTGTTCGCTGCTTCCAGCCAGGCCAGGAACGCGGCCAAATCCACCCGTTCCGAGGACGAGCTGAAGGTTGCTGCGGCGTCGATGAAGGCGTCCAGGTTGCGACGGGATTCGTGCAGGGTGACGCCGGGCTTGGCTGCCACCTCGATGTCCAGCAGAATCCGGCGCTCCACTTCCCCGATGAGGGTGGTGAGGTCCTCCCCCACAAAGCCGCGCAGGTCCCGCAGCTCGTTGCGCAGCAGCGTCAGCCGGCGCAGTCCTTCCTCGGAGAGGGACCGGCCGGCATTGGACACCCAGCCCGGGCGCGGCAGGGAATCCACCGCTTCAACCAGGCTGCCGGCTTCCACCAGGTCCGCCTCGACCACCAGATCCGGCCCTTCGTCAGGTCCGTGGATGTCTGCTGCGTCCGCCACCCGGACTGCGCGTTCGCGGACCCGCACCAGGTGCCGGGACCAGTCGGCCAGGGCCATCAGGTCCGCCGGGCCCAGGCGCCAGCGGGCTCCGGCAAGGATGCGCAGCATGGAGTCCGAGCGTCCCGGGTCCCCCAGTACCCGCAGGACGGCCAAAAGATCCACCACTTCCGGTGTGGACAGCAGCCCGCCCAGGCCCACAATCTGGACCGGAATGCCGCGCAGTTCCAGTTCCTTGCGGATGGGTTCGAACTGCTTCCGGCCCCGGCAGAGGACCGCGACGGTGGGCCACAGGACGTTGCGGCGGTCGTCGTACTCCGCCTTTTGCTGCCGGTGCTTGGCCACCAGTTCGGCTACGGCTTCGGCTTCGCCCAGGATCCGTTCCTGGCCGTGCCGGCCCGGTTCCACGGAAACGTCGCTGAGGTAGCGTCCGAGGTACACCTCGCCGATGGGCGCGCTGGGCCGGGCCTGCAGCTCGGGAACATACGGCAGCCGCTGGTGCTTGAGCCACGGGGCCACGCCGTTCAGCGGGGAGGACACGGTGTTGGCGGCTTCCAGCACGGAGGTGGCGTTGCGCCAGGCCACGGACAGGTTCGCCAGCGGCGCCAGCGCCCTCCCCTCCTGAGTGGTCAGCGGGAACTTCTCCCGGAAGGTGCCCAGCTGCCCGGCGGACGCGCCGCGGAATCCGTAAATGGACTGGTGCGGGTCTCCCACCGCCGTGACCGAACGCCCGTCGCCGAACAGCTTGGAAAACAGGACCATCTGCGCATGCGACGTGTCCTGGAATTCGTCCAGCAGCACCACTTTGTATTTGGCGCGTTCCATCTCCACGGCTTCCGGGATGGTGGACGCAATGCGGGCGGCCAATTCCACCAGGTCGCCGAAGTCCAGCTGCCGGCGCTCGGCCTTGGCCTGCCGGTAGGCCTCCACCAGTTCGGTGACGGAAATGCGGGTACGCAGCCGGTTGAGCAGCTTCCGGGCCGCCTGGGTGGGTTCCTTGGGCTTGCCGAACTGGTACGGCAGCACGGACACAGCGTCCACATGTGCCTGCAGTTCCGCCCGCACCTCGGCCGGGGTGCGCAGGTGCTCGGAGCATTCCCCGGCCATCTGCAGCACGGCCGAGACCAGGGTCGATTTGGCTGCGGTGAAGTGTTCGTAGTCCCCCGAGTACGCCTCCACCACTTCGTTGGCCAGCTGCCAGGACTGCGCACCGCCAAGCATCACGGAATCACGTTCCACGCCTATCCGCAGGCCGTAGTCATTCACGATTCCGTTGGCGTAGGAGTGGTAGGTGGAAACAGTGGGTTCCATCCGCTCCTCGCCGCTTTCGTCCGGCTCGCCTGTCCCGCCCGCGCCGTCGAGCTGGCGGTACAGCATGTTCAGGCGCCCGCGGATCCGGGTGGCCAGCTCACCGGCGGCCTTGCGGGTGAAGGTCACCCCGAGGATCTGCTCGGGCCGGACCAGTCCGTTGGCAACGAGCCAGACGACCCGGTCCGCCATGGTTTTGGTTTTGCCCGACCCGGCACCGGCAATCACCAGCAGCGGTTCCAGCGGGCCCTCGATAATGCCGATCTGGTCTTCGGTGGGGTACTGCACCGGCGCGTGGGGTTCGGTATGCAGCAGCTCCGCCATATCCCGTGCCGAGTAGCGGGGAGCCCCTCCCTCCGGCAGGGCGCCGTCCGGGCGCTCATTGGTTCCCGATACCTCGTCGGTTACGGAGGCACTCACTCGGTGACCTGCTTTCCTTCAGCGCACAGTGGACAGATTTCGGGCAGCCGGCAGCCGTTGCCGCCAAAGCCGCTCCGGCCGGGATCATGGACAGTTTCGAAGAACGCGGCCGACATCAGCCGCGCTGCCTCGGCCACCATGTTCCGCGCCGTGGTGTCGTTCGGGTCCAGTGCCGGCTGCTCCTGCACGGATACTCCCTTGTTGGAGGTTCCCAGCTGCACGAGGGCCGCTCCTCCCGGTACCCGCGGGGCATCGGGCAGCGCCCCCTCGCGCACGGCTTCCTGGTAGGCCGCCAGCTGCGGGTGGCCCTGCAGGTCCTCCTTCTTGGGCGCCGATTTCCCGGTCTTCAGGTCGACGATAAACAGCCGTCCTTCAGCATCGACTTCCAGGCGGTCGATCTGGCCGCGGAGCAGGGCAGTACGCACCGCGCCGTCGATCTCCACCGGCAGCTCCACCTGGAAATCCTGCTCGACGGCAGCCAGCGAGCGGCCGCTGCGGCGCATGGTGATGACATATTCGGCCAGTTTGCGGACCATGGATTCGGCCCGCTGGAGGTCCATCCGGCCTTCCCAGTTGTCCTTCATGCCCAGCGACGGCCAGCGCCTCTCCAATTCCGCTACGTACTCGTTCCCCGTCGCGTCCGGCATGTCCTGGGCGATGGCATGCACCAGGGTTCCCAGCGAGCGGGCGAAATCCGTCGCCTGCTCGCCGCCGGCCGCGGAAACGAACCAGCTGAGGGGCGACTTCAGTACGGCGTCCACCTTGGAGGGCGAAACGGGGATGGAAGCTTCCGGAGGAAGGATGGGCGCTTCGGTGGACAAGGGCGCCAGCCCCCACCACTGGCGCGGATCCGCCGCCGGGACGGGCACCTCGTGGTTGAGCATGGTTC
Organism: Arthrobacter sp. zg-Y40; assembly: GCF_020731535.1. Lineage (NCBI taxonomy): Bacteria > Bacillati > Actinomycetota > Actinomycetes > Micrococcales > Micrococcaceae > Arthrobacter > Arthrobacter sp. zg-Y40. The sequence continues at coordinate 267,203 of NZ_JAJFZS010000001.1, forward strand.
CCAGGTGATGCGCTGCTTCGGCAGCGCCGTCGGGGTCGATGTCCGGCTGCTGGACAAACCGGCGCAGCTCCGAAACCAGGGAACGCAGCGTGCTGGGGCGCAGCACCTCGGTGCGTTCACGTTTCTCGGCCCCGGGTTCCAGCGGCGCCACCAGGTCCAGGAACTGCGAGGGCTGCTCATCCTCGGAGGAGACGGCGGTGCAGATCAGGAGTTCACGGGCACGCGAAACGGCGGTGGAGAAGCTGCGCAGCTCGTCGAAGCGGATGGACTGCATCAGGGTCAGCGGGCTGCGGTGGGCACGGAAATTATCCCCGTGTTCCACTGCCGCGACCAGTTCGCCGCTGCCCAGCAGTTCACCGCGCAGCCGCAGGTTGGGCCACACATCCTGCTGGATGCCGGCAACAATCACTACGGGCCACTCCCGGCCCGCCGCACTGGCCGGTGTCAGCAGCTCCACGGCCTCGCGCCGCTGGGCGCGTGCGGCCAGGGTGTCCATGGGCAGTTCCGAACTGGTGAGGTAGTCCAGGAACTGCGCAGGGGTGGAACCGGGCAGCTGGTCCACATAGCGTTCGGCGGTCTGGAACAGGGCCATGATGGCGTCCAGGTCCCGGTCTGCCCGGGAGGCCGTGGGCCCGCCGGCCAGGGCGGCCTCGGCCCACTTCTTGGACCACCCGGAGGCGGACCACAGGGCCCACAGCACGGTTTCGGCAGTGGCGCCGGGTTCGACGGCGGCGCTGCGTCCGGCCGTGATCATGCCGGCAATGCGCTGGGCGGCCAGCCGCGCATCCCAGGTGAGCCCTGCCAGCGCGCGGCCCGACGCGGATTCCGGCTCCAGCAGCGATTCCACCAGCAGGGCGTCGCTGGTGCGTCCGCCGCCGGCACCAAGTTCTTCCCGGCGAAGCGCCTGCCGCAGGCGGCGGAGTTCCAGTGTGCTGGCACCACCGATGCGCGAGGTCAGCAGGGACACAGCGAGTTCGGGGGTGAGCAGGTCCGGGTCGAGGACGACGGCGTACGCGTCCAGCAGGGGCCGGACCGCGGCTTCGTCCCGCACGGCTTTTTCAGCCACCGGCACCTTGACCTCAATGCCCTGCCCGGTGAGGTACCGCTGCAGGGCGGCCAGCTGGCCGCCGGTCCGGACAATAACGGCGATGTCCTCCAGCGAGCGCCCGTGCAGCAGTTGCGCTTCAAGGATCCGCTGGGCCACGTAGCGCTGCTCGTGCATGGGCGAGTCCACCACGTGTGCCTCGGCGGCCGGAACTTCCGGGGCTGTCCCGCCCGTTTCAACTGCGCCCGTAACGGTGTCATCAGTAACCTCGTCACCCGGGTGGGCAGGGCCGGCAGCGTCAGCGGTGGCAGCAGTCCCCGGGTGCCGGGCATCGGCAACGGCGCTGCGGTAGGACGGCAGCCCGCCCACAACGGAGATGCGCGATGCAGTGCGCGTCCAAGCCCCGGCAAGCGGACCGGTCAGCCGGTGCGAGGTGGTCAGCACCCGGGTCTGCAGCCGGCCGCCGAACCGTTCGCCCAGCCGGCCGACCAGATCCGGCCGGGCCCCGCGGAAGCCCTGGACCACGGTGTCCGGGCAGGCTGCGGCGATGGAATCCCCCGTGCCGGCCAGCACGGCATAGAGGCTGTGGATGGCCGGGTTGGCTTCCTGCAGGTCATCCACCAGGACCAGCTGCTGGCGTTCTTGTTCCGCGGCCAGGAACTCCGGGTCGGAGCGCAGGATGTTCAGGGCGGAGGTGATGATGCCGGCCGGGTCGAAGGACTCGGGCATCCGCAGGTCCAGGACGTCCCGGTACTCGGCGTAGAGCGCAGCGGAGGCCACCCAGTCCGGCCGGCTGTGCCGCTCCCCCAGCTCCCGCAGCTCCCCGGCGGAGATCCCGTACTCGATGACCCGGTCGAACAGCTGCCGGATCTCCTGCCGGAAGCCCCGCGTGCCCAGGGCCAGGTCCAGGCCCTCGGGCCAGGGCAGCTGCGGGACGCCCTGCTCGCCGTGGCCGGCCAGCAGTTCCTTGATGATTACATCCTGTTCGGCACCGGAGAGCAGCTTGGGTGCACGGGTGATCCAGGGCAGCCGGCCCTCGGTCTTGGCCCGCCGGATAAGGTCGAAGGCATAGGACGCCCAGGTCCGGGCCGGCGCGGTACTCAGCGTGCCCTGCAGCCGGGCCGAGAGCGCGTCCCGCAGGGAGGCTGCGGCCAGCCGGGAGGGTGCCAGCAGCAGCATGCGGGAGGGATCCAGCCCGTCCCGTTCAATCCGGGCGACGGCGGCTTCCACGAGCACGGTGGACTTTCCGGTGCCGGGGGCGCCGAGGACCAGTACGGGCCCGCTGCCGGTCTGCAGGTCCACCACGGCCTGCTGGTCGGCGCTAAGCTGCGGCGCCTCTGCTGCCGCTGCCGCCGGTCCGACTAGTTGGAGTTCAACGCTCATGGTTCCACTTCATCATGTCCCGCTGACATTCCTGATATTGCGGTCCCGTCCGGTCCCGACGCGCCGCCGGCGTGCGGCGAGGGGTGCAGCGACATGTGCAGGGCTTGCACTGCCGCCCATTCCGCATCGTTGGGCTGCCAGCGGGCGGCACCGATCAACACGCGGTAACCGGCGCCGTCGTCGTCGGCAGTTCCGCGCACGGGCGTGCCCTCGCGCCGATAGTGTTCCCATGCCCGGGCCTCGTGGCACCGCGGCGGCTGCCCGGATGCGCGCAGCACCCGCCACCAGCACACTTCCGAGCCGCGGGCCGACAGTACGGCGCCCACCTGGCGCGGCCCTCCTGCGCCGAGCAGTTCGGCAATGTCACCGTAGGAGAGCACCTTTCCGGGCGGAATGAGATCCGCCACACCCAGCACGGCATCGGCATAGTCCCTGCGCATATCCGTAGCGTACCGAGGCACCCGCACGCCCCGCGAATTCCGGGAATGTCACTGCTCGCCGGTAGGTTTGTTGCATGAACAGCTGGCATGAACTTCCCCGGGCGGCATTCGACCTGGAGACCACCGGACGGGACCCGCAGACCGCACGGATTGTTACCGCATCCATCATCCTGGTCAACGGCAGGGGCGAAACCCTGCAGCACCACGAGTGGCTGGCCTGCCCGGAAATCCCCATCCCCGAGGAAGCCGCCGCCATCCACGGCATCAGCAATGAACGGGCCCGCGCAGAAGGCGGAGACCCTGCGGCCGTCACGGCCGAGGTTGCCGATGTGCTGGCCGGCATGTTCGCCGCCGGCATTCCGGTGCTGGCGTTTAACGCCTGCTACGACTTTACCGTGCTGGCCCGCGAGTGTGAGCGGTTCGGGCTGGCCGTTCCGAATCCGGTACCGGTCATTGACCCGTACATCCTGGACAAGCAGGTGGACCGGTTCCGCCGCGGCAAGCGCACGCTCACGGCCATGGCCGAGCACTACGGCGTGGGTTTCGAGAACGCGCACACGTCCGCTGCCGACGTTGCCGCCACCTTGTCCGTCGCCGCGGTGATGGCGCAGAAGTACCCGGAGCTGCAGTGCGACGCCGTCACGCTCCACCAGGCGCAGGTCGGCTGGGCGGCCGGCCAGGCTGCCAGCTTCCAGGAATTCCTGCGGCGGCGGGAACCGGAAGCCGTGATCGACGGCAGCTGGCCGTTCCGTCCGGCCCCCGCATCCGCACCCCTGTCGGTCCTTGACCCGGCCTAGCGGGCGCCGTCACGGTTCTTCACAGGCGCCCGCCGTGGCGGGGCGCCGGTTGCCTACATGCCATACTGGATGTTGTGTTTGGCGCTGATGGCGCCCCAGGCGGACCGCGCTTCTGCGCGCACCTACCGTCTCGCGCCACGTGATTGGCAGACACCCTCCGCACGGCCGGCTTCAGGCACGGCACGATTATGTGCCTTCTCCACCATGCCCCCGGTCCGGCCGTTTACGCACATGACGAGGACCAATGATTACAGTTTCCGACCTCCGCAAGGTTTACCGGCAGGGTGAGCGCACCGTCACGGCCCTGGACGGAGTAAGCCTGCGCGTGCCGAAGGGCTCCATCCACGGCATCATCGGCCATTCCGGCGCCGGCAAGTCCACCCTGGTGCGGTGCCTGACGCTGCTTGACCGGCCGACGTCGGGCTCGGTCACCATTGACGGCCGCGAGCTCACCGCCGTGAAGGACTCCGAGATCCGCGCCGCCCGCCGCCGGATCGGCATGGTGTTCCAGCACGCAAACCTGATGGATTCCCGGACCGCGGCAGCGAATATCGCGCATCCGCTGGAACTGGTCGGAACGAAGAAAGCCGCCATTGAGGTGCGCGTCCAGGAGTTGCTGAAGCTCGTTGGCCTGGAGGGTTTTGCCGGCGCCTATCCCGCGCAGCTCTCCGGCGGCCAGAAACAGCGCGTTGGCATTGCCCGTGCCCTGGCCGCGGACCCGGATGTCCTGCTCTGCGACGAGCCGACGTCCGCCCTGGACCCGGCCACCACCGATGACATCCTGGACCTGATTTCCGACCTCACCCGCCGGCTGGACCTGACCGTCCTGATCATTACGCACGAGATGAACGTGGTGAAGCGGATCTGCGACTCGGTGTCACTGCTGGAAGCCGGACGAGTCGTGGAACACGGCCCGCTGCGCGAGGTCGCTTCCGACCTGCGCGGCCGCCTGGCCAAGCAGCTTATTCCGCTGCCGTCCACTCCCCCGAGCCCGGGCGGTCCCGTGCTGGAACTGCTCTTCACCGGGCAGACCACTTCGGACCCCGTCCTTTCGGCCCTCACCCGCCGGTTCGACACCGACGTCAATGTCCTGGCCGGCAGCGTCGAACTCCTGGCCGGCACCCGTTTCGGCCGCCTGCGCATCCAGCTGGATACCCACACAGATATGACCGCCGTCCATGAATACCTTGCCCTGCAGGGCGTCGCCGTGGAGGTGGCCGCATGAACTTCCTGACCGAACTGTTCGACAATCCCGGGATCACCAAAGCCCTTCCCGAAGCAGTGGTCGAAACCCTGCAGATGGTCGGCATCTCCGGCTTCTTTACGCTCCTGATCGGCCTGCCGCTCGGCGTTTTCCTGCACACCAGTGCGCCGGGCGGGCTGGCGCCCCTGCGCGTCATCAACCGCATTGTCAGTGACGTCATCGTGAACATCACCCGGTCGGTTCCGTTCGCCATCCTGATGGTCACCCTGATTCCGCTGGCCCGGCTCGTCACCGGCACCTCCATCGGCCCGGTGGCCGCCTCGGTGTCGCTGAGCATCGCCACCATCCCGTTCTTCGCGCGGCTGGTGGAAAACGCCTTGCGCGATGTGTCCGGCGGCAAGATCGATGCAGCCCTGGTGATGGGATCGACCAAAATGCAGGTCATCTCCAAAGTGCTGCTGCGTGAAGCCCTCCCAGGCCTCGTAGCTGCCCTGACCACCACGCTGGTGACCCTGGTGGGCTACTCCGCGATGGCCGGCATCATCGGCGGCGGCGGACTGGGCCGGCTGGCCTACAACTACGGCGTGCAGCGCTTCGATACCCAGGTCATGGTGGTCACCATCGTCATCATCGTGGCCCTGGTGCAGGTCATCCAGCTCGGCGGTGACTGGTTCTCCCGCCGGGTAGACCACCGGTCCGCTTCAGGCTCCGCACGACGGCGCCGCCCCGCTGCCGCGGTAACCGGCCTCGGTCCTGCCGCCACGCGCGCCGGCGACCGCGAACAGACCACGGTCTAGCCCCTCGTTTTTGGGAACGGTGTGACGGCCTGCCGAAGTACCGTTTCCGATTCTGCAGCCAGTAGCCGCTAGCTGCACAGCACCCGAACAGCGGAGTTCCGCCTCGGGTTACCCGAAAGGAACGCATTCGATGCGTAAAGCACTTACCCTCGTTGCCACCGGTGTGGCCACGGCTCTGGCGTTGACGGCTTGCGGTGGATCCGATTCCACCCCCAGCGCCGTGGAGAGCCTGGACCCCGCCAACCCGGTAACCCTCACCGTGGGTGCCAGCCCGGCACCACACGCGCGGATCCTGGAATTTGTCCGTGACAACCTGGCCGAAGAAGCCGGGCTGGAGCTGGAAATCCAGGAGTTTGACGACTACATCACGCCGAATATCTCCCTGAACGACGGCGACAGCGACGTCAACTACTACCAGCACCTTCCCTACCTCGAGTCCCAGATGGAAAGCCAGGGCTACGAGTTCGAGCACGGTGCCGGCGTCCATGTGGAGCCGTACGCTGCGTTCTCCGAAAAGCACAAGGACGTCGCCTCCATTGAAGACGGTGCCCGTGTGATGGTCACCAACGATCCGTCCAACCAGGCCCGTGCCCTGAAGATGCTTGAAGAGGCCGGGCTGGTCGAGGACATCGCCGATGATTCCTCGGTGCTGACCCTGACCGATGAGCAGAACCCGAAGAAGCTGGATTTCCAGGAGAACCAGCCCGAACTGCTGGTCAATGACCTGGGCGATCCCACCGTGGACCTCGCGATCATCAACGGCAACTACATCCTGGAAGCCGGTCTGAGCACCGATGACGCGCTGGTGGTTGAATCCGTGGAGGAGAACCCCTACGCCAACTTCCTGGTCTGGAAGGCCGGCGCTAAGGATGCCCGGATCGACAAGCTGGAAGAACTGCTGCACTCCCCCGAGGTGAAGGCCTTCATCGAAGAGACCTGGCCCAACGGCGACGTGACGCCCGCGTTCTAGCAGCACAGCGAAATATGCCCCGCACCGGTTCCGGTGCGGGGCATATTTTGTTTACTGCTGTTCCGGCTTCGCCCTGTTATTCCGGCTTTGCCTGCGCTGCAGCCTTCGCAGCGGCCGGCAGCGCCTCGTAGATCCGGTTCATCGCGGCGTCGTCGTGGGCGCCCGAGAGGAACCAGGCCTCGAACACGGACGGCGGCAGGTACACGCCGGCGTCGAGCATCGAGTGGAAGAACGGCCGGTAGCGGAAGGCTTCCTGCGCCTGGGCCTGCTCGTAGTTGTGCACGCCGGTGGCGGAGGTGCCGAACGCGACGCTGAACAGGCTGCCGGCCCGCTGGATGCTGTGGTCTACGCCGGCCTTGTCCAGCTCGGCGGACACCGCGGCGGAGAGCTCGGCGGAGCGGGCGTCCACGGTGGCGTAGACCTCTGCGGTGGCGGCCTTCAGCGTGGCCACGCCGGCTGCCATGGCGATCGGGTTACCCGAGAGGGTGCCGGCCTGGTAGACCGGGCCCAGCGGCGCCAGGTAATCCATGACGTCGGCACGGCCGCCCAGGGCGGCCACAGGCATGCCGCCGCCGATGACCTTGCCGAAGGTGAACAGGTCCGGTGTCCAGCGCTCCGTTGTGCCGGCGGCGCCGCCGGTCAGGCCCCAGTAGCCCGCCGGCCCCGTGCGGAAGCCGGTAAGGACCTCATCCAGGATCAGCAGGGCGCCGTTTGCGGCGGTGATCCGGGACAGGGCGGCGTTGAAGCCCTCGTCCGGGGTGACCACGCCCATGTTGGCGGGAGCGGCTTCGGTGATGACCGCGGCAATGTCCGTGCCGTGCTCGGCGAATGCCTTTTCGACGGCGGCAACGTCGTTGTACGGCAGCACCAGCGTTTCGGCGGCCGTGGCTTCGGTGACGCCGGCAGAGCCGGGCAGTGCCAGCGTGGCCAGGCCGGATCCGGCGGAGGCCAGCAGCCCGTCCAGGTGGCCGTGGTAGCAGCCGGCGAACTTGATAACCAGGTTCCGGCCGGTGTAGCCGCGGGCCAGCCGGATGGCGGTCATGGTGGCTTCGGTACCCGTGGAAACCATCCGCAGGCGCTTGACGGCCGGCACCCGGTCCATGACCAGCTGGGCCAGCTCGGCTTCGGCCGGGGTAGAGGCACCGAAGGACAGGCCCCGGTCCACCGCGGCGTGTACGGCGGCCAGCACGTCCGGGTGTGAGTGGCCCACGAGTGCCGGACCCCAGGAGCAGACCAGGTCCACGTACTCGCGGCCTTCGGAGTCGGTGATGTACGGGCCCTTGGCCGAAACCATGAACTTCGGCGTACCGCCCACGGAGCCGAACGCCCGGACCGGGGAGTTCACGCCGCCGGGCATCAGGGCCCGGGCACGGTCAAAGAGTGCTTCGTTGGACGAGGGTGATACAGGTGAGGACATTACTTGCTTTCCTTCAGCCAGGCCGCCAGCTCGGTGGCCCAGTAGGTGAGAATCATGTTCGCGCCGGCCCGCTTGATGCCCAGCACGGACTCTTCGATGGCCCGGCGGCGGTCAATCCAGCCGTTGGCGGCGGCAGCTTCAATCATCGCGTACTCACCCGAAATCTGGTAAGCGCCCACCGGGACCGGCGACATGGCGGCGACGTCGGCCAGCACGTCCAAGTAGCTCATGGCCGGCTTCACCATCACCATGTCGGCACCTTCTTCAAGGTCCAGCTCCACCTCGAGGAGAGCTTCACGGCGGTTCGAGGCGTCCATCTGGTAGGTGCGGCGGTCGCCCTGCAGCTGGGAGTCCACGGCCTCACGGAACGGGCCGTAGAACGCCGAGGCGTACTTCGCAGCGTAGGCGAACAGGGACACATCCTGGTGCCCTGCTTCGTCCAGTGCCTGGCGGATGACGGCAATCTGGCCGTCCATCATGCCTGACGGGCCGAGCACGTGGGCACCGGCGCGGGCCTGCTCCACGGCCATCCGCCCGTAGATTTCCAGGGTGGTGTCATTGTCCACCACACCGTTTTCATCCAGCACGCCGCAGTGTCCGTGGTCAGTGAATTCGTCCAGGCATACATCGCTCATGATCACGAGCTCGTCGCCGACTTCCTCGCGCACGGCTGCGATGCCGCGGTTGAGGATGCCGTTGGGATCGGTGCCGGCGCTGCCGACTGCGTCGCGCTCGGCCGGGATGCCGAAGAGCATAATGCCGCCCACGCCCAGCTCCACGGCTTCGGCGGCGGCCTTCTTCAGGGAATCCATGGTGTGCTGGACGACGCCGGGCATGGAGGTCAGCGGGTTGGGTTCAGTAATGCCCTCGCGGACGAAGGCGGGAAGGATCAGCTCGGCCGGATCCAGCCGGTATTCGGCGGTGAGGCGCCGCATGGCGGGGGTGGTGCGGAGCCGGCGGGGACGGTGCTGGGGGAAGCTCATAGAGGTAATCTGCCTTCCGGTAAAGAGAGGGAACTAGGTGGTAGGACCCGTAGACATAGCAACGGAGAGTGCCTGCGCTATTCCCGCCGGGGTCGGCTGCTTCGCCACAGCGTGCGGGCCGGCGCCCAGCTCACGCATCCGCGCGGCAGTGCTCTCGCCGATGGCTACCAGCAGTGTTCCGGACGGGACGGGGGAACAGCGGCGGACAAAGCGGCGGGCGATGCTCGGGGAGGTCAGGACGACGGCGCGCTTCCCTGCCGGTGCGGACGCGGCGAACGCGTCGGGGTCCAGCAGGTCCGCTCCCTCGGCGGCGGGGGTGAAGCGGACGCCGGGGGCCGGGTAGTCCACGGTGCAGTAAGCGGTCACCGCTCGCACGTCCCAGCCGAGCGAGGTCAGCGCCTCGTTCAGGGACGGGTCCGCAATGTCCGCCTGGGGCAGCAGCACCCGCAGGTCTCCGCCCTCCGGATCGGAGCCGGACGGGTCCGGCCAGGACGCCGCCAGGCCGCGGGCGGACTGGTCCGCTTCCGGCATGAAGTCGATGTCGAAGCCGATCTCCTCCAGTGCCTGCCGGGTGCCGGCGCCCACCGCCGCAATCCGGGTGTCCGCGGGAACGACGGCGGCCGGGCTGATGCCCAGCCCGGCGCAGCGCCGGGTGACGGCCCGGACGGTGGTCACCGAAGTGAACACCACCCACGCGAACCGCCCGGCCCGCAACGAGTTCAGGGCCCGGTCCAGCGCGGCGGTGTCCGCCGGGAACTGGAAGTCGATCAGGGGCATCAAGGCCACGGAGGCCCCGCAGTCCTGCAGCTCCCGGACCATGGCCGAAGCCCGGTCCGGGGTGCGGGGAAGGACAACATTCAGGCCGGCGAGGTCCGGGCCGTTGTGTTTGGCTGCCATGTCAGCAGGTCCGGGTGCGGGGCATCAGCTGGCAGGCAGGTCGGTGAGCGCGGCGGCTCCCGCCGCCAGCAGCTCCTCGGCCACCTGCACGCCCAGGGCGCGGGCAGCGTCTTCCGTCAGTTCACCGGTGACGGCGGTGCGGCGCAGCAGCCGGGTCCCGTCATCGCTGCACACCACCGCCTCAAGCGTGATGCTTTCGCCGGCCACGCGGGCCAGCGCTCCCACGGGCGCCGTGCAGCCGGCTTCCAGCCGGCCGAGCATGGCGCGTTCGGCGGCAACCGTCAGGCGGCTGTCGCGGTGGTCGTAGGCTTCGAGGGCCTTCGCCAGCGCTCCGCCGTCGGCGTCCTCGTCCCGGCATTCCACCGCGAGTGCTCCCTGTCCGGGGGCGGGCAGCATGACGGCGGGATCAATGAATTCGGTGACCATGTTCAACCGGCCCAGTCGGGCCAGGCCGGCCGCAGCCAGCACCACGGCGTCGAGGTCGCCGGGGGCACCTTCCACCAGGCCGGCCACCCGGCCCAGCCTGGTATCCACGTTGCCGCGGATATCCACGATCTCCAGGTCCGGGCGGGCCGCACGCAGCTGGGCGGCGCGGCGCGGGGACCCCGTGCCAACCTTCGACCCGGCCGGCAGTTCCACCAGCGTAAGGCCGTCACGGGCGCACAGGACATCGCGGACGTCCACGCGTTCGGGGATGGCAGCCAGGGCCAGTCCGGGGGCCGCGGCGGTCGGCAGGTCCTTGAGCGAGTGCACGGCAACGTCGCAGTCCCCGCGCAGCAGCGACTCGCGCAACGCGGCAACGAACACGCCGGTGCCGCCGATCTGGGACAGTGCCGCACGGTTGACGTCGCCTTCGGTGCGTACCCGCACCAGTTCGACTCCGAAACCGCCCAGCGCTGCCAGGGATTCGGCCACGGTGGTGGTCTGCGTGACCGCCAGCGCGCTGCCGCGGGTACCGACCAGGACGGGCGAATGTGCCACTACTGGATGCCCACGGTGGAGTCGGCGCCGGCAATCGTCGGCTTCTCGCCGCGCAGGTTGGCGCAGCAGCCGGGGCGGCAGACGTCGTACCAGGGACCGAGCTTGGTCATTGCGGGCCGCTCGGAGATGTTGTTCTCCACGGTTCGTTCCTCCACGAGGTCCACGAGGCCCGACACAAAGGTGTCGTGGATGCCGGGGGTCGGCGTGCGGTCAGCGGCCAGGCCGAGTTCGCGGCAGGTGTCCATGGCCTCGGTGTCCAGGTCCCAGAGCACTTCCATGTGGTCGCTGACGAAACCGAGCGGAACAATGACAACTCCGTTGACGCCCTTGGCCGGAAGGTCGGCAATGGCGTCGTTGATGTCCGGTTCCAGCCAGGGAATGTGCGGGGCACCGGAGCGGGACTGATAAACCAGCTGCCAGTCCATGCCGGCTGCTTCCGGGATCCGATCCATGATGGCCCGGGCGTTGGCCAGATGCTGGGCCACGTAGGCGCTGCCCTCTTCGAATTCCCGGTCGCGCGGGCCGGAAGCCTCGGCGTCCGCCGTGGGGATGGAGTGGGTGGAGAAAAGGATTTCGATTTTCCCATCCGTGATGCCCCGGGAATCAAGCTCCGCCCGGACCTTGGCCACGGATTCACGCACGCCTTCCACAAACGGCTCCACGAAGCCGGGGTGGTCGAAGTACTGGCGGACCTTGTCCACCTGCAGCTTCTTGTCCAGCCCGGTCTTGAGCAGGTTCATGCCCAGGTCCTCGCGGTACTGGCGGCAGCTGGAGTAGGAGGAGTACACGCTGGTGGTGACCATCAGCAGGCGGCGGTAGCCGGCGGCGTAGGCGTCCTTGAGTACGTCTTCAATGTAGGGATCCCAGTTGCGGTTGCCCCACAGGACCGGAAGTTCGACGCCGCGGCGGGCAAGCTCGCCCTCCAGCGCAGCCTTCAGGGCGCGGTTCTGTTCGTTGATGGGGCTGATGCCGCCGTTGGCCCGGTAGTGGGTGGCCACTTCCTCGAGCCGTTCGTCGGGGATGCCGCGGCCGCGGGTGACGTTGCGCAGGAAGGGAATGACGTCTTCCTGGCCTTCCGGGCCGCCGAAGGAGGCGAGCAGGATGGCGTCATAGTGCTTCGGGGCCATGCGGCCGTTTTCGTCCACGCCCTCCAGCGGGTTGAATTCGGCGGGCTCATTGGAAACGGCGGATGTCATTTGAGTACCTCGGCAACTTCGGCGGCCGGGATACGCCGGCCGGTATAGAACGGGACTTCTTCACGGACGTGGTTGCGCGCCTCGGTGGCGCGCAGGTGGCGCATCATGTCGACCAGGTCAACCAGGTTGGGAGCTTCGAGGCCCAGGATCCATTCCCAGTCGCCCAGCGCAAAGGAAGCGACGGTGTTGGCCAGGACCTGGGGGAAGTCGCGGCCCAGCATGCCGTGGTCGCGCAGCATCTTGCCGCGTTCCTCGGCGGGCAGCTGGTACCACTCGTAGGAGCGTACAAACGGGTAGACGCAGATCCAGGCCTCCGGTTCGATGCCGCGGGCAAAAGACGGCCAGTGGTTCTTGGAGAACTCGGCGTCGCGGTGCACGCCCATGGCAGACCAGGCGATCTCGGTGCCGGCGAACAACATGCTGCGCCGGATCTGGCGCAGCGCCGCCTGCAGTGCTTCCGGTGCACTGCCGTGCAGCCAGACCATCACATCGGCATCCACGCGCATGGCGGAAACGTCGTAGAGGCCGCGCAGCGTGACGTTGTTGGCACCCAGGCTCTCGGCAAGGGTTTCGAAGGCTTCAACGGCGCCGTCGGAAACGGGTGATTTCGGGGTGGAGGACCGCTTGAAAACGGTCCATAGGGTAAAGAACTGTTCTTCGTTGCCGGCGGCTCCGGCGGCGCTCGTTTCCATCGTCTCACTCATGATTAACAGTCTGCCCTTTGCAAATGGGTAAGTCGAAACAATGCACTTCTACAAAGCGTAGAAAGTGCTGAACATCACACCCGCAGCAGTGCCTGCGACAGGCCTGCCATCCGGCTGCGGGTGTCGGCCGTAACGGCGGCCAGTCCGGTGCCGGCCAGCCAGGCGCCGACGGCCTCCAATCCGGGGACCTCGGCTACGGCGGCCCGGACCCCTGCCACCCGGTCCTTGTGTCCCACGGCTGCCGAGGGCAGGGCGCCGACCCAGCGGACCACGTCCCAGCCCACCACGTCGTCGGTTCCGATGGTCACCTGCAGCAGGGCCGAGGCGTCCGCCACGGCTTGGCGGAACAGGTCTTCGTCGGCACGATCCACCTGCGAGGGGCCGGCTGCGGCATCGTCCGCGGACAGTGCCCGGCCGTAGGACAGGCGCATCACGTGCGTGCCCGGACCGGTGGATTCGGCCAGCCACTGCCACTTGGCGGTGGCGTGGGTCAACGCCTTGGCGTCCACGCCCTGGACTTCGCGCGCCACCAGGACGCCGGTGCCGCGGGGCATGGCGTCCAGTTCCGGCAGGTCCACCACAAGGGTCACCAGCGCGACGCCGGGACCCGGGGAGGGGCGGTAGGACGACACTTCCGGCAGTGCCTGGGACATCAAGTCCACTGCGGCGGGGCCGTCGGAAGCCACAACCACGGCGTCGGCGTCGAGCTCCTGCGTCCCTGATCCGTCAGTGACGCGCACCTGCCAGCCGGCGTCACCGCGGACCAGCGCCTCGGCGCGGGTTCCGGTGAGCAGGCGCACACCTGTTTTTTCCAGGTCCCGGACCAGGGCGTCGGTGAGCGTGCCCATGCCACCTCGGAGTCCGGCCACGGCCGAACCGGCGGGAGCGGCGGCGCGCAGGGCACCGGCTGCTGCGGCAAGGGAACCGTGGCGGGCCACGGCGGCACGCAGTCCCGGCGCCACCGAATCAACGTCCAGCGCATCCGGATCGGAGGAATAAACGCCGCCCACCACGGGGGCAACCAGCCGGCGGAGCACTGCCTCCCCCATGCGGGTGCGGACCAGTTCGCCCAGACTCATTGACTCCCGCCGGTTCAGGGAGCCAACCGGCAAAACCTTGTCCAGGACGGCACGGGCCGCACCCACGCGTCCCAGGGCGCGGACAATGTCCGGGTCCCGCGGATCGGCGGGGATGCCCAGGATGCCGCTGGCAGGCATCCGCTGCGCTCCCGAGGGGAGGTCCTCCGCGGGCAGCTGCAGCCAGGAACCGCCGGGATTGGGCAGGACCACGGCGTCCGCCAGGCCCAGTTCATTGATCAGCTCCGGGACGGCGGTGGACCGGGTGGCGAAGGATTCGGCGCCGCTGTCCAGGCGGATGCCGGCTACTTCGTGCCCGCCGACGCAGCCGCCAAACCGGTCCGCTGCTTCGAGAACCGTGACGCTGATCCCGGCACCGGCCAGGTCACGCGCCGCGATCAGGCCCGAGATGCCGCCGCCTACGACAACGGCCGAGCGACCGGCGGTGCCGGGCCGGGCAGCGGCTTTGCCGGACTTGTCCGGTTTGGCAAGGAAACGGTTGGGCATGGTTACGGCTCCACCGAATGAATCAGTTCAACCACCCGCGTCAGTACGGCGGCATCGGTTTCCGGCGGCACGCCGTGGCCCAGGTTGACCACGTGCCCCGGGGCGGAGGCACCGGCGGCGAGGACGTCGCGCACGTGCGCTTCGAGGATGGGCCAGGGGGCGCTGAGCAGTGCCGGATCAATGTTGCCCTGCAGCGGCGTCGTGCCCCCGAGCCGGCGGTTGGCTTCGTCCAGCGGCAGCCGGTAGTCCACGCCTACCACGTCCACGCCGACGTCGCGCATGGCTACCAGCAGTTCCGAGGTGCCGGTACCGAAGTGCACCAGGGGTGCGCCGAGGCCGCGCACATGGTCCAGGGCGCGCGCCGAGGCGGGCGCCACATGTTTGACGTAGTCAGCCAGGCCCAGGGAACCGGCCCAGGAGTCGAAGAGCTGCCCGGCACTGGCACCGGCTTCAAGCTGCGCGCGCAGGAACATGCCCGAGGCGTCAGCCGCCCAGTTGGTCAGCGCCTGCCATGCATCAGGGTCGGCGTGCATCATGGTGCGCGGGCCCAGGTGGTCCCGTGAGGGCTTGCCTTCCACCATGTAGGCGGCAAGGGTGAACGGGGCGCCGGCGAATCCGATCAGCGGCTTGCTGCCCAGTTCCGCGACGGTCAGCCGAACCGCTTCGCGGATGGGTTCCAGCGCCTCTTCGGTCAGTTTCGGCAGGGCGGCGACGTCGGCCGCAGTGCGCACGGGCGACCCGAGGACGGGTCCGACGCCGGGGACAATGTCCACGTCCACGCCGGCCAGCTTCAGCGGAATCACAATGTCGGAGAAGAAAATGCCGGCATCCACGTCGTGGCGGCGAACCGGCTGCAGGGTGATCTCCGCTGCCAGCTCCGGCCGCAGGCAGGATTCCAGCATGCCGATCCCCTGCCGGGCCTGCAGGTATTCAGGCAGGGACCGTCCGGCCTGACGCATGAACCATACCGGGCGGCGGCTCGGCTTGCCGCCGCGGTAGGCAGTGATCAGGGGGGAATCGGCCGTGCGGCCATCCTGCAGGGGATGAGTGGCGCTAAGAGTCATACCTTGATTCTCTCCAAAATCCGGGCCAATCGATAACCGGCACCTCCGAAGGACCGCCGGTGTCCCTTCTCACACCCTTAAAGCCCGGTTT
This sequence comes from Arthrobacter sp. zg-Y40, assembly GCF_020731535.1. Taxonomy (NCBI): domain Bacteria; kingdom Bacillati; phylum Actinomycetota; class Actinomycetes; order Micrococcales; family Micrococcaceae; genus Arthrobacter; species Arthrobacter sp. zg-Y40. The sequence goes on from NZ_JAJFZS010000001.1 coordinate 282,755, forward strand.
CGGACCGGGCCGGTTAAGGGATCCTGCCGGGGGTGGCTACTATTGACCTACTGTGGTTCTACTTTCCCTCATTGCTACGCACACCGACGTAGACCTGGAAACTGTCGCCCGCCTTAGCGCCGGCGCATCCGAGGTCCCGTCTTCGCTGGTCGATTCCGGAACCGCCGTTACCGGCTCCGTTGTCCTCGCTACCTGCAACAGGTTGGAGGTGTATTGCGAGGCACCCTCGGAAGCCGACGTTGAAGCAGCCCGCTCCGCCGTCGTTGCGGAAATCAGCCGGCAGTCCGGCATGAGCGAGGACAAGGTGTCCCGCTCCTTCGCCACCAACACCGGCGAATCCGTGGCCCAGCACCTTTTCGCCGTAGGCGCCGGACTGGACTCTGCCGTGGTCGGGGAACGCGAAATCGCCGGACAGGTGCGCCGGGCCCTCATCGAGGCGCAGGAAAAAGGCACCGTCTCCGGCGGCCTGAGCAGGCTGTTCCAGACCGCTTCCCGCACCGCCAAGGACGTTGGCGCACTAACCGCCCTCGGCAAACGGGGGCTTTCCATTGTTTCCGTTGCCCTGGGCCTGGCCACGGACCTCTCCGAGGACACCGACTGGTCACGGAAGTCTGTGGTGGTCTTCGGCACCGGAGCCTACGCCGGAGCCACCATGGCCCTGCTCAAAGAGCGCGGCTGCACCGACATCAGCGTCTACTCCTCCTCCAACCGGGCCGAGTCCTTCGCAGCATCCCGCGGCGGCCGGCCGCTGACCCGCAAGTCGCTGCCCGCAGCGCTGGCGGGCGCCGACGTCGTCATCGGCTGCAGCGGCAGCGACAGCCAGGTCAGCGCCGAGGACGTACGCAAGGTCCGGGAAGCAGCCGGCAAGCCGCTGATCATCATCGACCTGGCCCTCACGCATGACTTCGATCCCGAGGTCCGCGAGATCGACGGCGTCGAACTCATCACCTTGGAGTCCGTCCGTCTGGCTGCTCCCGCGGAGCAGGTCGAGTCCCTCAAGCAGGCCTCCGCCATTGTGGCCGACGCCGCGCAGAACTTCTCCAAGCAGCAGCTCAGCCGTGAAATGGACTCGGCCATTGTGGCCCTGCGCCGGCATACCCTGGACGTACTGGATTCGGAGCTTGAAAAGGTCCGCGCCCAGCACGGCTGCACCGGTGCTGCCGAGGAAGTGGAGTTCGCCATGCGCCGCATGGTCAAGCAGCTGCTCCATGTCCCCACGGTCCGGGCACGGGAGCTGGCTGCCAGCGGCCAGCAGGAGGACTACATCCGGGGCCTCGAAGCCCTGTACGGCATCACTGTGGGCCGCGCCGACGCCGGGACCGGCAAGACCGACCCCAAGGCTGCAGAGCCTGAGGCCGCCGGCGGCGACGACACCGTGGAGCCCAAGTCCGCCTAGCACCATTCCGGCAGATGCCGGCTGCGCCTCAGTAGACCGGTTTTTCCGGCTCCACCCTGCGCACCCATTCCAGGATCCCGCCGCTGACGTTGTAGACCTCCGGGTAGCCCTCGCTGCGCAGGTAGGCGGCCACCTCCGCGGACCGTCCGCCGGACTTGCAGTGGATGTACAGCGGCCGCCCGTGCTCAGGCCGGATCTCCCCCGCCAGCACCGAGGCCCGCGGCGCCAGCCGGGCGCCGTCGATGCGCACAATCTCGTACTCCCCCGGTTCGCGCACGTCCAGCAGCTCGAAGTCCCGGAGCCCGGCGTTCCGCTCCGCCAGCAGCTCATGCAGCTCCGCCACATCCACCTCGGCGGCAGGGTCCGCCGGCTCCGGCGGCGCGATCCCGCAGAAGCCCTGGTAATCGCCCAGCTCAGTGACCGGCGTTGCCGCCGGGTCCCGGCGCACCTTCAGCTCCCGCCAGCTCATGTCCAGGGCGTCGAAAACCAGGACCCGGCCCAGCAGGGTGCGGCCGGTGCCGGTGATCAGTTTGATGGCCTCGTTGGCCATGACCGACCCGATCTGCGCGCAGAGCACTCCCAGCACTCCCCCTTCCGCGCAGGAGGGTACCGAACCGGGCGGCGGAGCCTGCGGGAAGAGGTCCCGGTAGGTGGGACCGTGCGCGCCCCAAAACACGCTGACCTGCCCGTCGAAGCGCAGGATGGAGCCCCATACATAGGGTTTGCCCAGGATCTCGGCGGCGTCATTGACCAGGTAGCGGGTGGCGAAGTTGTCCGTACCGTCCACCACCAGGTCATAGCCGGCGAAAATGTCCAGCGCGTTGGAATTATCCAGGTGCTCCCGGTGCAGGATGACGCGCACCAGCGGGTTCAGCTCGGCAATGGCTGCCGCGGCGGATTCTGCCTTCGGCGTTCCGACGTCGGATACCCCGTGGATCACCTGGCGCTGCAGATTGGAAACGTCCACGACGTCGTCGTCCACGATGCCCAGGGTCCCCACGCCCGCGGCGGCCAGGTACAGCAGCACCGGCGAGCCCAGCCCGCCGGCCCCGACCACGAGCACCTTCGCGTTCTTCAGCCGCCGCTGCGCGGGTGCCCCGAACCCGGGGATGATCAGGTGCCGGGAGTAGCGTTCGGTTTCTTCCCGGGTCAGTTCCCCGCCCGGCGCCGCCAGGGCCGGCAGCCGGCCCGCGGAGTGGGGCGTGCTTGCTATGGTCATGAAGTCCAATCTAAGCCACGGGTATGGCCGTTGGCCCTGTCGCCGCCAAGACCCGTGGGTAAACTAATGGTCATTGTCCGTGCAGCTTCAGTGCTCCGGAACTGTTGAGAGGTCCACCAGTGAGTAACCAAGCAGCCGGCAAACCGGTCCGTCTCCCCAGGGAGGAACGCCGCCGGCAGCTGCTGAACGCAGCCCAGGAGGTGTTCGTCAGCAACGGCTTCCATGGTGCCGCCATGGACGAGATCGCCGAAGCGGCGCATGTGAGCAAACCCGTGCTGTACCAGCACTTTCCCGGCAAGCGCGAGCTGTACATGGCTCTGCTGGACAACCATTTGAACACCCTGACCGAGTTCCTGGACACCGCCTTGAAATCCACGACGGACAACAAGCTGCGCGTCCGGGAAACCATGCGTGCCTATTTCCGCTTCGTGGCCCAGGACAGCCAGGGGCACCGGATGGTTTTCGAGTCCGACCTGACCTCGGACGCAGAGGTCAGCGCCCGGATCGAGGAATTCAATGCGCGCTTCGCCAGCAGCATTGCCGGGGTGATTGCCGAAGACACCAAGCTTTCGCAGGTGGAGGCCACCCTGCTCGGGCGTGCCCTGGCCGGCATGGCGCAGGTGAGCGCCAGGTACTGGCTGGAAACCGACGGCGACTTGGACATCGATGCCGCGTCCGAGCTGGTTTACCGTTTAGCTTGGCGCGGAATCAGCCGGTTCCCCAAAGAGATCTAGAGTAGATTTCGAATTAGTTCTTAATCGTTAACAGGAGGCACCACGGTGGAAGTAAAAATCGGCATTCAGAACGTAGCCCGCGAAATTGTCTTCGAGTCCGGCCAGAGCGCCGATGAGGTTGCCGACGCCGTGGAGCAGTCCCTGGCCAGCGGCGCACTGCTGCGGCTCAAGGACGTCAAGGGCCGGCTCATCGTCGTTCCCGGTGCCTCCATCGGCTACGTGGAAATCGGTGCCGAGGAAGTACGCCGCGTCGGTTTCGGCGCCCTCTAACCCGCGTCCCCATGCTGAGCCTGACCCTCGTTACGCTGGTGGCCCTGGCCGCGGGCTTCGCTGTATGGGCTGCCGACCGGCACCGCGACCGGTACGGTGCCCTCCTGCTCCCCGGCATCTCCGTAGTTGCGTCCCTGCTGACGTGGCTTGGGCTGCAGGCTGCCGGCGCGGCGTCTTTCGAAGCTGACTGGTTGGGCTGGGCCGTTCCGGCGGCCGTAGCCGTCCTGGCTCCCATGGTTGCCGCCGTTCCCATCGGCCGCAGCCGCGGGGCTGCGGATGCATCGGAGACCGAACGCATCCTGCGGCTCTGACGCACGGCAGAACGCTTCAGCAAACCTTCAGCGGGAGGCGGCGCGATGCGCCGCCTCCCGCTGTGCTTGGTTCTCCGGGTTTTGGGTTGCGCCTCAGGCGGTCAGCCCGAGCAGGCTCATGCGCTTTGAGTGGTTGCGGGTCAGCTGGGCGGTAAGGCGCTTGATCTCGGCGTCGAGGACGTCCTGTCCCCCGCCGTCGACCAGTCCGGCCAGGAAGGCCCGCTCGATCGCCACGCGCTGTGCCTGGGTGAGTGCTTCGCCCACCAGGCGCCGCCCCCACAACGCCAGCCTCGAGGCCAGCCGGGGGTCATCCGCCAGCGCTTCCCGCAGCCTGGACAGGAGGATTTCGCCGGGCTGCTCGGTGGCCTTCAGGCCTTGGATCAGGCTGTTGGTCTCGGCATCCAGGCGCGAGGCCACGGAAGCGTAGAAATCGTCGGAGATGGCGTCGGTAACGTAGAACTTCATGAGCGACTCATACCAGTCGGCGGGCCTGGTCCGGTCGTGGAAGGCATCCACGGAGGGCTGGAAAGGCCGCATGGCTGCTTCCGGGTCCACGCCCATGGCGCTCAGCCGCTCGCAGATCAGTTCGAAGTGTGCGTACTCGTGGACGGCCAGGCGTCCCAGCGTTGCCCTGTCATGCAGGGTGGGCGAGAACCGGGCGTCGGAGGACATGCGTTCAAAGGCCGAAAGCTGCCCGTAGGCAATGGCCCCGAACAGATCGGTCAGGAAGCGCTGGTAGGTCTCGCCGGCGGCTGCCGGGCCGGAGGCATCCTCCGGCAGGTCCGAATGGTGCCCGTTAGTCATACCCGCCAGCGTACCTTCCCGCAGGTGTCCCGGGCGCAGCGGCGGCGCCTGCACCGGCGCGGCATGCGCTGACGGCCAGGGGGTGTGGGTAGACTGGGAGTGTAGTTATTGGATGCCCGGTCGTTTTTGAATCTTTGACCAGACCCGCAAACCCTACGCGATCTTGAATTTTCGGCCGCCGCCGTGGCCAACGGAGCACTAGGCGGCCCGCAGTTGTTAGCCCGCGATCGGCTTCCGCTGGACGCACCGCGTGCGTGCCATCCGCTCCGGGATGGGCTGTATCTGTCAGCCACTCGTCGAGCCTGGTGCCCCGCGCTGCCTAAACTGAACGGTATTTAATTGAACACTGAACTTTCCCAGGCTGACGATCGTCACCTCACTGCTGATGACAGCACCGAAGAACTGAAGGTTGCCGACACTCTGGCCACCAAGGCCGAGGCGGCGGAAATCCCCGAACTGACCTTCGCCGACTTCGGCGTCCGTTCGGACATTGTGGAGTCCCTCGCGGATGCCGGCATCACCCACCCCTTCCCCATCCAGTCCATGACGCTGCCGGTTGCCCTCGGCGGCCACGACATCATCGGCCAGGCCAAAACCGGTACCGGCAAGACCCTCGGCTTCGGCATCCCGGCGCTGCAGCGCGTGGTGGCCCCCGGAGACGAGGGCTACGCAGACCTCGCCGTTCCCGGCGCCCCGCAGGCCCTGATTGTGGTTCCCACCCGCGAACTCGCGGTCCAGGTGGCCGGAGACCTGACCACTGCGGCCCGCCGCCGCGGCGCCCGCGTGGTCACCATCTACGGCGGCCGCGCCTACGAACCGCAGATCGAGGCCCTGGCAGCCGGCGTCGAAATCGTGGTCGGCACTCCCGGCCGCCTGATCGACCTCTACAACAAGAAGCAGCTCTCCTTGAAGAACGTGCGCATTGTTGTCCTGGACGAGGCCGACGAAATGCTGGACCTCGGCTTCCTGCCGGACGTGGAGACCCTGATGGCCGCCACCCCCGCAGTGCGCCAGACCCTGCTCTTCTCCGCCACCATGCCCGGCGCCGTCGTCTCCATGGCCCGCCGCTACATGACCAAGCCCACCCACATCCGCGCCGCTGATCCGGATGACGAAGGCCTGACGAAGAAGGACATCCGCCAGGTGGTCTACCGGGCCCACAACCTGGACAAGAGCGAAGTGGTGTCCCGCATCCTGCAGGCCCGCGGCCGCGGCCGGACTATCATCTTCACCAAGACCAAGCGCACCGCCGCCAAGCTTTCCGAAGAGCTCGTGGACCGCGGCTTCGCCGTGGCCGCCATGCACGGCGACCTGGGCCAGGGTGCCCGCGAGCAGGCCATGCGCGCCTTCCGCAACGAAAAGGTGGACGTGCTGGTGGCCACCGACGTCGCCGCCCGCGGCATCGACGTCGACGACGTGACCCACGTGATCAACTACCAGTGCCCCGAAGACGAGAAGACCTATCTGCACCGCGTGGGCCGCACCGGCCGCGCCGGCAACAAGGGCACGGCCGTCACGTTCGTGGACTGGGACGATGTCCCGCGCTGGGGCCTGATTAACAAGGCCCTGGGCATGGACCAGGCGGAGCCGGTGGAAACCTACTCTTCCTCGCCGCACCTGTACACGGACCTGGACATTCCCGAAGGCACCAAGGGACGCCTGCCGCGCAACAAGCGCACCCACGCCGGCATCGATGCCGAGAAGATCGAGGACCTGGGCGAAACCGGCAAGTCCGGCGGGCGGGGCAACTCCCGCGAGGGTGGCCGCAGCGGATCCGACCGCAACGGTTCCGGACGCAGCGGTTCCGGTTCCGGCCGCAGCTCTGACCGTGCACGCAGCGGCGGCCAGCGTGAAGGATCCCAGCGCGAAGGATCCCGGCGCGGCGAGTCCCGCTCCGGCGAGTCACGCAGCACCGAGTCCCGCAGCACCGACCGCGCCGCCGAGACGCGCACGGCCGAAGCACGCACAGCAGCACCGGCTGCCGAAGGCACCGCCGCGGACCGTCCGCGCCGCAGCCGGACGCGCCGCCGCAACGGCGAGGTAGTCGGCAACTCCAGCCCGGCCGCTGAATAGCCGAGCCGCAGCACGGCTATGAGCATCCCTTTGTGGACCCCGGACGGCGGGTCGCTGGTGGTTCACGCGGATAACGCGGAATTCCTGCCGACCCTGCCGGACGGCTCCTTCACGATGATTTACGTGGACCCGCCCTTCAACACGGGGCGGGCCCAGCGCCGGCAGCAGACCACCATGGTCCGCAGCATTGACGGCAGCGGGGACCGGGTCGGGTTCAAGGGCCGCAGCTACAGCACGGTCAAAGGGCTGCTTTCCAGCTACGACGACGCCTTCGAGGACTATTGGGCGTTCCTGGAGCCCCGGCTGGCGCAGGCGTGGCGGCTGCTGGCCGACGACGGCACGCTCTACGTGCACCTGGACTACCGCGAAGTGCATTACGCGAAGGTCATGCTGGACGCCTTGTTTGGCCGGGACTGCTTCCTCAACGAAATCATCTGGGCCTACGACTACGGCGGACGGGCGAAGAACCGCTGGCCGGCGAAGCACGACAACATCCTGGTCTACGTCAAGAACCCGGATAAGTACCATTTCGACAATGCCGAAGTGGACCGGGAACCGTACATGGCCCCGGGGCTGGTGACACCGGAAAAGGTGGCACTGGGCAAACTGCCCACCGACGTCTGGTGGCACACCATTGTGTCCCCCACCGGCCGGGAAAAAACCGGCTATCCCACGCAGAAACCGGAGGGCCTGCTGCGCCGCGCAGTAGCGGCCAGCAGCCGCGAAGGCGACTGGGTGCTGGACTTCTTTGCGGGGTCGGGCACCCTGGGCGCGGTGGCGGCCAAGCTGGGCCGCAGGTTCGTCTGCGTGGATGCCAACCCGCAGGCCATCGAGGTCATGGCCCGGCGCCTGGGCACCGCGGCCACGGTGGTTTCCGCCGAAACGGGCGAACCGCTGCCGGCCGCAGGGAACTAGCGCTTCCGCCGGGGCCGTCAGCCGGGCAGATCCCCGACCAGGGCGCTGCCGGTTCCGAGTCCGGCGATCTGTGCCAGGACCGCGGGGTCGGTGGTGTTTTCCGCCAGCCGGTTCGGTTTGCCCGTGCCGTGGTAATCGCTGGATCCGGTGACGAGCAGGTTGTGGTCCTTCGCCAGCCGGCGCAGCCAGTCCCGCCCGGCCTCCGGATTGTCCCGGTGGTTGACCTCCACCCCCAGCAGGCCGGCGTCGATCATCTCGTGGAACGTTCCCTCCCCCACCACCCGGCCGCGGGAAGAAGCCACGGGATGCGCGAACACCGGCACACCGCCGGCCTGCCGCACCAGTTCCACGGCGCGCGCTGGATCCGGGGCGTAGTGCGCCACGAAGTACGGGGACCGGGCAGTCAGGATGCCGCTGAACGCCGCCGAGCGGTTGGGCACCACCCCGGCTGCCACCAGGGCGTCAGCAATGTGCGGACGCCCGATGGTCGCTCCCGGCGCCACCTGCTCCTGCACCGCATCCCAGTCGATGGGGAAATCCTCCGCCAGGCGCTTCACCATCAATTCGGCCCGGGACACCCGGGCCGCCCGTGAGCGGGCAATTTCCTCCAGCAGGCCGGGGTGGGCCGGATCATGCAGGTAGGACAGCACATGGACGCTGATTCCCTCGCTGCTGCGGCAGGACACCTCCATACCCGGCACCATGGTGATCCCCAGCTTCCGCGCCGCCGCCGCCGCAGGCTCCCAGCCCGCTGTCGTGTCATGGTCAGTCAGCGCAATGGCGTCCAGTCCCTCCCGCGCGGCCGCCGCCAGTACATCGGCCGGAGGTTCGGTGCCGTCGGACACGCTGGAGTGGGTGTGCAGGTCGATTCTCACGCTTACAATCTACGCCCTGCGCGCCTGGCTTCCGTCCGCGCGGACGAGGCACGTACGTGCGGGGTGTTTTGCCGCCCCGCGGGGCGGTGAGACCATGGAAGGGTGACTACAGACGCTAACGCCTTCCCCGAGAAGACAATGACAGAGAACACCCTGCCCGAGCCCTCCGAAGGCCAGCCGCTGGAGGACCGGGTCAACAACCGTTCCCAGCGGCCCTCCTCGGAGGCCTTCAAGAAGTTCATGTCCTCCGGCTGGGCCCCCGAATCCGGCGCCCTTCCCGAGCGCGACGCCGTCGCCGGGTTCGCAGCCCGCCGCCGCCGTGCGCTGTCCGAACGTTTCCCGGGCGAACGCCTGGTGATTCCGGCCGGCCCGCTGAAGGTCCGCTCCAATGACACGGACTACCGTTTCCGCGCGCACTCCGGCTTCGCGCACATGACCGGCCTGGGGCTGGACCGCGAGCCCGACGCCGTCCTGGTGATGGAACCGGTGGAAACCGGCACGGGCGACGACGGCGGCAACCACACTGCCGTCCTGTACTTCCGTCCGCTGGCCGGCACTGACAGTGACGAGTTCTACTCGAACGCCCGCTACGGTTCCTTCTGGATCGGGGACCGCCTTGGTCTTGAAGCGGTCAGCACCATGCTGGAGGTGCCCACCCGGCACCTGGACGAGGCTGAAACCGCTATCACCCGCAACGTGGGCGACCCGCAGTTCGGCGGCATCTCCGTCCGCCTGCTGCGCGGCGTGGACGAAATGGTGGACGCGCTGGTGGACACCGTCCGCTACAACACCGCCCTGGACCCGGAGAACGCCGACCTCAGCGCCCTGGACGCCCTGGACGGCGAGCTCACCGAGGCCCTCTCCGAACTGCGCCTGGTCAAGGACGAGTGGGAAATCGAGCAGATGAAGGCCGCCGTGGCGGCCACAGTCAACGGCTTCACCGAAGTGGTCAAGGCACTGCCCCGGGCCATCTCGCATCCGCGCGGGGAACGCGTGGTTGAAGGCGCCTTCTTTGCCCGCGCACGCGAAGAGGGTAACGACCTCGGGTATGACACCATTGCCGCGGCCGGCAACAACGCCACGGTCCTGCACTGGATCCGCAACAACGGCGCCGTGAACGCCGGTGACATGCTGCTGCTCGACGGCGGCGTGGAAGCCGATAGCCTGTACACCGCCGATGTCACCCGCACCCTGCCGGTCAACGGCACGTACAGCGAGGTCCAGCGCAAGGTCTACCAGGCCGTCCTGGACGCCGCCGACGCCGGTTTCGCCGCCGCCAAGCCCGGCGCCAAGTTCCGCGACGTGCACGCTGCCTCCGTAAAGGTACTGGCCGAGCGACTGGATGCCTGGGGGCTGCTGCCCGTGCCGCTGGAGGAAGCACTGTCCCCCGAAGGCCAGCAGCACCGCCGGTGGATGCCGCACGGCGTTAGCCACCACCTGGGCATGGACGTGCACGACTGCGCGCAGGCCCGCGCCGAGCTCTACCTGGACGGCACCATCACCGAGGGCATGGTCTTCACCATTGAACCGGGCCTCTACTTCAAGGACACCGACCTTTCGGTTCCGGAGGAGTACCGCGGCATCGGCGTGCGGATCGAAGACGACATCCTCATCACCGCTGACGGTCCCGTGAACCTCAGTGACGCCCTGCCGCGCAACCCCGACGACGTCGAGGACTGGATGGCCGGCATCTACGCCGCGGAGTAGTTCATCCCGGAATAGTTTCGCCAACAGATAAGGCCCGCATCCGAAAGGATGCGGGCCTTATCTGTTGGCGGTGAGGTTACTGGCGCGGCTGGCCGCTGTCGCCGTTGCCCGGCTGCAGGGCGTGGCTGCCGGCCGGATCCGGAGCCGTTCCGGGGTTCTCCTGCCCGTTTGAACTTTGCCCGTTTGACCCTTGGTCGTTTGAAACCGGCCCGTTCGGGCGGCGAACGCCGTACTGCGGACGGCCGTCCGGAAGGTCGGGGAACTGGCCGCGCCGGGTGCTTCCACTGACCGGTTCCTGTTCACCCGCAGGCCCTGCCTGCCCCGGCCTGTTCGGATCCGCCGGGGCGGCGTCTGAGGCAGGGCGCCCGTACGGGTTGGTCCAGCCGGAGGGGCGTTCCGGTGCCTGTCCGGTACCGCCTGCCGGCGGCCCGAACGGCGGCACGCCGGGCTGCTGCTGGTTGCGGGGTGCCTGCGGGTGTCCGGCCTGGCCCACCATGGGCAGCTGGTGCAGCAGGCGCCGGGCGTCGTTGGCCGCCTCCGGCGCCACAATCACGTCGTAGCTGGTGGCAATGACCTGGCTGGTGGACGTGAAGTCACGGCGTCCGCGCTGCAGGGCATAGGCCAACACCCCAAAGAGCAGCCAGAAGACGGCGCCCAGGGCCATGGAGGGAATCAGGGAGATGGCGGCGGCGCTGCCGCCGAAGAGCATCAGGGCCAGGCCAACAAACAGGCCGAACCAAGCGCCGGTGGCGGCGCTGGACAGGGCCACGCGCGGATAGCTCAGGCGGCCGGTGACGCGCTCCACGGATTTGAGCTCGTTTCCCACAATTGAAACCAGCTGCACCGGGAACTTGCTGTCCGCCAGGTAGTCAACCGCCTTTTGCGCGTCCAGGTAGGCCGTGTAGCGTCCCACCGTTTCGCCCTTGGGCAAGCTGCGGGCCGCTTCACGCGGAGGTGTGGCACCAAATAGGTTCGACATTGCTCCATTCTCGCGCATTCCGGCGCAGGACGGGGGAGGTATCGCTTGCAGTGAACGGGGCGCCGTCGTCGTACCTCTTAATACGCCGTTAGCTCCGGCTACAAAGTAGCCTTATATGGTGAGCACAAATCCTACCCGCGTCTTTATCGCGCGCCTGCTTGGCCTTGACGTTTTCGACCCCCTCGGAGACAGGCTCGGCCGGCTGCGCGATGCGGTCGTGCTCGACCGGGGTCCCGGCCGCCCGCCGCAGGCCGTGGGCATTGTGGTGGAAGTGCCGGGCAAAAAGCGTGTGTTCGTGCCCCTGACCCGCATTACCTCCATGGACCCCGGACAGATCATCTGCACCGGCCTGGTCAACCTCCGCCGCTTCGAGCAGCGCGGCGCGGAGATGCTGGTGGTCGGCGAGCTCTTCGACCGCCGCGTGGAACTGCGCGACGGCAGCGGAGAAGCCACCATCGAGGACATCGCCATTGAACAGAACCGGGCCGGCGACTGGCACGTTTCCAACCTCTTTGTCCGCCGCGGCGGATCCGAATCGCGCCTGCGGCCCCTGCGCCGCCGCGGCGAGCAGATGATTGTGGACTGGAAGGACATCATCCACTGGGATACCTCCGGTCCGCAGGCTGCCACCTCCTTCGTCGCGCAGAACGATGACCTCAAGGCTGCCGACTTCGCCGACGCCCTGCATGAAATGAGCGGCAAGCGCCGCATCGAGGTCGCGAGCGAGCTCCAGGACGAACGCCTGGCGGACGTCCTGCAGGAACTGCCCGACGACGACCAGGTCCAGATCCTGCAATCCCTGGACGTGGAGCGCGCGGCGGATGTGCTCGAGGAGATGGACCCCGACGACGCCGCGGACCTGCTCAACGAGCTGCCCGAGGAGCAGAAGGAAGAGCTCCTGCAGCTGATGGAGCCCGAGGACGCCCGCGACGTGCGCCGGCTGCTGAACTATGAAGAGGACACAGCAGGCTCGCTGATGACTCCGGTCCCGGTCATCCTGCCGCCGGAGGCAACGGTGGCGGAAGCACTGGCGCACGTGCGCAGGGAGGAACTCACCCCTGCCCTCGCCTCCTCCATCTACGTTTGCCGGCCGCCGCTGGAAACGCCCACCGGCAAGTATCTGGGCGTTGTGCATATCCAGGCACTGCTGCGGTCGGCACCGCCGGAGGCCCTGGGCAACATCCTGGACACGGACCTGGAACCGGTCCGGGACTACGCGAGCATCAGCGAGGTTTCGCGCATGCTGGCCACTTACAACTTGAACTCTCTGCCGGTCATCAATGACACCGGGCGCCTGGTCGGGGCGGTGACGGTGGACGACGTGCTCGACCACCTGCTGCCGGACGACTGGCGTATTTCCGATGAGACCGGCCCGATAACGCAGCAGGGAAGGACAAATGGCTGAAAAGATCAAGTCGACAACCCGCGGCCTCGACACTCCCCGCACTGCACGCACCCGGTGGCTGCCGCGGCTGTCCCCGAACCCCGACGCGTTCGGCCATGCCACGGAGAACTTCGCCCGGTTTATGGGTACCCCGCAGTTCCTGGTCTACATGACGGTCTTTTGCCTGGTGTGGCTGGCCTGGAACACCTGGGGTCCGGAAGCTGCCCGCTTCGACAGCGCCGCGCTGGGCTTTACCGTGCTGACCCTGATGCTGTCCCTGCAGGCCTCCTACGCCGCACCGCTGCTGCTGCTGGCGCAGAACCGGCAGGATGACCGCGACCGTGTTTCGGTGCGCCAGGACCGGGAACGCGCCGAGCGCAACCTGATGGACACCGAGTACCTCACCCGGGAAATCGCGGAGCTTCGCATTGCACTGCGCGAGGTGGCCACCCGTGACTACGTCCGCTCCGAGATCCGCGGGCTGTTGGAAGAACTGCTGGAGGCCAATGACGACGACGGCGGAACCAACCGCCGCCGGCGCCGGCCCCCGGAGACGGCCGATGCCATGCCCAAACTGAATCCCGGCGGAAGGGAACACTAGCCCGTGCCCGTATCCGAACCGGCTTCCACCCTGGAAGCGCAGGTGCTCCGTGCCCTGGATACCGTCCAGGACCCGGAACTGCGCCGGCCCATCACCGAACTAGGCATGCTCAAGGGCGTCACAGTGGACCCGTCGGGCGCGGTCCGCGTCGAAGTGCTGTTGACCATCGCCGGCTGCCCGCTGCGCGGCACGATCACCACCGACGTCGAAAATGCGCTGGCGGCCGTGCCCGGTGTCAGCAGCGTGGCCGTCGGCCTGGACGTGATGACCCCTGAGCAGCGCGATGCGCTGAAGGATCGGCTGCGCGGAGGGGATCCGGTGCGGACCATTCCGTTCAACCGTCCCGGTTCGCTGACCCGCGTCTACGCCGTGGCCAGCGGCAAGGGCGGTGTCGGGAAGTCCAGCGTCACCGTGAACCTTGCCGCAGCCATGGCAGCCGCCGGACTGCGGGTGGGGATTGTCGACGCCGACGTGCACGGCTTCTCCGTGCCCGGCCTGCTGGGCATTACCCGTCCGCCCACCCGCGTGGATGAAATGATCCTGCCCCCGGTGGCCTACGGCATCAAGACCATTTCCATCGGTATGTTCGTCGAAGGCAACCAGCCCGTGGCCTGGCGCGGGCCCATGCTGCACCGGGCGCTGGAGCAGTTCCTTACCGACGTGTACTTCGGTGACCTGGACGTGCTTTTCCTCGATCTTCCGCCGGGCACCGGCGACATTGCAATCTCCGTTGGCCAGCTGCTCCCGGGCTCTGAGATCCTGCTGGTGACCACACCGCAGAGCGCCGCCGCCGACGTAGCCGAGCGTGCCGGCAGTGTGGCGAAGCAGACCGGGCAGAAGGTTGCCGGAGTGATTGAAAATATGTCCTGGCTGGCCCTGCCGGGCGGGGAACGCCTTGAGGTCTTCGGCTCCGGTGGGGGCGCCGCCGTCTCCGGACGGCTCACAGGCACCCTCGGCTACCCGGTACCGCTGCTGGGAAGCATCCCGCTCGACGTCGCCCTGCGGGAAGGCGGCGACGGCGGACGCCCGGTGGCCCTGGACGGGCTGGAAAGCCTGGCCTGCGATGACGCAGCGTCGGGCGGAACTGCTGCCGGCACCGCTGCGGCGGAACTGCGCCGGATTGCGCGGAACCTGGCGCACCGGCCGCGCGGACTGGCCGGACGGAACCTCGGGGTCAGCCCCGCGTAGGGGCGATCGCCGCAGGACTCAGGTTGCCTCGATGTCGAAGGGCGCCGGTTCTCCCGGCGCCAGGCGTTCGAGGGGTTTGACGGCCGGCGGGCGGGCAGCCGCCGGAACGGGTGCGGCACCGGACGCAGAGGCCGGTGTCGGCGGCTGCGGTGCGGGGGCAGGCGCAGAACCCGCCCGGGCCGCCGGAGGCCGGCCCTTCGCGGCCTGCGCGGCGTCTTCGAAGTCATCCAGCAGCGCTTCCTTGATGATGCGCCGCGGGTCGTATTGCCGGGGATCCAGCTTCCGCCAGTCCACCTCGTCTATTTCCGGGCCAACCTCTTCGCGCAGCTGCTCGCGGGCACCGCTGGCCATCCGCCGGACTTCCCGGACCAGCCTGGCCAGCTGGGAGGCATATTCGGGCAGGCGTTCGGGGCCCAGTATCACTACGGCGAGTATCGCCAGGATAATGAACTCGTAACCGTTGATTCCTACCACTCTTGAAGACTACCTTTTCCCGGGATCAGCAAGCCACTTTCGGGCATCCTAGATGCTCCAGCCCGCGCGGGCGAACACGGCAAGCCCGCGGGCAATGCGTTCCATCGGTTCCGCGCCTGCACCGGGCCGGGCCAGCCGGGAGGACTCCAGCAGGGACAGTTCTTCCACTGCCCGGGGCAGTGACTTCACCGGCATGGTGGATTCGAAGGTATAGGTAACGCTCCCGGCGGCGACGACGGTCTGCCCGGGGTGCTCGTCGGAGCTGAACACCGCGGGGCCTTTGTCCGATCCAAGCGCCGTGAAACCGTCGGCGGCCACGGAATGGCCGGTAAAGGCGTTGACGACCGGCTGCCGGTCCTCCCCCGGCAGCGGGTGCTGCTCCACCAGCCGAATCCGCTCACCGGCGCCCGCGAAGACCATTTCGACGGCGGGGTGGCCCTGCACCTGCAGCGAACGCGCCGCTTCAAGTTCCAGCCCCAGGTCCGCCAGTTCAGGGCAGGACCATCCGTGGCCCCGCAGCGACTGCAGCTGGTCCGGGCTGAGGGCAGCGGATCCGGAACCGGTCACTTCCTCCCAACCGGCCGCCATGGCCGTGCGCGTGCCCGTCTCCGGCGGAACTTCCAGCACAGTGCCAGCCGCGTAGGCCCCGCCCAAAAGCATTGCCGCTGCTGCAGCAACGGCCACACCCGCAGCAACAGCATGGCTGCGGCGGTCCAGCGGCGCCCCTTGCCGTTGGCTTCCGGTGACGGCGCCGCCCGCGGTATTGGATCCGTTCCCGGGTTCCCCACCGGCCTCCTGGTCCGCGCGTTCGGCGGTGGCTGCCGCAGTACCGGCTATCCGGGCAGCAAGGTCCGGCCCCGCGGCGGGAACACGCAGGGCCCGCAGCCGGCTGCGCAGCCGGCGCTCTTCGGCTACTGCCGCGCGGCAGGACGCACAGCGGGCGAGATGGGCTTCCACGGCATGCTGCCGCTCCGGCGTCATTTCGGCATCAACGTAGTCCCGCAGATACCTGGTGGGGTGTCGCACGGGTCAGTTAACTCCCGCAACGCGAGGCAGTTTCAGCCGTGGCCGGGACAGCGGACGCTGCCGCGGGTCCCGGTGTGAAAGCTTCTCCTTGAGCATGGCCCGTCCGCGGTGGATCCGGGAACGCACCGTGCCGAGCTTGACGTCCAGCACCTGCGCCACCTCGTCATAGGAGAGCCCTTCGAGGTCGCACAGCACTACGGCCGCCCGGAAGTCCGGCGGCAGTTCCTCGAGGGCGCGGGCAATGTCCACATCCAGGTTGTTGAATTCGAAGCTGCGCTCTGGGCCGGGACCGTTGCTGGGCAGCCGGCTCTGGGTTTCCTCGGTCATCCCGTCAAAGCGGATACGGCTGCGGCGCCGGGCCTGGTCCAGGAAAAGGTTGGTGGTGATGCGGTGCAGCCAGCCGTCCAGCGTGCCCGGCTGGAAGTTTGCCAGGGAACGGAAAACGCGGACGAAGACTTCCTGCGTCAGATCCTCGGCATCATGCTTGTTGCCGGTCAGCCGGTAGGCCAGCCGGTATACCTTGGCGGAGTGTGCCTCCACCACTTCCTCCCATGAGGGGCGCACCCAGTCCGCAGCCATGTCTGCGGCTGCCGCATCCGGCGTCGTTGCCATAGTCTTCCTCCTTCCTTCCAGCCTGCTCGGACCTGCTCGTTACTGTGCACGGTCACTGTGCATCGTGACTGTGCATTTTGCTGTGTCTATCGTGCTTGGCCCCAAATACCACGCGGAGCACCGATTAACAATGTTTACGCACCAATCTGGGAGTTGGCTGTTAGCACGCATGAACTTCCCGCACAAGACGCTCCGGCAGCGTGTACGGGGTTCGGCTGCGCTTGGCCTTAAGCTTGTGGAAGCAGCACCCCCTCCGCACCAGCACCGAAAGTGAAAACATGCGCGCCGACAAGCAGACCAGTTGGTCCTACACGGAGGCCCTGCCTACCGAGGATGAGGTCCTGCTCCGCGCGCGTGAACGGTCCTATGAGCTCGGCGTCAGCGCGGTGTCCAGTGGCGTGGGAGCCGCGCTGACCGTATTGGCCGCCGCAAGCAAGGCGGCCACCGTAGTGGAAGTAGGTACAGGCGCCGGGGTGTCCGGGGTGTGCCTGCTGCGCGGCCTGGGCTCAAACGCTGTGCTCACCACCATTGATTCGGACGTGGACCACCTCCGCGCAGCGCGGGAAGCCTACGCCGAAGCGGGGATCCCGGGCAACCGGACCCGGACCATCTCGGGGCGGGCCGCGGAGGTCCTCCCCCGGCTCACGGACGCTGCGTATGACATGGTGTTTATCGACGCCGACAAGCCGTCCTTCCCGCTCTATGTGACCCAGGCTGTGCGCCTGCTCAAGCGCGGCGGGCTGCTGGTGGTCAATGACGCCCTGGACCACGGCAAGGTTGCCGACCCGGCGGTCCGCGAAGCAACCACCAACACCATGCGCAAGGTCGGCAAGGCCATCCGGGAAAACGAGGAGCTTGCCTCGGCGCTGCTGCCCACCGGCGACGGCCTGCTGCTGGCCGTCAAAACCGCCTAGGCGGCGCCGCCGGAACGGTATCCGGCCAGGTACGCCAGCAGCAGGCGGACGCCAAACCCGGTGGCACCCTTGGTCTGCTCCCGGCTGTCCTTCGGGGCACGGGAGGGACCCGCAATGTCAACGTGCGCCCACGGGACTCCGGCGGTGAATTTCTCCAGGAACAGTGCGGCCACAATGGCGCCTGCACCGAACTTGGCCTTCACAGGCGCAATGTGGGACAGATCGGCGACGTCGGAATCCAGGATGCCGGCGTACTCCCGGACCATCGGCAGCTGCCACACGGCGTCGCCGGAAGTCTTACCCGCCGCTTCCAGCGCCGCCACCAGGGCCGGGGCGTTGCCGAACAGTGCGGCGTGGTTCAGGCCCAGCCCCAGGGCAGCCGCACCGGTGAGCGTGGCGACGTCGACCAGCACGTCGGGGGCCAGCTCGGCCGCTGCATAGGCAAGGGCATCTGCGAGCACCATCCGGCCCTCGGCGTCGGTGTTGCCCACTTCCACGGTGGTGCCGTCATAGGTCCGGACCACATCGGCCGGACGGTAGGCGGCGCCGCCAATGGCATTTTCCGCAAGGGCCAGCACGGCGGTGACCCGGACGGGCAGTTCAAGTGCGGCTGCTGCTTCTGCCACGGCCAGCACGGCGGCAGCACCGGCCATGTCCGTTTTCATGGTCATCATCGCGTCCCGCGGCTTGAGCGATATGCCGCCGGAGTCGAAGGTGATGCCCTTGCCCACCAGGACCACGTGCGGTGCGGCCTTCTCCCCTTTGGGGACGTAGGCAACCTCCACCAGCCGCGGCGGGTGCTCGGATCCGGAGCCCACGGCGAGCAGGCCGCCGAAGCCCTCGGCCCGCAGTTCATCCTCGGTGCGGACCCGGACCTGCAGGCCGCTGCGGACCGCGGCGGCCCTGGCCTGTGCTGCCATCCATTCCGGCGTGGCAGTATCGGCGGGGGTGTTCGTCAGGTCGCGGGCGTGCCACACGGCCCGGGCGGTGGCCAGAGCCCGGGCAGCGGCACCGGCTTCGAGTCCGGTCAGCTCCAGGTGCTCGGCGATCGGGGCCGGCGCCTGGGTAACTCCGGCCCGCGGCGGCCGGTAGCCCCCGAGCAGGAACCCCTCAAGGAAAGCTGCCTGTGCGTCCGGACCGAGCCCGTCCACCACGGAGCTGCGGATCCTTGCGCAGCCCATGGTGGCACGGGCGAGGGCAGCCCCGGCACGCCTCAGCGCTGCCGGGGATTCGTCACCGGTGCCCACAAAAAGCAGTTTGCCGGGCAGGGCTGCTGAATCCCGGGGCGGTTCGATCACGAGGATCTCCCCGGCCCGGCCGGTCACTTTGGCGCTGCGCGCCCGGGCGGCAATGTCGGCGCCGTAGCGGACAGCTGCTTCCACCGCGCCGCGCCGCGGCTCCGGGACCGGATACGCCGCCTCTTCCGCATCGTCCTGTCCTGCCTCCACGGGAGCCGGGGCGATGGCCACGGCCAGCACGTCCACGCGCTCCTCCGCAGCCGGCTGCAGTCCGCTGCCGTTACCGGCCCTGCCTGTGCGTGCGTCCAGTCCGGCCAGGGCAGTGACTCCCGGCAGCGGTGCGGACACAAAGGGCGAAGCCGGAACGGAGCCGGTCTTGGACGAAGGCTTGGGAGGCAACTGCATGGGTTAAGGCTAGCCCGTCACACCCAAGAGGCAGTCCTTCAGCTTGCCCGCCTCTTCTGCGTTGAGCTCGACCACCAGGCGCCCGCCGCCGTCGATCGGCACCCGCAAGATGAGGCTGCGCCCCTCCTTTGTAACCTCCATGGGCCCGTCGCCCGTGCGTGGTTTCATCGCAGCCATTTCAGATTTCCCCTTTCACAGTGCGCCGGTTATCCCGGATCACCTGTAATCCGCTGCCGACGAAAGTAAAATATCCCTTCGGCAATTGCTGTCATTATTCCGTACAAGTACCGGGCAAACGAAATTTCGTGTGTTGCGCGCCACAACTCAGGGTGGATAGTCCCCTCCGCCGGGTAATTCCGTCCACCTCCATAGCCAAACAACCCACACAATCTGCAGGACGGCGAAGGCTGCAGCGACCGCTCCGCGGTAGGCCCTGGAGCGGCTGAGCCAAGCGGTGGAAAGGGCCAGCGGGAACAGGGGCAGCAGCAGTCGGAACGTGCTGGTTTGCGGATTCAGGAATACCAGCAGGTAAAGCACGTAGCTGGCGCACCAAAGCTGAAGTTCCAGTCCCAGGCGGCGCACGGACGCTGACGAAAGGTAAACCGCGGCGGCCAGCACCAGAACCGCCAGCAGCACCGGTCCGAAGACTGAACCAAACAGGTGCTGCGACATGGTCAGCCACGGCTTAAACGGGATCAGGTCTCCGTACCGCCAGGCACTCTCGGTGTCCGTGTACGCCCGCAGGTCCCCGGTAAAGGCCCAGGCGATCGCCGGCCAGGCCAGTGCCGATACTCCGGACACGGCTGTCAGGGCAACCAGCCGCCAGGCCTGCCCGGGTGCCGGTTCCGTGTGCCGGCGGCGCGCCAAGCGCACCACGAACACCAGCCCGACGGCGAGCGCAAAGGGCACCCCCACCGGCCGCGACAGGCACATCAGGACCACCACCGGAATGGCGGTGAGGTAACGGCGGGAAACCAGCAGGTACAGGGCTGCGGCCAGCAACAGCAAATTCAGGGATTCGGCATAGGGAACCTGCAGGATGGGCGACACGGGAAACACGGCCACAAACGCCAGGCCCCACATTGCGGTCCCGTGTTGTGCCCGCAGCCGGAACAGCCGGTAGACCACCAGCGCGGCGGCGAAGCCCGCCAAGGTGGCGGCAACCGGTGCCAGCACGTTCCACCCCAGCCCGGTGAGGGCGTCGAGGCCACGGACCAGCACGGGGAACAACGCGTAGAACGCCCACTCGTTTTCCTGCGCTTTTCCGGTAGGGTCCCGGGGCACAGCAGCGGGGTATCCGTCTTCGTAGATCCTCGAATACCACTGGGCGTCCCAGATGTTGATGAACTCCCCGTACGACGGCGACGCCTCGCCCCAGGGCCCGGCCGGCTGGAAGCGGGCCGCGGCAACCAGCACAGCGGCCGAGAACAGGCGGGCCGCGGCCCACAGGGCCAGGACCTGCGCGTACCAGGGCCACCGGGCCAGGGTGCCGGCCGCCCGACCCGCCAGGCCGGCCAGCTGCCCGGCCGGCGAGGGTGCACTGCCGCCGGGTCCCTCCGTGCGCCGATCAACAGCGCTGTGGTCTCCGGATTCCTCAGCCATTGCGCACCCAGCATCCGGCCAGATGGTCATTGACGTATCCGGTGGCCTGGAGCATTGCATAGGCGGTTGTTGGTCCGACAAACCGGAATCCGCGTTTTTTCAGGTCCTTGGCCAGTGCCGTGGATTCAGGGGTGATGGCCGGGATATCGGCGGCCGTCTGCGGTGCGGGCCGCCCATCCGGGGCACGGTATCCGGCCAGGAGGCCGGAGAGGCTCTCCCCCTCCGGCAGTGCCAGCAGTGCCCGGGCGTTGCCGATCACCGCGTCGATCTTGGCCGCGTTGCGCACAATGCCGGTGTCGGCCATCAGGCGGGCCCGGTCGCCGTCGTCGAACGCCGCCACGCGCACGGGATCAAACCCGGCGAAGGCGGCCCGGAAAGCTTCGCGCTTGCGCAGGATGGTGATCCAGCTCAGTCCGGACTGGAAGGCCTCCAGGCTCAGCCGTTCAAAGAGCGCCGCCTCGCCCACCACCGGGCGGCCCCATTCAGTGTCGTGGTAGTGCGTGTAGTCCTCGCTGGCCAGCGCCCAGCCGCAGCGCGCCAGTCCGTCCGGGCCCGGCACCGCGCTCATTCCCTGTCCCCGTCCGGGGCGGTGCCTGTTTCCCGCGCGCCTGGTTCCCGCGCGCCTGGTTCCCGCGCGCCTGCTTCCAACGCGCTGATCTTCGCATCGCGTGCCGCCAGGGCTTCCGCCAGCCGGTCCAGGACCGCGTCCACCTGGTCCATCCGGTAGCCGCGCAGGGCAACGGAGAACCGGAGCCTGCCCACGTCACCGGCGTCGGGGCGTTCGGGCAGCAGGACCGGCGGCAGGCGGGGATCCGGCTCCGGCAGGCCCTGTACAGCGTCCGCTGCGGCTTCGGCAGGACTGCCGGCCCGCAATCTGCCCGCACCGAGTACGGCCGCCAGGCCCAGGACGGCAATGGCTAGGAAAACCAGGAGGAGTGTCACACGACCATGGTGCCAGATGCCCCCGATGCCCCTAGGGCGCGACGTGCCCGGCGCTGTCGTTGATCATCAGCCGGACCGCTTCGGAGGGATCGTCCACCACGTGCAGGAGCCTGAGGTCAGTCTCGGACACCATGCCCTCCGCGAGCAGGCTGTCCCGGACCCAGTCCAGCAGCGGATTCCAGAAGTCTGAGCCGACCAGCACAATCGGGAAGGACGTGACTTTTTGTGTCTGGACCAGGGTCATCGCCTCAAACAGTTCATCCAACGTGCCAAACCCGCCCGGCAGCACAATAAAGCCCTGCGCGTACTTCACGAACATGGTCTTGCGCACAAAGAAGTACCGGAAGTTGACGCCCAGGTCCACCCACTCGTTCAGGCCGGTTTCAAAGGGCAGTTCGATGCCCAGGCCTACGGACAGCCCGTCCGCTCCCACGGCACCCTTGTTGGCCGCTTCCATCGATCCGGGTCCGCCGCCGGTAATCACGGCCAGCCCGGCTTCAGCGAGCAGCCTGCCCACTTCTTCACCGAGCTTGTAGTACCGCGAGCCGGGCACGCTCCGGGCGGAACCGAAAACGCTGACGGCAGGCCCCAGCTCGGACAGGGTGCCGAATCCCTCCACGAACTCGCTCTGGATCCGCAGCACCCGCCAGGGGTCGGTGTGGGTGAAATGCGTCGCGTCGGCGGAGTCCAGCAGGAAACGGTCCGACTGCGGCGTCAGGGCCGCACCCCGGCGCAGTTCCACCATCCCCCGCTTGCGCGGGCGGTCCGGGGACGTGGAACGGGGGTCTTCGCTGATAGGCATGCCTCTAGGCTAACCGCCATCCCGCTGCTGGCAACGAGCTTGGCCGCATCGGATCCCAAGGTCCGGGTTTGATTGCTCTTACGTCACAATTTCCCGTCGACGTGGCACGTGACACATACTGGCAACAATGTCTGGTTAGATTTTCCTTATGACCAGTGACACATCCCCAGGCATGTCCGCGCCTGAATCCGCTGCACCGCTTGTTTCGCTGAAGAACGTAAACAAGCATTTCGGGGACCTCCACGTCCTGCAGAACATCAATCTCGACATTGCCCGCGGCGAGGTCGTCGTCGTGATCGGCCCCTCGGGATCCGGCAAGTCGACGCTGTGCCGCGCCATCAACCGCCTGGAGACCATCGACGACGGCGAAATCACCGTTGACGGCGCCGTCCTGCCGGCCGAAGGCCGCGCACTGGCGAAGCTCCGCGCCGACGTCGGAATGGTCTTCCAGTCCTTCAACCTGTTCGCCCACAAGTCGATCGTGGACAACGTGGCACTGGGACCGGTGAAGGTCCGCAAATCCAAGCCGGCTGAAGCCAAGAAACTGGCCATGTCCCTGCTCGAACGCGTGGGCGTAGCCAACCAGGCCAACAAACTGCCGGCGCAGCTTTCCGGCGGCCAGCAGCAGCGCGTGGCCATTGCCCGCGCGCTGGCCATGAAACCCAAGGTGATGCTCTTCGACGAGCCCACCTCGGCCCTGGACCCGGAAATGATCAACGAGGTCCTCGACACCATGGTGGAACTGGCCAAGGACGGCATGACCATGGTGGTGGTCACCCATGAGATGGGCTTCGCCCGCAAGGCAGCGGACCGCGTGATCTTCATGGCCGACGGCCAGATCGTCGAAGAAGCCACCCCGGAGGAGTTCTTCACCAATCCCAAGAGCGACCGGGCCAAGGACTTCCTCGGCAAGATCCTCTCGCACTAGAGAGTTCACCGCA
This sequence comes from Arthrobacter sp. zg-Y40, assembly GCF_020731535.1. Lineage (NCBI taxonomy): Bacteria > Bacillati > Actinomycetota > Actinomycetes > Micrococcales > Micrococcaceae > Arthrobacter > Arthrobacter sp. zg-Y40. The sequence goes on from NZ_JAJFZS010000001.1 coordinate 306,167, forward strand.
CCACCGGCAGTACCGCAGTACCGGGGTTTCACCAGTTGGGGGAAATCCTTATGAGGCTAGGTGCCCCGTTCACCGGGACACCGCAATGCAAGGAGAAATCATGCGCAAGACCCGTTACGCGGCGGCAGCCATTGCTGCCGTTGCAGCCCTTACCCTGTCCGCCTGCGGCAGCGATTCCGGTTCCGAGTCCGGGTCCGGCAGCTCCGAATCCGCCGGCGAGAAAATCCGCATCGGTATCAAGTTCGACCAGCCGGGCCTGGGCTTCAAGGACGGCAGCGAGTACACCGGGTTCGACGTGGACGTCGCCAAGTACGTTGCCAACGAACTGGGCTACCCCGAAGACCAGATCGAGTTCATTTCCAGCCCCTCCGCCCAGCGCGAGAACATGCTCGAGAACGACCAGCTGGACATGATCTTCGCGACCTACTCCATCACGGACACCCGCAAGGAAAAGGTGGCCTTCGCCGGTCCGTACTTCGTGGCCGGCCAGGACCTCCTGGTCCCCTCCGACAGTGACATCTCCGGCCCCGAGGACCTGGAAGGCAAGAACCTGTGCTCGGTCACCGGTTCCACCTCCGCGCAGAAGATCAAGGACAACTACGCCGCGGGCGTGAACCTGCTGGAGCAGCCGAGCTACGCCGAGTGCGTGACTGCCATGCAGGGCGGCCAGATCGACGCCGTGACCACTGACGACATCATCCTCGCCGGCCTGGCCTCCACGGACGCCAACAAGGGCAAGTTCAAGGTTGTCGGCAACACGTTCTCCGAGGAGAAGTACGGTGTGGGCCTGCCGAAGGAAGGCGGGATCGTCAAGTGTGAGGACATCAACGCCGCGATCACCAAGATGATGGACGACGGTGCCTGGGAAGAAGCCATCAAGAAGAACACCGAGGGTGCCGACTACACCTTCAACGCAGAGCTGAACCCGCCGAAGATGGACGCCTGCGCCTAACCAGTTCCACAGGTGCTGCGGCACCTTCCGTTCCACCCCGCGGCCGGGAAAGCCACCCGCTTTCCCGGCCCGGGCTTCGTCCACCATAAAGAGGTGAAACATGGAGGGTTTTACTGCCCTCTTCGAGCAGTACGACGTCGTCGGCGCTTTCTGGGTCAACATCCAGCTCACGTTCTGGGCGGCTCTCTGGTCGCTGATACTCGGCACCGTTCTGGCACTGATGCGGATCTCGCCGATCCCCAGCCTGCGGTGGTTCGGTGCCGCCTACGTGAATATCTTCCGGAACACACCGCTGACCATCATCATGGTTTTCGGTTCGCTTGCGCTCTGGTCGCAGCTGAATATCAGCTTGTCCACGGACTTCACCACCAACTTCTTCCGGCTGGCGGTACTCTCGCTGACCATCTATCACGCGGCTTTCTTCTGCGAAGCCATCCGCAGCGGCGTGAACACCGTCCCCATGGGGCAGGCTGAAGCCGCCCGGGCCATCGGTTTGGGCTTCCTGCCTGCGGCACGGATCATCATCATGCCGCAGGCCTTCCGGGGAGCCATTGCCCCCATGGGCAACGTGCTGATCGCCCTGGTCAAGAACACCACCGTGGCCGCCACGGCGGGCGTAGCCGTGGAGACCTCCAGCACCATGAAAACCATGATCGAGTTCTACCCCAACCTCATGACGCAGATCTTCCTGACCTTCGCCATCGGGTACGTCATCATCGTTATCCCCATTGGCCTGCTCACCACCTGGGCCTCGAAGAAACTGGCGGTGGCACGATGAGCACACAGAACGTCCTGTTTGATGCCCCGGGGCCCCGCGCCCGGCGGACCATCATGTTCGCAAACATCCTTGGTGTACTGCTGGTCCTCGGACTGCTGTGGCTGGTGGTTTCGGCGCTGGCGGACAAGGGCCAGTTCGAAGCAGCCAAGTGGACGCCGTTCCTTGAGTGGAGCACTTGGCAGTTCTACCTGCTGCCCGGCCTGCTCTCCACGCTGAAGGCCGCAGCCGTTGCCGTCGTGGCATCCATTGTTTTCGGCCTGCTCTTCGGCATCGGCAGGCTCTCCCCCTTCAAGCCACTGAACTGGGCCTGCAGCATTGTGGTGGAATTCTTCCGGGCCGTGCCAGTGCTGCTGATGATGGTGTTCTTCTACCAGTTCCTCTCCAAGTCCACGTCCGTGGACCCGGCTCAGGTTCCCTTCTGGGCAGTAGTCATTGCGCTGACCCTGTACAACGGTTCGGTGATTGCCGAACTGGTCCGCTCCGGTGTCTTCGGCCTGCCCAAGGGCCAGCGCGAAGCCGGCCTGGCCATCGGCCTCACGCCGGGCCAGTCGCTGCGGAGCATCGAGATTCCGCAGGCGCTGGTTGCGATGCTGCCGGCTCTGTTGAGCCAGTTCGTGGTGATCCTCAAGGATTCCGCACTGGGTACCTTCATCGGCTACACCGAACTGCTCGAAAATGCCCGCCGCCTCGCTTCCGGCGAGGGCAACATCCTGCCGGCCCTGCTGGTCACCGCGGCCATCTTCATCCTCCTGAACTTCCTGCTGACGTTCGCCGCCCAGCGCCTCTCCCGGCGTTTGGGGGCACGTGCCGGCAAGCTCCTCAAGATTGAAGACACCATTGAACCCGAGGGCGTCGAAGCCCCGGCCGGTGCCCGGTAGCCCAGCCCGGTAGCCCAGCCCGGTAGCCCAGCACGCACAAGAAAAAGGGGAGGACAGGCATCGCCTGTCCTCCCCTCGTGTGTTCCCGGACCCTTCTGTGTTCCTCCGGTGTCAGGGCGGCGCTGCCGCTTAGCCCAGCCAGGACCGCAGCGCGGCCAGGCAGTCCCGGATCGCGCCGGCATGCACATGCTCGTTGTCCGTGTGGGCCAACAGTGCATCGCCGGGCCCGAAGTTCACCGCCGGGATGCCCAGTTCACTGAACCGGGCGACGTCGGTCCAGCCGTACTTGGGCTTGGGCTCGGCCCCGACGGCGGCCACAAAGCTGGCGGCGGCGGGCAGGGTCAGTCCCGGTCGGGCGCCGGCGGCGGCGTCGGTGCGGACCAGGTCGAAACCGGCCAGCAGGTCCCGCACGTAGGCTTCGGCCTCATCCACGCTTTTGTCCGGGGCGAAGCGGTAGTTGATCTCCACCGTGGCGGCATCGGGAATAACGTTGCCCGCCGTACCGCCCCAAATCCGTACGGCGTTCAGGGATTCGCGGTAGTCCAGGCCTTCCACGGACACGGTGGCCGGCGAGTGGTCCCGCAGCCGCACCAGGATTTCGGCCGCGCCGTGGATGGCGTTCTCTCCCATCCAGGCTCGCGCCGAATGCGCAGCCCGCCCGGCGGTGGTGGCATGGAACCGCATGGTGCCGTTGCAGCCGCCTTCCACAGTGCCGTTGGTGGGCTCCAATAGGATGGCGAAATCGGCCTTCAGCCAGTCCGCATGGCTGACGGCCAACCGGCCCAGCCCGCTGAGGGAGGCCTCGACTTCTTCATGGTCGTAGAAAACGTAGGTGATGTCCCGGGTGGGTTCGGTGAGTGCAGCAGCCAGCGCCAACTGCACCGCAACCCCGCCCTTCATGTCCGTGGCACCGCGGCCGTACAGGACGTCGCCGTCCCGGGAGGACGGCACGGTTCCCCGTGATCCGGGCACTGTCGGCAGGGGCACGGTATCCAGGTGGCCGGCGAGGATGACCCGCTCTGTCCGGCCAAGGTTGGTCCGGGCCACCACGGAATCCCCGTCCCGTGACACCTCAAGGTGCGGGTAGGCGCGCAATGCCGTTTCGACGGCGTCGGCGAGGGCCTTTTCATTGCCCGAGACGCTCTCGAAATCCATCAGGACTGCCGTCAGCCGGGCTACGTCGTCGGTCAGGTCCAGGGAAGTTGTGTCAGTTTCGGTCACCTTCCCACAGTACCGCTCGGTAGACTGGGGCCCATGACTTCAAGCCCTGCCCCAGCCCCCACTGAAGCAAGCACGGACTCCCGCACTGCCTCCGGCCTCGGCCTCGCTACGGTTGCCGCCGACGGCGCGGTGCTCGATGTATGGTTCCCCCGCCCGGTTCTCGGAGAGTCCGCCACGGACTCCGCCCTGCACAGTGAACTGGAGGCCGCCGCCGAGGCGATGGCCGACGGGATCCGCGGCACGCACGGCGAAGTGCTGGACACCCGGATTGACCTCGATGCCGCACCTGCCGGCACCGCCGACGCCTACCTGCGCCTGCACCTGCTCTCCAGCCGCCTGGTCCGCCCCAACACCATCAACCTGGACGGGATCTTCGGCTCGCTGCCCAACGTGGTCTGGACCAATTACGGACCCTGCGCCGTCGCGGACTTTGACGCCGTGCGGCTGCGGCTGCGCAGCCGCGGTCCGGTGACGGTCTTCGGCGTGGACAAGTTCCCCCGCATGACCGACTACGTGCTCCCAGCGGGTGTGCGCATAGCCGACGCCGGGCGGGTGCGCCTCGGCGCGCACCTGGCTGAAGGCACCACCGTTATGCACGAAGGCTTCGTGAACTTCAACGCGGGAACGCTGGGCACCTCCATGGTGGAAGGCCGGATTTCGGCCGGCGTGGTGGTCGGCGACGGCACCGACGTCGGCGGCGGTGCCTCGATCATGGGCACGCTGTCCGGCGGCGGCAAGGAAAAAATCACCCTCGGTGAGCGCGTGCTGCTGGGCGCGAACTCCGGTGTGGGCATCAGCATCGGCGACGACAGCGTGGTGGAGGCAGGCCTGTACGTCACGGCCGGTACCCGCGTCACGGTGCTCGGCGGCGGGGAGCCCCGGCAGGTGAAGGCCGCCGAGCTGTCCGGCGTGCCCAACCTGCTGTTCCGCCGTGACTCGGTGACCGGTGCCGTCCAGGCCCTGCCCCGCAACGGACGCACCGTGGAGCTGAATTCCGCGCTGCACGCGAACTAAGCGGCACCGGCATGCAACGGCTCCAGCAGCATGAGACCCGCAGCTTCCGGCTCCTGGTCCTGCTGCTGGGGCTGTGCCTGGCCGCGTTCGTCTCGCTCTTCGCGGTGGCGGCCCTGAACGGCAAAAAACATACCCCCGTCATTACCGAACGCTGCATCGCGTCGGTGGGCGGAGCGGAATACTCGCTGACCCTGGAACAGGCACGCAATGCCTCGATCATTTCCGGTGTGGCGGTGACCCGCGGCCTGCCGCCGCGAGCCGTGTCCATTGCACTGGCCACCGCCATGCAGGAATCCGGGCTGCGCAACCTGGATTACGGGGACGACGCCGGCCCGGACTCCCGCGGCCTGTTCCAGCAGCGTCCCAGCCAGGGCTGGGGCAGTGAAGAGCAGGTCATGGACCCCGTGTATGCCGCCAATGCCTTCTACAACGGGTTGGAGAAGGTGCCGGGATACCTGGACCTGACCATTACCGACGCCGCCCAGGCCGTCCAGCGCAGCGCCTTCCCCGAGGCATACGCCAAACACGAAGGACCTGCCCGGGCGTTCGCCTCCGCCCTTACCGGCCAGACTCCTGCCGCGTTGTCCTGCACCCTGCGCCCGCCATCGGTTTCCGCCGATGCCGGCGCCAGCGCGTCCGCCGTCGAGGAAATCTACGGTCCGCTGAACGGCTCGGTGCTCGGCCCGCTGTACCTGGCCGACGTCGAGGGAACCTACGGCTGGTCCGTTGCGCAGTGGTTCGTGGCAAATGCCCAACTCCTCGGCATCGAGTCGGTGGCCTACGACGGACGCACCTGGCAGCTGGGCAGTTCCGTGTGGGAGCAGTCTTCTGCGGACGCCGGCCAGGTTGCCGTCACCGCCTACAGCGTCCCCGAGGAATAGGGCACGCCGGACCGCCGGATGGGGAACCCGGCGACCGACCGATTAGGCTAAGGGCATGCGTATTCTAGTCACCGGTGGCACCGGCTATATCGGATCCCACACCACGCTTGCCCTGCTGGAAGCAGGCCATGACGTGGTGGTCCTGGACAACCTGATGAACTCCAGCGAGGAGTCGCTTCGCAGGGTCCAGGAGCTGAGCGGCCGCAAGGCCGAGTTCGTGAAGGCGGATCTGCTGGAAGAAGCAGCGCTGGAAACGGTCTTCAACGGCGCCGCCATTGACGCGGTTATCCACTTCGCCGGGCTCAAGGCCGTGGGCGAATCCGTAGCCAAGCCCCTGTACTACTACCACAACAACGTGGTGGGCACCATCAACCTGCTGCGGGCCATGGACCGGCACAACGTCCGCACCCTGGTCTTCAGCTCCTCCGCCACCGTGTACGGTGCCTCTGAGGAGGTCCCGCTGACCGAGGACTCCCCCATGGATGCCGTCAATCCCTACGGCCGCACCAAGGAACAGATCGAAGACATCCTCAGTGATCTGGGCGCCGCCGACGGCCGGTGGAACATTGCGCTGCTGCGTTACTTCAACCCTGCCGGTGCGCACGAATCGGGCCGGATCGGTGAAGATCCCACCGGCATCCCCAACAACCTGCTGCCGTTCGTGGCGCAGGTGGCCGTGGGCCGCCGGGAGAAGGTCATGGTCTTCGGCAACGACTACCCCACCCCGGACGGCACGGGTGTCCGCGACTACATCCATGTGGTGGACCTGGCAGCGGGCCACCTCGCCGCCCTGAACTTCCTGGCCGGCAACGGCGGAGTGCACCGCTGGAACCTGGGCACCGGCAACGGGTCCTCCGTCCTCGAGGTCCTCACCGCGTTCTCCGCTGCCGCGGGCCGGGATGTCCCCTATGAGTTCGCGGCCCGCCGTCCAGGCGACGCCGCCGTCAGCTACGCCGATCCCTCCGCAGCGCACGCGGACCTGGGCTGGCGTGCCGAGCGCAGCCTGGCCACCATGTGCGAGGACCACTGGCGCTGGCAGAAGAACAACCCCGAGGGTTACGCCGCGTCCTAGCGGTTCAGCTGGACGGACCGAATCCGCCGAAACACCAAAAGAGAAGGTCCCCGGAAACATCCGGGGACCTTCTCTTTTGGCGTTTTACGGCCGGAACAATCAGCGCTGCGGGTAGTTCCGCTCGGGGGCGCCCGTGTACAGCTGGCGCGGGCGGCCGATCTTCGTCTGGGGATCCTGCATCATTTCGCGCCACTGGGCAATCCAGCCCGGCAGGCGGCCGATGGCGAAGAGGACGGTGAACATCTTCTCCGGGAAGCCCATGGCCTTGTAAATGAGGCCGGTGTAGAAGTCGACGTTCGGGTACAGCTTGCGCTCGATGAAGTAATCATCGGCCAGGGCCTTCTCTTCCAGGCGCATGGCGATATCCAGCAGCTCGTCGTTGCCGCCGAGCTTGGACAGGATTTCGTGGGCGGTGGCCTTGACGATCTTCGCCCGCGGATCGTAGTTCTTGTAGACGCGGTGCCCGAAGCCCATGAGCTTCACGCCGTCTTCCTTGTTCTTGACCTTCTCCATGAAGGTTTCCGGCTGCATGCCCGTGGCCTGGATGTCGCGGAGCATGTTCAGCACTGCTTCATTCGCGCCGCCGTGCAGCGGGCCGAAGAGTGCACTGATGCCGGCGGAGACGGACGCGAACATGTTCGCGTTGGAGCTGCCGACCAGGCGCACAGTGGAGGTGGAGCAGTTCTGCTCGTGGTCCGCGTGCAGGATCAGCAGCAGGTCCAGGGCCTTCACCAGGTCCGGATCGATTTCATACGGCTCGGCCGGCAGACCGAAGGAGAGCCGCATGAAGTTCTCCACCAGGTTCATGGAGTTGTCCGGGTAGAGCATCGGCTGGCCGATGGACTTCTTGTGCGCGTACGCAGCAATGACCGGCAGCTTGGCCATCAGCCGGACGGTGGACAGTTCCACCTGTTCTTCGTCGAACGGGTCCAGCGAGTCCTGGTAGAACGTGGACAGCGCGCTCACGGCCGAGGACAGCACCGGCATCGGGTGGGCGTCGCGGGGGAAGCCGCCGAAGAAGCCCTTGAGGTCTTCGTGCAGCAGGGTGTGGCGGCGGATCCGCTGGTCGAAGTTCTCCAGCTCGGCGGGCGTCGGCAGTTCCCCGTAGATCAGCAGGTAGGACGTCTCGAGGAAGCTCGAGTGCTTGGCCAGCTGCTCAATCGGGTAGCCGCGGTAGCGCAGGATCCCCTGGTCGCCGTCGATGTACGTGATGGCGGATGTGGTGGCCGCGGTGTTCATGAACCCGGGGTCGAACGTAACGGTGCCGGTCTGCTTCAGCAGCTTGGAAACGTCGAGTCCGTCGTTTCCCTCCGCTGCGGCAACGCGGGGCAGCACAAGCTCGTCTTCCGGGTTTGCCCCGTACTGAAGCTTGGCACTGGGTTGCTCAGTCATTAAGTCTCCTTTAGGAGTTTTCGAAACCGCCGCTATGTAGCCGCTTCCGACGGGACATAGTGCATTCCGCTAAACTATTTCGCTAAAACGCTACCGGTATCAGTGCCCTTACCACTAATCGGTGCGGGCACCGTTGTACAAGCGCAACATAGGCACGGACGGTATTCCGGTGCAGTGCCTAATACTATTCCTGCCGGGGCCGCCCGCGGTCCAATTCCGCCGCGGCCAAGAGCCGGTCCGCCGCGGCACGGATATCGGCATCCGAACCGGTCAACGCAATGCGGACATATCCTGCACCGGCATCGCCGTAGAAAACACCGGGACCAACAACAATTCCCAGGTCCGCGAAACGGGAGACCGTTGTCCAAGTGTCTTCACCGGCGGTTGCCCACAGGTACAGGCCGGCCTCGGAATGCTCGATCTTCAACCCGAAACCCTCCAGCGCCGGGACCAGCTGTTCGCGCCGGGCCCGGTAGCGGTCCTTCTGCTGCGCCACATGCTCGTCGTCGCGCAGTGCTGCCGCCATGGCAGCCTGCACCGGGGCGGGGACAATCATTCCGGCGTGCTTACGGCTGTTGACCATATTGGCGATGATCGCCGGATCGCCGGCGGTGAACGCCGCCCGGTAGCCGGCCACGTTGGACTGCTTGCTCAGCGAGTACACGGCGAGCAGGGAATTGCTGCTGCCGCCGCTGACGCGGGGGTCAAGGATGCTGGGCACCGGTTCACCGCCGCGTGCGGGGTCCCAGGGGCCCCAGCCCAGTTCGGCATAACACTCATCGGAGGCCACCACGGCGCCGATTTCCCGGGCCTGCTCCACCAGGGTGCGCAGCGAGGACGCAGTCCGCACAATGCCGGTGGGGTTGCCCGGGGAGTTCACCCAGACCAGCCGCACGCGGGAACGGGTTTCCCCGTCCAGTTCGTCAAGGTTGTCGGCGGCCACCGCCGTCGCCCCGGCAAAGACCGCCCCCATGTCGTAGGTGGGATAGGCAACCACGGGGCGGACCACAACGTCTCCCTCCCCCAGCCCCAGCAGCAACGGCAGCCAGGCCACCAGTTCCTTGGAGCCGATGGTGGGCAGCACGTCCGCCGGGTCCAGGCCCGGCACCCCGCGCCGCCGGGCGAACCACTCGACCACTGCGTTCCGCAGGTCTGCGGTGCCGTGGGTGGTGGGGTAACCCGGCGCGTCAGCGGCGGCGCTGAGGGCTTCGCGGACGACGGCGGGGGTCGGGTCAACGGGCGTGCCGATGGAGAGGTTCACGGCACCCTCAGGGTGCTCTGCGGCCCGTCGCTGGTACGGGGCCATGGCGTCCCAGGGGTATTCCGGCAGGTCGAGCCCGAAGGCCCTTGATCCTGCCGGGCTCATGCCTGGTTCTGCGGAGGCAGGGCAGCGATGATGGGGTGGTCCTTATGGGTGTTGCCCACCTTGGCCGCACCGCCCGGGGATCCCAGGTCATCAAAGAACTCGACGTTGGCCTTGTAGTAGTCGGCCCATTCCTCCGGGGTGTCATCCTCGTAGTAAATGGCCTCTACCGGGCATACAGGTTCACAGGCGCCACAGTCCACGCATTCGTCCGGGTGGATGTAGAGGGAGCGTTCACCTTCGTAGATGCAGTCCACGGGGCATTCTTCGATACATGCCTTGTCTTTCACATCTACGCACGGCTGCGCAATTACGTACGTCACGTCCCTTGCCTTCCTGATCTGCGTCCCGCCTGCCGGAGGCCGGCGGTTCCGCTGGGTGTTGGTTCCACGTTAGTAGCCGAAGCCATTATCTCCCAGCCGGGACGGCCCGGCGCACGGCCCGGGTCCGGTCTGGGACCCGCCGCATAGGATGGTTCAATGAACTTTTCCGAACCGGCAGCCCTGCTGCGCAGCCTGCAGCCGGGGGTCCGCGTGGTGGTGCGCTACCGGATCGACGGCGGTTTCACCGACGCCCTGGGCACACTGGGGGCCGTGGGCGATACCGAATGCACAGTAGCGACCCGGCGCGGCGACGTCGTTATTGCCTACCCGCTGGTCACGGCCGCCAAAACCGTGCCGCCGCCTCCCCCGCGCCGCGCTCCCCGCAGGTCCTGAGAAAAAACGGCAAAGGCCGCCGGAACAGTTGTTCCGGCGGCCTTTGCCGCTCTTACACGCTTTTCCGGCTGCGCTAGGCAGCCTTGGCGGCGGCCCGGTCCCGGGCGAGCACCCGGGTGCAGGCCAGGACAGCGCCAACCGTGGCTACCGCCTGGCCGAACAGCCACACCAGTCCCGCTGTAACAACGGGCGGCTGCTCCTCGGCAGCAGCGCCGGTCACGATCAGCGGGGCCTCGTTGAGCAGGTCCAGGGAGAACAGCCCCAGCAGCAGATACGTGATGACGCCGGCGGCGGCACTGACCGCTGCGCTGCGCTGCCAAAGGCCGGCCAGCAGCGCCACAGCGCAGCTGAACACCACCGCCAGCACTGCGCCGACCGGAAGCCCGGTGTCGCCGGCATACACCACTTGGTTATGCAGCGAGGTGCCGAGGACAGCCGCCGTGATTCCGCCCAGCACGGCGACCAGAGGCCCCCGCCAGCGCGGGGGCCTCTTGCCGGTGTCGGCCGTTGCGGTGATGACTAGGCCTTGGCGCGTGCGCGGTTGGCCTTCGCACGGTCGTTGGCGTTCAGGACCAGCTTGCGGATGCGGATCGATTCCGGTGTGACCTCGACGCATTCGTCCTCACGGGCGAATTCGAGCGACTCTTCCAGGGTGAGCTTCCGCGGCGGTGTCAGGTTCTCGAAGGTGTCCGAGGACGCAGCACGCATGTTGGTGAGCTGCTTTTCCTTCGTGATGTTCACGTCCATGTCATCGGCGCGGGAGTTCTCGCCGACGATCATGCCTTCGTAAACCTCGGAAGTGGGCTCCACGAAGAAGGAACCGCGTTCCTGCAGCTTGATCATGGCGAACGGGGTAACGACGCCGGAGCGGTCGGAGATCAGCGAACCGTTGGTGCGGTATTCGATCGGACCGGCCCACGGCTCGTAGCCCTCGGCGATGGACGAGGAGATGCCTGCGCCGTGGGTTTCCGTCAGGAACTTGGTGCGGAAACCGATCAGGCCGCGGGCGGGGACGATGAATTCCATGCGGACCCAGCCGGTGCCGTGGTTCGACATGTTGACCATGCGGCCCTTACGGACTGCCATCAGCTGCGTGACGGCTCCGAGGTATTCCTCGGGTACGTCGATGGTCATGTGTTCCATCGGCTCATTGACCTTGCCGTCAATGAGCTTGGTGACGACCTGCGGCTTGCCGACAGTCAGTTCGAAGCCTTCGCGGCGCATCTGCTCCACCAGGATGGCCAGGGCGAGCTCGCCGCGGCCCTGTACTTCCCAGGCGTCCGGACGCTCGGTCGGAAGGACCTTCAGCGACACGTTGCCGATCAGTTCCTTGTCGAGGCGGTCCTTGACCTGGCGGGCCGTGACCTTGGCACCCTTGACCCGGCCGGCGAGCGGCGAGGTGTTGATACCGATGGTCATGGAGATGGCGGGGTCATCCACGGTGATCAGCGGCAGCGGCTTGGGGTTGTCCACGTCGGTGAGGGTTTCACCAATGGTGATGTCCTCGATACCGGCGACGGCGACAATTTCACCGGGGCCGGCGGATTCGGTGGGAACACGGTCCAGTGCCTTGGTGGCCAGCAGTTCGGTGATCTTGACCGTCTTCATGGTTCCGTCGTGGCGGGCCCATGCAACCATCTGGCCCTTGCGCAGGGTGCCGTTGAAGATACGCAGCAGGGCCAGGCGGCCCAGGAACGGCGAGGCGTCCAGGTTGGTAACGTGCGCCTGGAGGACGCCTTCGGGATCGTACGTGGGAGCGGGGATGTGCTCCAGGATGGTCTGGAACAGCGGCTCCAGGTTGTCGTTCGCGGGAGCTTCGCCGTCGGCCGGCTGCTCCAGGGAAGCAGCACCGACGCGGGCTGCGGCGTAGACAACGGGAACGTTCAGGATCAGGTCAAGGTCCAGGTCCGGAACTTCGTCCGCGAGGTCGGAGGCCAGGCCGAGCAGCAGGTCCATGGACTCGCTGACGACTTCGTCGATCCGGGCATCGGGACGGTCGGTCTTGTTGACCAGCAGGACTACCGGCAGCTTCGCGGCAAGTGCCTTGCGCAGCACGAAGCGGGTCTGGGGCAGCGGGCCTTCAGAGGCGTCCACCAGCAGCACAACGCCGTCGACCATGGACAGGCCGCGCTCGACCTCGCCGCCGAAGTCGGCGTGGCCGGGGGTGTCGATGACGTTGATGGTGATGGTTTCGCCGTTGGCAGCCGGGCCGTTGTAGAACACCGTGGTGTTCTTGGCCAGGATGGTGATGCCCTTTTCGCGCTCCAGGTCACCGGAGTCCATCACGCGGTCTTCCACGTCTCCGTGGGCAGCAAACGAGTTCGTCTGCTTCAGCATGGCGTCGACGAGGGTCGTCTTACCGTGGTCAACGTGGGCCACAATAGCAACGTTGCGGAGGTCGCTTCGCACTGCGCTGTTTACAGCCGTGTTGGTTTCTGACATGCGTGAGGACTCAATTCATAGGAGATCAGTTCGGGGTGTTTCTTTTCCACCGGAGGGGCTCCGGCGTATCCGGCTGTTCTGTACGAATGCTGATTCAATCTCTTGCTCAATCACCAGTCAGAATCCACCGAAGGCCCCGCCGTCAGCAGGCACGCTAACATTCTAGTCGCAATACCATGTCTGCCCTAATGCGGCTTCACCGAGGGCGCAAATCCGGGGCAGGGCGGGGGTCTCACAGCGGGGTCGCACAGCGCGGTCTCACAGCTGGGTCGCACAGCCGGACGCACAGACGCAGAAGGCGGGGAACCCGTTGGGGCTCCCCGCCTTCCGTGCAGTTCTGCAGTGCGCTGTTAGGCGACTGCCGGCGGCAGTTCCAGGCGTGAGCCCGGGATGGCTGCCAGCAGGGCCTGGGTGTAGGCCTGCTGGGGCGCGTCGAAGACGGCGTCCGTGGAACCGGTTTCCACGAGCTTGCCCTTTTCCATCACGCAGACGTAGTCGGCAATCTGGCGCACTACGGCCAGGTCATGGGTGATGAACAGGTAGCTCAGCCCCAATTCCGACTGCAGGTCAGCGAGCAGGTTCAGGATCTGGGCCTGCACCAGCACGTCCAGTGCCGAAACGGCTTCGTCGCAGATAACCACTTCGGGATCCAGTGCCAGCGCGCGGGCAATCGCAACGCGCTGGCGCTGTCCGCCGGAGAGCTCGTTCGGGAAGCGGCGCATCACCGAGGACGGCAGGGCCACCTGGTCAAGCAGTTCGCGGACCTTGGCCTCGCGGCTCTTGGCGTCGCCGATCTTGTGTACCCGCAGCGGTTCTTCGATGGTGCGGAAGATGTTGTACATCGGGTCCAGGGAACCGTACGGGTCCTGGAAGATCGGCTGCACCCGGCGGCGGAACTCGAACAGGCGCTTGCTGTTCAGCGTGGTCATGTCCACCCCGTTGAACAGGATGGAACCGCTGGTAGGCGTCTCCAGGTTCAGCACCATGCGGGCCACCGTTGACTTGCCCGAACCGGACTCGCCCACCACGGCCGTGGTGGTGCCGCGCTTGATGTTGAAGGACACGTTGTCCACGGCGGTGAAATCCGTGGACCGGCCAATGCCGCTGCGCAGCTTGAAGACCTTGGTCAGGTCCTTGACCTCAATAACGTTGTCCGCGGCCTTCAGCTTGTCCTCGTCTTCGGAGGTCAGCAGGTCCGCGCTTTGCAGGCCCAGGCTCTTGGCGGAGTCAATCCGCTTGGAGGCCAGCGACGGGGCCGACTCCACCAGCTTGCGCGTGTAGGGGTGGCGCGGGTTGGTGAGGATTTCGAGGGCCGGCCCGGCTTCCACCACGCGGCCCTTGTACATCACCACTACCTTCTGTGCACGCTCTGCGGCCAGGCCGAGGTCGTGCGTAATCAGCAGTACTGCTGTTCCCAGTTCATCGGTCAGGGTGCCCAGGTGGTCCAGGATCTGCCGCTGCACGGTAACGTCCAGGGCCGACGTCGGCTCATCGGCAATGAGCAGGCGCGGTCGGCAGGAAAGGCCGATGGCGATCAGCGCGCGCTGGCGCATGCCGCCGGAGAACTCGTGCGGGTACTGCTTGGCCCGGCGCGCGGCGTCGGGCAGTCCGGCCTGCTCCAGCACCTTGGCGATATCCGCCGGAGCGTGCGGCAGGCCGTTGGCCCGCAGTGTTTCCTTGACCTGGAAACCGATCTTCCATACCGGGTTCAGGTTGGACATGGGGTCCTGGGGAACCATGCCGATGGAGTTGCCGCGGAGTTCCTGGATCCGCTTGGCACTGGCGTTGGAAATATCCTCGCCGTCAAACAGGATCTGTCCGGAGCTGACGCGTCCGTTGCCTGGAAGCAGGCCGATGGCCGCGAGGGCCGTCGTCGACTTGCCCGAACCGGACTCCCCCACAATGGCCACGGTTTCGCCGGGCATGATGGTCAGGTGAGCATCGCGGACGGCCTCGACGTCGCCGTTTGCCGTGGCAAACGTGATGGCAAGGTCGCGGATTTCAAGCAGCGGCTGAACAGCCGTTTCTTCAGTATTGGTGGTCATCGTTTGCGCGCCTTCGGATCAAGAGCATCACGGACCGCGTCACCGAGCATGATGAAGCTCAGCACGGTAATGGACAGGGCGGCAGCAGGCCAGAGCAGCGTTGACGGATTGGACCGCAGCGAGGTCTGGGCAGCCGAAATGTCATTGCCCCAGGACATGATGCTGGGCGGCAGGCCAATGCCCAGGAAGGACAGGGTGGCCTCGGCAACAATGAAGGTGCCCAGCGAGATGGTGGCGATAACGATTACCGGTGCCATCGAGTTCGGGATGACGTGCTTCATCAGCGCCGAGAACTTCGAGACGCCCAGTGAGCGGGAGGCCACCACGAAGTCGGCATTGCGGACCGAGATCACAGCGCCGCGGGTAATGCGGGCAACCTGGGGCCAGCCGAAGATCAACAGCGTGAAGACCACCGTCAGGGTGGTCCGGTTCTCGCGGAACGCGGGCAGCTGCATGATGATGATGGCGCCGAGGATCAGCGGGAGCGCGAAGAAGATGTCGCCGAGGCGGGCCAGGACAGCGTCCAGCCAGCCGCCGTAGTACCCTGCCAGCGCACCCAGGATTCCGCCGATGATAACGACGGCGATGGTGGTCAGCAGGCCGACCAGCACGGAGGCACGTGCGCCGTAGATAACGCGGGCGTACACGTCGCAGCCCTGGAAGGTGTAGCCGAGCGGATGCCCGGCCGTGGGTCCGCCGTCGGAATTATCCAACAGGCACCCTTCATCCGGGGACGCGCTGGTGAACAGGCCCGGGAAGGCTGCCACGGTGAGGATCAGCAGGATCAGCAGCGCCGAGATGATGAAGAGCGGCTGCCGGCGCAGGTTCCGCCAGGCCTCCCCCCAAAGGCTCAGCGGCTGCACGTCATCCTTGACGCTGTCAGTTGCGGCCAGAGGGGTTTCCTCCAGCGGAGCAACATAGTGCTCGATGCTTGTGGTGTCTTTATTCATAACGGATCCTCGGATCAAGCCAGGCGTACAGGAGGTCTACAAGGAGGTTGGCGATCACGTAGACGAAAACGAGAACGCTGACGATCGAGACGATCGTGGGACCCTCTCCCCTGACGACGGACTGGTAAAGTCGCTGTCCCACTCCGGGGACGTTGAAGATGCCTTCGGTGACAATGGCGCCGCCCATCAGCGCACCCAGGTCTGCTCCGAGGAAGGTCACCACGGGGATCAGCGAGTTGCGCAGGATGTGCACCGTGACAACGCGCGGGCGGGAAAGGCCCTTGGCGGTGGCGGTGCGCACGTAGTCGGCGTTCATGTTTTCAATCACCGAGGTACGGGTTAGGCGCAGCACATAGGCGAAGGACGCCAGGCCGAGCACAAGCGCCGGCAGTATCAGGTCCGTAAACCCGGCGTCGCCGCCCACCGTTGGGGACGTCCACTGGAGTTTCACACCCACCAGGAACTGCAGCAGGAAGCCGAGCACGAAGACCGGAATGGCGATCACGATCAGGGATACAACCAGGACCGTGCTGTCGAAGATCTTGCCCTTCTTCAGGCCGGCAATCAGGCCGAAGGCAATGCCGAAGACCGCTTCGAAGATCAGGGCCAGGATGGCGAGGCGGATCGTGACCGGGAAGGCCTGGGCCAGGACGTCGGTCACCTGGCGGCCGGAGAAGTCAACGCCCAGATCGAAGGTGACCAGGTTCTTCAGGTACAGGAGGTACTGGACGATGAAGGGCTGGTCCAGGTTGTACTGGCTGCGCAGCTGTGCGGCAACGGCTTCGTTGACCGGCTTGTCTCCGAAGAGTGCTGCAATCGGGTCGCCCGGAAGGGAAAACACCAGGAAGTAAACAAGGAAAGTGGCCCCGAAGAAAACGGGGATCATTTGAAGGAACCGTCGAATGACGTAGCCGGCCATCAGGGGTGGCCTCCGGCCAGCTTGTGGGGATTGTGGTCTCGCATTTTTTGTATGCCTGTTCTTGGGGGTAAGAACCCGAATACAAACCGGGACCCGGCCTTTTGGCCGGGTCCCGGTTGGGTCGGTCTAGATTCTGCTACTTGGCGGTGACGTTGTAGTAAACCGGAACGCCGTTCCAGCCGGTCTCAACGTTATCCACGTTCTCGCTCCAGCCGGACTGTGCCACCTGGTACCACAGCGGGATGACGGGGAGATCCTTGAGCAGGACTTCCTGTGCCTGGTTGAAGATCTTTGCGCCGTCTTCCGGAGTGGAAGCGGCAAGGCCTTCGCCCAGCAGCTTGTCGAACTCTTCGCTCGAGTAGTCGCCGTCGTTGGAACCTGCACCGGTGCCGTACAGCGGGCCGAGGAAGTTGTTCAGCGACGGGTAGTCAGCCTGCCAGCCGGTGCGGATGGCACCGCTCAGGGTCTTGGCGGTAGCGTCTGCGCGCAGTTCCTTGAACGTTGCGTAGGGCTTGCCTTCAGCCTTGATGCCGAGGTTGTTCTTCAGGCCGTTGGCGACGGCGTCGACCCATTCCTTGTGGTTTGCGTCGGCGTTGTAGCCAATGGTGAAGGTTTCATCTGCGGGCCACGGCGAGATCTTGTCTGCCTTCTGCCACAGTTCCTTGGCCTTCTCCACGTTGAATTCGAGCACCTCGTTGCCGGGGATGCTGTCGCTGTAGCCCTCGATCACCGGAGCGGTGAAGTCCTTGGCCGGCTCACGCGAACCGGAGAAGACAACATCGGTGATCTGGTCGCGGTTGATGGCCATGGAGATGGCCTGGCGGCGCAGCTCGCCGGCTTCGCCGGAGAACGCCGGCAGGTAACCGGGGATGGTGATGGTCTGGTTGCCGGCGTACGCCTTTTCGGAGTAGCGGCCTTCACCCAGGTCAGTCTTGAACGTCTTCAGGGCAGCATTGGGCATGGTGTCCAGGATGTCCAGGTTGTTGGACTGCAGGTCAGCGTAAGCTGCGTCGAACGAGGAGTAGAACTTGAAGGTCACTCCGCCGTTCTGCGGAACGCGGCTTCCGGTGTAGTCCGGGTTCGTGACCAGTTCGATCTGGACCTCGTGCTGCCAGGCGTCGTCGCCGGCGAGCATGTACGGGCCGTTGCCGACCGGAGTCTCGCCGAACTTGGCCGGATCCGTGACGGCTTCAGCCGGCAGCGGGAAGAAGGCCGTGTAGCCAAGGCGCTGCGGGAAGTCGGACTCGGGCTGGCTGAGCTTCACAGTGAACGTGTTGTCGTCAACAACGGTCAGGCCGCTCATGGTGTCGGCCTCAGCGCCTTCTGCGCTGACCTCGTCGTAGCCTTCGATGCTCTCGAAGAAGTACGAGTTCAGCTGGGCGTTCTTGGCGGCTGCGCCAAAGTTCCAGGCGTCCACGAAGGACTTGGCCGTGATGGCCTCGCCGTTGGTGAACTTCTGGTCAGCCTTCACCTTGATGGTGTACGTCTGGGAATCTTCGGTGTCGATGGACTCAGCGAGTTCATTAACAGTGTTGCCGTCGGCGTCGTAGCTGACGAGGCCTTCGAAGAGCAGGTCCATGATGCGTCCGCCGCCAACTTCGTTGGTGTTGACCGGCATCAGCGGGTTCTGCGGTTCGGTGCCGTTGGCCGTGATGATCGCGGTGCTGTTGCCCTCGGTCTCACCTGAGCCTTCGGCCGATTCGTCGGATCCTCCACCGCAGGCGCTCAGCGCAAGTGCGGCAACGGCCGCTACGCTCAGCATTTTGGAAGTGCGTGTGACGCGCATTCCGCCTCCTAGTTCTGTTCGGTTCCGGCGTGAATGACGCCGGTGTTGCGGCTCCGCCAAATGGTGAACCGACTCACAAAGCCAAAAGCATAAGCCCAACTTGTTTCCGGACGGTAACAAAGAGGGGGTGCTTTGCGGGGGCGGGGCCGCCAAGTGCCGCCCGAGGGCCGCGAAAGGCGCTCCCCACTTGGGTTTAGGTGCGGCAAAACCTCCCGGTAACGATTTGGCATACAGGCGGCGTAATACATGCGTTGGCATGTCACATTGGGCTGTTCAGTGCGAGACTCTCGCGATGTTTGCCCGATGATGGGAAGCACCCCCGCCCGCTGAATCCCGAACTGAGGACCTATGGAAATCACCATTGTGGGCGGATCCCATGGCACCGGCGCCCATTTGGCTTCCCTGGCGCAGGAGGCCGGCCACGAGGTTACTGTCCTCTCGCGAAGCGGCGGCGCGCCTGCGGGCGTCCGTGCAGTCGCCGGTGACGCAACAGACCCTGCCGTAGTTGCCGGCGCCGTGACCGGAGCCGACGCCGTCGTCGTAACTGTGGGCGGCGCAAGGGGCGTGAAGCATCAGCGTGCCGCAGTGACCGGAACTGTCATCAAGGCCATGCAGGACGCCGGCGTGCGGCGGCTCGTGGTCCAGTCCTCGTTGGGGGCGGGGAATTCGTCATCCCAGCTGCCCGGTCCACTGGGACTGATCACCCGGGTGGCGCTTGCCGCTCCGCTGGCTGACCACAATGAGCAGGAGTCCCTGGTGACGGGCTCAGGGTTGGACTGGACCATCCTGCGGCCAACCGGCCTCACCAACAGGGAACCCGCCGGTACCTGGCGGGCGCTCGAGGTGGGGAACCCGGACAAGCTGCGGGGGTCTGTGCCTCGAAAGGACCTGGCGGCCTGCATGCTCAAAATTCTCGAAGACGATTCCGCAGTAGGGAAGGCGTTCGGGGTGAGCGGCTAGGGATTGGGGCCTCCGCGCGCTCAACGACACGGCAGCGGCGCCGGACTCCCCTTCGGTACCCCGCTGCGGGAACAATAAAGACTTTCAGTCCTCTTGGTTGAGCGGGTGCTCCTCGGTCTGACCTGTGCGTGCCCGTTCGTAGGAGTCGAGCAGACGGCGGGCGTTGGCGGGCGAGCGGAAGAGATACGCGGTTTCCTGCCAAGCGGCATACTCGTCGGCTGGCATCAGGACAGCACTACCCTTTGGGGAAACAATCTCAACAGCTTCACGATCGTCATTGATGCGCTCGATGAGCTGGAACAGCGTCTTTCGCGCCTCACGCTCTCAGGGGATTTGCTGTCCACATGCCGAAGGAAACACCCGTTGGATCGCAGTAGATACCGAACCAGCGATCGTCGCCACCCAGCTCCACACGCGAACGCTCCACCGAGCCCCCCAGGGCAACAACTCGATCCAGCGCAGACTCGAGGTCGTCGACCGCTAGGTACAGGCGCGGACCCGCAGCCGGAGAAGTCGCAGGCGTTGACGCCCGCTGGAGGCCTCCGATCTCAGATCCGTCAGCGTGGATCACCCAGTAGTCTGCGCCGAGCTCCGTCCCAGCGAAGGCAGGCTCGAACGACCATCCCGACAGTTGCGAGTGGAACCGCATGAACTCCTCTGGATCGGACGTTTCGATTTCCCACCACACGATTCTGCTCATACGCCGATGGTATGCATCCGGGCACGAATCACTCGGCGTATCCGCTCCGTGCCGACCTGGAACAAAGTTCCGTCCGTTTCGTCTCGATTCGCTCGCTCGACGTCGAAGGGCTAGACGTTGAACTGGAACTCCACTACGTTGCCTAGCCGAATGCCCTCTGGAAGCTGCCAGTCGAGTCCGACGCCCGGGACCGACCATCCTGCGTCCGTATTCGTGCTCACGCTCTGAGACGCGGACCAGCAGGTTTGGACCGGCAGCATCCTGAGCGACCAGTCGGACCCCAGCGTTGCTGCCGCCCAGATCAGCCGGCCATTGGACACGTACGAGCAATGCGAGGCAAGGGAACCGCCCACCTCCGGCTTCAAGGCACCCGACACGTGCGCATCGGCTCGCAGGCGCATATCCAGGTCGGAAGGCGCGCCTTAATAGGCCGACTCCTGCTTGCGTATATGGTTCGAGGGGACTTGACGCGGCGATCTGTTGTGACCATTCAACACCGCGGAATTCCGAAGGCGTTTCGACGTCGAACGAAACTGGAGACTTAATCGTAATGAACTTTTTCAAAGCACGGGTTCTGCTTTGGCCTCTCCTGCTGATCACCTTCTTGGTTCTCGCGGGAATGGGCGCCGCTTTCGCATTCGGTGGACTCAACGCTCTCGCTCTCAAGTCGCTGTTCACCAGCAGTTCGAACGAACGCGATTCGCAGGTGGTTCAGTCCGTCACGAGCATTCAAGAGGTCGCCTTGCTGAGCCTTCACATCGAGGGTCTCGCGAGAGACGAAAGAAATCGCGAGATACTCGGCGTGGCCATACCCGCGAGTGAGAAAACGACGCTGATCCAGTACAAGTTCGACGCGAAACTAGGCATCGATGGGTCACAGGTGAAGATCGAACCCACCGGCCCAGGGTCATTTCGCGTGACTATCCCTGAATTCATCGGCATCGGCTTTGACGATCCCGTGTTCGAGGACGCCCTCGAGAGCAACAACGCGCTTAGCTGGCTGGCACCGCCAGCCGTTCAAACTCGCATGATCAACAACATTCTCAGTGACGAGAACAAGCAGAAGTACATCAGCGAAAATGAAGCAGAATTGAAAGACCAGGCCAAGTCCTTCTACTCCGGAATCATCACAAGCATCGACCCCGAGATCACCGTCGCCTTTGATTTCGCAGGGTAGATGCCCGCAGCACCGCGTCCTTGTTTAAACTAGGTTTTTCGGGTGCCAGCGGGGCGAGAAATACTGGTGGGTGGTCTAAGCATCGACGGCAAGCAGTCGAAGGTAACCGACTGGCGCCTGCCGGAATAGACACTTATCAAAGCTTGCCCCCGATATAGAAATGCCGCCCTCTAACGTTTTCACGGAGGGCGGCATTTCTATTGATTCAGGTGAAGAATCTAGACGTTGAAACAAAATTGCACCACGTTCCGTAACCAAGTGCAAAACGGTTGACGGCCGTAGTTGGCAACCCCGTGCGAGGCAGCCAAGCCCCTCCAGCATCCCGACGGACCGAACCTACGACGGGGATGCCTTTGGATGGAACGCCGAGCGGGCGGCTCGTTCGATTGAGCACCAGGCACTGCGTTTATCTTGTCTCTCAAGGCATCGTTGAGCTCACGCCCCTACCTCATCCGTTGGGTTCGCTACCCCACAGAATCGCGCTATCTAGCCCGTCCAGTTGTACCGGGTAACCGTCGGGAAAGTTGGGTGTGTCCTGAATCTTAGGTGCGTCGGTCCTACCCGGATTTAGTTCCTGGTGTAGCGCCACGATCGCTGGGACAGTCCATTTTTTGGCAACATAAAGCCACCCATCCCCGAACGGGATCACCAGCTCTCCCTCCGCTGCTGGGGCCGGAGGCTGCGCCTTCGCCGAGGCCCAAGCCAAGTAGGCCGCGTGCGACGCATAGCCCTTGCCCATGCTTGCGCGGACAGCTGAGATAGTTGAAAACTCAGCTGAGTCTGGCTGCCAGATCCGCATCAGGTCGAGGAACAAGCGTGCGGCAGCCGACGGCGGACCCAACGGAAAACTTTCCGGAAGTTCGATTGTGACCCTGTTTTGTGTTCTAAACCCCGCAACGACGTTGATACTCGCGGCCGGGTTCAATCGCTGCGCTGGATCCTCGAACAGGAAAAGGTAGGTACTAGATCGGAAGAAATTGTCTTCGAACACGTGGTTGAACGTAGGTTCTATAAGATTCTCAAGGGCCCCCGGATCCTCTTCGACGGGAATCTCTCCGCCGCCATTATCGTCCGTGGGCGGATACCACTTGTTGGTCTCTGCAGGGAAGTGGCCGGAGATCAGACGCATAGAGGAGGCAAGCCTGCGTGCAACTTCCAGCGCAGACTCATCCCTGCCTTCCCAGATGAGTGAAATAAACGGCTTACGGCACTCAGACCCTAGGACCTCACGGATAGTTTTCATGGACTTCAATGTACTCGAATCCTGTTTTACGGCATCGGTGTCCACTGGATGACAATCCTTCCCTGGTCGACGAGCGATCGAAATCGTGGGTCCAGAGCTATAAGGTCGAAGAAATCGTCGGCTACTTTTTGCTCCTGAAAATGCCATTCCAGGCGCGTATTGCCTCCGGACTGGATCAGCATGTCGACCTGGTTCTTGAACTGGCCCTCAGCCATGTTTGTCAGTGTGGATCGATAGACAGTGGCGTCCTTGAAGCTAGTCTCCATCCACTCGTAGCGGCCTTTGCCTTCTTGATAAACCTGAGTGGGCGGTGGTCCCTTCTCCCAGTAGTAACCGTCTAGCTTGACCGGTCTACGTGAAACTAGTCCTGTTTTCCCGTCGGTGTGGTTATATTCCACGACGTATTCCAGTGCTCTGCCGTCGACGTGGTCCACTCCAGTTATGTGTTTTTGATAATCGCGACCCCGCGAGGACGAGTACTCATCCACCCAAATCCCCGGACCGTTTTCGCTGTCACCCAACCTTGGCTGCATGGCAGGGTCGCGGCCTGGACCGTTCGGGTTGCTCTGGTCAGAGATCCGCACACCGTACTGTGGTGGTCCCTCCGGGGCGCTGTTTCCGCCGCCCGGCCCTGGCTTCCCGTCAGGTGCTTCGTTGTGGACCAACTCGAACTGACGGGGGCCCGGAACCGTCCCGCCGAATAGGCGGGCTCAGGCCTGACAATATGGTGGTCCACCCATTGGTTCAGTCGGTCCAACAGTCCGGGGCGTGCTTCCGTGACGGCCCGTATCCCCGGCGCCGGCGGTACGGTCACTTCCAAACGCGGCGCAGGCAGCTCAACATGCCCTGCCTTCGCCGGCAGCCGGCCGGCGGAGCCGGCCTTCGCAACGGCGCCACTGGGTATGAGCAGGGAACCGAGATCGAAAGTCAGGCGTCCGGCAGCCCGCATGGGATCCGTCTTCAACAGGTCCACCTGGGCCATCTGAAGAAGCATCTGCTTCCTGTTCTCCGCCGCGGCCGTGTTCCGGCCGGTTAGGGAGCCCAACGTAAAGAAAAGCCCTTGGGTAGCGGTGATCATGGCCATCGGGCCCCCGCTTGCCAGTGAACGTTTGGTAGGTTTCCACCGGCGCCAAAGCCTGGTCGAGGACGCCTTTAGCGAACGGGTGGATGCCGTAGTCGCGTTCAACGAATCGCCCCCACGGCAGCCCGTCAGGGGTTTCGGCGGCTGAATCCAGTTGTGCAGGTGTCATCGGGCCGGCGCCGGCCGGAACAACGCCCGCACCCTTGCCGTAGGCCAAACCGAAACCCAAAGGATCCCCGTTCGGTTCGGCCGGTTCGCACTTATTGCCGGACCTGACTCTGCCCAGTGCCCTTGCACAAGCGCGTTGGGCGGCGTCAAGCTCACCTACGAACCTGTTGATCTGCGAGATGATGGCGTTGTGACGGTCGACCAGGTCGCCGTCGTCGTCCCAGTCCGTAACGTGCTCCCCCGCCGTATCGGCCGCGAGAGCGTCTGCTGCCGGACGGACTTCTGCCTCGAAACGCCGGCGGATATCGTCCACCTCGTCGGCATAGGACTTTATGGCCAGGAAGAGCTCACTCGCGGCAGTTGAGACGTCACCTGCCCTGGTAAGGATCGGAGCGAACGCCGAGAAGACTGTTTCCTGACCCGGCGCGGAGTACACGCCCCCGCCCTGCAGCCGTCCCCAGGCCTGCCCCGCGGAACCGGCAACGGATTCCACTTCCGCCCCAGCCGTCTTGACGGATTCCGAGTGGGTTCTCAGCACCGCCGTGTCGGGAAGCATCTGAAGGAAAGCATCAACGTCCAGAACGGCGCTCATCGCACGGCCACCGGTGCGCCGTCGACCATCTGGTCGGTCTCACCTGCGGCATAGGGATCATCGTCCGCTTTTGCCTGTGCAGCGGAGGCCGCTGCCTGCCGTGCCGTATCGCTCATCTGGGCATCTGTGGAATGGAGGATCGTCAGTACCTCGGCGACGGCGTTCAAGGCGTTGCCGGTCCGTCCCTGGATATCGGCTAATCCGTGCTGGAACTGCTCCTCAGCTAAGGCGAGCAGTTGCTCGGCGATCACATCGGATTTACACGCGTCGGCCAAAGCGACGGTGTCCTCCACAAGTGTGGACCTGAGAGGCGAGAATTCAGCCCCCTGGGCATCGATGTCCAGAAGAATATGGGTGACAGCGGCAGGATCCGTATCGAAGTTTCCATCCGCGGATGCCGACCCTGACGGGGCGCTCTCTGTATGTACTTGGAATTTCACGGCTTCCCCCATCGCCTCCGCTGACGGCCCTATCAAAACGGGAAAGGAGCCAAGGGTCAAGGGTTAGCGATGGGCAGAACTACCCATGGCGAGCAGACAACGGCGTTACTGCGCCTCGGCGCCACAAATCATCAGTTGCGCTTCAACGGACAACACCAATGCAATTTACGAAAGCGGACTTAGGACAGGTATTTTCTGACGGCCCACTACACCGCGCACATGAAAAGGCCCGGAATGCCAAAGCATTCCGGGCCTTTCTCGCAAGCTAGACCAAGCCAGCCTTATACATTAAATCTAAATTCAACCACGTTCCGTCACGGAATAACCTTACGATCATGTGGAGTGAGGGCCCTGCCTCAAGGCATCGTCGAGCTCGCCCCTGACTCATCCGTTGGGTCCGCTGCCCCAAACAATCTCACTATCCAGCCCATCCAGTTCCGCGGGGTAACCATTCGGAAAGCTCGGAGGGTCCTGCACCGCCGGGCCTTCGACTTCCTCGGGACCCAGTTCATAACCAAAGGAAGACGAGATCGGTTCGAGCGCCCGGACCGGCAACCATATGGCAGAAGAAACGCGGCAAAGTTACTCTTGGCCAGCACGTGGAGGACTTTCACCCCCTAGGTATATCCCTGAGGAGGATCATCATGGTCAGTGACAAGCAGGCACGAATCGTGAATGCGCTGCGCCGGCAGATCTTGGCCGCTCAGCACAAGGTCACTTTGGACAACCAGCTCGGGCGCACGACGCCGGTCAAGGTGCAGCTCTTGGCGTACATCACTGCCGCCGATAATGAGGACCAGCGACGGGACTGCCACCTCGGCTTCCGCGGCCCAGCACCGGAACGCTGAAAGCGAGGAGGCGGTCGCACAGACCCGCGCCGCCCACTAGAGCCAAGAAAAAGAAAGCCCTTCCCGGGGATACCCGGGAAGGGCTTTCTTCGAGTTGCGGCGAAACTTAGAGCGGAACCTGGAACCATCCCGCAGGTGGCAGCACTCTTTCGGCAGAGTAGGTTGATCCTCGGCCCTATGGAAGGCCCTCATGAAGTGGGCTAGGCGGTTTCGGGCCAACGGCAGGTGCCGAGGTCCGCGCACCGATACGGGTCCGAATCATCTGGCCCAGATGACCTCGCGATCCAACACTTCAAGGCCTGCCGGGTAGCCGTCAGGGAACTCAGGCGGGTCCTGAACGGGCGGCCGCTCATCGTACTCGGGGGCGCCGGCATCCTTCAGCTCATTGTCGAGAGCGCCAATGCCCTCAACGGTCCATGCCCGAGCTACACGGAGGCTACCATCCCCAAACTCAATATGAATCTCTGCATTGCTATTCGGTTCTTCGTACGCTTTAGAAGATGTCCAGGAGAGGTAAGCACTGCGTCTAAGCCCAGTAACCATCTGGGTCGCGGAGTTGTTAAGCACAGCCCGGTCCGGCTGCCAGATTCGCACCAGATCAAGGAACCAGACGGCGGCCTCGGAAGGGGACCCCATCGGAAAGTCCTCCCCCAAACGGAACTTCACATTATTTTCCTGGTCATTTCGTAAGCCCACGGAGCCGCTCAAGGTGGCGACCGAGGGGGTGGCCGGGTCGCGGAACAGGCTCATGAAAAAGGAAGCGGCCTCTTCGTTGCGCTCATCGCCGGGCACAAGCAAGCCGCTGAGGCTTTTGCTGTCGGCAGGTACGAGCTCAAAGTGCGATTTGCGGCTCTGCAAGTCTTCCGTGTCGCGGTACCACGAAAAACCGGTCCCCTTCGAGATCATCGCCATGGTGGCTGATAACCGGTCCGCTGTGTCGGACACCGGTTCGGCTCGTCCCGCCCAATTGAGATTCACATGGGTGCGGCGGCTCTCGGACCCGAATACTTCGAATACGGTTTTCACGATGCTCAACCTATCCCTTTTCCGGGGGCTGGCGTCCATTTGATCACAAGTTTCCCCATCTCCAACATCTTCTTAGCCCGCGGGTTCTCTCTCCCTTCTTCCAGAAAGCGTCTTGCTACGATTTCGTCATCGAAAGTCCACTCTAGACGAGCATTAGGAATATCCTCGATGGCTTTAGCCTGCCGAGTGAACTGACCATTCTCGGCGAACCAAGTGTCGAGCTGTTGATCCATACGTTCTGGAATGTTTGCCATTCATGAGTAATATCCCTTTGTCTCGGGAAAGACGTGCATGGGCGGCGGTCCTGGATCAACGTTGTTATCGCCGCACTGGCCGGATCACTGGACTGCCCCGGGCCCGGGGCCGACTCGGACGGGGGGCGTTCCGGTCGGCCAGCGGGTCATCACCAATCCCGTCCTGGGCGGCTTGGGCAGCACTGTTCTTGGCTGTGTCGCTCATTTGCTGGTCCGCCGCGACGAGGATGTTGACGACGTCGGTTACCGCACCAATATTCTGTCCTGTCCTGGCACCGATGATCCGCACATAGCGCTGCAGCACGAAAGTATTCACGCTGTCCATCTCCGCTGCCACCGGCCAGGCATTGGCCGCCTCACAAATGTCTTGCGCCGCTACCGCCAGCGTCCGGCGAAGGAGTTATATGCCTGAGCTTCCGCATCAATAGTGGAAAGGATGGAAGCGATAACCGGTGGGTCGACGTCGAAGTTGCCGTCTCCACCACCTGTGCCCGGCCGGGCCGGAACAGGATCTATCGGCGTTTGCATATCGAATTTCATGAATCCCCCCCCCGATGAGCCGGTACGGTCGTACGCTCGGTGCTTATCAAAACGGGATTCATGGGTGGCGTCAATAGGCGGGGATGGGGAGAACTACCCATGTGACTGCCGCGATCCGACGAAGACAATGTCTCCCCCGATAGGATCAAATGAATCGTCGCCTTTGGATACGACGTTATCCCTTCCCGGCGCTCCTCGCGGGTTTGATCTCAGGCGTGGGTAAGTCCGCCCTGTTATTCGATAGGGGCGCTAGACCCACATTTCCCAATAAAAATGCCGCCCACATTCTTGATGGACGGCATTTCTATTGATTCAGAAGAAAAATCTATACATTAAACCTAAACTCCACCACGTCGCCGTCGGCCATAACGTATTCCTTGCCTTCGATGCGGACCTTGCCGCGGGACTTGGCCTCAGCCATCGAGCCGGCGTCAACGAGGTCTTCGAAGGACACGATTTCTGCCTTGATGAAGCCGCGCTGGAAGTCGGAGTGGATGACGCCGGCAGCTTGAGGCGCGGTGTCACCCTTGCGGATGGTCCAGGCACGGGTTTCCTTAGGGCCTGCCGTCAGGTAGGTCTGCAGGCCGAGAGTGTGGAAACCGACGCGTGCAAGCTTGTCCAGGCCGGATTCCTCCTGGCCGCTCATTTCGAGCATCTCGCGGGCTTCTTCTTCGTCCAGCTCCACCAGATCTGCTTCAAGCTTGGCGTCGAGGAAGATGGCGTCCGCCGGTGCCACCAGTTCACGCAGCTCGGCCTGGCGCTCCGGGTTGCCCAGGACGGCGTCATCCACGTTGAAGACGTAGATGAACGGCTTGGCCGTGAGCAGGCTCAGCTCGCGCAGGTGCTCCATGTCCAGCTTGTCGCTGGCCACGGAGGAGAAGATCGTGTCGCCGCGCTCCAGCACAGCCTGCGCGGCCTGCATGGCAGCCAGCTGCGCAGCATCGCGCTTCTTGATCTTCACTTCCTTCTCCACCCGCGGGATCGCCTTTTCCAGCGTCTGCAGGTCAGCGAGGATCAGTTCGGTGTTGATGGTTTCCATGTCCGAGCGCGGGTCCACCTTGCCGTCCACGTGGATGACGTCGGGGTCATCGAACACGCGGATAACCTGGGCAATGGCTTCGGCCTCACGGATGTTGGCGAGGAACTGGTTGCCCAGGCCTTCACCTTCGGAGGCGCCCTTCACGATCCCGGCGATGTCCACGAAGGACACGGTGGCCGGGAGGA
Source organism: Arthrobacter sp. zg-Y40 (assembly GCF_020731535.1). Taxonomy (NCBI): domain Bacteria; kingdom Bacillati; phylum Actinomycetota; class Actinomycetes; order Micrococcales; family Micrococcaceae; genus Arthrobacter; species Arthrobacter sp. zg-Y40. The sequence goes on from NZ_JAJFZS010000001.1 coordinate 334,829, forward strand.
TACGTGCGGAACCGTGAATTTCAGCCAGCTTGGCCAGACGGGGATCCGGCAGGGACACGACGCCGACGTTCGGTTCGATGGTGGCGAACGGATAGTTCGCCGCCAGCACGTTGTTGCGGGTCAGCGCATTGAACAGGGTTGATTTGCCGACGTTGGGCAGGCCGACGATGCCAATAGTAAGAGCCACGTTAGTAAATGATACCGGGAGTGGGGCTGGAACTCTCACGGCCCGCAGTGCCCGGCAGCGGCGGCGCCGTCGATCGGTAGCGGTGGCCAGTGGGAGTGGTGGTGTCGACCGTGTGGCTGGCAGAAGCCACCGGGGTGTTTGACGGCGATGGTGATGGATCTCTCCTGAGCCCTCGGCGCCGGTCCGGATGGACAACGGTCGCCTTCCAACCTGGTGCTTCCTTGGCCTGGTTGCATGCCTCGCACAGCCCCTGGATATTGGCTGCCTGCGTGGGACCGTCGTCATGGTGCGGCCGGATGTGGTCCTGGTGCCGGATCGGGGCATCACACCACGGGGTCCGGCACATCTGGTCCCGGACCGTGATCAATCGGGCCAGGGACGCCGGCACGAACCGGGCCTTCGAGTCCATGGCCAGAAGCTCCCCGGAACTTGGGGCAGTGTAGAGGCGGCGCAGCCAGAATCCGGGACAGGACTCCCCCGGCGCCTCCGACTCCCCCGGCTTCCTTGTCTTCTGAGCCCTCCGACGGACTCCCTTACGCACCAAATCCCGGGCCCACGGTGCCGGCACTATCCCGTACCCGGTCAAGTGTGCAGGCTCTTTATCCCCGGCCAGCAGGGTCCGGTCCGTCATCACCAACTGCACCTCCACCGGCACCTGCTCAGCCTTCGCCTGGCCCGTGATGCGTTCAACCATCGTGTCAGCCATGATCTGGCCCCGGCCGCGGGCATCGCCCCGGGCCCGCAACGAATCCGCAGCCCGGCACAAGGCTGCATACACCGCAACCCCCTGGGCCACCGGCAGCAGACCCGTCAGGTAGGTCATGGTGTCCGGAGCCGGACGGCAGGACACAAACCGGTCCACCTCCGCCTTCGCCGCCCGCCGCACCAACGCGGCCTGGTCAATCCGGTAGGTGATCTTCCGGATCCTCGCGATCAGGCGTCCATCCCCCAACCCGTCCAGCCCGGCAGGATTCCCGGCAATCTCCCGGTCCACCAGCCGCCGGTCCGCCACGGACAGGCAGGCAGTGTCGCGGACCAGCAGGGTCGCCCGCCACTCGCTAATCCGGCCCTCCGACAACGCTTTGAGCGTGCACGGCATCTCCTGGGTCAAGGCCTTCGCGAAGCCCAGGATCCGTCCGCCGCGGGCAGGAGACTCACGCCGGGCCAAAGCCACCTGCGATCCAACGCCCACACCCTGCTTCTCCGCCGGCAGCCCCGCCCGGGCATGCGCAGCACGAACCGACGCATCCAACGCTGCCGCCACCCGGGCCTGCGCCGCACACGCAGCAGCCTTCAACTCCTCCAAGACCCGGAGCCGGTCGATCAGCACCGCATCGGAATCAACAGCAATACTGCCAAGGGATTCCCCGGAGGCGAGCGCCCGGCACCAGGACGCCACCTCGACAGCGGACGCTGCCTCAGCCGCGCGGGCCGCGTGCGGGCCTGACGCAGCTTCGCCTACGCGGTCCGACACGTCCTCCAACCGTCCGGACGTTGGCGACGAACCGGGCGACGTTGTTGGGATCGTCCGCTTTGCCCTTGCCGGTGCCGGTGCCGATCCCTTTGCCGGAGCCGGAGCAAAGGCCAAAGGTGTCGCCGCAAGCCTGGAAACAGGCACTATTTGAGGACTGACTGCGTCAGCCTGAAGGGAGTTGGCCAGCTCCAATGATTCGAACATGTGTTCGATAGTAACGGCGGCCTAAGGCCGTAACAACGGGTGTTTTCGACCCTGAGGAAAAGTACTTGGACGAACGGGTACTGGCCTTCCGGCGCGTCGCGGAGCGTCCGGCGGACCTTACGATCCGCGGAAACCTGCGGCATTCTAGGCTGCAGTCCAAGACCCTGGGAGCAAACCTTGGGACCAGGACCCCGGCGTCTGACTCCCTGGCATCTGGCATGGCGGCCGGCCCGGCGCCCGCACCCCGGTGCCTGGACCCGCCCCTGGCCCACGCGCTGGCCCTAACCCCCGTCCCCAGCCCCGCGGAACCGAACCTACCCCTGGACGTCGTCCCCGCGGCGTCGTCCGCCCAGTCCGCGGGAGGAGTCGCCCATGGCCTTCAGTGTGGCGCGGATTTCCTTGGGCAGGGAGAACATGATGTCCTCTTCGGCCGTCACTACTTCTTCGACGTCGCCGTAGCCGTACTGCGCCAGCAGGTGGAGCACGTCCTGCACCAGGTTCTCGGGAACGGAAGCACCTGAGGTCACACCTACGGTGGCCACGCCCTCGAACCAGCTTTCGTCCACCTCGTTGGCGAAGTCCACTCGGTAGGAGGCCTTGGCGCCGTACTCCAGCGCCACCTCGACCAGCCGTACGGAGTTGGAGGAGTTGGCCGAGCCGACCACCAGCACCAGGTCCGCCTCGGGCGCGATCTTCTTGATGGCCGCCTGGCGGTTGGAGGTGGCGTAGCAAATGTCGTCGCTGGGCGGGTCCTGCAGGGACGGGAAACGCTCGCGCAGCAGGTTCACGGTGTGCATGGCTTCGTCCACGCTCAGCGTGGTCTGGGAAAGCCAGATGACCTTCTCGGGGTCCCGTACGGTGACCTTGTCCACGTCTTCGGGACCGTTGACAATCTGCATGTGTTCCGGCGCTTCGCCGTACGTGCCTTCGACCTCTTCGTGGCCGGCATGTCCGATCAGCAGGATGTCGAAATCGTCGCGGGCAAAGCGCACGGCCTCGCGGTGCACCTTGGTGACCAGCGGGCAGGTGGCGTCAATGGTCTGCAGGTTCCGGTCCTTGGCGGACTGGACGACGGCGGGCGACACACCGTGGGCGGAGAAAATCAGGCGGGCGCCTTCGGGCACCTCGTCGGTCTCGTCCACGAAAATGGCGCCCTTTTCCTCCAGGGTCTGGACCACGTGGAGGTTGTGCACAATCTGCTTGCGGACGTAAACGGGCGGCCCGTAGGCTTCCAGCGCCTTCTCGACGGCGATGACCGCGCGGTCCACTCCGGCGCAGTAGCCGCGCGGTGCCGCCAGCATCACGCGCCGGGGCCCGTAGACGGGAGCGGCTGCAGCCACTTCATCGGGGGTGCGGCGCCGCCGGGGCACGGTGGGCATAGGCACGGAGATTACAGTGCTGGTCATGCACCCATGCTATCGGGTATAGCTGTCCTTCCCGGGCCTTCACACCGTGCGTACGCTCACAGCGTGACCTACCGCCGCGAGCCGCGGACCACCCGTGCCAGCAGTCCCACCACCAGCGCGGCAGCCCCTGCGAGCATCAGCCCGATGGTCCAGGTGCGCATGCTGTCTGTCACCTGGCCGGCGAAGGCCTCGGCAAAGGAAGATGCCACGGCGCTGCCGAACTGCTGAGCGGCAACCCGGTCCGGGAACATCCCGGCAGCCAGCCACAGCACCGCCCCGGCGAGCGCCACGCCCAGGCCGATCAGCGCAAAGGTGGTGGAGCGGCGCCGGGCAATCAGCAGGGCCAGGATCCCCGCCACGCCTGCAGCCAGGGCAAGGACCGGCCAGGCCTCCCCGGCACGCTGGACATTGGCCAACAGCTGCGCCCGCCCCGCGGCACTGACCTCCACCGGCACCTGCTCGGGCGCCGGAACGTCCACATTCAGTTCCCCGCCCACGCTTCCGGTGACCAATGACACCAGGGGTGCGACGTCGAGGGTCAGCGTGCCTTCCGCGGCCGACCCGCCGTTCTCGGCGAAGGTCAGCGCATGCGAGCGGCGCAGGGTCTCGTTCCATGCCTGCGGATATTCCGGCAGCGCCTGGACGCCTTCGACGGCGGAGGTGACCAAGGGCTCCACCATTCCCGCCAGCGGGCCGGGAAGGTCCACGGATTCCGCGGCCCGCGCGGAAATCGCCGCAGCGAGTTCCTGCTGGAGCTGCGCGTCTTCGGCCAGCGGCTCCCCCAGGGCGGCAAAGCCGTCCTCGGACGCCACGTTGGTGTTCAGCCATGCTCCCGTGAAGGCAGCTGCGGTGAGCAGGACCGCCAGCAGTCCGAATACCGCTGAGGCGAATGTGCGCATAAATTGCTTCCTTGTCCGTTGCCGCCGGCCTGTGAAAACGCGGCCGGAACCGGACCGGGGGATGCACCTGATAGACATTAAGCCTGTGCCGGTTTTCCATCCCGGCCCGAGAGCCAGTTCCAATCCACCGCGGGAGCATCCAGATGCAAGACGACAGCGGACCTTTGAGTCCCGAGAATACCCCGGAGAAGACAACCCTGCCCGCAACGGCCGCGCAGACCACCCCCGAGAACCCCTGGCCGCTGGCGCTGCTCTCCAAGAACCTCAAAAGCTACATTGACCGCGCGCCCGCCACCTGGGTGGAGGGCCAGGTCATTGAGCTCAACCGCCGCGCCAACGCCTCCTACATCACCCTGCGCGACGTCGACGCCGAGGTCTCGCTCTCGCTGACGGTGTGGAGCACGGTGATGAACAGGCTGGAACTGCCGCTCGAGCGCGGGGCCCGGGTGGTGGCGCAGGTGAAGCCCGACTTCTGGGTCAAGACCGGCCGGCTTTCCATGCAGACCCGCGACATCCGCCCCGTGGGGCTGGGCGACCTGCTGGCGCGGATTGAACGGCTGCGGCATGCCCTGGCGGCCGAAGGCCTGTTCAGCGGGGACCGCAAGCTGCCGCTGCCGCTGCTGCCGGGCAGGATCGGGCTGATCACCGGCCGGAACTCCGATGCCATGAAGGACGTCATGCGCAACGCCGCGCTGCGCTGGCCCGCCGTCGCCTTCGAGGTGCGCGAGGTCGCGGTCCAGGGCGTGAACGCCGTGGCCGAAGTGACCCGGGCGCTGGCCGAGCTGGACGCCATGGCGGAAGTGGACGTGATTGTGATTGCCCGCGGCGGCGGTTCCCTGGAGGACCTGCTGCCGTTCAGCCATGAGGACCTGGTCCGGGCTGTCTCCGCGGCGCAGACCCCGGTGGTGAGCGCCATCGGCCACGAAGCGGACCGGCCCCTGCTGGACGAGGTCGCCGACCTGCGCGCGTCCACGCCCACCGACGCCGCCAAACGCATAGTGCCCGACGTCGGCGAGGAACTGGCCCGTGTGCGGCAGTCCCGGGCGCAGCTGCGACGGATACTGACCATGCTGGTGAGCCGGGAAACCGACCGGCTGAACCACATCCGCTCCCGCCCCGTCCTGGCCGCACCGCAGTCCATGGTGGAGCGCCGGGAGGAAGAGATTTCCCGGCTGCGTTCCCGGGCACTGGCATCCGTTACCGCCGAGGTGCGCCGGGATGCCGACCGGATCGGGCACCTGCGCGCGCAGGTGCGGGCCCTGTCGCCGCAGAACACGCTGGACCGCGGCTACGCCGTCGTCCAGCTCCAGGCAGACGGCAGCGTGGTCCGCGACGCCGCCGCGGTCCCGCCGGCGGCACGCCTGCGGATCCGGGTGGCCGTGGGCGAACTGGCCGCCACCGAGGGCGCCTGACGGGACAAGCCGTCCGCGCGCCAGCCCAGCCAGCTTACAAACCAGCACCGAGAAACAGCAGAGGACAAGACATGAGTGAAACACCCGCAGTACCGGCCGACATCGAAGCCATGAGCTATGAGCAGGCCCGCGACGAACTGGTGGCCGTGGTTGGCCGGCTGGAAACCGGCGGCGCCAGTCTGGAGGAGTCGCTGGCCCTCTGGGAGCGCGGCGAGCTGCTGGCCACCCGCTGCGAGTCCTGGCTCGAGGGTGCCCGCAAGCGCCTCGACGCCGCCCGGGAGCATGCTGCCGGCGAGTAGGCCTTAGGGCTTGTAGCTGCCCAGGAACTCGGCCAGCCGGGTCATGGCGTCCTCGATGTCTTCCACGCTGGGCAGGAACACCATCCGGAAGTGGTCCGGACGGACCCAGTTGAAGGCCGTCCCCACGGAGATCAGGATTTTCTGCTGCTTGAGCAGGTCCAGGGCAAACTGCTCGTCATCCTTGATGGGATAAACGTCCGGATCCAGGCGCGGGAAGAGGTACAGCGCGCCCTGCGCCGGTTCGCAGCTGACCCCGGGGATGTCATTGAGCATTTGGTAGGCCTTGTCCCGCTGGGCGCGCAGCCGCCCGCCGGGCAGGATCAGGTCGTTGATGCTCTGGTAGCCGCCCAGGGCGGTCTGGATGGCATGCTGGGCCGGCACATTTGCGCACAGGCGCATGTTGGCCAGGAGATTAATGCCTTCGATGTAGTCCGCAGCGTCGCGCTTCGGGCCGGAAATTGCCATCCAGCCGCTGCGGTACCCGGCTATCCGGTAGGCCTTGGAGAGGCCGCTGAAGGTCAGGCAGAGGACATCGTCGCCGGTGAGGGCGGCGGAGTTCACGTGCACGGCGTCGTCGTACACGATCTTTTCGTAAATTTCGTCCGAGAAGATGATCAGGCCGTGCTTGCGGGCCAGTTCCACGATCGACTTCACCACGTGCTCCGGGTACACCGCGCCGGTGGGGTTGTTCGGGTTGATCAGGACAATGCCCTTGGTCCGGTCCGTGATCTTGGCGGCAATGTCGTCGACGTCGGGCCACCAGTTCCCGGCCTCGTCGCACATGTAATGCACCGCGGTGCCGCCGGCCAGGGAGACGGACGCCGTCCACAGCGGGTAGTCCGGAGCGGGCACCAGGATCTCGTCACCGTTGTTCAGCAGCGCCTGCAGCGACAAGGTAATCAATTCGCTGACCCCGTTGCCGAGGTATACGTCGTCAACGTCGATGTTGTTGATGCCGCGGCCCTGGTAGTACTGCACGACGGCCGTACGGGCGGAAAAGATGCCGCGGGAATCGCTGTAGCCCTGGGCGGTGGGCAGGTGGCGCATCATGTCCACCAGGATCGCCTCGGGGGCTTCGAAGCCGAAGGGCGCGGGGTTTCCGATGTTCAGTTTCAGGATCCGGTGGCCTGCGGCCTCCATCTGCTGCGCGTGCTGCAGCAAGGGTCCCCGGATGTCATAGAGGACGTTGTGGAGTTTGTGCGACTGCTTGAATTCGGCCATTTCCTTAGGATGCCATAAGCCGGCGCCCCGGCAGCGTATGTTTCGCTGCCGGGGCGCCGGGGTGGAAAAAAAAGGGGCGGGCGGATCAGAGCCACCCCCCCGCGGGCCCCCCGGCGGGGGTGTGGGCGGCCCCGCCCCCGCCGGGGTGGAACAAACAGGGGCGGGCGGATCAGGCCAGGCCCTTTTCCTCCAGCCAGTCCTTCGCGGCTTCGCTCGGATCCAGCTTCTGGTCGCCGCTGACGGCCTGGTTCAGGGCGATCAGATCCTCGGTGGTCAGCTGGGCCGACACCTTGTCCAACACCTCGCGGGCCTGGTCATTGACCTGGTCATCGGCAACGAGCGGAATGACCTGCTGGGCCGGCCAGTTCTGCTTCGGGTCCTCCAGCACCACCAGGCTGTTTTCCTCGATGGCCGGGGTGGTGGTGAAGATGTCCGCCACCTGGATGTCGCCCTTGAGCAGTGCATCGACGGTCAGCGGCCCGCCGGCGTCACCGATGGCGGTGAACTCCTTGAACTCGCAGCCGTACTTGTCCTTCAGGCCGGGCAGGCCCTGCGTGCGCTCGGCGAACTCAGCGGGGGCCCCGAGGGTGAGTTCCCCGCAGACCTTGGCCAGGTCCTCGATGCTCTCCAGCTGGTATTTTTCCGCGGTGGCGGCAGTGACCACCATGGCGTCCTTGTCTTCGGCGTCGGAGGGTTCGAGGACCACCAGGTTCTCCGGCAGCTTCTCCCCCAGCGCGTCCACGATCTCGCCGGGATCCACCAGATCCGTTTCCGGGTCCACGTTCACCAGCAGTGCCCCGGTGTATTCGGGGATGAGGTCAATCGAGCCGTCTTTCAGGGCCGGAATGTAGACCTCGCGCGAGCCGATGTTCAACTTGGTTTCGGCAGGGATGCCTGCGGCGTTCAGGGCACCTGCGTAAATTTCGGCGATGGTGCTGCTCTCGGGGAAGTCGGCGGAACCGACTATCAGCGTTTCGGCGGAAGCGCTGCCGGAGGCGGCTGCCGTGCTTTCCTCCTGCAACGGGTCCCCTCCCCCGCTGCAGCCGGCCAGGGCCAGGGCCAGTCCGCCGGCCAGGACAGTCAGGGCCTTACGCCGGGATGCCCGGGTCGCGTGCTGCTTCATGGTTTTCCTCCTTGTGCGCCGGCAGCGGATCCTCCGCTGCCGGTCGATGTGCCGGCCGCCTGGCGGCGGCCGAGTCCAGTGGGGATCAGAAAGCGTGATCCCAAGGCAATCACGGCATCAACGGCGAGCGCCAGCAGGGCGATGACCACAGCACCGCCGAACACCCTTCCGTAATCAGCCAGGGCCAGTCCGTCGATCAGGTAGCGGCCCAGCCCGCCCAGGTTGATGGTGGCGACGACGGCGGCGGTGGCGACCACCTGCAGGGCCGCGCCGCGCAGTCCGCCGAGGATCACCCGCATGCCGTTGGGGACCTCCACCCGGAACAGGACCTGCGCTTCGGTCATGCCCAGGCTGCGGGCGGCGTCGACGACGCTGCGGTCCACGGAGGCGACGCCGGCGTAGGCCCCGGCCAGCAGCGGCGGGACAGCCAGCAGCACCAGGGCCCAGATTGGCGGCATCAGCCCCAGCCCGGCCAGGAGCACGAACAGGGTGAGCATGCCCAGGGTGGGCAGGGCACGCAGCAGCCCGGAAACGGCCACCACCCCTACCTGTCCCCTGCCGGTGTGCCCGATGACCAGGCCAATAGGCACGGCGATGACGGCGGCGATCAGCAGCGCCAGGCCGGTGTACTGAAGGTGCTCCAGGACCCGTACCGGGATGCCGGCTGCCCCGCTCCAGTTGGCCGGGTCGGTCAGCCACTCCCAGCCCTGTCCCAGCGCATTGGTGCTGGTGTAATCGGTGTGCGGAACAGCCACGGTCATGCTCCCTTCAAAGCGGCTTCAGGAGCCGCCGCCAGGGGTGCCGGGCGCGGTGCCTGCCCCGGTCCGCTGCGGCCGTGCGGGCCGCCGGAAGAGCGGGAACCCTTTCCCTTGCCGGCACGCAGCCACGGGGTCAGCGAACGCTGCAGCAGGACAAACACCATGTCCATCACGAGGGCCAGGACCAAGGTGGCGAGGATGCCCACCACGATCTCCGTCACGAAGTAGCGGCGCAGCCCGTCGCTGAAGAAGAAACCGAGGTTTTCGACGCCGATCAGCGCGCCCACGCTGACGATGGAAATGTTGCTCACCGAGACCACCCGCAGCCCGGCGATCAGCACCGGAACGGACAGCGGCAGGTCAACGGTCAGGAATCGGCGCAGCGGCCGGTACCCCATGGCCACGGCGGCCTGCCGGACGCCGTCATCCACCGAATCGAAAGCATCAATACCTACCCGCAGCATCAGTGCCACGGCATAGATGGTCAGGGCGATGATGATGTTGGCCATGTCGAGGATCCGGGTCCCCAGGATGGCCGGCAGCGTGACGAACAGTGCAAGCGAGGGAATCGTGTAGAGCAGGGAACCTGCCGAGAGGACAAAGCCGCGGATTTTCGGCCGCCCCCGGACCAGCTGGGCCACCGGCAGGGCGATCAGCACCCCGATCAGCAGGGGCAGCACGGCCTGGTACAGGTGCAGGGCGCTGAGCCGCAGCACGTCGTCGAGATGGGCCTGGAACCACTCCATGTCAGCTGCCGCTCCGCGCGAGCCTGGCCGCTTCGATCAGGGCCAGGACTTCGGCCGCCTTCACCACGCCAACGGCCCGGCCGGCACCGTCAACTGCCACGCCCAGGCCCGAGGGCGAGGACAGGGCAGCGTCCAGCGCGCGGCGCAGGCTTTCACCTTCGGGATAGAGCGAACCCCCGGGCACCAGGTCCCCGGCACCGGTGACGGCGGTGCGCCCGGCTGCCGGCACCCAGCCCAACGGTGCGCCGCCGGCATCTACGCACAGTGCCCAGCCGTCCTGGACCTTGAGGGCGGGGTCCTGCAGCTGAGCTACGTCGACCAGCTGCACCGGGTGCACGGGCACCGCGTCCCCGTTCTGGAAGGACAGGTGCCGGAAGCCGCGGTCGCGGCCCACAAAACCGGCCACGAAATCATCCACCGGCGCCCGGAGGATCTCCTCGGGAGCGGCGTACTGGGCCAGCCTGCCGCCGATGCCGAAAACGGCCACCTTGTCCCCCAGGATGGTGGCCTCGTCAATGTCGTGCGTGACGAACACGATGGTCTTGGACAGGTCCTGCTGCAGGCGCAGCAGTTCCTCCTGCAGTTCGGCGCGCACCACCGGGTCCACCGCGCTGAAGGGCTCGTCCATCAGCAGCACGGGCGGATCCGCGGCAAGGGCACGGGCCACGCCCACGCGCTGCTGCTGGCCGCCGGACAGCTGCCCCGGATACCGGTCCCCCAGGGTACGGGCCAGTCCGACGACGTCGAGCAGTTCCGCGGCCCGGCGGCGGGCCGCTGTGCGTGAGGTCCCGTTCAACCGCGGCACGGTGGCCACGTTGTCCAGCACGGTGCGGTGCGGCAGCAGCCCCGAGGACTGCATCACGTAGCCCATGGAGCGGCGCAGCTGCGCGGCCGGCACATCCGATACGTCCCGGCCGTCCACCTCAACGGTGCCCGAAGTGGGTTCCACCATCCGGTTGATCATGCGCAGCGACGTGGTTTTGCCGCAGCCCGAGGGGCCGACAAAAACGGTGATCGAGCCCCGATCGATGTCCAGGTCCAGGTTGTTGACGGCGGGCGCGGCGTCCCCGTAGGTCTTGGTCACCGCGCGGAAGCGGATCATGGGGGTTCCGGCAGGGCTGCCCGATGCATGCTGGCCGGTAACAGCGGGGTCTGGCGGCGGGGTCATGGTGCGTGCCTTCCGTGGGGTGCCATGGCGTGGGAATGCCGGATTCAGGAATGCCGGGTTCAGGGATGCCGGGCCCAGGTATACCAGGCCCAGGGATGCCGGTGCGTTGGCAGCTCGCGGCGTGCCGTGAAGCATCACGGTATTTCACAGGTGCGGCGTGCGTCCAGCAGGGCGGGCACCCAGTGTGATGGGCGGAGTGAGGGGCGGTGCGGCGGAGAGCAGGCGCAATCCGGCATCCACCAGCCCGGTTCGCTCCAGCGTACTGATGCCCTCCAGCGGAAACCATGCGGCTTGGTCAGTGCTTCCGCCCGTTTCATTGCGCAGTTCTCCGCCTTCGGGGCTGGCCCGGTAAATGATCCGCAGTGCGTGCAGCAGCCTGCCGTACGCGCCCACCCGGACGTCGAATTCGGCGGCGGCCATTTCAGCTCTCCGCGCCGGTACTGCGGGCCTGGTTCGCCAGCAGATACGCCACACCGAACACGGGGTCCCCGGAAAGGAAGCGGATATCGGTCAACCCGGCTGCGGACAACCGGTCCCGCAGCAGGTCCTGCAGCAGCGGCTGGTGCGTCCCGAGCCCGCCGCCGATCACCACAGGCCCGGCGGTCTTCAGGAGGCGGGCGACGTCAAGGATGGTTCCGGCGAGGTATTCGGCTGCAGCGTGCACAATGTCGGCTGCGGCCGGATCTCCCGCCCGCGCCGCCTCGAAGACCAGCCCCGCTTTGCCCGCCCAGTAGCGGCGGTCAGTGGAGCCGTGGAACTTTCCGATGAGTTCGGCCGGCTCGGCCACTCCGCAGGCCGGCAGCAGCGCGTTGGTCAGCGCGTCCGGTGTCCGTTCGAGGTCGCTGTGCCGCAGCACGTGGCGGACAGCTTCGCGCCCCACCCAGTAGCCGCTTCCTTCATCCCCCAGGAGGTAACCCCAGCCGCCGGAACGGGCCTGACGGCCCGATGCGTTTATCCCCCAGGCTACGGAGCCGGTGCCGGCGATGACGGCAATGCCTTCGGCGGCTTCCCCCGCAGCGAGGATCAGGCGGGTGTCGTGGATAACCCGGACGACGGCGTCGGGCACGTGTTCGGCGATCAGCGCCCGCAGCGCGGCCTCGTCTCCGGGAGTGTCCACTCCGCCGGAACCGGCCACTACGGTTCCCACGCCGTCGGTGCCGAGCTGCGCGAAGATCTCCGCGAGGGCCGCCCGGGCCGCGTCCACGGAAACGTTCTGCACGTTGGCGCTTCCCGTCCGGGCCTCGGCCGTGACGGTGCCGCCCTGCAGCCGGATGCCGTGTGTTTTGGTGCCGCCGATGTCGAGGCCGATGGCAATGCCGTCGGCGGGGTTGGTGCTGGGGAGAACATGCATTCGTCCAGCCTACTTTCCCGCCGGGATCCGGCGAACCGGCACAGGTGTCAGCGGGCGTGCGTGCGCCGTGCCCGCCGCAGGCTCAGGACGGCCAGCGTGAGGCAGGCGGCGGTGATGATGCCGGAGAACCAGGCCACGGACGGCTCCAGTCCCCAGATGCCGCCGGCCGCTCCGAGGCCGAGCACCGGCAAAGCGCTGCCCAGGTAGGTGATGACGTAGACGGTGCTGATGATGCGGGCATGTTCGGCAGCTTCCACGGCGGCGGCGACTTCATTGAAGACCACGCGGAAGGCCATGCCCTGGCCGAATCCGGCGGCCAGGCAGGCAACGGTCAGGAGGACCAGGCTGCCGGTGGCCCCGGCCACCGGAATCAGCGCAATGCCCAGCCCCATCATGGTGAGGCCCACCGGTGCGGTAAACCTTCCGCGGATGCCGGTGAGCTGGCTGACGGCCGACGCGCCCAGGGCCAGCGCAGCCAGCAGGCCGATGGCCGGGCGCCAGGTGGTGCCGGCAATCGAGGAGAAATAGGTGGGGGCCAGCGAAAGGCAGAACCCGAAGGCGGCGAAGCTGAGGAACCCCGTGATGGAGGCAATCCAGAACTGTGTCCGCGCCCGGTGCGACACGGCGGGCTTGCGCGGCCGCAGCATGGCCAGCGGCCGGCCCTCGCTCAGCGAAATGGCGGGGCGGGCCTTGAGCAGGCACAGCGGAACCAGCAGGGCGGCGAGGACGGCGGAGTGGATCAGGAACGGCGTCATGGTGGGTGCCGGCAGCAGCGACAGCAGGCCGCCGATCACCGGGCCCGCCGCCACCCCGCCGGCCGACACCAGCAGCGTAAAGCGGGTGGCCCATTCGGGCTTATGCGGCAGCAGTTCCCGCAGCGCGGCGGAGCTGGCTCCGGTGGCCAAGGCCACGGAAGCACCCTGCAGGGCGCGGCCCGCCATCAGGGCGCCGACGCCGGTGGCAGTGCCGAAGACCAATCCCCCGGCGAGGGAAACGACGCCGGCCACCACCAGCGCGGCGCGGCGGCCAATGTAATCGGACCAGTGGCCCACCAGCAGCAGACCGGCCACCAGGACCAGCACGTAGGAGGCAAAGGCGAGCGTAACGCCGAAGTAGGACAGCCCAAGGGAGTCCCCGAGCAGCGGATACAGCGGGGTGGCCAGATTGGCGCCAATCAGCAGGGTGCTCATCACCGCCAGCGTCAGGATAAGCCGGGGACGTATGGCGGCGTCCCACTCCTTCCGGGTGGTCCGGGCGGCGGGCTGCATGCGCAGCTCACTGAGCACTGTCACTGGGTACTTCCGTCCTATTTGTAGCTAATGCTCCTACAGGATGAAGTGTCAGCGACCAGTCAGTAGAGACTAGAGTGAACATTTGATTGATCTGCTCAATATGACCGCCCCACACTGACCGGAGATGCGCTAAATGGCCAATCTGGACGCACTGGACCGCCGCCTGCTGCTGGAACTGGTAAGGGACCCCCGGGTCCAGATCAGCGACCTGAGCGAAAAGCTCGGCGTAGCCCGCAACACTGCGCAGAGCCATGTGCGGCACCTGATGCGGGCCGGCGTCATCCGCCCGGCCGGGCGCGACGTGGACCTGTCCCAGCTCGGCTACGACGTCCAGGCCTTCGTGACCATTGAGGTCACCCACCGCGAACTGGACGGCGTCATTGCCGGGCTGCGGACCCTGCCGCAGGTGTTGGAGGTACACGAAATATCCGGCCGCGGAGACGTGTGGTGCCGGCTGACCGCCACCGACACCCAGCAGCTGCAGCAGGCCCTGCGGTCGGTGCTGCGGATCAAGGGAGTCATTCGGACCGAAACCGTGCTGGCCCTGCATGAGCACATTCCCTACCGCACCGAGCCGCTGCTGGAAAAGCTGGTTCCGCCCCGCGAATGATCCCTTCCCGGCCCGCCGGCGCGCGTTGCCTCCGGTCAGCCTTGCGCCGTCCGCAGCAGCTGCCGGGCGGTCTCCAGCCTGAGCCGGGCCTGCTGGACGCGGCACGTTCCGCGCACCGGGCGGGAGCCGGCCACCAGGGTCAGCACCACTCCGGCGGTCCGGGCGGCCAGGGATGCCGGATCAACCGCTTCTTCGAAGACCAGCCGGTAGCGCAGCAATGTTTCGCCCAGGTGCGGCAGGTGCGGATGGGCAGCCGCAAGGACGGACAGGTGCCCCATGATGCAAGCCAGGTCATCGGCGCGTTTGCCCGGACCCAGCCCGTCCACGTCCAGCAAACCCGTCACCTCGGAACCGGTGACCAGCAGGTTTCCTTCGTGGAAATCCCCGTGGACGGGCACGGTTGGACCGGCCGGGGCGGACACCAGGACCTCCTGGATGCCAGCTGCCAGTTCCCGGATCCGGCCTTCCTCGGCGGGCAGGACCGCGGCCGCGGTGCAGGCATAGTCGCCCGCCCGCTCCGCCCAGGCATGCCGGTGCGGAAGCTCCAGCGCGGCGGCGGGAAGATCATCCAACAACTGCAGAAGGGTCTCCGGTGCCGGGATAGCGGTCCCCGCCGGGAGCGCAGTACTTGAGGCCAGAAGGCGGAAGAGCGAGATGCCGGCCAGCCCGCCCAGGGCCACCGCATCACCGGCGTGCGCAGGGGGCACCGGAAGGAGCGGCGGCACGGGAAGGCCTGCTGCAGACAGCAGCTGGTGCCGCTGCCTCAGTCCCGGCAGCAGCGGCTTCGGCAGGAGCTTCAGGTAGGCCGTACTGCCGGCATGCTCAGCCCGCACCACGGCCCGGCGCAACGGCCGGTAAGCCACCAGGGACAACCGGGCCGGGCTGCCGGTTCCGAAGACGTCCTGACCCACGGCCCCGGCGTCCACGGCCCAAGGCAGTGACGCCAGCACCGGGTCATGCGGATGCAGCCACATGCGCAGGTCCAGTCCGGCGATCCGTGCCCGGGTAAGGCCCGGGGCGGTATCCATGGCTGTGACAGCGGCAGTGGTAACCCCGATATGGAGGGTCAAGTCATCCGGCCCGGTTTTGCTGCCGGCGTTCCCGGTGCCGCACCGTACGCGGTAGAGGGCCGAAACGGCTCCTCCGGGACGGTGGTGGCTGCGCAGGTGGGCCCATTCCCGCAGCCGCAGTCCGCGGTCTGCCAGCATCTGCTGAAGAGGCCCGCGCATGGCCGCACCGGCAAAAACTGCCACGGCGTCGGACGCCCGGCCGGGACCGGAACTCCCGGATGCCATCGCTGGGCCGCGTGCGGCGCTAGGCCCGCCGGCGCTGCAGAACGTCGTCGAGGTTGATTTTGCCGATTTCCGGCCGTTCCTGGGCGGCCGGAGCCGGGACAGCGCCAGGGCGCAGCGGAGTCTTCGTGAGGGGACGCGGGGGCTCGGGCAGGGCAATGGGTTCGGGCGCGCGGCGTTCAGCCTTGGGCGCGTCCACGTAGATCGGCTTGGGAACCTCCACCGGCTGCCACGGGCTGGTGCCGGGCTTGACCGGCTGAGCCGCAGCGGCCACCTTCAGGGCCTCCGCGCGCAGTTCCTCCGCAGTGAACGGGGCAGGAGCTGTCGGTGCTGCGGCGGCGGGAGCTGCTTCGGCGCCCGGGGCGGTGTCCATTTCGGTCGAAACGCCCGTTTCCGTGGAAGCACCGGTGTGAGGGGAAGCGGCGGATTCACGGTCGAAGAGGACGGTTTCTTTCTGTGGTTCGGCTGGTACTGCCCGGGCGGCGGTACCAACTGCTGCACCGTCGGCGCTACTGTCCTGAACGGCTGCACGGTTCTGCGGCAACGGACCCATGGCGGCACGGAAGGCGTTCTCCATCCGGCGGCGGCGGTCCCGCAGCGCGAGCGAACGCAGGGCGGACACCACCACTGCCGTTACGGCAAGCCCGGCCACCGGCAGCAGCCAGGAAACCGAGGTGACGGCTGCGAGGACCGCACCCAAGGGAATGGCCAGCAGCGCAATGAACCCGACAGCCGCCAGGACGGTCCTGCCGGTCCGGATCCGCAGGGGCGCCGCCGACGTCGGACGCGCCGTCGTTCCCGGCTCCCGGCCGTGTGGGAACCCGCCCCCGCTGGGTGTGTGGCTGCTGGTATTCATGATGTTCCCCTGGAACCCTGTGCCCGGCGAGGCGGGCGGTCGGACGGTGGTGACGGCGGCGGCGGAGAATCCAGCCGCCAGCGATTCGGCGGCTGGTCGCCGGAAGAAATAGGGACCCACCCAGAACAGCCACAGCGCCACGGCAAGTGCCAGCGCCAAAGAGCTGTTCAGGGAGCTGTTAAGAGGGAAGTCCACATCTACGACGGTAGAAGCTCCCGGGCACCGGCCCCCGCATTCAGTGCGGTGTGTCGGCGTGTCCGGTGTGAAAAAAGTTGCCTAACCGTGCCGGCGGCCATTCCACCGGTTCAAGAGCCCCTCCGGCACTTCCTCCGCGGTCAGGGCAAAACTGCGGTGGTCGGTCCATTCTCCGTCGATGTGCAGGTAGCGCAGGCGCATTCCCTCATCACGGAAACCGAGTTTTTCCACCACCCGCAGGCTGGGCCGGTTCTCGGGCCGGATATTGATTTCCATCCGGTGCAGGCCCAGTGCGGAGAAGCAGTAATCAGTGGCCAGGGCGACGGCGGTGGGGACAATGCCGCGGCCGGCACGCGCCTGGTCCACCCAGTAGCCCAGCGTAGCCATCCGCGCGGATCCCCACACAATGCTGGAGACCGTCAACTGCCCCACGATAGCCGGAGCGCGGGCAGGATCCTGCCGCTCGGTAATCACGAACGGCAGCGCGGAGTCCTGCCGCGCCTGCCTATTGAGGCTGCGCACCATTTCCCCATAGGTGGGCGGTTCGCCGCCCGGTACGGGATTGGTCGCTTCCCAGGGACCGACCCACGCTGAATTGCGTGCACGGACGTCAGTCCATTCACGCCGGTCGCGGTGCCGGATCGGCCGGAGCACAACGTCGTCGCTCTCCAGCCTCACCGGCCACGCAGGCCCCTGCATCGCGGGTTCTAGGCTTCGAACGTACCGGTGAAGTCCTTGAGCCACTCGCGGAGTCCGGGGCCCAGGTCCTCACGCTCGGAGGCCAGGGTCACCACGGCCTTGAGGTAGCTCATCTTGTCGCCGGTGTCGTAGCGGCGTCCACGGAAGACCACACCGTATACACCCGCGCCTTCTCCCTCGGCGGAGGCAAGGGTCTGCAGTGCGTCGGTCAACTGGATCTCCCCGCCGCGGCCCGGGCCGGTCTGCTCCAGGACCTCGAAGACGGAGGGGTGCAGCACATACCGGCCGATCACGGCCAGGTTGGACGGGGCGTCAGCCGCGTCTGGCTTTTCGACAAGCTCGTTGACGCGGACGTAGTCCTCGCCTTCCACTACGGTGATGTCGGCGCAGCCGTAGGCACTGATCTGCTCGGGGTCGACCTCGATCAGGGCAATCACCGACCCGCCGGTCTTGGCCTGGACGGCCACCATCTGTTCGAGCAGCTCGTCCCGGGCGTCAATGAGGTCATCGCCCAGCAGGACCGCGAAGGGCTCGTCGCCCACGTGCAGCTTTGCGCGCAGCACGGCGTGGCCCAGTCCCTTCGGGTCGCCCTGGCGGAGGTAGTGGATCTCGCCGAGCTCCGACGCTGCACGCACCATTGCGAGCTTGTCGAAGTCGCCCTTGTCTTCCAGGGTCTTCTCGATGAACGGCACGCGGTCGAAATGGTCCTCGAGCGAACGCTTGTTCCGTCCGGTGATCATCAGGATGTCCGACATGCCCGCGTTAACGGCTTCTTCAACCACGTACTGGATGGCGGGCTTGTCCACCACCGGGAGCATTTCCTTCGGCATTGCCTTGGTGGCGGGCAGGAAGCGGGTACCGAGACCAGCGGCGGGGATTACGGCTTTGGTTATGGTGGGGCGCGACGTCGTCATAGTCGTAAGACTACCCAAGTGTGCTCAGGTTGCACCAAATAAGCGTGCTATTGGGACAATAGGCCTTATGCGCCAACTGACAAAGGACCAGGCACGGCAGGAATTCCTGCAGAACCGCCGTGGGCTGACGGATGCCGAGCGGACCGCAGCGGCCCGTGGCCTCGCCGTCCGGGGCTTGGACGGCGTCTGCGAGCTGCTGCCCGCCGGCGCTACGGTCGCCTGCTACCTCTCCGTTGGCACCGAACCGGGAACCGGCCTGCTGCTGCCGTCCCTGCACGGGGCCGGCTTCCACGTGGTGGCGCCGGTCTGCGAACCCGGCCGCCAGTTGTCGTGGTGCTCTTGGACACCCGGTATCGACATGGTGCCCGGGATCTATCCGAACCTGATGGAACCGGCCGGACCGCGCTACGCGGCCGCCGATCTGCCCGGCCTCGACCTGGTGTTTGTTCCCGCACTTGCCGCCGATGAGGCCGGGGGCCGGATGGGAAAGGGCGGCGGCTATTACGACCGGTTCCTGGCGCAGCTGCGGGCCGACGGCAACGCAGCACCCGCGGTGGCCGTGGTCTTCGAGCAGGAATTCGTCCCTGCCGGCACCTTTGAAACAACCCCCCTCGATGCGGCCGTGGACGCTGTGCTGACCCCTGCTGCTTGGCGGAAAGTACCGGTTTAACGCATGTATACTTAGCACTCAAGGCCATAGAGTGCCAAGGAGGATTACAGAGTGCCCACGTACGCCTACGCCTGCAAGGACTGCTCCCATTCGTTCGATATCCAGCAGTCCTTCAGCGAAGATTCCCTGACGGTCTGCCCCGAATGCGGCGGCCGTCTTCGCAAGAAATTCAACAGCGTTGGAGTTGTTTTTAAGGGATCCGGTTTCTACCGCACCGATTCCCGCGACGCAGCTTCCTCCGTCCCGGCTGCACCTGCCAAGGCCGACGCCGGCCCGGCGCCGGCCGCCAAGGCCGAAAGCGGCACTTCTTCCGCCGCGGCAACCTCCTCCCCACTCTAGGCCGACCCCGCCTCCACAGCAGGCCTTCCCTCCGCGGGCGGGCATCGCCGCCACCCCGCCGCTCCCCCGGCGCCTTTGGAGGGCCGCACCGCGCCTAGCGTGGCGGCATGCCTTTTCGACGCCGGATTGTTCCCGGCCCCCCAGGTTCCGCCCCGCCTCTTTTCACCGGCGACCGCGCCTTGGGCGTGCATCCACACAGCCGACGACGACGCCTGCGCCGCTTTGTCGCGCGCCGCCGCAGGCTGTTGGCTGCCCTGGCCTGCTGCGCTGCTGCCGGCATTGCGGTCCAGGCACTGATTCCGCCGGACGCGGAGCGGACCGTGGTGGTCCGTGCCGCCCGGGACCTGCCGGCCGGCTCGGTGCTGGAGGCCGGATCACTGGCAACTGCCAGCATCCCCTCCGAAGCTGTTCCGCCCGGCGCCCATGACACTCTCGAACCGCTGGTGGGGCGGCGCCTGGCCACGCCGCTGTTACGGGGCAGTCCCGTTACTGAAATCTCGCTCGCCGGTTCGGGACTGCTGGCAGGGGCACCACCCGGCACGGTTGCCGTCCCCCTTCGCCCGGCTGATCCTTCGGTGCTCGGCCTGCTGGGGCCGGGTCAACTGGTCACCGTGGTGGCGGCGTCCGGCGAGGCGGACTACAGCGCGGGCGCGGCGGCGCAGGACGGTTCAGCGCAGGACAGTACTGCGCAGGACGGCGCTGTGGTTCTTGCTACGGCGGTTCCGGTGCTGTGGGTCTCCGGCGCCTCCCCCGGGGCAGGTTTCCCCGGTGCCGGCTCCGCAGCCGGCGACTGGACGGCAGGCGCCGGCGAAGGCCTGGTGGTGGTTGCCGCCAACCATGAGGACGCGGCCCGGCTTACTGCGGCGTCCGGAACCGGCGGGATATACCTGGTCCTCACGGGAGGGTAGCCCCCCGCGGGCGGAAGGGAGTCAGCCCCAGTGCGGCGGCCGCTGCTCCAGCAGCCAGGAGTCACGGTCCTCCGGACCGTCGCCCCACACCCTGGGATCGTCCTCCTTGGCCTTGACGGGAACCAGCCCTGATGGCCCGATCGATCCTGCACGGCGGTTGCCCCGCCGGCGCGGTGCCGCATGCTCCGGCGACGGCTGATCGTTGCCGTCACCGGAAGCGTGCGGCTCCTGGTGCTTCATCACTGCTTCATTCTCCTTGCGTGCTCTCCGGAAGGGATCCGGCCCTCCGATCACGCATCCGGCTGCTGCCGTGCGGGGTCACCGTGACGGTGGCGCTGCCGCCCGGCTGCGTGCCGGTGCTGCCGGCCGCCGCTCCGCGGTTCACCGGCTGCGGTGCCGCATGGTCCGTTTCGGGCAGGCCCAGGTAGCGGCCGACCAGGTCGGCGCAGGCCGACGGATCGCTGAAGACCTCAATGGTCCACAACGGCATGTACCGCCAACCGCGGCGCTCCAGCAGCTGCGGACGCAGGCGGCTGCGTTCCCGGACGGACATGGCCCGGTACCGGTCCGTGCCGTCGGACTCAATAGCCAGCGGAACCGACATGCTGGCCGAGTCTCCGGTCAGGGGCGCAGCCGCGACAATGTCTATGGCACCGTCGTAGTGGTCCCACACCTTGGCGCCCCGTCCGCGCAGGCGCTCGACCAGGTCCGCGACCAGCGGGTCCTCTTCCATGATGCCACCGGTTGCCGGTCCTTCCACGGCCTTGGCCGTTTCCGGCTCCAGTTCGCGTTTGATCAGTTCGTAGAAGTCCAGCGCTCCGTATCCCAGCCGGGTCCGGTCCAGGTCCGCCGGCTGGAAGCAGGTGAGTACATGCTGCTTGTAGCGGGCGCGGGTCATGGCCGTGACGAATTTCTTGCGTCCGTCCGGTGCCGAGAGGGGGCCGAAGTTGTGCAGCGCACGGCCGTGCGGGGTGCGGCCGAAGCCCAGGGAGAAGATCACGCAGTCGCGCACCATTCCCACGGCCCGGTCCACCGGAACCACCCGGAAGGACTCGGTTTTGGCGGTGAAGAAGTCAGCTGCCCAGGGGAAGTTGGCCATTTGTACACGGATGGCCTCGGCTACCCGGACGGCATGGCGCGGGCTGGCCGTGATAACGCCCAGGGAGTGGTGCGGGCGGCGGCGGATGTGTTCAAAGACCAGGTCGACCACGCGGTTGACCTCGGCCGCCACGCTTTCCACACCCTCATGGTCGGCACTGGGCATGCCGGTGCCGTCGGCCAGGTATTCCACGGACAGGGAACGGTGGCCGCTGGTGACCTCTTCAGCGCTCGGCACCATGGAGAGCCGGCCGTCATAGAAGGAGTCGCTGAGCTGGCGCAGCAGCGCCTTGTCAGTCCCCCGGTACACAGTGGACAGGGTTCGGGTGGGCAGCACACGCTCCAGCGCGTCAAACGCACTGAGCAGTTCAACGTGCTGCAGCGGCGCCCCGGCCGGTTCCACACCAATGGTGAACGGCCGCGGTCCGCCCAGCCAGCTGTCGCCGAAGGCAATGACCTGGGAGGCGCGGGCCAGGGCGGGCACCGCGGACTGCAGGCTGGTGGACTCGGCATCCAGCAGGACCACCGTGTCGAAGCGCCGGTCCTCGGGCAGGACCATCGGCAGCACCAGGGGGCTGGCAGCCCACACGGGCAGCAGGGCCGAGACGAGTTCCTCGGACTGCTCGCAGAGGCTGTCCAGGGACAGCTCGCCGTCCTTGATCAGCTCGCGCAGCTGGTTGGCAGCTCCCGCGGAGCGGTCGACGCCGGAACGCCAGCGTGAGGCCAGGCTCCAGCGCAGGCGGGCACTGCCGGAGGCGATGTGGGCGTTGTCCGCGAGCCGGTATTCCGCTTCCAGGCGGCGCAGGCTGTTGCCGTCGGACATGGCCAGGTAATCATCACCGCTGATCATGGCTTCCAGCGCGGACTGCCACCAGGCCAGTTCCAGTTCATAACCCACGTGCTTGGGCTGGACCTGCCGTTCGGCCAGGTCATCCAGCAGTTCGCCCAGGCCCTGGGCCCGCATTTCATCCAGAAGCAGGGTGCGCTCGGGCAGCGTTTCCAGTGTTTGGCGGTCCCCTGCCAGCTCGCTGAGCTGTTTCTCCAGCTCATCCAGCTGCAGGGAAGCCAGGTCAGGGTGCAGCGGCGTCTCGGCCAGGATTCCGGTCAGGGTGTCCAGCTGGTTCTTGACCAACACGTAGGACCGGTTGATCTCCGCCAGGCCGGTGGGTACCGAGGGGTGGCGCTGGGTGGTGGCGTACCGGGTCCAGGTGGCCCGCTGCTGCTGCACTTCGGTCAGGGACGCGTGCAGGTCCGAGATGTGGACGCCGGGACGCACATATTCCTTGGCCACCCGGCGCAGGCGGGAACGGGTCATCGAGCTCATGTCGATTCCGCGCTCGCGCCGCCAGGAAGAAGAGGCGGTGGCGGAAATCAGGTCGGTGACCGGGCGGTCGAAAATATCCGGCGTGAACTTGTCCAGGCTTTCGCGCACGGCGACCAGCAGTTCCAGCTGTTCGCCCCACTGTGCGAAGGTTTCGCCCAAACGGATTTCGGAGTGCTCGGCTACGTCTTGGACCTTCGTGCGCAGGGCGGGCAGGTCCGTGGCAAGGGTTTGGGTCAGCGCGTAGGCTTCTTCGGTTTCCTTGCGGTTGAGCAGCTTGGCACCGTACCAGGGGCTGGTGGTGGCCGCGCGGCTGAAACTGCCAAGTTCGGCGGCCCGGCGCAGGCGTCCGGTCAGCTCAGTGCGGTCCGTGATACTGTCCAGCACGCTCCGCTTGAGCCGGACGGTGGTGGCCGGCGCGGGGCTCATGCTGGTCAGCTCCGCCAGGGACTGCATGGCCTGGTACGGCGAGCAGCCCCAGCGGCGGCGCACGTTGTGCAGGGACTTGACGTGGTCCCGCAGTTGGTGCCGGTTTTCGAGCAGGACCTTGTGCAGGCCCGCTACTTCCGGGGCCTGGGCTTTCTCGTTGCGCACGATGGCCCGGATCAGCTGGTCCTTGAGCTGCTGCTGTGTGAGGCCTGCGTTGACCTGCAGGACCAGGGAGCCCAGCTGCAGGGCATCGAGTTCGGACACGAACTGGTTCAGGGTGCCGCGGCGTTCGGCGACCACGAGCACTGACTTGCCCGCGTTGGCCAGGGCCGCGACGGCGTTCAGGGCCGTTTGGGTCTGCCCGGTGCCGGCCGGAGCCGAGACCACCAGGGACTGCCCGGCATTGACCAGGTCCAGGACTTCCTGCTGCTGCCGGTCCGCGTCGAGGATCAGCAGTTCGTCTGCGGGGTCGCGGTCGTCCAGCGGCGGCAGGTCCAGCGGCCGGGCAGAGGCCGGCGCGGCAGAACCGTCGCGGGCGGCGTCGATCAGCGCGCGGAGGATCGGGTGCGCGGGGTCCAGCGCCGGGTCCTCGGCGAGGTCCGCCAGGTCGGCGAAGGTGGATACCAGCAGCCGGTGCTCGATGTTGATGCCGCGGACGCTGCCGGTGACGGCCCGGAGCCGTTCCAGCACCGGGTGCGGATCGAAGCGGGCGGTGCCGTAGGCCAGGCGGGTCAGGGCGTCGACGTCGATGTCCAGGCCCTGTTCCTGCTGCAGGTGGCGTACCAGCGCGGGGTTCAGTGCTGCCTTTTCGGTCAGCTGGAGTTCGTAGTCATCCTGGGAGGCATGGATGGTCAGGGCCACGGGGGTCAGCAGCACCGGCGCGGTGAGCGACTCGGGGCGCAGTGCCTCGTCCGAGGCGTACCGCCAGGAGGCGGTACCGGCGGCCATGTACCCAACGTCGATGCCGCGGTCGGTGCCCAGCTCGTAAATCTTGGCGCGAAGCAGGCGCCCGGCCTTCATGGCGGCACCATACTGATCCGGGTCCCGCAGCAGCGTGGACAGGCGGGTGCGGCGGCCGGCCAGCAGCTGGGCCAGGCCGGAGGGATGCGCGTGCGTCAGGTCGATGCTGTTCGCGGCTGAGGGGGTGAAATGCAGCAAAGTGTCCGTTCCGGCGTGCTGTCCCAATTGTCCCAGCCACGGCAGCAGGAAGTCCGAGGGATTCTCCCCGGTATTCTGCTCAGACACTAGTGCCCTCTTTTCTGCACTTCCGCGCGTTTTCGACCAAATTGGCATACGTTCAAAACTATCGCGTCGGGCACGGTTTCCCGAACATAGCAACGCGGGGGACAAACAGAGGGGCCAACACCGGGGACGGTACCGGGCAGCACCGGATACGAAGCTGGGGACGGCCAAAAGGGCCGTCCCCAGCTTTTTACGCTATTCCCACTCGATTGTTCCCGGTGGCTTGGACGTGACATCCAGCACTACGCGGTTGATTCCGTCCACCTCGTTGGTGATGCGGTTGGAAATACGTGCCAGCAGGTCGTACGGCAGGCGTGACCAGTCGGCTGTCATTGCGTCTTCGCTCGAGACCGGGCGCAGGACGATGGGGTGGCCGTAGGTCCGGCCGTCGCCCTGCACGCCCACGCTGCGCACGTCGGCGAGCAGGACCACCGGCATCTGCCACACCTCGTTGTCCAGGCCGGCAGCGGTCAGCTCGGCGCGGGCAATGGCGTCGGCACGGCGGAGCAGGTCCAGGCGTTCCTTGGTGACCTCGCCGACAATGCGGATACCCAGGCCGGGGCCGGGGAACGGCTGGCGTCCCACGATTTCGGCGGGCAGGCCGAGCTCGGCACCCACGGCGCGGACTTCGTCCTTGAACAGCGCCCGCAGGGGCTCCACGAGTTCGAACTTCATGTCCTCGGGCAGCCCGCCCACGTTGTGGTGGCTCTTGATGTTGGCTGCGCCTTCACCGCCGCCGGACTCGACGACGTCGGGGTACAGGGTGCCCTGGACCAGGAAGCGGATGGGCTCGCCCTCGGCTTCGGCCTTGGCCATGATGGCCCGCTCGGCTTCTTCGAAGGCCCGGATGAACTCGCGGCCGATGATCTTGCGCTTCGTCTCCGGATCCGACACCCCGGCAAGTGCGCTCAGGAAGCGCTCCTGCTCGTTGGCCACATACAGGTTGACGCCGGTGGCGGCCACGAAATCGCGTTCCACCTGCTCGGCTTCGCCTTCACGCAGCAGCCCGTGGTCCACGAAGACACAGGTCAGCTGGTCGCCGACGGCGCGCTGGACCAGGGCGGCGGCTACAGCGGAGTCGACGCCGCCGGAGAGTCCGCAGATAACCCGGGAAGTGCCGACCTGGGCGCGGATGCGGGCAACCTGCTCTTCCACGATGTTGCCCGTGGTCCAGCTGCGGTCCAGCTTGGCGCCCTTGAAGAGGAAGTTCTCCAGCACGGTCTGGCCGTGGGCGGAGTGCTTGACCTCGGGGTGCCACTGCACGCCGTAGAGGCCCTTTTCCTCATTCGCGAAGGCCGCCACCGGTGCTCCGGCAGTGCTGGCTAGAACGTCGAAGCCTTCCGGGGCTTCCTGGACGCTGTCGCCGTGGCTCATCCACGTGTTCTGCTCCTCGGGGGTGCCCTCGAGGATGGACCGGGCACCGCCGACGGCGCGGGCATCGGTGGAGCCGTACTCGCGCAGGCCGGTCTTGGCCACCTTGCCGCCCAGGGCGGCAGCCATGGCCTGGAAACCGTAGCAGATGCCGAATACGGGCACGCCGGCTTCGAACAGGTCGGTGTGCACGGTCGGGGCGCCTTCGGCGTAAACGCTGGAGGGGCCGCCGGAAAGGATGATGGCAGCCGGGTTCTTCGCCAGCAGCTGCTCGGTGGTGTAGGTGTGGGGAACCACCTCGGAGTAGACGTCGGCTTCGCGCACCCGGCGGGCAATCAACTGGGCGTACTGTGCTCCGTAGTCCACAACAAGGACGGGCCGCTCTTCAATGGGGTCAGTCGCGGGATTAGTCACGTTTCAAGGATAGTCGGCCCGCCGCCGGGCATGCACACCGGCCGGCGGACGCTTTGCTGCATCCGCTGGCCGGCAGGTCCGCTTAGTACCGCTTGGCCGCTTCAGGATGGGCGTCGAGCTCGGCCAGGACCTGCTTGTGGACGCGTCCCTCGACAATAAAGGAGAGGAACGGCACAACGCCGCCGAGGGCGATGAGGATGAACTTGGAGAACGGCCAGCGCATCAGCTGCCACAGCCGGAAGTCCGAAAGCAGGTAAACCACGTACATCCAGCCGTGCAGGATCAGCACGCCGATGGACAGGTTGACCCCGCCCACAATGATTTCGGTATTGAAGCCGTACTTGGCAACCATCTCTACCACCAGGGCCAGCAGCAGCACGCCGGTGACGTAGGCAAAGACCTTGTAGAACCCCAGGGCGGAGCGGATCTGGGCGTGCGTACCCCCGAACCGGCGCTTCTTTTTCTTCGGGGTTGCTTTGGCGGTGCCTGCGGATTCGCTCACTTGGTTACCTCACTGCTGGGGTGGTCGGCTTCGGGTTCTGCATCGTCGTCGTCATACTCGTCTTCGTATTCGTCGTCCTCAAGGCTGCGCCGGTAGTCGTCGGCCACCAGCCGCCACCACAGGAACACGGAGAAACCGGCGAAAACAATCCATTCCAGGGCGTAGAAAATGTTCAGCCAGTTGACCGGGGTTTCCTCCGGCTGGGCTTGAACCTGCACGGGCTGCATGCTGCCCGTCTCAGGTGCCACGCCGTCGACCGTGAGCTCATGCGCGGTCACGAACGCCGAATACGACGGGGTGTCCCACAGGTTGATCAGCTCGGCGGTGGACAGCGATGCAACACGGCCCTCTGCGGGGGTCTTGGCCACCGGGGCCTCGGTGGGCAGCAGGCGGCCGACGACGGCGGCGTCACCGGCCGGGGCCGGCTCGGCGTCGTCGGGGTCCTGGACCCAGCCGCGGACCACGGGGATCACTTCGCCGGCCGGAGCACCGTCGACCTTGAAGGCGGTGACCACCCAGTAGCCCTCCTGTCCGTCCTGGAGCCGCTGCTCCACGAGGACGGATTTTTCCGGTTCAAAATGCCCGGTGAAGGAGACCATCTGGTCGGCTTCGGATTCGAAGATCGGTTTGCCGGGGGTGAAGGCTTCGGTCAGCGGGCGGACGTCTTCGGTGGCCCGGGGGCCGGTGGACTCCTCCGGTTCGGCGCTGGAGAACTGCCATTGGCTCAACAGCACAAAGACCGTCGAGATTGCTAGGGCAAAGAGCAGGCCGGCTATCCAGCGCGGCTGCAGGGCAGTTTTGAGCACGCGTTAACGGTACTTCGTCCGGCTGTAGAAAACCCAATGGCGTTTGGCTGGTGCCTAGTGGTCGAAGAACACCAGGGAGGAATTGATCAGTTCCGCAATAACCTCGGCATCGTTGGCCCGGCGCAGGGAATCCCTGAAGGCGGGCCGGAACAGGGACCGCGCAATGGTGGCCAGCACTTCCAAGTGCTGGGAGAAGGACGCAGAAGGTGTGGCGATGAGCAAGATCACAGTTGCCGGGCCGTCGGCGGCACCGAAATCCACGCTGTGCCCGTACCGGGCTATGCCCACGGCGATGGATGTCTCGCGGACGTACTCGCTGCGGGCGTGGGGCAGCCCGATCCCGCCGGGCAGCCCGGTGGCCATCTGGTGTTCCCGGGCACGCACCTGCTCCAGGAAGCCCTCCAGGTTACTGATCCGCCCGGTGGCATAGAGCCGCGCCGCCAGCTGCGCCGCGGCGTCGTACCGGTCCGCTGCCTCCATTTCCAGGATCACCAGCGCAGGTTCGGTGAGCACCGCCCCCGCTTCGTTCAGTGAAAGTTCTTCAGCCAAGGTTTCCGATTCCGCCTAGATCCTGGGGGCAATGTCTTCAGCGGCCAGGCGGGCGGCGTCGGCACTCTTGTCGTCGGGCTGTTCCTGGCTGAGCCGTTCAGCCTCCACCCGGGCCGCGTAATGCGCCACTTCGCTTTCGGTCCGGGCCACGTCCCAGCCCAGCAGCGGAGCCATCAGCTCGGCGGCCACCGGCGCAGCGGACACCCCGCGGTCCCAGGTCTCAATGGAGATGCGTGTCCGGCGGGCCAGAACGTCCTCCACATGCCGGGCGCCCTCATGCGTGGTGGCGTAGACGACCTCGGCGCGCAGGTAGTCGTCGGCGCCGGGCAGCGGTTCGGCCAGGGCCGGATCCTCGCGGATCAGGTCCAGCACGTCGTAGGCCATGGAGCCGTACCGGTTGAGCAGGTGTTCAACCCGGGCTACGTGCACCCCGTACTCGTCGGCGGTGCGGTGCCGCCGGTTCCAGGCCGCCGCGTAGCCCACCGCTCCCAGCAGCGGGATGGTCTGGGTGCAGCTTTCGGGCACCTTTTCGTCCAGCGCCCGGGCGGCCTCGTCAACGGCGTCCTTGGCCATCACGCGGTAGGTGGTCCATTTTCCGCCGGCCACCACCACCAGGCCGGGCACGGGGTGGGCCACCACGTGCTCGCGGGACAGCTTGGCCGTGGAGTCATTCTCGCCGGCCAGCAGCGGCCGGAGCCCGGCGTAGACCCCCTCCACATCCGCGCGCCCCAGCGGCGTCTTCAGCACCAGGTTCACATGCTCAAGGATGTAGTCGATGTCCGCCGAGGTAGCCGCGGGATGGGCCTTGTCCAGGTTCCAGTCAGTGTCGGTGGTGCCGATGATCCAGTGCCGTCCCCACGGGATGACGAACAGCACCGACTTCTCGGTCCGCAGGATCATGCCCACGGTGGACTGGATGCGGTCCTTGGGGACCACCAGGTGCACCCCCTTGGAGGCCCGGACCTTCAGCTGGCCGCGGTCGGTGACCAGGGCCTGGGTTTCGTCCGTCCATACACCGGTGGCGTTGACCACCTGGCTGGCGGCAATATCGAACTCGGCACCGGTCTCCTGGTCGCGGACGCGGGCGCCAACCACCCGCTCCCCCTCGCGCAGGAACTCGACCACGGCCAGGCGGTTGACCACGGCTGCCCCGTAATGCGCCGCGGTCCGGACCATGTTGGCCACGTACCGGGCATCGTCCACCTGCCCGTCGTAGTAGCGGATGGCACCCACCATCGCGTCATCCTTCAGGCTCGGGGCCATGCGCAGGGTCTGCTTGCGGGTCAGGTGCTTCTGCATGGGCACGCCCCGGGAATTGCCAGAGGTCATGCCCATGGTGTCGTAGAGGAAGATGCCTGCACCCACGTAGGGCCGCTCGATGACCCGCTTGGTGAGCGGATACAGGAACGCCACGGGCTTCACCAGGTGCGGGGCGATCCGCTGGAGCAGCAGGCCGCGCTCCTTCAGTGCCTCCTGCACGAGGGCGAAGTCCAGCATTTCCAGGTAGCGCAGGCCGCCGTGGATGAGTTTGGAGGACCGTGACGATGTTCCCGACGCCCAGTCACGGGCCTCCACCATGCCCACCTTCAAGCCCCGCGTTACGGCGTCCAGGGCTGCTCCGGCGCCCACGACGCCGCCACCCACAATCAGGATGTCCAGTTCATTTCCGGGTTGCGCGGTGGACCGCAGCCGGTCCATCGCATCAATCCGGTACTCGGGGCTCAGGGCGTCTGCAGACATGGTCAAGGTTCCTCTCTAGGGTCCTGCCGTAGCTGCGTCCACTCTAGGCAATGAGCGGCGGTTATTACAGGTTGTACTGGTACGGCGAAACCAACACCTCAATACGCTGGAAAGCCTTGAGGTCCGAATACCCGGTGGTCGCCATGGCCCGGCGCAGCGCGCCCATCAGGTTCGAGGTGCCGTTGGTGTGGTGGGAGGGGCCCCACAGGACTTCCCGAAGCGGTCCCACGGTGTCCAGCCGGACCCTGTCGCCGCGCGGCAGCTCGCTGTGGTGGGCTTCCTGGCCCCAGTGCCAGCCCTGCCCCGGCGCCTCTTCGGCGCGGGCCAGCGCGGAACCGAGCATTACCGCGTCGGCGCCCATGGCGAAGGCCTTGATGATGTCGCCGCTGGTGCCCATGCCGCCGTCGGCAATGACGTGCACGTACCGGCCGCCGGACTCATCCATGTAGTCCCGGCGCGCTTCGGCAATGTCGGAGATGGCCGTAGCCATGGGGGCGTGGATGCCCAGGGCGCGGCGGGTGGTGGTGGTGGCTCCGCCGCCGAAGCCGACCAGCACGCCGGCGGCGCCGGTGCGCATCAGGTGCAGGGCCGGGGTGTAGCCGGCAGCGCCGCCGACAATTACGGGGACATCGAGTTCGTAGATGAACTGCTTCAGGTTCAGCGGTTCCACGTTCTTGGACACGTGCTCGGCCGAAACGGTGGTGCCGCGGATGACGAAAACGTCGACGCCGGCAGCCAGGACCGTCTTGTAGAACTCCTGGGTGCGCTGCGGGGTGAGCGAACCGGCAACCGTCACGCCGGCGTCGCGCATCTCGGCCAGCCGGGAACTGATCAGCTCGGCGCGGATGGGAGCGTCGTAGATTTCCTGCAGGCGGGCGGTGGCGGCGGGATTGAAGTTGTCGCGGCTGAGCTCGGCAATTTCGTCCAGCAGCGGCTGCGGATCTTCGTACCGGGTCCACAGGCCTTCGAGGTTCAGCACACCCAGGCCGCCCAGCTTGCCCAGCGCAATGGCGGAGGCCGGGGACATGACCGAGTCCATGGGCGCGCCGATGACCGGCATCTCGAACTGGTAGGCGTCTATCTGCCAGTTGATCGAGACGTCCTGCGGATCACGGGTACGCCGCGAGGGCACAATTGCCACGTCATCCAGGGAGTAGGCTCTGCGCCCTTGCTTGCCACGGCCAATTTCAATCTCGTTACTCACACTCCCTAGGTTATCCCAGTGTGTGACGGGAGGCTTAAACACCAAGGGCAGCCGCCGCGCAGTGCGCAGGAGCTGCCCTTGGCCGGAAACCGGTTAGCGGCGTGAACCGTAGTTCGGTGCCTCGACAGTCATCATGATGTCGTGCGGGTGGGATTCCTTCAGGCCGGCCGGGGTGATCCGGACGAACTTGCCCTTGGCCTTCAGTTCGGGGATGGTGCGTGCGCCGGTGTAGAACATGGTCTGGCGCAGGCCGCCCACCAGCTGGTGGGCCACGGCCGAGAGCGGCCCGCGGTAGGGCACCTGGCCCTCGATGCCTTCCGGGATCAGCTTTTCGTCGCTGGGGACGTCGGCCTGGAAGTAGCGGTCCTTGGAGTAGGAGGTGTTCTTGCCCCGGGACTGCATGGCACCCAGGGAGCCCATGCCGCGGTAGGACTTGAACTGCTTGCCGTTGACGAACACCAGGTCACCCGGGCTTTCGGCAGAACCGGCGAGCAGGCCGCCGAGCATAACGGTGTCGGCGCCGGCCACAATGGCCTTGCCGATGTCGCCGGAGTACTGCAGGCCGCCGTCGGCGATCAGCGGCACGCCGGCAGGAATGGCCGCCTTGGACGCTTCGTAGATGGCGGTGATCTGGGGTACCCCGACGCCGGCCACCACGCGGGTGGTGCAGATGGAGCCGGGGCCCACACCCACCTTGATGGCGTCGGCACCGGCGTCAATCAGTGCCTGGGCGCCTTCGCGGGTGGCCGCCTGGCCGCCGATGATGTCCACGTGTGCCGCGGCCGGATCCTTCTTCAGGCGGGCGATCATTTCCAGCACACCGGCGCTGTGGCCGTTGGCGGTGTCCACCACGAGGATGTCGACGCCGGCCTCCACCATGGACATGGCACGCTCGTACCCGTCGCCGAAGAACCCGATGGCGGCGCCCACGCGCAGCCGTCCTTCATCGTCCTTGGTGGCCAGCGGGTACTGCTCCGCCTTGTCGAAGTCCTTGACGGTGATCAGGCCCTGCAGCTTGCCGTCGTCGTCCACCAGCGGCAGCTTCTCGATGCGGTTCTTGCCGAGCAGCTCCACGGTTTCCTCGGCGCTGATCCCCACCCGGCCGGTGATGAGCGGCATCCGCGTCATTACTTCTTCGACCTTGCGGTTGGGGTACTCGGAGACCGGAATGAACCGGGTGTCGCGGTTGGTCACAATGCCCAGCAGCGTGTTTTCCTCGTCGACAACCGGCAGGCCGGAAACACGGAAGTGTGCGCACAGGTCATCGAGGTCGCGCAGGGTGGCGCCGGGGGAAATGGTGACCGGGTTGGTGATCATGCCCGATTCGCTGCGCTTGACGCGGTCCACGTGCTCGGCCTGGTCAGCGATGGAAAGGTTGCGGTGGATGACGCCGAGGCCGCCCTGGCGGGCCATTGCGATGGCCATGCGGGACTCGGTCACCGTGTCCATGGCTGCCGAAAGCAGCGGGGTCTGCACGGTGATGCGCTTGGACAGCCGCGAGCTGGTGTCTGCTTCGGAGGGGATAACATCCGTCGGGCCGGGCAGCAGGAGGACGTCGTCGTACGTCAGGCCGACGAAGCCGAACGGATCATGTTCTGGGTACTGCTGACTCAAAGCTGCGCCTCTTTCGGGGAATGAGAGGAAGGAAAAGGCCCGATGTAGCCTGTACCTATCCTAAAACGAAAGCGCCCGTGCCCCTATTCCACGGGTTGGTAACCTTCGGCCGGAACGGGTTCACCATCCCAGCCGGTGGTCGCCAGTATCCGCTGGGAAAGGACCCGCGCGGTGGTCTCCAGGTAGGTCTTACCCAGATGGTCGTGGTCCATGTACACGAGCATGTTGCCCACGATGCCCGGGCACTCCCCCTCCGTGCACAGCCGGTCGCTCATATCCACCACAGCTGTCCCCGGAATCCGCTCGGATAAGCCCTCAAGCGGGGAAACCGGGGCCAGGACCCGGCTGCGCGGCATGCTGCAGCTCGCCGGATCCAGCTCGTTGCTTTCCAGGCACTTGACCATGTCGTAGTCGAAACGGGGGTTGTCGCGCAGGGCGATAACGCCGATCCCCGCCTCGGCGAAAGGCCGCACGCCGTCGTCGTAACCCGGGACCAGGACCTCCTCCGGCGAGCTTTCGCGTGTGAGCGATGCCACCGTAAACACGGCGTCGGGAGTTCTTTCCACCACGTACCGTGCGGCGGCGGCATTAAAGGAATTGCATTCGGCACTGCGCTCCGGCACGTCGCCGCCGTAGCGGCAGCCGGGCTTGAGCACGGCGATCAGGTGCCACGAGTTCGTCCGGGCCACAGGACCCATCGCGGCCATCCACTGCTGGGCATGCGAGTCCCCGAGGACCACGATGGTGCGCTCGGCGCCCTCCGGCGACCCGATTTCCAGGCACTTGCCCAACAGCGGATCGGCAGGCGCGTACTCCGGCGCGCAGGCGCCGTCGAAGTCCGCCCATTCACTGCCGATGCTGCTCACGGCCGGTTTGAGCACGGCTTCAGCCGGCACGGACTCCACGAAGGCCGGATCCAGGGCCAGGGCACCCGGGTTTTCCGCCACGCCCTGGCTCATGACCTTGATCTGAGTCCCGTGCACCTGCCGCTGCCAGCCGGCCAGGGGTGCAGCCACCACGGCCAGCAGGGCGGCAATGACGACGGCGGAACGCCAGCGTCCGGCTCCGCTCCAGGACAAGGACCGCACGGGCGCTTCCACGAACCGGGTACTGAGCACGGCCAGGACCAGGGACGCTGCGATGACCAGTGCACCGTCTACCGGCCCGGCGGAATCCTGCCCGGAATACACCAGCCAGAACACCAGGACCGGCCAATGCCACAGGTACAGGCCGTAGGAGCTGTTGCCCAGCTTCACCAGGGGCGGTGCGGCAAGGAAACGGTCCACCCCCGCCCTGCTGCCGGTCTGCCCCGCCACAATGATCATGGCGGCGGCCAGCAGGGGCCAGAGGGCAATATATCCGGGGAACTGCTGCTGGACCTGGAGCAGCACGCCGCAGCTGAGCATGGCAGCCAGGCCGACCCAGCCCATAATAATCCGGAGCAGGCGCGGCAGGTTGAGGTACGGCAGTGCCAGGGCCAGCAGCGAACCCAGTGCGAACTCCCACAGGCGGGTGCGGGTGTCGAAGTAGGCGTAGGCCTGGTTCACGGCAGTTTCGCGGACGGAAAAGGCCAGGGAGAGGGTAAAGACCGTGCCGAACACCGCCAGCAGTACCGGGCGGAAGCGCCATCCGAAGGCCGCCGCGGCCCCGGCAGCCAGGGCAAAGAGCAGGGGCCAGAGGATGAACACCTGGCCTTGGACCGACAGTGACCAGAAGTGCTGGAGCGGACTGGCGCTGCTATGGTCGCGGGCGTAGTAATCCACCGAGCCGTGGGCCAGGGTCCAGTTCTGCACATAAAACAGTGAGGACCAGGCCTGCCGGAACACGCCCGTCCAGTCGCTGGCCGGCAGCAGGACGCGGGCCGCAGCCAGCACGGCCAGCAGCACTGCCGCCGCGGAGGGCAGCAGCCGGGGAAACAGGTGCAGCCAATACCGGCCCAGCGCCAGCGGCCGGCCGGCTTCCATCTTCCGTACAAAGGACCCGGTGAGCAGGAACGCGGACAGGAGCAGGAAAATATCCACGCCGCCGGAAACCCGGTCCAGCCACACGTGGTAAACCATCACCAGCACCACGGCGAGGGCGCGCAGGCCCTGCACTTCGGGCCGGTAGCGCCGCTCCTGCTGGTGTGTGTCCGGCACCCGCTGCCCTTCTGTTCTGGAACATATAACCGGAAGAGTTTACCCGCTGCGTAAGCCCGGCCCCGCAGCCCGGACAGCGCAAGGCCCCGCCGCGGAAGGGTTTCCGGGGCGGGGCCAGGTGCCTGGTGAGGGCGGCTGTTCAGCTAGTGCTGGTGGCCGTGGTCCTCGTCTTCCTCGGCAGGCTTCTCCACCACGAGGGCTTCGGTGGTGAGCACCAGCGAAGCGATCGAAGCGGCGTTGCGCAGGGCCGAGCGGGTGACCTTGACGGGGTCGATGATGCCGGCGGCAATCAGGTCCTCGTACTCGCCGGTGGCGGCGTTGAAGCCGTTGTTGACCTTCAGCTCACCGACCTTGGCGACTACGACCATGCCTTCGGCGCCGGCGTTTTCAGCGATCCAGCGCAGCGGCTGGGCCAGTGCGCGGCGCACCAGCGAAACCGCGGTGGCGGCGTCGCCTTCGAGCTTCAGGACCTCCGGGTCGGTGTCCAGGACCTGCGAGGCGTGGACCAGCGCGGAACCGCCGCCGGCCACAATGCCTTCTTCCAGGGCTGCACGGGTGGAGGAAACAGCATCTTCGATGCGGTGCTTCTTTTCCTTCAGCTCCACCTCGGTGGCTGCGCCGACGCGGATGACGCCGATGCCGCCGGAGAGCTTGGCCAGGCGTTCCTGCAGCTTCTCGCGGTCCCAGTCGGAATCCGTGCGCTCAATCTCCGCACGGATCTGTGCCACGCGGTCGGCAACGTCGGCTTCGGAACCGGCGCCGTCAACAATGGTGGTGTTGTCCTTGGTGACGGTGATCCGGCGGGCCGAACCCAGGACCTCCAGGCCAACCTGGTCCAGCTTCAGGCCCAGATCGGGGCTGACCACCTGTGCGCCGGTGAGGGTCGCGATGTCCTGCATCATGGCCTTGCGGCGGTCGCCGAAGCCCGGAGCCTTGACGGCAACCACGTTCAGGGTGCCGCGGATCTTGTTGACCACCAGGGTGGACAGGGCTTCGCCGTCGACGTCTTCGGCAATGATGAACAGCGGCTTGGAGGTCTGCAGCGCCTTTTCAAGCAGCGGCAGGAACTCGGCAACCGAGGAGATTTTGCCGGAGTTGATCAGGATCAGCGCGTCTTCGAGGACGGCTTCCTGGCGCTCCGGATCGGTGACGAAGTACGGCGAGAGGTAGCCCTTGTCGAACTGCATGCCTTCGGTGATGGCCAGTTCGGTCTGCGTGGAGGAGGACTCCTCGATGGTGATCACGCCGTCCTTGCCGACGGTGTCGAAGGCCTGCGCCAGCAGTTCGCCGATCTCGGTGCTCTGCGCGGAGATGGCGGCCACGTGGGCCACCTGGTTGCCTTCAACTTCCTTGGCATTCTCCAGAAGGCGCTTGGCAACGGCGTCCACGGACACCTCGATGCCGCGCTTGAGCTGCCCGGGAGCAGCACCGGCGGCAACGTTGCGCAGGCCTTCCTTGACCAGGGCCTGCGCCAGGACGGTGGCCGTGGTGGTGCCGTCGCCGGCAACATCGTTGGTCTTGGTGGCTACTTCCTTGGCCAGCTGTGCGCCAAGGTTCTCGTACGGGTCATCGAGCTCGACTTCGCGGGCAATCGTGACGCCGTCGTTGGTGATGGTGGGAGCGCCCCAGGACTTAGCCAGGACGACGTTGCGGCCGCGCGGGCCGAGGGTCACCTTGACTGCGTTGGCGAGCTTATCAACGCCGGCTTCCAGCGAGCGACGGGCGGAGTCATTGAACTCCAACTGCTTTGCCATGTGTGTGTCCTTTCCGACAACTACATCTGCACCTGCATCAGAAAACCCCGGCCAGGATGTGGCCGGGGTTTTCCGGGGGGAACTACTTTACGACGACGGCCAGCACGTCGCGGGCGGACAGCACCAGGTACTCCTGGCCACCGTGCTTGACTTCGGTTCCGCCGTACTTGGAGTAGATGACTACGTCGCCTTCGGCAACGTCAACCGGGATGCGGTTGCCGTTGTCGTCAACGCGGCCGGGTCCAACTGCAACTACTTCGCCCTCCTGGGGCTTTTCCTTGGCAGTGTCCGGGATAACGAGACCGGAAGCAGTGGTCTGCTCGGCCTCGAGGGGGCGGACAACAATACGATCTTCAAGGGGCTTAATAGAGACCGACACTCGGGCTCTCCTTTGCGTAGTTTCTAACAGAATGGGGCCGTTGGTTGGCGCTGGCCGTCGTCGCGGTGCCGGTTCGCGCTGTCCCTTCGGGAGTTAGCACCCTCACGTTCGGAGTGCTAAGTGAGACTTTATGCAACGGTTAGCACTCGGTCAAGGTGAGTGCCAGCGCAGGCCGATTCCCGCCGTCTCCGGCGGTCCATTGCGCGTCTAATGCCGGGAAAGCTGATTTGCTTAGGCTTACCTAAGCGGGATAGTTTTCATCTGCGCGCATCATTAGAAAACATTTCTGTGCCCTATTTCCGAAACAGGCACCACGACTCTTACCGGAGCCCCCATGATCACCACGTCCCGCCTGCTGGCCGGAACCGCCCTTGTGTCCCTCCTGGCCCTCAGCGCCTGCTCCACCGAAGCCGCAGAAGCCGACGCCGAGTCCACGCAGGCCTCCACCGTGACGGTCGAGCACGCGCAGGGCAGCACCGAAGTACCGGTGAACCCCGAGACCGTCTACACCTTCGACCTCGGTGCGCTGGACACCATGGATGCACTCGACATTGACGTCGACGGCGTCCCGGCAGCCAACTTCCCCGAGAGCCTGTCCAAGTACGCGGCGGATGACATCACCAAGATCGGCAGCATGAAGGAGCCGGACTTCGAAGCCATTAGCGCCGAGGCCCCGGATTTGATCATCATTTCCGGCCGCGTTGCGGATTCCTATGCGGAACTGAACAAGATCGCCCCGACCATCGACCTGAGTGTCGACAACACCAATGCGTGGAACTCCTTCGAGGAAAACACCCGGACCATCGGAAAGATCTTCGGCAAGGACGACATGGTCGAGGACAAGCTCTCGGCGCTGGAGTCCAAGGTCGGGGACACCAAGAAGCTGGCAGCCGACGCCGGCAACGGCCTGATCGTGATGACCAGCGGCGGCGAAATGACCGCCTACGGCGCCGGCTCGCGTTTCGGCATCATCCATGACGTCCTCGGCGTCGAGCCCGCTGCCGAAGTGAAGACCGAAGGCGCCCACGGCGAGTCCGTGTCCTTCAACTACATTGCCGACACCAACCCCGACCACTTGTTCGTGATTGACCGGGACGTTGCCGTCGGCGAATCCGGCGAAGCCGCGTCCGCCGTGCTGGACAACGAACTGGTCAAGAGCACCAAGGCTGCTCAGAACAACAACATCACCATGCTGGACTCCGCCAGCTGGTACCTGGTCGGATACGGCCTGAACAACGTCGACTCGATGGTTTCCACCATCCACGACGCCCTCTAGCCGCGCCTCCCCCGCTCCGCGGCCCGGCACCTGTGCCGGGCCGCGGAGGAACTGGACATCACTATGACCGCTACCGCCGCGCAGCCGGCACCAGCCCACGCCGCCGTTGAACGGCGGCGCTTTGTGCGTTCGGCCTCCGGACTCGCCGCGGGTGTATGCATTGTTATCCTCCTGGCAGCCCTCAGCCTCTTTGTGGGCGTGGGCGACCTGTCCCTGTCCTCGCTGCTTGCCGGGGATCCCACCACGCAGATGCTCTTCTGGGCCAGCCAATTCCCCCGCACCCTGAGCATCGTCCTGGCAGGCATGGCCCTGAGCGTGGCCGGCCTGATCATGCAGCTGATGGCCCGCAACAAGTTCGTGGAGCCCTCCACTGTGGGAACGGTGGAATCGGCGCAGCTGGGCATCCTCGCCGTCACGGTGCTGCTGCCGGGTGCATCCATGTTCCTGAAGATGTCCGCGGCCTCGGTCTTCGCCGCCGCGGGGACCGCACTGTTCCTGCTGGTCCTGCGCCGGATTCCGTTGCGCAACACCCTGATTGTCCCCCTGGTGGGAATCATGCTCGGCGGCGTCATTTCCGCCGTCACCACGTTCTTCGCCTACCGCACCGACCTGCTGCAGACCCTCAACAGCTGGATGATCGGCGACTTCTCAGGTGTCCTGCGCGGACGCTACGAGCTGCTGTGGATTGTGGGCGCCCTGACCCTGATCGGCTACCTTGCCGCAGACCGCTTCACCGTGGCCGGCATGGGGGCGGATTTCACCACCAACCTCGGCCTGGACTACAACCGGGTCATGGCACTGGGCCTGGTCATCGTGTCCCTGATCAGTGCCGTGGTTGTGGTCAGCGTCGGCTCCATACCCTTCCTGGGACTGATCGTGCCGAACCTGGTCTCGCTGCTGATCGGTGACAACGTGCGCCGGGCTGTTCCCTGGGTTGCCGTGTTCGGTGCCGGTTTCGTGCTGCTGTGCGACATCATCGGCCGCACCATCCGCTACCCGTATGAAATTCCCGTAGGCGTTATTGTGTCCGCCGTCGGCAGTGTCATCTTCCTGTACCTTCTGCTGCGCAAACGGGGTTCCCGTGCCTGAGTCCTCCCCCAGCGTGCTGCCCGCAGCCCTCACGGAGCACCGGCGCCGGCCGGTCCGGACGGTGCCGGCGAAATTCTGGATCATCACCCTGGGCGTGGTGGCTGCGGCCCTCGTCGCCGTGTTCATGACCATCGAGCTCCGCGGCAACCTGGGCTACATCCTGCCCCGGCGTGCCGTGAAGGTGGGTTCCATGATCCTGGTGGCCTACGCCGTCGGCGTCTCCACGGTGCTGTTCCAGACCGTGACTGCCAACCGCATCCTCACCCCCTCCATCATGGGCTTCGACGCCCTGTACGTCCTGATCCAGACCGTGCTCGTTTTCGCCCTGGGCGGCGGGGCGCTGCTGTCCCTGGGCGCCCCCGCGCGGTTCGGCATCGAAGTGCTGCTGATGGTGGGCTTCTCCTTCCTGCTGTACCGCTGGCTGTTCACCGGCGGGGGCAAGTCGCTGCACCTGATGCTGCTGGTCGGCATTGTCTTCGGCACCATGTTCCGCGGTTTCTCCTCGCTGCTGCAGCGGCTGATCGACCCGAGCGAATTCATCATCCTGCAGGACCTGTTCTTCGCCAGTTTCAACAACGTGGACGCCGGGCTGCTCGGCTATTCGGCCGTTGCCGTCGCCGTCGTCAGTGCCATGGCCTGGCGCATGCGGCACTCCTTCGACGTGCTGGCGCTGGGCCGGGAAACCGCAGTGAACCTTGGCGTGGACCACAAGCGCGCGGTGACCGCCACGCTGGTCATCTGCTCCGTGCTGGTGGCGGTGTCCACCGCCCTGGTGGGCCCGGTGACCTTCTTCGGCCTGCTCGTCGCGTCCCTGGCCTACCAGCTGTGCGCCCAGTTCCGCCACGCAGCTGTCCTGCCCATTGCCGTACTCCTGGGCATCATTGCCCTGGTGGGCGGGCAGCTGGTGCTGGAGCGGATCTTCGACTTCGATACCGCCCTGAGCATCGTCATTGAATTCGTGGGCGGCATTGTCTTCCTCATCCTGCTCCTGCGGGGATCGGTGAAATGATCCCGTCCCCGCTGCACCGCCAGAAAGGCCCCGCATCATGATTTCCGTTTCCGGCGTGACCAAACGCTACTCCTCCGCCGTCGTGGTGGACGGTGTCAGCTGCGAAATCAAGGAAGGCGGCATCACCTCGATCATTGGACCCAACGGCGCCGGCAAATCCACGCTGCTTTCCATGATCAGCCGGCTGCTGGGGATGGACTCGGGGACGGTCACCGTGGACGGGCTCGACGTCGTCACCACGCCGGGGCGCGACCTTGCGAAGAAGATGGCCATCCTGCGCCAGGACAACCAGCTCACTGTCCGCCTGACTGTGCGGGACCTGGTCGGGTTTGGCCGCTACCCGCACAACGGCGGACGTCCCGGGCCTGCGGACAAGGCCCACATCAATACCGCCATGGAGTACCTGGACCTGGCTGCCCTGGCGGACAAGTTCGTGGACGAGCTGTCCGGCGGCCAGCGCCAGCGCGCGTTCATTGCCATGGTGCTGGCCCAGGACACGGACTACCTGCTGCTGGATGAGCCGCTGAACAACCTGGACATGAAGCACTCCGTGGAAATGATGCGGCTGCTGCGCCGGCTTACCGACGACTTCGGCAAGACCGTGGTGCTGGTCATCCACGACATTAACTTCGCGTCCTGCTATTCGGACGACATCATCGCCATGTGTGACGGCCGGCTGATTCATCAGGGGCCGCCGTCGGACATCATGCGCCCGGAAGTCCTGAAGGACATTTACGACATCGATATCCGGATCGAGGAAATTGAAGGCAACCGGATAGGCGTGTACTTCGCCTGA
The DNA here is from genome assembly GCF_020731535.1 of Arthrobacter sp. zg-Y40. Taxonomy (NCBI): domain Bacteria; kingdom Bacillati; phylum Actinomycetota; class Actinomycetes; order Micrococcales; family Micrococcaceae; genus Arthrobacter; species Arthrobacter sp. zg-Y40. The sequence continues at coordinate 375,583 of NZ_JAJFZS010000001.1, forward strand.
CCGGCCCCGATCAGCGGCCCTGCCCGCGTTGCTGCTGCTTCCGCCCGCCACGGCCGCGGCTCGCCGGCAGCGCAGAGCCGAGCTGCTCGGGGAGAGCATAAATGAGGCACATGAGGATGTCCTGGAGCGTGGAAGATGCAATCGCCTCAAGCGCCGTGCCGGCGCCGGGCAGTGACTGTGCAGCCCAAATGCCGGCCCCGGCAGCGCTGATCCAGGTGAATCCCTGCCCCGAGGACTGGTCGGCCAGGGTCCATTCCGTCCAGTCCGTTTCCAGCATGTCCCGGATCTCTGCGCCGGCTCCCTCCGGGGACGGCAACCGGCCACCGTTCAGCCGGTCCTCATACTCCCGCGCGTCAAGAACCAGGACCTGATGCTCTCCCGGTGCAGCGGCGGTTCCGGGCCCTGCGTGCGGTGACGCGGCCCGGCGGGCCAGTACAGGTGTCAGGCTGCCCAACGGCAGCAGGGACAGCTGCTCGTTTCCGCTGGACGCGCGGGGCCCGGAGAGCAAATCCGGTCCCGTGAGCACGTCGGTTCCCGTAAGCAGCAGTGCCTCGCGTTCTCCGGTCCAGATGTCCAGCCTGGTGCTGCTGCCATAATTGCGGCTGCACAGTGCCAGCCTTCTATCGGCCCGTCGCCAGGGCCCGGCCAGGCGGTGTCCCCGGGCGGTGAGGAAAGCATCTGCAGTCAGCAGGTCCGCGTCCTGCAGTTCGGCCACCGCAGCCGGCTGCAGCCTCCGACGACGCCGTTCCACGGCCGCGCGCGAAACCATGGCCGCCAGTAACTCCAGCGCCGATGCTGAAAGCATGAAACTGTCCAGCGCTTCCGGGAGTGTCCCCTGAGCGGGAGCGGGTGCGGGAAAGGGCCCAGCCGGCTGTGTGCGGGCGGTACTGTGCCGGGCAGTACTGTGCAGGGCGGTACTGTGCAGGGCACTAATTTCCCCGGTGGTGCGGCCGTATACCGGCATTGTTGCTGCCCCCTGATTGACGTGTGGTTCCAACGTACTGGCGGAGGCAAAAACCGTCGATGGGTAGAACTACCCATCGACTACCTGCCCCGCACCGTGCACCATGAAGCCCAACGGCAAATACGCAGGCCCGGCGGCCAGTTAACCGCCCCTTGTATTGCGCCGTCCCAGACCGTTCTCCTAGGTTGGGACCCCAAGCTTCCGCCGCCCGCAAGGAAAGGACCTGCCGTGGACCCCAAACTCCGTGTGGCCATCCGGCTCGACCTCGATCTCCAGCAGGCACGGCTGGTGGTGCACGGGCGGGTCACTGACCAGAACTGCAGGGTGCTGTACGTGCTGGCGCGCCGAGCCAACGCCACCCTTCCGGGCCTCAACGTAGTCCTGGACCTGCGCCGGGCCGTTGTCACCGAGAGCGCCATGGCCGGCCTGACCCGCAGCTCCGAAACGGGCGAACTGCCGGTGCTGACGGGGCGGCCGGAGACGGAGGCACTTGCACCTCGGCAGCTGAGCATCCTGGCTCCGGCGGCTTAGCCCTCCGGACGCCTCCAGCCTTCCGCCACTGCTCAGCGGGTGGGCGCCCCGTTCCCCGGGCGGTGGACAATGTCCTCGAGGGATCGGGCGTGCAGCCATGCGGAAGGGACATCCGCACCGAGATCCAGCGGTGCTCCCGTTGCTGCAGTATGAACCGTTCTGGTGATGGCATCCCAGACCAGGGAGGACGGCTGCGCATCCAGCCGGATACCGCCGTCGGCCGGGATCACCGAGTAGTGGCCTGCCTCGCCGGCATGAAGCCAGCGGAAGCCGGCATTGGCCTCGATATGGGTAATGTCCCAGCTCGTCCACTGGGCGGCCCACAATCGGTGCTCCGCTTCCCCGGCGCTGGGGGCAGGGACAGACGAGGAAGCTACCCTCGCGTGGAACACTCCTTCGCTCACGACAAGCGGATCATGCCGCATGGCCCATGCCGGAGCCACGCCGGCCCATGATGCCAAAACCAACGGCAGAAGGGCGGGGGGAAGTATACGGACTTCGCGTTCCCCGGGCCCATAAGCCGGCTCGGAGGACGGACCGAAGAACGACGGACCGGCGACCAACAAAGCCAGCCCTTCACCGATCCACACGTCCGCCGCTGTTTCCTCGTTACCGCGCCGGGCTGTAAGGGACAGCCTGGCGACGGGATCAGTGAGCGGATAGAGGCAAGCGGCACCCTTCTCCGTGACATGCCCCTCGGCGGTCAGCAGCCCGGCCTCCACCAGTTCCGCCGCTGCAGACCGGTTGCCGGCAAGATCAAACCGGCCCAGTTTCTTCCGTCCTTGAAGGTTCTGCAGGAGGTCGGCGGCAGCAGCGGTCAACAGCCACCCCTCCGGTTGGTAAGGCTGTTCAGCGCTGACCCGGGTGAGGTCCTCGAGATAGGTTTCCCGCTGCTGCGAGGCGAAAACGTCGGGACGGGGATCCCTGTCCCGGTCCAGCTCCGCCCGGTCCAGCTCCGCCCAGTCCGGAATCCGGTTACTGCCGTGGCCGGTGATTGTCAGTTGGTCAACCAGGTATTCGATGAGGGTCTTTTGCCCGGTGTGGTACTCCAAGGCATAGCTGCCGGTCGCTTCAACTACCCCTGCACCGAGCACCCAGATCCACCGGTCCACGCATACGGTTTGGCCGTCCCCCTGATAGACGAAACGCTGCCTTCGTCCGGGGACGGCCCGCCCCAGCGACGGGTCAAAAACCTTGGGCCATTCGTCCACGGACAGAACGTGGAGTGCGGCGAACTGAGCCATGGTGGCGGCAAACCCCGTGGACGCCACCCATTCCAGCGGATGGCCATCGTTCCGCCCGATGCGAATCACAAGGTTGGGGCGGAAATGGCCCTCCGGTACCGGTGGGTGCGCCAGTACCCAGGTGTCATCGGGGCCTTCCTCCTGCACCCATCCCGGAGGAAGGGCAGCGTTCACCCCGCGAAAGCTGACCGGAGAAAAACCTGAAAACAGATCCAATGGGTGCCCCTATAGTTGTCGACGAATAAAGCCGGCGCGCCGGTAAGCGGATCAGGCGTTCACTCAGCGCTTACGGATCCGGCTTGGATTTCCTTCCGCCGCTTCCGATCGGCCTGCCGCGCCCGCTTTCGCTCGGCATTTTCTTCCCGGATAAACCGGGGCTTGAGGAAATTCGGCATCCAGAAACCACCAATCACCCCTATAAAACCGCTCAGCAGAGTAACACAGGCAAACACCATTATGGCGAATTCATTGATATCGGCGGCTAAGGCCATCTGCGAGAGGGGAATGAGGATGAAAAAAAGTCCAATGTAGGTGGACGCCAGGGCAGGTTCACCACTCCGAAAGCTGTTCAGCACCGCTCGGAACGCCAGGAAACGACCGTTATAGACCAAGAGCCCAACCACCATCAGAAACCCGCCGAAGGGCAGGGAAAAAATCGCAAGGAAAAGGTCCTGTTTCAAGGGGATCACCTGTCTCTGTCTGTAGGCACCTGCGGGTCACGCTGGAATGCGGCGCAGAATTGGAAGATACCCCAGGTCCGGGTCATCGTCCGAATACGCTCTTGAACATAGCTGCGCCGGCCTTGCCAATGGCACCTTCTACAGCTTCCTTGGCTTCGCTGACAAGTTCTTTGGCCTTGGCGGCGGCTTTCTCTACCTTTTCGTTCTCGGTAACAGCATTCCAAAGATTTTGCACTCCGTCACCTGCCGCCTGTGTCAAGCTACGGCCACCAAAGATATCCAACTCGGTGTCCACCGCCCATGAAATGGCCATGCCGACGCCAAAGCCCACTACGGTCCCCACCGGGCCGCCGATCATCGTACCGACTGCGGCACCCGCATAACCTGCACCCAGACCCGCGGCCACACTCGTCCCGGCACGGAAAATGGCTTTCTCATTCACATTTACAGGCCGCAAAACAATGTGCATTGTCCGGAACGGAACATTACCGGCGACCACCGCCTTTTACCATGGACAGAACTACCCATGGAAATGCTGCATATACCGGCCCGGCTACCGCAGGGCGGCTGAGGCGGCCAGCCGTGACACGGCCTCGGTAAGCACCTCGGGTGAACAGGCGAAATTCAGGCGGGCGAATCCGGCACCCTGCCGGCCGAACCGCAGTCCCGGTTCCAACGCCACCCGCGCATGGTCCAAGGCGAACGCAGCCGGATCATCTCCCCAGTCCGCCGCACCGAAGTCCAGCCAGGCAAGGTAGCCAGCCGACGGCGCACGGTAGCCGACCCCGGGCAAATGCTCCGCCAGCAGCTCCCCCAGCAGTATCCGGTTTTCCGCCAGTGATTCCATCACCCCGGCCAGCCAAGGGCCGCCGTCGTTGTACGCCGCTGTTGTGGCATGCAGGCCCAGGATGCTGGTGCGGGCGGACACTTCCGCCGGCATGGAGTCCAGCTGCAGCCGGGTCCGTTCACTTGCCGCCGCCATCACGGCGCACTTGGTGCCGGCAATGTTCCAGGCCTTGCTGGCGGCGGTGACGCAGATGCCGAACTCCCGCGCGTTGTCGGACACCGTGAGGTACGGGGTGAAGGAGTCTGGCGAATACGTCAGCGGAGCATGGATTTCGTCGCTGATCACGGCCACGCCGTACTTCGCGGACAGGTCGGCGAGCGCACGCAGGGTGCCGGCGGAGTGGACCAGTCCCAGCGGGTTGTGCGGATTGCACAGCAGCAGGGCATCAGCACCGCGGGCAAAGGCGCGCTCGATGTTGGCCAGGTCCAGCGTCCAGCCTTCTGCGCTGGGCAGCAGCGGCACTTCCACCACGGAGGCATCAGCTTCCACTGGCAGTTCGAAGAACGGCGGATACACCGGCGGGGTGATCACCACGCTGCCGTCCACCGGCACCGTCTGCCGCAGGCATTCCACAATCGCCACGCTCACGTCCGTAGTGCACCGGACATCCCCCGCCTCCACCGTCCAGCCCCAGGTCCGGGCAGCGAACCCGGCAAAGGCCTGCGCCACCATACCGGGCCCGGCGATGTAACCCGTGTCCGATGCCAGCACCCGGTCGATGACGGCCTGCTGCACGGGTTCGGCCAGCGGATAATCCATTTCGGCCACGAACAGGGGCAGCACGTCCTGCGGATACGTCTGCCATTTCCAGCTGGTCCGCTCCCGCAGTGCGGCCAGCGGCTCGGCGGAGATCTTCGTCATGCCGCCCAACCTACAGCTAACGCGGCTGCACGCAGAAGAACTAGGCTGGTGGGCATGCCTGATACTTCCCTTGCACACGTTCTGACCCCCGAGGGATGGCAGCTGCTGAACTCCCTGCCCCCGTATCTCGAATCCGAGTCCCTGAAGCTGAACACGGAGCTGCGCAAGGCCGGGCATTCCCCCGAGCTGGTGGCCGCCGTGCTGACCCAGGCGAAGCTGCGGATGAAGGCCCGGGCAAAGTTCGGCCCGTTCGCGGAGCACATGGTCTTCACCGCCCCGGGATTGGAGCAGGCCACCAGGCTCAATGTTGCGGCCCTGCATGCCCAGCGCTACCAGGCGGCCGGCCTGGCCAAGGTGGCCGACCTCGGCTGCGGAATCGGCGCCGATTCCCTGGCCCTGGCCACCCTGGACCGGCAGGTAACCTCCGTGGAGCTTGATGAGGTCACTGCCGCCGCGGCCACCATCAACCTGATGCCCTGGCCCGAGGCCACCGTGGTGCAGGGACGGGCGGAGGAGTTCGACCTGACCGGATTCGACGGCGTGTGGCTGGATCCCGCGCGCCGCACCACCTCGACGTCGGGAACCACCCGCATCTTTGATCCGGAGGCGTTCTCCCCTCCCCTGTCCTTTGTGGAGTCCCTGGCCGATTCCGGGCTGCCGGTAGGCGTGAAGATGGGCCCGGGCATTCCGCACGAGGCGCTGCCGGCGAACTGCGAAGCGCAGTGGGTCTCCGTGGACGGCGACGTCACGGAAGCCACGCTGTGGTTCAACGCGCTCCGCCGCGACGGCGTCCGCCGGGCGGCGCTGGTTATCGGCGCCGCCGGTGCCGCTGAACTGACCTCACCGGTGGATTACGACGCCGGCGCCCAGGACGTGCAGGTGGGTCCGGCCGAGGGCTACCTCTACGAACCCGACGGCGCCGTGATCCGTGCCGGGCTGGTGGCCGATGTCGCCCGCACATTGGAGGGGCATCTGCTGGATGAGCACATTGCCTACATCTGCGCACCTGAGCTGCGCGAGACGCCGTTTGCCCGGGCCTACCGCATCCTCGAGGTGCGCCCCTACAACGTCAAGGCGCTGAAGGCCTGGGTGAAGGAAAACCGCATCGGCGTGCTGGATATCAAAAAGCGCGGCATGTCCGTGACGCCCGAGGAAGTACGCAAGGCCCTGCTCGCCGGTTCCGGAAGGGGACCGGGCAAAGCGGACAACAAGGCCACACTGGTCCTCACCCGGATTGGGGAAGACCGTGTGGCCCTGGTGGTGGAGCCGGTCCCCGCCGCCTGAGCCGCATACCGGGAGCCGCCGGCGGCCGGCGGGGACGCTCCCTCAGGCGCGGGAGAACTCGCTGGCCGCCCGGACCTGCTCAGGCGTGGGCCGCACACCCGTGTAGAGCACAAACTGCTCCTCGGCCTGGATGGCAATGACCTCCGCGCCGGTGATGACCGGTTTGCCGGCAGCCCGCACGGCCGTGATCAGCGGGGTCTCGGCAGGCAGCGCGACGACGTCGAACACCACCTTCGCGGCAGCCACGGCGTCGTCAGTGAAGGACTGCACGTCCTCGTCCCGGCCCGCCATGCCCAGCGGTGTCACGTTGATGAGCAGGTCCGCCGTCGAGGTTCCCGGGTCCGGCTGCCACGCGAAGTCATACAGGTCCGCCAGCGTCCGCCCGGCGGCCTCGTTGCGGGCCGCCACGGTGACGTCGGAGAAGCCCGCATCCCGCAGGGCCGCGGCGACAGCCTTGGCCATGCCGCCGGACCCGCGCAGCAGCACTGAGTGCGAGGCCGGGACGCTGTGGTCCCGCAGCAGCCGGGCGATGGCGAGGTAGTCCGTGTTGTAAGCGGTGAGCACGCCGTCGTCGTTGACGATGGTGTTCACGGAGTCGATGGCCTTGGCAGAAGGGTCCATCCGGTCCACCAGTGCAATCACCTCCTCCTTGTACGGCATGGACACCGCCGCGCCCCGGATCGGCAGCCCGCGCACCCCGGCAATGGCCTGCGCCAAGTCTGCAGGGGCGAAGGCCTTGTAGACGTAGTTCAGGCCCAGCTCGTCATACAGGTAGTTGTGGAAACGGGTTCCGATGTTGCTCGGCCTGGCGGCCAGGGAGATGCACAGGGTCATGTCTTTGTTCAGGATCGGCATCTGTCCATTATGGCTGCCGGCACGGCTGCAGCTCGCGCCGGTCCCGCGGCGCAGGACCGGTTCGGCGTAACAGGTCTGCCGGTGCTGTCCGCGGCGATAGGATTGGGAAGGTTCTCAAGCGCAAAGATGCGGGTCCGGGCGCTGTTAGTTGGTAATGCATGAAGCAGGAGACAGTTTGGAAATCGAGTTCGCCAAGTCCGCGCAGTCAACCCTTGGAGTCGAGTGGGAACTCGCCCTCGTGGACGGCCGTACGGGCGACCTGGTCTCAGTAGCGGACCAGGTGCTGTCCGGTGTCAACGCCAATGATCCTGCACTGCGGGCCGATGAAGAGCATCCGCACATCAAGCAGGAACTGCTGGAAAACACCGTGGAGCTGGTGACCGGCGTATGCACCACCGTGGCCGAAGCCAAGGCCGACCTCACCCGTTCACTGGAGGCGGTCCGCCGGGTCACCGACCCGATGGGCGTGGAACTGTTCTGCTCCGGTTCGCACCCGTTCAGCACGCCGCGCTCCCAGCCGGTCACGGACAAGGAACGCTACGCCAAACTCATTGACCGCACGCAGTGGTGGGGCCAGCAGATGCTGATCTACGGCGTGCACGTGCATGTGGGCCTGGACAGCCGGGACAAGGTGCTGCCCGTCCTCGACGGCCTGGTCAACTACTTCCCGCATTTCCAGGCCCTTTCCGCTTCCTCGCCGTTCTGGTCCGGGGATGACACGGGCTACGCCTCCCAGCGGGCCCTGATGTTCCAGCAGCTGCCCACCGCCGGACTGCCGTTCCAGTTCGGTTCCTGGACCGAATACGAGGCTTACGTCGCGGACATGTTCACCACCGGGGTCATCGACTCCATCAGTGAAATCCGCTGGGATATCCGGCCCGTCCCCGGCCTGGGCACCATTGAAATGCGGGTATGCGACGGACTGGCGAACCTGCAGGACGTGGGTGCCATAGCCGCCCTGACCCAGTGCCTGGTCCACGAATTCTCCTCGATCATCGACGCCGGCGGCACCATTGCCACCATGCCCCCGTGGCATGTGCAGGAAAACAAATGGCGGGCGGCCCGCTACGGCCTGGAAGCCATCGTGATCCTGGACGCGGAGGGCAACGAAAAGCTGGTCACCGAGCACCTGCTCGAAGACGTGCTGCCCCGGCTGGAACCGGTTGCGGAGCAGCTGGGATGCAGCGCGGAACTGGCCGACGTGCGGACCATCATCGAGCGCGGTGCCGGCTACCAGCGGCAGCGGCGGGTGGCTGCGGAGAACGACGGCGACCTGCGCGCCGTCGTCCTCGACGGGATCGCCCAGCTCCGCGGCGCCTAGGCGCCGGCCGGCAGGTGGACTGTGGTCACCGGCAGGGACGGGTCCGTGCCGAAGCCGATGCCGGAGGGTTCGCCGCCGGCCATGACCACCTGGGCTCCCAGCGCCGCCACCATGGCCCCGTTGTCGGTGCACAGCGAAATGGGCGGTACCCGCAGGGTGATTCCGGCAGCGGCGCACCGTTCACCGGTCAGTGCCCGGAGCCGCGAATTGGCGGCCACTCCCCCTCCCAGCAGCAGGTTCGTGATGCCGTGCTCGGTGCAGGCCAGCACTGCCTTGGCGGTGATGACGTCCACCACGGCTTCCTGGAAGGACGCTGCAATATCAGCCACCGGCGGTTCCTGCCCCGCGGCCTCGTACTGCTCCACGCAGCGGGCCACGGCCGTCTTCAGCCCGGAGAAGGACCAGTCGTAACGGTGCGGCCCGGGCGCATCCGGCGTCCCCATGTACTTGGGCTGGGTGAGTCCGCGCGGGAAGCGGATGGCCAACGGATCACCCTCGCGGGCCAGCCGGTCGATGGCCGGTCCGCCGGGGTACCCCAGGCCGAGGATGCGGGCCACCTTGTCGTAGGCCTCGCCCGCGGCGTCGTCGATGGTGGAGCCGAGCAGTTCCACGTTGTCGGTCAGGGAAGCCACCTTCAGGATTTCGGTGTGCCCGCCGGAAACCAGCAGCGCCCCGAGGTTCTCCGGCAGCGCCCCGCCGTCGAGCACACCCACACCCACGTGCGCCACCAGGTGGTTGATGGCGTACAGCGGTTTGCCGGTGGCCAGGGCCAGGGCCTTGGCGGCGCTGACGCCCACCATCAACGCACCGGACAGGCCGGGGCCGGAGGTCACCGCAATGGCGTCGAGCTCGGCAAGGCTGACGCCTGCTTCGGCCAGGGCGGCCTGCAGGGCCGGCACCACGGCGTCCAGGTGCGCCCGGGACGCGATCTCCGGAATGACCCCGCCGAAGCGGACGTGTTCGTCCATGGAGGAGGACACCGTGTTGGTCAGCAGCGCCGTGCCGCGGACAATCCCGATGCCGGTCTCGTCGCAGGAGGATTCGATGCCAAGCACCAGGGGTTCGGTGCGGTTCATTTGCTGTCCTTCTTATCTGGTGCACCGGACCACGCGGCCAGCGGCAGGCGCATGATCAGGGCGCTGGCGCCGTCGCGGTAGTAGCGGGGGCGGATGTGGATCTGTTCGAAGCCGAACCAGCGGTAGAGGCGCTGGGCGCGGGGGTTGTCATCGCGTACTTCCAGCAGCACGTCTTCGGCGCCGCGCTGCTGGGCCTCGTCCACGAGCATGGCCAGCAACCGGGAGCCAATGCCGGCGCCTTCCTTCTCGGGTACCACGGCAATGGTCTGGACGTCCGCGATCGGCAGCACGCACATCAGCCCGGCGTAGCCGATCACCGTGCCGTCCGCGTCTTCGGCCACGTAGTAGGAGCGCGTCCCGGTCTGCGCCAGTTCGTCGTGGAACATCTGCAGCGGCCACGCGTCGACCGGGAACAGCCGGCGTTCCAGGGCGTCCACGGCGGGAATGTCCTCGGCGGTCATGGGCCGCAGCCGTACGCCGGGGGCGCTCACAGGGCGCGCTTCCGCGGGCCGGGAACCTTGGCATCGGATTCGCGCAGGTACAGCGGGGTGCTCGCCAGCAGGGGCAGGCCCCGGGCCAGCCGGACGACGGCGGTTCGGCCCAACGCTTCGGCGGTGGGCTGGGCGGCGGCAAAGTCCTCCACGGCATGCAGGATTTCGGGATAGAGCCCGGCACCGGCACCGTAGACGGGCAGCGCCGGTACTACGGCCGGGTCCCCGACGTGCGGCCCCTCGAGCAGTTCGGGTGTTCCGCCGGTGCTTCGGTAGCTGGCCCAGTAGACCTCTTTGCGGCGCGCGTCGGTGGCGACGGCGAACTTGTCGATGCCCAGGCGCCACGCGTCCAGGGCGGCGTCCACGGCGATCGCGTCCAGGCTCATCACCCCGTGCAGCGGTTTATCCCAGGCGAAGGCGAGGGTGCGGGCCGTTGCGATCCCGGCGCGCAGCCCGGTGAACGGTCCCGGGCCGACGCCCACCACCACGGCGTCGAGGTCCGCTCCGGAGACACCGGCCTCAGCCAGCAGGGCGGCGATGCCGGGAGCCAGGACTTCGGCGTGGGAGCGGGTGTCGGCGGTGGCAAAGGATCCCAGGACCTCCCCTTCCCCGTTGAGCAGAGCCGCACTGGCTATGGCGGAGGTATCGATGGAGAGAATCAGCACGGGTACCATTCTACCGGCGCGTGCCGGACGCTCCCTTCAGCCCAGGTCCGGGGCCGTGGCCCACCGCGGACCGTAGCCGGCCAGCCGGATCAGCCGCTCTTCGTCCGTGTCCTCTGCGGAGAAGTCGGTGCCCGGCCCGTCCGGCCCGGAGGAGGCCCTGCCGACGGCGCGGACCAGGGTGATTTCCACCCGGCTGTCGGAGAGGTGCTCCACCAGTCCGGCACCCCACTCGACCACGGTGACCGAGCGGTCCATGGAGGCCTCCAGGTCGATGTCGTCGACCTCCCCTTCGGAGCCCAGCCGGTAGGCGTCCACGTGGACGAGGTCCGGACCGCCGACCATGTTGGGGTGCTCGCGCACCAGCACGAAGGTGGGCGAAATGATGCCCGGGCGTACGCCCATGCCTTCGCCCAGGCCCTGCGTGAACGTGGTTTTGCCGGCGCCGAGTTCCCCTGTCAGCAGCAGCAGGTCACCGCGCTGCAGCAGGGCGCCAAGGCGTGCGGCGAGTGCCTTCGTTTCACCGGCACCAGTGGTGGTGTACTCCGCTTCCCAGGCGGCTGCCTGCGTCACTGGGCCTGTACCTTCTGCGCAGCCGGACCGCCCGCAATCTGCTCAGCCGCTTCCAAGGCGATGGGCGGGGCGTCGGCCGGAGCCGGCTCGCCCGCAGCACTGTCCACATACCGGCGGGGCACCCGGCCGCTGATCCTAGTGATGATCTCGTAGTTGATGCTGCCGGCGGCCGACGCCCATTCGTCCACGCCGGGCGCGCCTTCCCCGCCGAAGAGGACCGCTTCGTGGCCCACAAGGGAATCGGGGGTCCCGGCGATTCCCGTCCGGTGCAGGTCAATGACCATCTGGTCCATGGCGATGCGGCCCACCACCGGGTAAACCTGCCCGTCCACTTGTACCGGACCGCCGGTGGCCACCCGCGGCACGCCGTCGGCGTAGCCCAGGGGCACCAGCGCCAGGGTGGTGGGTTCCTTCGTCCGGTAGTGCAGCCCGTAGGACACACCCTGCCCGGCGGGGACCTCCTTGCAGGCCGCAATGGTGGTTTTCAGCGTCATTGCCGGGCGCAGGCCAAGCTCGGCCGGTGTCTGCCCCGCGAACGGGGACAGCCCGTACATGCCCAGGCCAATGCGGACCAGGTCGAAGTGGGCGTCGGGCCGGGACAGGGCTCCGGGAGTGTTGGCGATGTGCCGCACTTCGCGGTCCACACCGGCGTCTTCGGCCACGGCGACGGCGATGCGGAACTTCTGCAGCTGCTCGTCGGTTTCCGGGCGGTGCGGCTCATCGGCCACGGCAAAGTGCGAAAAGATGCCCACTACGCGCAGCAGGCCCTCCTCCTGGTAGGCCAGGGCGCGTCCAACGAAGGCCTCCCAAAGGTCCTCCGGGCAGCCGTTGCGGCCCAGCCCGGTGTCGATTTTCAGGTGCACGCGGGCGGGTATCTGGAGTTCCCGCGCGGCTGCGACGACGGCGTCCAGGTCCCAGCCGGACACCCCGACATCCACATTGGCCCGGATCGCTTCGCCGAAGTCCGTGTCCCGGGTATGCAGCCAGGCCAGGACCGGTTCGGTAATACCCGCGGCCCGCAGCTCCAGCGCTTCGCTGATGTGCGCAACCCCCAGCCATGCCGCGCCTGCCTCGACCGCTGCCCGGGCGGTCTGCACTGCACCGTGCCCGTAGCCGTCCGCCTTCACTACCGCCATCACCCGTGCGGGGCTGACAACGTGGGACAGGTGGCGGACATTGTGGCGGATCGCAGCGAGGTCGATGACGGCCGACCGTTCTGCGGGGGACTGGGATTCTGCATAGTTCACGTACCTATTCTTCCACCCCTGTACCGGTCCGTCCGCCGGGGTGCTGCAGGGAGCGGTACATGATGTGCAGTCCGGTAAGCCCTGCGACGGGATGGTCGAAGGCTTCGGGCACGGTGGCAAGGATGCGGAAGCCCAGCGACTCCCAGAGGCGTACGGCCCGGGTGTTGGTTTGCACCACGGCGTTGAACTGCATGGACCGGTAGCCGCGCCGGGAGGCCTCCGCGAGGACGTGTTCCGCGAGGGCGCGGGCAATGCCGCGGCCGCTGAACTGTGCCCCGGTCATAAAGGACGCGTTCGCCACGTGGCTGCCGTTTCCGGACCGGTTCGGGTGCAGCTGGGCGGTGCCGGCCACCGTCCCTTCCAGCTCCGCCACGAACACCGCCGTGGGGGCCGGCTCCAGCCACAGCTCCCGGGCCTGCTGTTCGTCGGTGCCGGTGTCCCAGCAGTACGTCTCGCCGGCACGCACAATGGGCTCCATCAGGTTCCAGATGCCCGGCCAGTCGCCCGGCCGGGCCGTCCGGATGGTAACTTCCGCCATTTACGCTTCGAGGGCCGCTGCCCAGAGGTTGATCTTGGAGTCGACGGCGTATTCGTCAATGCGGTGCAGTTCGTCCGCGCTGAACTCCAGGTTGTTAACCGCAGCCAGCGAGTCCTCCAACTGCTTGACGCTTGAGGCGCCGATGAGCGCGGAGGTGATGGACGCGCCGTCGGCCCGGGTGCGCAGGACCCAGGCGATGGCCATCTGCGCCAGGCTCTGGCCGCGGGATTCGGCAATGCTGTTCAGCCCGCGGACCCGTTCCAGGTTTTCTTCCGAGAGCTGGGACTTGTCCAGGGACTTCCCCGCGGCGGCACGGGAATCTTCCGGAACGCCGCCCAGGTACTTGTTGGTGAGCAGCCCCTGGGCCAGCGGCGAGAAGGCGATGGAGCCGGCGCCGACTTCATCCAGTGCGGCGAACAGGTCGGGCTCGCCGTCCTCCACCCAGCGGTTGAGCATCGAGTAGGAGGGCTGGTGGATGAGCAGCGGGGTGCCCATTTCCCGCAGGATGCGTGCCGCCTCAATGGTCCGTTCCGGCGAATAGGAGGAGATGCCCGCGTAAAGCGCCCGGCCGGAGCGCACTGCCGTGTCCAGGGCACCCATGGTTTCCTCCAGCGGGGTTTCCGGGTCGGGGCGGTGGCTGTAGAAAATATCCACGTAATCCAGGCCCATGCGCTCCAGGGACTGGTCCAGGGAAGAGAGCAGGTACTTGCGGGATCCCCAGTTTCCGTAGGGGCCGGGCCACATGTCGTAACCGGCCTTGCTGGAAATCACCAGCTCGTCGCGGTACGGACGGAAATCGTCGCGCATGTGCCGGCCGAAGTTGGTCTCTGCGGAACCGTAGGGCGGGCCATAGTTGTTGGCCAGGTCAAAGTGGGTGACTCCCAGGTCGAACGCACGGCGCAGGATGGCCCGCTGCGTTTCGAAGGGCTTGTCATCACCGAAGTTGTGCCACAGCCCGAGCGAGACGGCCGGGAGCTGGAGTCCGCTCTGTCCGACGCGGCGGTAGGGCATGGATTCATATCGGTTCTCTGCAGCAACATAAGTCATGGGCACCATACTGCCACTGTTGCCTCGCTCACGGTGCCCCCCGGCCCGGCCCGTCTCCGGGACGGCTTAATCCGCTGCAGCCGGCGCCCGGCAGGAGAATAACCTGCGGGACACCGGCTGCAGTGGACGCTGCGGTGCTGCTATCAGGCCAGGATGGCTGCGCCGTACGCGGGCAGCTGCACGCCGTCGCCGGAAACCTCTGACGGGCCGGTTTCCAGCAGGATATCGACCTGCTTCCCGAACGGAACCGGCACCTCGCGGGGGGTGTCCGCGAAGTTCAGGACCACCGTGGTGGACCCGCGCTGCATTACCAGCCAGCGTCCCGCTTCGTCATAGTCCACCCTGACGTTGCGCAGGTCCGGGTCCATCAGGTCGGGGGTTTCCCGGCGCAGCGTCAGGAGCCGGCGGTACAGGTCCAGGAGCCGTCCGTGGTTCCCTTGCTCCACCTCGGACCAGTCCAGCTTCGAGTTGGTGAAGGTTGCCGGATCCTGGGGATTGGGAACCGTGTCCGGATCCCATCCCATCCGCTCGAATTCCTTCAGACGGCCCTCCGCCGTGGCTTTCCCCAGCTCCGGTTCCGGATGGGAGGTGAAGAACTGCCACGGGGTAGACGCACCGAACTCCTCCCCCATGAACAGCATGGGGGTGAACGGGGAGGCCAAGCTCAGCACCGCGCCAAGGGCGAGCTGCTCGTACCCCAGGGTCGCGCTGAGCCTGTCGCCTGCCGCCCGGTTGCCGATTTGGTCATGGTTCTGGATGGCGGTGACCAGCTGGCGCGCGGTCACCACGTCCTTGTCCAGCGGACGGCCGTGCCCGCGTTCCCTGAAGGAAGAGAATGTGCCGTTGTGGAAGAACCCCTCCTGCAGGACCTTCGCCAGCGCCCCGACCGAGTCGAAGTCCGCGTAGTAGCCGCCGTTTTCACCGGTGAGGTTGGTGTGGGCTGCATGATGGAAGTCATCGGACCACTGGCCGGTGAGGCCGTAGCCGTTGACGCTGCGCGGGGTGATGAGACGGGGGTTGTTCAGGTCCGACTCCGCGATAAGGAACAGCGGCTTGCCCAGGGTCTCTGCGCAGTTCTCCGTCGCTGCTGCCATTTCCTCGAGGATGTGCACGGCCCGTTCGTCGTGCAGGGCGTGCACCGCATCCAGGCGCAGCCCGTCCACGTGATAGTCGCGGAACCACATCAGCACGTTGTCCACGATGTACTGGCGGACGGCGTCGGACAGCGGCCCATCCAGGTTCACCGAGTCGCCCCATGTGTTCGACTTCCCCTCCGTGAGGTAGGGGCCGAACATCGGCAGGTAGTTGCCGCTGGGTCCGAGGTGGTTGTACACCACGTCCTGGATGACGCCCAGGCCCTTGCGGTGGGCTGCGTCGACAAAGCGCTGGTAAGCCTCGGGCCCGCCGTAGGTTTCCTGCACGGCGTACCAGAGCACGCCGTCGTAACCCCAGTTGTGCGTACCGTTGAAGGCGTTGACCGGCAGCAGTTCCACAAAGCGGACGCCCAGGTCCACCAGGTAGTCCAGTTTGCCGATTGCTGCGTCCAGCGTGCCTTCGGGGGTGAAGGTGCCCACGTGCATTTCATAGATTGCGCCGCCGTCGAGCCCCGGGGACACCCAGCCGGAGTCCTGCCACTGGAACAGATCGGGGTCAAAGGTGCGCGAGAGGGCGTGGACTCCTTCGGGCTGCCGGCGGGAGCGGGGATCAGGAACCGGAGTTTCCGCATCGTCGATGAGGTAGCCGTAGTCGACGTCTTCGGTGAGCTCGGCGTGCTGGGCGTGCCACCAGCCGTTCTCGCCGCGGCTCATCGACAGGCGCCGGCCGTCGGCCAGCAGCGTCATGGTGTTGGCCTTGGGCGCCCACACCTCGAAAGTGGTCCTCATTCCCCGTCCTCCCGAACAAGCAGTGCCACCGGATAGGTGCCAAACAGTTCCGCTGCGGCCAGCCGGCCGCTGCTGTGGTGCGTACTGCCCGTGATGACATCCCGGTACGTGCCCGGAGCCAGCACGACGGCGGTATCCTGCCAGCCGCCCGCCTGTTCAAGTCCCAGCGGCAGCCTGGTCAGCAGGGCAACCGCGCCGCCGCGGTCAAATCCGAACAGGTGTTCCGCAGCCGGTCCGTGCACGGCCACCGGCACATAGCCGGTGAACAGTTCGGGGCGGCCGCGCTTGAGCTGCAGGGCCCGGGAGGTGACCAGCAACTTGGCCGCGGCTTCCTCGTCCACGGCCGGAACGCCGGCGTCGGCAAATGATGCCGCCGTCCGGCGCCGCCGGGCGTAGTCCACCGCACGGCGGTTGTCCGGGTCCACCAGGGAGCGGTCCCAGAATTCAGTGCCCTGGTACACGTCGGGCACTCCCGGCATGGCCAGCTGCAGGAGCTTGGCCGAAAGCGAATTGCTGTAACCGGCTTCCCTTACCCGCTCCACGAAACCGGTGATCAGCGCGTTTACCTCCGCGTTGTCGAACGCGGCGTCCACGGCCGCATGCATCCGGTCCTCGAATTCAGCGTTGGGCGCGGTCCAGGTGGTGCTGGCTGATGCTTCCCGCGATGCCTTCTCGGCATATGCATGGGCCCGTTCCCGGCTCAGCGGCCAGGCGCCGGCGATGGCCTGCCAGAGCAGGTTGGCCATCGGCCCGTCGCCCATGGGCACCAGGGCGTCAAGACGGGTGAAGGTTTCGCTCCACTCGTCCGGGACCTCGGCCAGGACCGAGATCCGGGCCCGGGTGTCCTCGCTGCGTTTGGTGTCATGGGTGGTCAGTGCCGTCATGGCTGCCGGCTGTTCCAGCTGCCGGCGAAGCAGCCGGGCATGCAGCTGCGAAGGGGCCACGGCAAAGTGCGCCGGGTCCGCACCCACCTCGTTGAGCGAGGTCAGCCGGGAATAGCGGTAGAACGCGGTGTCCTCCACGCCCTTGGCCATGACCATGCCGGAGGTCTGCTGGAAACGCACTGCCAGCTCGCCCAGGTCCTGCAGGGACACCGGAGCGGAGGCGCCGGGCAGCGGGTCCAGTAGGCCGTGCAGGGTCTGCAGGGCCGCGGCAAGATCCGGCCTGTGGACCGTGGCGGCAATAACGGCGTCGGTCAGGTAACCGGCGCCTTCAGGCAGGTAGCTCCGGTAGACCGGGAAGCACGCCAGCAGTTCCGCCAGCGCATCGGCGGCCGTTGCGGAATCCAGTCCGGAACCGGCCGGCAGCAGCCGCACCAGCCGCTGCACCTCGGAGTGGAGCAACCCGTCGGCGATGGCCCGCTTGGTGCCGTGGATCATGTCGGCGTACGGCTCCAGGGGAACCATGGCGGTGAGGGTGTCCTCGCCGGCCGGATCCACGAACAGCCGGTCGACGTCGGCGAGCGCGTCATACCCGGTGGTGCCTTCGGTCTCCCAGTCCGCGGGAAGCTTCTCCCCCGGCTCCAGGATCTTTTCGACCAGGATGTAGGCACCTCCGGTCAGTTCCCGCAGCCGGGCGAGGTACCCCTTGGGATCGGCGAGACCGTCCGGGTGGTCGATCCGCAGGCCGTCCACCAGGCCCTCGTCGAACCAGCGCTTCACTTCGGCGTGGGCCTCGTCGAAGACCCACTGCTCCTCCACGCGGATGCCGGCCAGGGTGTTGACCCCGAAGAACCGGCGGTAGTTCAGTTCGTTGTCGGCGCGGCGCCAGTTCACCAGTTCGTAGTGCTGGCGGGCATGGACGTCCACGGCCGAGTCGCCAACGGACGCCGTGCCGTGTGCCACCGGGTAGCGGTTGTCGTAGTAGTGCAGCTCGCCGTCTACCAGCTTCAGCTGCTCCAGTTCGTTTTCGCCGTCGCCCAGGACGGGGAGGCGCAGCTTTCCGCCTGCCGCATCCCAGTCAATGTCGAACGCTTCGGCGTAGCGGGAGGCGCGGCCTTCGGCCAGCACGGACCACCACCACTTGTTCGCCGCCGGGGTGGCAACACCCATGTGGTTGGGCACAATGTCCACCAGCACGCCCATGCCCGCTGCGTGGGCGGCGTCGGACAGGGCCCGGAGTCCGTCCGCACCGCCGCGGGCGGGATCCACTGCGGAGGGGTCAACCACGTCGTAGCCGTGGTCGGACCCCTCTTCAGCGGTCAGGATGGGCGAGAGGTACACCCAGTCCGCGCCGAGGTCCGCGAGGTACGGCACCAGTTCAGCGGCGTCGTAGAGGGTGAAGGAAGGGCGGATCTGCAGCCGGTAGGTGGACAGCGGGGTCCTCATACCGCACCCTCGGACATGTGCGCCTTGGATCCGGCCAGCGCTGCCAGGGAGGCGGCGACCGAATGGTCGTGCTCCTCTTCCTCCGCGTGGGCCCGCAGGACCACCATGGATTTGGCAGCCACGGTCAGCTGGCCGTCAGCGGCCACCGGTTCCGAGTCGGCGTATTCTCCGGCAGTGTCGATCACCAGGTCCCACATGGGGGCGTATTCCTTGGACGGAAGGGTGATCTTCACGGCCTCGTCGTGGGCGTTGAAGTACAGCAGGAAGTTCAGGTCGGTGATGCGCTGTCCGCGTGTATCCTTCCCGGAAATGCCCTGTCCGTTGAGGAAGACACCCAGGGACCGGGCCACCGGAGTGTCCCAGTCATCCGGGGACATGGTGGAACCGTCCTCGTTCAGCCAGACGATGTCCGGCAGCGCCTCGCCCTCGCCGCGCCGTACGGGACGGCCGTCGAAGAACCGGCGCCGGCGGAACGTGGGGTGCTCGGCGCGCAGCGTGTTCACCGCTGCCGTGAATTCCATCAGCGGAGCATCCATGGTCTCCCAGTTGATCCAGCTGAGCTCGGAGTCCTGCGCGTAGGTGTTGTTGTTGCCCTGCTGGGTGCGGCCCAGCTCGTCGCCGTGGGCGATCATGGGCACGCCCTGGGACAGGAGCAGGGTGGCAAGGAAGTTGCGCTGCTGGCGGGCCCGCAGGGACAGGACCGCGGGATCATCCGTGGGCCCCTCAACGCCGCAGTTCCAGGAGCGGTTGTGGGACTCGCCGTCGTTGTTGTCCTCACCGTTGGCCTCGTTGTGCTTCTCGTTGTAGGACACGAGGTCCTGCAGCGTGAAGCCGTCGTGGGCGGTGACGAAGTTGATGGACGCCACCGGGCGGCGGGCGGAGGACTCGTACAGGTCCGCCGAGCCGGTGATGCGGGAGGCGAACTCGCCCAGGGTGGAGGGCTCTCCGCGCCAGAAATCGCGGACCGTGTCGCGGTACTTGCCGTTCCATTCGGTCCACTGCGGAGGGAAGTTGCCTACCTGGTAGCCGCCGGGGCCAACGTCCCACGGCTCGGCGATCAGCTTGACCTGTGACACTACCGGGTCCTGCTGCACCAATTCGAAGAAGGCGGACAGGCGGTCCACGTCGTAGAACTCTCGGGCCAGCGTCGAGGCCAGGTCAAAGCGGAAACCGTCCACATGCATTTCCGTGACCCAGTAACGCAGCGAGTCCATCAGCAGCTGCAGCGAGTGCGGGTTGCCCACGTTCAGCGAATTGCCCGTGCCCGTGTAGTCCATGTAGTACTGCTTGTCGTCCTCCACCAGCCGGTAGTAGGAGGCGTTGTCGATGCCGCGGAAGGACAGCGTGGGGCCCATGTGGTTGCCCTCGGCCGTGTGGTTGTAGACCACGTCCAGAATCACTTCGATGCCGGCCAGGTGCAGTGCACGCACCATGGCCTTGAATTCCTGTACCTGCTGGCCCTGATCGCCGGTGGCGCTGTAGGTGTTGTGCGGGGCGAAGAAACCGATGGTGTTGTAGCCCCAGTAGTTCGACAGTCCCTTTTCCTGCAGGGTCGAGTCGTTGACGAACTGGTGAACCGGCATCAGTTCGATGGCGGTGATGCCCAGCTTCTGCAGGTGGGCGATCACCGAAGGATGCGCAACGCCGGCGTACGTGCCGCGCTGTTCTTCGGGCACATCGGGGTGCAGCTCGGTCAGGCCCTTGACGTGCGCTTCGTAGATGACCGACTGGTGGTAGGGAACCTTCGGCCTGCGGTCGCCGTCCCAGTCGAAGAACGGGTTGATCACGACGCCCATCATCATGTGCGCGGCGGAGTCCTCGTCGTTGCGGGAATGCTCGTCACCGAAGTTGTAGCCGAAGAGCGACTGGTCCCAGTCGATTTCACCGGCCACGGCCTTGGCGTAAGGATCCAGCAACAGCTTGTTGGGGTTGCACCGGTTGCCGTTCTCCGGGTCATTCGGCCCGTCTACGCGGTAACCGTACTTCTGGCCGGGCAGCACCTGCGGCAGGTAGCAGTGCCAGACATACCCGTCGACCTCGGTCAGCCGGACCTGGTGCTCGGTGCCGTCCTCATCAAACAGACACAACGTGACAGAGTCCGCGACTTCGCTGTACAGCGCAAAGTTAGTGCCGTTTCCGTCGTAGGTCGCGCCCAGCGGGTAGGCATCTCCCGGCCAAACTTCCATGTAGTGCTCCTGAACTAGTTCCTGACAACACCAAAATTAATATGTCTGCTTACTTTTGTACCCCAGACGCGGTGTTTACTTGAATTTTGGGTTTCGCCGTGGGGTGAATTCAGCGACCAGCGACCGGATCAGCGGGCCAAGCTGCGAGGGTTCCACGGGTCCGGCGGCGGACGCCAGGACACCTGCCCGGCCGTGCAGGCTTGCGGCCGCTGCGGCCAGCCGTGCGTAGTGGCCCGGCTCCCGTTCGGCGCCAGGCGTGCGGTCGGTGGCCAGCAGGGCGCCGAGGATTCCCGAAAGTGTGTCGCCGCTTCCCGCCGTCGCCAGCCACGGGGTGGCTTCCGCCTGGCTGTACAACTCGCCGGTGGGCGCCGCGACCAGCGTGGCCCAGCCTTTGAGCAGCACCGTGGCACCGGTGAGTTCCGCGGCCCGGCGGACCCAGCGGACGGGATCCGCTTC
Source organism: Arthrobacter sp. zg-Y40 (assembly GCF_020731535.1). Classification (NCBI taxonomy): domain Bacteria; kingdom Bacillati; phylum Actinomycetota; class Actinomycetes; order Micrococcales; family Micrococcaceae; genus Arthrobacter; species Arthrobacter sp. zg-Y40. The sequence goes on from NZ_JAJFZS010000001.1 coordinate 396,656, forward strand.
GATGCCCGTCCGGTCCGCCTCTTCGCCGAGGGACCGCAGCAGCGCGGTGAGCTCGCCGGCGTGCGGAGTCAGGACGACGCCGGCATGCAGTCCTGGACGCACGCCGCCGATCGCATCGGCATCGATCACTGCCGGAAGTCCCGAAGACATGGCGTCGGCCGCGCGCCGGTGCTGGGCTTCGTCCTCCCCGGCTCCGGGGCCGGCCAGCCAGGCCTGGACGTGCGTGAGCGAGACCGTGCCGGTACTGCATACCGCTTCAGGATGCGTGAGGTTGACCAGCCGGGCCACGGAGTCGGGGCCGAGGTAGCGGACCATCCCCGCCCCGGTAGCCAGGGCTGCTCCCGTGGCCATCAGCGCGGCGCCCGGGTAGGTGGCTGAGCCTGCGGCGATGCCCAGCACACCCCTGCTGTATTTGTGGTCCCGGGGACCCGGTACGGGCAGCAGCCCGGGGAGGTCTTCGTCCTGCAGCCGGAAAGCCTCGGGGGCGCCCAGGTACGGGCCCAGCCCAATATCGATGCAGCGGATCCGGCCGGCCGCCGCCGCGCCTGGTCCGGCCAGCAACCCGGTTTTGACCGCACCGAAGGTAACGGTCAGGTCGGCGTGCAGGCAGGTACCGGGTGCCTGCCCGGAATCGACGTCCACGCCGCTGGGCAGGTCGCAGGCCACCACTAAGGGGCCGGAGCCCGGCGGGCGATGGTTCAACGCCTCCGCCAGTACCTGTACCGGGCCGCGGAGACCGCCTCTGCCGCCGGTACCCAGGACCCCGTCAATGACGGCGTCCGCTGCCTGCACGGCCCGAACCAGGGCGGGAGCGTTGTGGTCGTTCAGGGTTGCCACCCGTCCGCCCTCGGCACGGACGGCCGCCAGGGCCTCGGGGTGGGCTGCCTGAGAGGTCAGCAATGCCGTCACGGCGGCGCCGCGGGCGGCCAGGCGGGACGCGGCATACAGTGCGTCTGCGCCATTGTTGCCGCTCCCGGCCAGCACGACGACGCGCGAACCGTAGATCCGGCGTCGGGCAGCCAGCTCGGCGGCCGTGGCAGCGTACAGCCCGTAGGCTGCACGCTGCATCAGTTCGGCACCCTGCCCGGCGGCCAGCAAGGGCTGCTCGGCACGGCGGACGGACGTCCCGGTGTACGCACTGATCATGCGCTAAAGCCTAGCCCTCGGCGATGACCATTGCTGTAGCTACGTCACCGTCATGGCTGAGCGAGAGGTGCCAGGTGCGCACGCCCTTGCCCGCTGCCACGGCGGCCACGGTTCCGTCGATCTGCAGCTGCGGAGCACCGGCCGGATCCAGCCGGACCTGGCAGTCCTGCCAGTTCATGCCGGCCGGAGCGCCCAGCGCCTTTGCTACGGCTTCCTTGGCGGCGAAACGGGCCGCCAGGGAGCGGAGGTTCAGTTCCCGCTCCGCCGGCGCAAACAGCCGTGCCCGGAGCCCGGGCGTGCGTTCAAGCTGCCGCCCGAAACGCGGCACGTCCACAACGTCGACGCCGATTCCAATAATCACGCAGCAGCTCCCTATTCCACGGTGACGGACTTGGCAAGGTTGCGCGGCTGGTCCACGTCGAAGCCCTTGGCCGTGGCCAGTTCGCAGGCGAAGATCTGCAGCGGCACGGTGGTCAGCAGCGGAGCCAGCAGCGTGGGCGTTTCCGGCACGTAGAAGATGTGCTCGGCGTAGGCCTTGACCGCGTCGTCGCCCTCTTCGGCGATGACGATGGTCTTGGCGCCGCGGGCGCGGATCTCCTGGATGTTGGAGACCACCTTCGCGTGCAGGGAGTCCCGTCCGCGGGGTGAGGGGACCACCACGAAAACGGGCTGGCCTTCCTCGATCAGGGCGATCGGACCGTGCTTGAGCTCACCGGCAGCGAACCCCTCGGCGTGGATGTACGCCAGTTCCTTCAGCTTCAGGGCGCCTTCCATGGCGACCGGGAAACCGACGTGCCGGCCGAGGAAGAGCACCGAACCGGTATCTGCCATCAGATGCGCGAGGTCCTTGATCTGGCCGGAGTTGTCCAGCACCTGCTGGATCTTGTCCGGGATCTTGGCCAGGTCGGCCAGGATGTCCTTGATCTCGCCCTGGAACTTATTGCCGCGGATCTGGGCCAGGTACAGGCCCAGCAGGTACGCCGCGGTGATCTGGGCCAGGAACGCCTTGGTCGATGCGACGGCGATTTCCGGTCCGGCGTGGGTGTAGAGCACGGCGTCGGATTCACGCGGAATGGTGGAGCCGTTGGTATTGCAGATGGCCAGGACCTTGGCGCCCTGTTCCTTCGCGTAGCGCACGGCCATGAGGGTATCCATGGTCTCGCCGGACTGGGAGATGGCCACGATCAGCGTGTTGGAGTCGACGATGGGGTCGCGGTAACGGAACTCGTGGCTGAGTTCCACCTCCACGGGGATCCTGCACCAGTGCTCGATGGCGTACTTGGCGACCTGCCCGGCGTAGGCGGAGGTGCCGCAGGCCAGGACCATGATCTTGTTGACGGCCTTCAGGTCCTCGGGGCTGACGCGCAGCTCGTCCAGGGTCAGGCGCCCGTCGGCGTCGGAACGTCCCAGCAGGGTGTCGCCGACTGCCTGCGGCTGGTCGTTGATTTCCTTCTCCATGAAGGAGTCGTAACCGCCCTTTTCGGCGGCTGCAGCGTCCCAGTTCACGTGGAACTCGGTGCCTTCGGCGGGCTTCCCGAAGAAATCGCTGATATCCACGGAGTCCGGCGTGATGGTCACCACCTGGTCCTGGCCCAGTTCAACGGCCCGGCGGGTGAAGTCAATGAAGCCGGACACATCCGAGCCCAGGAAGTTCTCGCCCTCACCCAGCCCGACGACGAGCGGGGAGTTACGGCGGGCTGCCACCACGGTGCCGGGGGAATCGTTGTGCACTGCCAGCAGGGTGAAAGCGCCTTCCAGGCGCTGGCAGGCAAGCTGCATGGAACGGGTCAGGTCCCCGCCGCCCTCGCCGCGGTAGATCGAAGCGAGCAGTGCCGCCGCTACCTCGGTATCCGTTTCGGACACGAACACGGCGCCGGCGGCCAGCATCTCGGACTTGAGCTCGGCGAAGTTCTCGATGATCCCGTTGTGGATCACGGCCAGGCGGCCGTTGTCCGCCAGGTGGGGGTGCGCGTTTTCATCGCTCGGGCCGCCGTGGGTGGCCCAGCGGGTGTGGCCGATTCCGGTGGTGGCGGCCGGCAGCGGAGCAGCCTCGAGTTCGGCCACCAGGTTCGCCAGCTTGCCGGACTTCTTGCGGTACTCAATACCCAGGGGTGTCAGGACAGCTACGCCCGCGGAGTCGTAACCGCGGTATTCAAGCCGCCGCAGGCCTTCCATCACAACGTCGAGGGCCCCGTGGCCAGCAGTTTCAGTACCGCTTACGGCACCCGGGCGGCCTGCATATCCAATAATTCCACACATACCCATAAGACTACCGGCAGGTGGTCGCAGTGCTGAAAACCCGGACGGGCTGCCCGCGCTGCGCGGCGGGACCCGCCGCCGCGGCCGTTTGGGAATGCAGGCGCTTCAGGGCAGAATTCCTAGGGTGACAGAACGCCATGCGAAGCCCTCTCCCGACCACTCCTCCGAGGGCAGTGTCACTCCCTTTGTTGAGCTGGACCGCAAAACCTGGTCACGGCTCTCACATGAGATCCGGTCCCCGCTGAACCAGGATGACATCCTGCGCCTGCGCGGGCTGGGCGACCAGCTGAACCTCGAGGAGATCCGCGAGGTCTACCTGCCCCTGTCCCGGCTGTTGAACCTTTACGTCGCGGCCGCCGGGCGCCTGCACAGCGCCACCACCACGTTCCTGGGTGAAAAGACCACGCGCACTCCCTTCGTGATCGGTGTCGCCGGGTCCGTGGCGGTGGGAAAGTCCACCACGGCGCGCGTGCTGCGCGAGATGCTGCGGCGGTGGCCGGAAACGCCGAACGTGGAACTGATCACCACCGACGGTTTCCTCTATCCCAATGCGGAGTTGGAGCGCCGGGGGCTGATGCAGCGCAAGGGCTTCCCGGAGTCCTACGACCGCCGCCGGCTGCTGCGCTTTGTCAGTGCGGTAAAGAGCGGTGCCGAGGAAGTGCGGGCGCCGAAGTACTCGCACCTGACGTACGACATCGTGCCGGACGAGGAAGTGGTGGTTCGCCGCCCGGATGTGCTGATTGTCGAGGGCCTGAATGTCCTGGCACCGGCACGCACCCGGGCGGATGGCCGGGCGGGCCTGGCCCTGAGCGACTTCTTCGACTTTTCCATCTACGTGGACGCCCGCACGTCCTACATCGAGGAGTGGTACGTCCAGCGGTTCCAGTCGCTGCGCAGCGGTGCCTTCGCGGACCCGGCGTCGTACTTCCACCGGTACGCCGGGCTCACGGACGAGCAGGCCCGTGCCACCGCCCTGGACATCTGGAAGCGGATCAACGAACCGAACCTGGTGACAAACGTCCTGCCCACGAGGGGCCGTGCCCAGTTGGTACTGACCAAGGACGCGGACCACTCGGTGACGCGGATGCTGCTGCGTAAGACGTAGGTCCGGCGGGCCGGAAAGCTAGACGGCGGCACCGGCGTTCAGCGCCAGGTTGGCTTCCACGGCATCGGCCAGGCGGCGGGCCGTTGCGGAGGCAGTGCCCGTGTCGGCCGCTTCCACCATGACCCGAACCACCGGCTCGGTGCCGGAGGGACGCAGCAGCACGCGGCCAGTCTCCCCCAGCTCTGCCTGCGCCCGGGCCACGGCCTGCCGGACGGGTTCATTGCTTTCGACGGCGGACTTGTCCACGCCCTTGACGTTGATCAGAACCTGCGGGAGCTTCTCCATGACGCCGGCCAGCTGCTTCAGGGTGCGGCCCGTGCGTGCCACCTGGGCGGCCAGCTGCAGCCCGGTGAGCACGCCGTCGCCTGTGGTGGCGTATTCGGAGAAGATCACGTGTCCGGACTGCTCGCCGCCGAGGCTGTAACCGCCGCTGCGCATGCCTTCGAGCACGTAACGGTCGCCGACGCCGGTCTCGATAAGCGCGATGCCGGCTTCCCGCAACGCCAGCTTCAAGCCCAGGTTGCTCATGACGGTGGCCACAAGGGCGTTGTCCTTGAGCTTGCCGGCGTCCTTCATGGCCACGGCCATGATGGCCATGATCTGGTCCCCGTCCACCACGTTTCCTTCGTGGTCAACTGCCAGGCAGCGGTCGGCGTCGCCGTCGTGGGCAATGCCCAGGTCCGCACCGTGCTCCACAACTGCGGCCTGCAGCTGCTCCAGGTGGGTGGAGCCGTAGCCGTCGTTGATGTTGAGGCCGTCCGGCTCTGCTCCGATAACCACTACCTCGGCCCCGGCGTCGGCGAAGACCTGCGGGGAGCAGCCGCTGGCGGCACCGTGCGCGCAGTCGAGGACAACTTTGAGGCCTTCAATCCGGTTGGGCAGGGTCTGCAGCAGATGGACCACGTAGCGGTCCTCGGCGTCGGCGAAGCGGTGGATGCGTCCCACTTCGCTGCCGGTGGGGCGCAGGCTGGGGCGGGACATTTCCGCCTCGATCTCGTCCTCGACGGCGTCATCCAGCTTCTGCCCGCCGCGGGCCAGGAACTTGATGCCGTTGTCGGGGGCGGCATTGTGGGATGCGGAAATAACGACGCCGAAGTCGGCGCCGAGGTCCGCCACCAGGTACGCGGCGGCCGGGGTCGGCAGCACGCCTGCATCAAAGACGTCTACGCCCGAGCTGGCCAGCCCTGCCTCCATGGCAGCGGAAATGAAGTCACCGCTGATCCGCGGGTCGCGTGCGACCACTGCCACCGGACGCCGGCCCTCGCCCACGCGGCGGTGGCCGAGTACGACGGCGGCGGCCTGGGCGAGCCCCATGGCCACTTCGGCGGTGATCAGCCCATTGGCCAGTCCACGGACACCGTCCGTTCCAAACAATCTAGTCATTGCGTATCCTCAAGCAGGTTGTAGCCACAGCGGGTAGCCGCACACGGGCAACTTACTGCCCCATTCTGCCACCGGTGCGGTCCCGACTCCGAAACGGGCACCCCGATAGGGCCCCCGGCGCGGCTAAAAACACGCGTGGGGGTAATCCGCCCCACCTCTGCCGCGGGCTCCCCTGACACACAAAAGGCAGCCGCCGCAGCGACTGCCTTTTTGTGCAATAGAACCCTGACCGGCGCTTCTGTAACGAAGTGTTCCGGGCGCTTGTGGAGCCAAGCGCCAAAAAGCGCCGAGGGCCCCAAACTGCATTCGCTCCAGCGAATGCAGTTTGGGTAGGCGCTTTTTAGCGCTTGGAGTACTGCGGGGCCTTGCGGGCCTTCTTGAGACCGGCCTTCTTGCGCTCGATGACGCGGGCGTCACGAGTCAGGAAGCCTGCCTTCTTCAGGGCCGGGCGGTTGTTCTCGCGGTCGATCTCGTTCAGCGAGCGGGCAACGCCGAGGCGCAGCGCACCGGCCTGGCCGGAGGGGCCACCGCCGTGGATACGGGCGATGACGTCGTAGGCGCCTTCGAGGTCAAGAAGCTTGAACGGCTCGTTGACTTCCTGCTGGTGCAGCTTGTTCGGGAAGTAGTCTTCGAGCTCGCGGTCGTTGACGATCCACTTGCCGGTACCCGGGACAACGCGCACGCGGGCAATGGCCTGCTTGCGGCGTCCGACGGCGGAGCCGGGGACGGTCAGGGCGGGGCGTTCCTTGACAGCGGTCTGGACCGAGTCAGAGGATTCCGAGGTGTAGCTGGTGAGCTCCTCGGTGTTTTCATTCAGCTCTTCAGTGTTCTGAGCCACGATTCTCCTTGAATTAATTCTTTAGTTGGCGGGCCAGAACTACTGGGCGACCTGGGTGATTTCGAAGGTCTTGGGCTGCTGAGCGGCGTGCGGGTGCTCGGCACCGCGGTAGACCTTCAGCTTGCTGATCTGGTCAGCAGCCAGGGAGTTCTTGGGCAGCATGCCGCGGATGGCCTTCTCAACTGCGCGCACCGGGTTCTTTTCCAGCAGTTCGGCGTAGTTGACGGAGGACAGGCCGCCCGGGTAACCCGAGTGGCGGTAGGCACGCTTCTGTTCGAGCTTGGCGCCGGTGAGGGCAACCTTCTCAGCGTTGATGATGATGACGAAATCGCCCATGTCCATGTGGGGAGCAAAGGTCGGCTTGTGCTTTCCGCGCAGCAGTGTTGCGGTCTGGCTGGCAAGACGGCCTAGGACAACGTCGGTGGCGTCAATGACGTGCCACTGGCGGTTGATGTCGCCGGGCTTCGGGGTGTACGTACGCACGGTGTTTGCCTTCGTTTCTTCTTCTTAGGTGGCGCGCTGGCCATGGTGCCATGGACAGTGCAGCTTCTCTATGCGTTACCGGATGGTCAGGTGAGGACTGAAGTAACCAGTGGTCCTGATATCTCGGCTATTTCCCCGGGGCCAGGTGGCTCTGCAACTGAGCCGCTCCCGTGGGCATAGGCCTATCGAGGTAGGACACGCACAACGACTATAAACAATAGCCTGCTTACGTAGGTTGGTCAAAAGCTGCCGCAGCGCCGGGATATGGGATTTGCCCTCATTTTACGACGGCTGCCCGCCGCGGCGCTATTCGCGGTGTGCCCGGGTCAGTTCCGCCCGGCCGGCGAGTTCCGCATCTGCCGGGTAGCGGACCTCTTCCAGGACCAGCGGATGGGGCGGCGCGAGGAGCGATTTCGAGTCCCGGATCCTGGCGGCGAGGCGGTCGGCGAGCCACTGCGGACGCCGCTCCCCCGATCCGACGAGCAGGGAGCCGCCTACCAGCGAGCGGACCATGTTGTGGCAGAACGCGTCCGCCTGTATGTGGGTGGTGATCACCCCGTCGGCGCCGCGGCTGAAACTGAACTCCTGCAGTTCACGGATGGTGGTGGAACCGGTGCGCGGCTTGCAGAAGGAAAGGAAGTCCCGGATCCCCAGTACCCCGTCCGCTGCTTGGTTCATCAACCCGATGTCCAGGGGTGCCTTGAACCAGAGGGTGGTGTGCCGCGACAGCGGGTCCCGGTTCTCGGGAAGGTCACATATCCGGTAGCTGTACCGCCGCCAGAGGGCCGAGAAACGGGCGTCGTAGCCTGCCGGGGCCGGGACTGCCGACAGTACCTCCACGGCGCCGCCATGGGCATCTATTGCGCGCCGCTGCTGGCCGGCCTCCCGCGCCGCCATTGTCAGCTCCTTGTTCAGCACTCCGTGCAGCCTGCGCCGCAGGGAGACGCCCGGATCCAGGTCCCTTCCGCGGGCCAGTCCGTACCATTCCGCGGCAGTGAGATCGAAGTGCACCACCTGCCCGCGGGCATGCACGCCGGCGTCGGTCCGCCCCGCTACGGTAATACGGACCGGCCGGCGCAGCAGTACTGCCAGGGCATCCTCCACGAGGCCCTGAACGGTCCACAGGCCTGGCTGGGCGGCCCACCCGGAGAAGGGCGCCCCGTCATAGGCAAGGTCCATCCGGACGCGGAAAGGCCCGCCGTCCGGTTCAGGGAGGGCGGGCCTTTCAAGAGTCATAGCACCCATATTAAGGGCACCGGGACGTCAGCGAAGAATTACTTCTTCTCTTCGGTCTCCACGACTGCTTCGGGTGCTTCTTCGGAAACAACGACTGCCTCGTCAGCAGAATCGGCAGACTCTGCTGATTCAGCAGACTCAGCGGACTCAGCCGAATCGGCGGACTCTTCGACCGGAGCCGGAGCGGCTACGGCAGCTGCGGTGTTGGCCTCGGCCACAACCGACTGCTTGGCCGAAAGCGGTTCCAGGACCAGTTCGATGACAGCCATGGGAGCGTTGTCGCCCTTGCGGTTGCCGATCTTGGTGATGCGGGTGTAACCGCCGTCGCGCTTCGCCACTGCCGGAGCAATATCGGTGAAGAGCTCGTGGACGATGCCCTTGTCGGAGATCAGGGCCAGGACGCGGCGGCGTGAGGACAGGTCCCCGCGCTTAGCGAACGTGATCAGGCGTTCTGCGTAGGGACGCAGACGCTTGGCCTTGGTCACCGTGGTGGTGATCTGCTTGTGCTCGAACAGCTGCGCGGCAAGGTTGGCCAGCATCAGGCGCTGGTGTGCCGGGCTGCCTCCGAGGCGCTTACCCTTGGTGGGTGTAGGCATTACATTTTCTCCTCAAACGGTGCCGTACGGTGCTTTCAAAGCCCGCCGGCAAGAATTTGCTTCAGTTAGAGCTCGTCGTCCGAGTATTCGGACTCGTCCTCTTCAATAGCTGCGGCACGGGCGGCCAGGTCGAACCCGGGAGGGGAATCCTTCAGGGACAGACCCAGTTCAACCAGCTTTGCCTTCACCTCATCGATGGACTTCGCGCCAAAGTTGCGGATGTCCATCAGGTCAGCCTCGGAGCGGGCAACGAGTTCACCCACCGTGTGGATGCCTTCGCGCTTGAGGCAGTTGTAAGAACGCACGGTCAGCTCGAGGTCTTCGATCGGCAGGGCCATGTCGGCTGCCAGTGCGGCATCCGTGGGGCTCGGGCCGATTTCGATACCTTCAGCGGCGGTGTTGAGTTCACGTGCCAGGCCGAACAGTTCAACCAGGGTGGTGCCGGCAGAGGCGACGGCGTCGCGCGGTGCAATGGCATCCTTGGTCTCAACGTCAACGATCAGGCGATCGAAGTCGGTGCGCTGTTCAACACGGGTGGCCTCCACGCGGAAGGTCACCTTCAGGACCGGCGAGTAAATGGAGTCGACCGGGATGCGGCCGATCTCCTGGTCACCGGACTTGTTCTGGCTGGCCGACACGTAGCCGCGGCCGCGCTCGATGGTCAGTTCGAGTTCGAACTTGCCCTTCGAGTTCAGCGTGGCGATGTGCAGGTCGGGGTTGTGGAACTCCACGCCGGCCGGCGGAGCGATGTCCGCAGCCGTCACCACGCCGGGGCCCTGCTTGCGCAGGTACGCCACAACGGGCTCGTCGTGCTCGGAGGAAACCGAGAGGTTCTTGACGTTCAGGATGATCTCAGTGACATCTTCCTTGACGCCGGGAACCGTCGTGAACTCGTGCAGCACGCCGTCAATCCGGATGCTGGTTACAGCGGCACCGGGGATGGAGGAGAGCAGGGTACGACGGAGGGAGTTACCGAGGGTGTAACCGAAACCGGGCTCCAGGGGTTCGATGATGAACCTTGAGCGGTTATCGGCTACGACTTCTTCAGTGAGGGTAGGGCGCTGTGCAATGAGCACTTGCATTTCCTTTCAGCGAGCATCCGCTATATGACGCAACACAAATGGTGGAAACGACGACGACGGGTCTTCCGCGGGCGTCTTGGACGGCTAACAGCCACGTGCCCGGGACCGGTGGGCCTCCGGCGGGCCGGCCACCGAAGTGGCCTGCCCGCCGGGGGAACCGGAACCGAATGACTGATTAGACGCGGCGGCGCTTCGGGGGACGGCAGCCGTTGTGCGCGCTCGGGGTGACGTCCTGAATGGAGCCAACCTCCAGGCCGGTGGCCTGCAGCGAACGGATGGCGGTCTCGCGACCGGAGCCCGGGCCCTTCACGAAGACGTCGACCTTGCGGACGCCGTGCTCCTGTGCGCGCTTTGCAGCGGCTTCAGCAGCCATCTGAGCAGCGAACGGGGTGGACTTACGGGAGCCCTTGAAGCCAACCTCACCGGCGGAAGCCCATGAGATAACAGCACCGGACGGGTCCGTGATGGACACGATGGTGTTGTTGAAGGTGCTCTTGATATGCGCCTGGCCGAGCGCGATATTCTTCTTATCCTTGCGACGCGGCTTGCGGACCGCTCCACGAGTCTTGGGGGGCATTACTTCTCCTACAAAGAGTTTGGTTTAGGTGGCCCGGATTCGGGCCGTGGCCGTAAGACCGCTGTTTAGCGGCCGGCCTTCTTCTTACCGGCAACGGTGCGCTTCGGGCCCTTGCGGGTACGAGCGTTGGTCTTCGTGCGCTGACCGTGGACGGGCATGCCACGACGGTGGCGGATACCCTGGTAGCTGCCGATCTCGACCTTGCGGCGGATGTCGGCGGCCACCTCACGGCGGAGGTCACCCTCAACCTTGAAGTTGCCCTCGATGTAGTCACGCAGCTGAACGAGTTCAGCGTCGGTGAGGTCCTTGACGCGAGTTTCCGGGCTGATGCCGGTCTCTGCAAGGGTCTGCTCTGCACGGGTCTTGCCCACGCCGTAGATGTAGGTAAGCGCAATCACTACCCGCTTTTCGCGGGGAATGTCAACGCCAGCGAGACGTGCCATATCGGCGGTTCTCCTTTGGTTATTACCGGAGGTCTGAAGCAGTGCGTCCCTGTTGCCAGGTCCCCGGCCTCCGTACCGGGGGTATGCGTCACGCGTATTGACGCTGCACTGCCATATTCAATTAACTACGCGTGGGCTGATCCCTGTGTAAGGGGCCCTCTTGCCGCTGCCCTTGCAGGCCTCGGCGGAAGAGCGGCTGATTAGCCCTGGCGCTGCTTGTGGCGCGGGTTCTCGCAGATCACCATGACTCGACCGTTACGGCGAATCACCTTGCACTTATCGCAGATCTGCTTGACGCTCGGCTGTACCTTCATGGTGTTCCTTTGCGTGGTTGCAGGGTTGAGCTTCAACGTGGGGCAGGCCGGCTGGGCCGGTCCGCCGTCCGTCTTTGCAGCGGTTTATTTGTAGCGGTAGACGATCCGACCCCGGGTGAGGTCGTACGGGCTAAGTTCCACTACAACGCGGTCTCCTGGGAGGATGCGAATGTAGTGTTGACGCATCTTTCCCGAGATGTGTGCGAGCACAATGTGGCCGTTGGCCAGCTCAACGCGGAACATCGCGTTGGGCAGGGCTTCGTTGACCGAGCCCTCGATCTCAATGACGCCGTCTTTCTTGGCCATATCCTCCGCTAACGTCTGTGCCCCCGGCCTGAGCCGGGAACGGTTTTCGATTGTGGTTCCCCTACCTGTTCCGCAGACCGCTTCCGCTGCACAGGGCATCGAGGGCGGGTATTCCGGGCACGAATGTAGAGACAACCAACAGATAACTCTACGGGAAGAGGACCCATAAGTTAAATCGCTCCACCTGTCCAGTCCGAATCCTGCCTGGACAGCCGATGCTCCCCTACGAGAGCAGGCCCCGTTCCAAACCGGAACGGGGCCTGCATGGGCAATGGATCGCCCGCTACGGGATGGGAACCGGAGTGACGCCGAGCGGCTCAAGCCTGGAGGCACCGCCGTCGGGCGCGGTCAGCACCCAAATACCCTTTTCGTGAATTGCCACGGAATGCTCCCACTGGCTGGACCGGCTGCCGTCTTCGGTGATTACGGTCCAGTCATCATCCAAGGTGCGGGTGGTGATCTTCCCGCGGACCAGCATCGGTTCGATGGCCAGGCACATTCCCGGGCGCAGCTTCGGACCGTTGTGGCCGGTGCGGTAGTTCAGCACATCCGGGGCCTGGTGCATTTCGGTACCGATGCCGTGGCCGACATAGTCCTCCAGGATCCCCAGCCGCTTGCCGGGTACCCCGCTGACGTAGTCATCCACGGCTGCTCCGATATCCCCCACGAACCTGCCCTTGGCGGCTGCGGCGATGCCGTGCCACATGGCTTCCTCGGTGACGTCGGAGAGCCGCTGGTCCTCGGGGTCTGCGGTACCCACAATCACGGTGCGTGCCGAGTCCGAGTGCCACCCGCGGACCACGGCGCCGCCGTCGATGGAAATGATGTCGCCGTCCTGCAGCACCCGGTCCCCCGGGATGCCGTGGACAACTTCTTCGTTCACCGACGTGCAGACCGTGGCCGGGTAGTCGTGGTAGCCCAGGAAATTGGAGGTGGCTCCCTTTTCCCGCAGGACCCCCGCGAATACTGCGTCGATCTCGCGGGTACTCACGCCCACATCGGCGGCCTTGACGGCGGCGTCAAGCGCGGAGATCAGCACGAGGCCGGCTTCGCGCATGATGCGCATCTGTTCATTTGTCTTGTACTGGATCCGGGGCTGGCCGAACATGTGTCTTCTAACTTCCTAGCGGATAACTCTTTGGCGCTGCCTGGCATTCGCCACGTGCCGGATGTGTCAGCGCAGGTCCTTCAGCGCGTCCATGACCCGCTCCGTGACCTCGTCGATGGCGCCGAGGCCGTCCACGCGGGTGACGATCCCCCGGTCTTCGTAGCGGGCAACGACGTCGGCCGTCTGCTGCTTGTAGAGGTCCAGCCGGTGGCGGATGACGTCTTCGGTGTCATCGCTGCGGCCTTCAAGCTCGGCCCGCTTGAGCAGCCGCGCCACCAGTTCGTCGTCGTCGGCGGTCAGCAGCAGCACGGCGTCGAGCTTCTGGCCGTTGCCGGCCAGGATGTCGTCCAGTTCCTCGACCTGCGCCACAGTGCGCGGGTAACCGTCCAGCAGGAAACCGCGCTCGACGTCGTCCTCCTGCAGGCGGGTGCGGACCATGCCGTTGGTGACGCTGTCCGGGACGAAGTTTCCGGCGTCGATGAACTTCTTGGCTTCAACGCCCAGGGGCGTGAGCTCCTTGACGTGGGAGCGGAAGATGTCTCCGGTCGATATTGCCGTGACACCGAGGCGGTCCGATATCCGGGCGGCCTGAGTTCCTTTACCGGCCCCGGGAGGCCCGATAATGAGCATTCTTGTCATCGCAATAACCCTTCGTAGTGACGTTGCTGGAGCTGCGCGTCAATTTGCTTAACCGTTTCCAGTCCCACACCAACCATGATGAGGATTGACGTTCCGCCGAACGGGAAGTTCTGGTTGGCTCCAACAACGACCAGAGCAATCAGCGGGATCAGGGCGACAAAGCCCAGGTACAGGGCGCCGGGCAGCGTGATCCGGGAGAGCACGTACTGCAGGTACTCGGCGGTGGGGCGGCCGGCCCGGATGCCGGGGATGAAGCCGCCGTATTTCTTCATGTTCTCCGAAACCTCGTCCGGGTTGAACGTGATGGAGACGTAGAAGTACGTGAAGAAGACGATCAGGAGGAAGTAGACCGCCATGTAGAGCGGGTGCTCGCCGCTGACCAGGTGGTTGTTGATCCACACGACCCAGCCGGCAGGCGAGCCGGTGCTGGGGGTGTTGAACTGCGCGATCAGCGTGGGCAGGTACAGCATGGAGGACGCGAAGATCACGGGGATCACGCCGGCCATGTTGACCTTGATCGGAATGTAGGTGTTGGTGCCGCCCACGGTGCGCCGCCCGACCATGCGCTTGGCGTACTGCACCGGAATACGGCGCTGGGACTGCTCGACCAGGACCACCAGGGCCACTACGAGGATGCCGATGCCAAGCACGCCGAGGAACACGGTCCAGCCCTTGGACGTGATGATGGCGCCGAGGGCGCTGGGGAAGGACGCTGCGATGGAGGTGAAGATCAGCAGCGACATGCCGTTGCCCACGCCCTTCTCCGTGACCATTTCGCCCATCCACATGATGACGCCGGTGCCGGCGGTCAGGGTGATGATCAGCAGGAGGATCGTGACGATGCCCTGGTCCGGAATGATGTCGTACGGGCACTGGTTGCCGAACAGGGCACCCGTGCGCGCCAGGGAAACCACCGTGGTTGCGTTCAGCAGGCCAAGGGCGATGGTCAGGTAGCGGGTGTACTGGGTCAGCTTCGACTGGCCCTGGGCGCCTTCGTCATGCAGCGCCTGGAAGTGCGGAATGACCACGCGCAGCAGCTGCACGATGATGCTCGCCGTAATGTACGGCATGATCCCGAGCGCAAAGATGGAGACCTGCAGCAGGGCGCCGCCGCTAAAGAGGTTGACGAATTCATATATGCCACCCGAGGTGGCACCCAGATCCAAGCACTGCTGCACATTGCCGTAGTCAACACCCGGGGCCGGGATAAAAGCACCCATGCGGAAGATAGTGATGATACCCAGCGTAAACAACAGCTTGCGTCGCAGGTCTGGCGTCCGGAAAGCCCGGCCAATAGCGCTAAGCAAGCGTCCTCCTGAAGTTTGGAAAGTCCCATGCGGACTTGTGACAGAAACAGAGTCTAGCCGCTCCGACCCCGTACTGCGTTAACGGCGTACGGGGCGCGGTAGTTGCGTTAAACAGAACTGAACTCCCGGCGGACCGTTCGCCGGCCCGCCAGGAGTTCAGGGGTGAAACATGGGATCGTGCACCCCTCCCCTGCCGGCACGCTCGGTGCGCCCGGCCGGGGAGGGAAACAGGCCCGCCACGGAAGTCTTAGACCTCGGTGGTGGATCCGCCTGCTGCGGCGATCTTTTCTGCAGCGCTGGCGGAGAAGGCGTTGGCGGAGATATCAACCTTGACGGTGATATCGCCGGAGCCGAGAACCTTCACGGGCTGGTTCTTGCGAACCGCACCCTTGGCAACCAGTGCTTCGATGGTCACGGCGCCGCCTTCGGGGAACAGCTCCGAGATCTTGTCCAGGTTTACGACCTGGAACTCGACCCGGAACGGGTTCTTGAAGCCGCGCAGCTTCGGCAGGCGCATGTGCAGCGGAAGCTGCCCGCCTGCGAAACCGGCCTTGACCTGGTAGCGGGCAGCCGTACCCTTGGTACCGCGGCCTGCCGTCTTACCCTTGGAACCTTCACCGCGGCCGACGCGGGTCTTGGCCGTCTTGGCACCGGGTGCCGGACGCAGGTGGTGGACCTTCAGAGTCTTGATTTCTTCGGGCATGTTACTTCGCCTCCTCAACCTTCACGAGGTGCGGAACCGTGTTGATCATGCCAACGGTCACGGCGTCTGCAGTACGGACGACGGAGTCGCCGATGTGCTTCAGGCCCAGTGAACGCAGCGTGTCGCGCTGATTCTGCTTACCACCGATGGTGGACTTAATCTGAGTGATTTCGAGCCGCGCCGAGCTAACGGCGACGTTCTTCGGAGTCGTCATCATCAGGCACCTGCCTTCTGCATGTTGCGGAGCATTGCGGCCGGAACAACCTGGTCCAGCGGCAGGCCGCGGCGGGCTGCCACTGCCTGGGGCTCTTCGAGGCGCTTCAGCGCATCAACCGTGGCGTGCACGATGTTGATGGCGTTGGAGGATCCGAGCGACTTGGACAGAACGTCGTGGATTCCGGCGCATTCGAGGATGGCGCGGACCGGACCACCGGCGATAACGCCGGTACCCGGGGAAGCCGGACGCAGCAGGACTACGCCTGCAGCAGCTTCACCCTGGACGAGGTGCGGGACGGTTCCACCGATGCGCGGGACGCGGAAGAAGGACTTCTTGGCTTCTTCGACAGCCTTTGCGATAGCGGAGGGAACTTCCTTTGCCTTGCCGTAGCCAACGCCGACCATGCCGTTGCCGTCACCGACAACAACGAGGGCGGTGAAGCTGAAGCGACGGCCACCCTTGACCACCTTGGCAACGCGGTTGATGGTAACGACGCGTTCAATGAACTTGTCCTTGTCATCGTTGCGTCCGCCGTCGCGGCCACCGCGGCCACCGCGTTCGCCGCGGCCTCCACGGTCGGAGCCGGAGCGCTGCTCGCCGCGACGTCCGCCGCGGCGGTCGTCGGTACCGGTTGCTGCGGCGTCCTTGGTCTCAGTTGCCTCAGCAGCTGTAGCTTCAGTCACCTGATTTTCCTTTTCCTTGTTTACCTCGGTCACAGTGCCAGCCCACCTTCACGTGCGCCGTCTGCAACTGCAGCAATGCGGCCGTGGTAGCGGTTACCACCGCGGTCAAAGACAACGGCTTCAACGCCGGCGGCCTTGGACCGCTCAGCGACGAGTTCGCCAACGCGCTTGGCCTTGGCGGTCTTATCGCCTTCCAGTGCACGCAGATCCGCTTCCATGGTGGAGGCGGAAGCCACGGTTACGCCACGGGTGTCATCGACAACCTGGACGAAGATGTGGCGGGCAGAGCGGTTAACCACCAGGCGGGGACGGGCCCCGGTGCCGGAAATCCGCTTGCGGATACGCAGCTGGCGACGGCTGCGCAGGGCAGACTTGCTCTTGCTGTTTCGCTTCTTATTGATGCTGATGGCCATGGTTACTTACCAGCCTTTCCGACCTTGCGGCGGACAATCTCGCCGGCGTAACGAATACCCTTGCCCTTGTAGGGGTCGGGCTTACGCAGCTTGCGGATGTTGGCGGAAACCTCGCCCACCTGCTGCTTGTCGATACCGGACACGGTGACCTTCGTGGGGCCTACCACGGTAAGCGTGATGCCTTCCGGGGCCGTGACGGGAACCGGGTGGCTGTAGCCCAGGGCGAACTCGAGGTCCGCACCCTTTGCTACAACGCGGTAACCGGTACCAACGATTTCCAGGTCCTTCTTGTAGCCCTCGGTCACGCCGGTGATCATGTTGCTGATCAGCGTGCGGGTCAGGCCGTGGAGGGAGCGGGATTCACGCTCGTCGTTCGGTCGGACAACGGTGATGATGCCGTCTTCCAGGGAAGCCGTGATCGGGCTGGGCACAGTGTGGCTCAGCTCGCCCTTGGCGCCCTTGACGGACACAACGTTGCCGTTGATGGCGATATCTACTCCGGCAGGAACCGGGATGGGCAGACGTCCAATACGTGACATTTTTCTTTCCCTTCCCTGCTACCAGACGTAGGCGAGGACTTCCCCACCTACGCCCTTCTTGGCGGCCTGGCGGTCGGTCAGGAGACCTGACGACGTCGACAGGATTGCGATACCCAGGCCACCCAGCACGTGCGGCAGGTTGGTGGACTTCGCGTAAACGCGCAGACCGGGCTTGGAGATGCGGCGTACACCGGCGATGGAACGCTCGCGGTTCGGACCGAACTTGAGGTCCAGGGTCAGCTTCTTGCCGACCTCGGCTTCTTCTTCCTTCCAGCCGGCAATATAGCCCTCGGCCTTCAGGATGTCAGCAACGCGCGCCTTGAGCTTGCTGTAGGGCATGGACACGGAATCGTGGTATGCCGAGTTTGCATTGCGCAGACGCGTGAGCATATCTGCGACAGGATCTGTCATTGTCATTTGGGCTCTTGCCCTCCCTCGTAACGGTTTCCTGCAGGAGTTCCGTGCGGCGTTGCCTCACGGGTGTCCGTCGGACCTGTTACGTAGTAATTAATCTTCGGATTTGAACGGGAAGCCGAGCGCCTTCAGCAGCGCGCGTCCCTCGTCATCGGTCTTTGCGGTGGTAACCACGGTGATGTCCATGCCGCGTACGCGGTCGATCTTGTCCTGATCGATTTCGTGGAACATCGACTGCTCGGTCAGACCGAACGTGTAGTTGCCGTTGCCGTCGAACTGCTTGCCGTTCAGGCCGCGGAAGTCACGGATACGGGGCAGGGCCAGGGTGACCAAGCGGTCTACGAATTCCCACATGCGGTCGCCGCGCAGGGTAACGTGCGCGCCGATCGGCATGCCTTCGCGCAGCTTGAACTGTGCGATGGACTTGCGTGCCTTGGTGACCTGGGGCTTCTGGCCCGTGATCTGGGTGAGGTCCCGGACGGCACCGTCAATGAGCTTGGAGTCCTTGGCGGCATCTCCAACACCCATGTTCACGACAACCTTGACGAGGCGGGGAACCTGGTTGACGTTTGAGTAGTTGAATTCGTCCTGCAGGGTCTGCTTGATCTCCGCTGCGTAGCGGGTCTTCAGACGGGGAACGATCTTGGTGACAGTCTCAGTCATTAGAGGTCCTTCCCAGAGCCCTTGGCCACGCGGATACGCACAGTGCGCTCACGGCCATTCTTTTCGACGGTTTCAGTGCGGAAGCCAACGCGGGTCGGCTTCTTGGTCTCCGGGTCGACGACTGCGACGTTGGAAACGTGGATCGGGGCTTCGACAACCTCGATGCCGCCGGTCTTGGAACCGCGGGAGGACTGGCCAACCTTGGTGTGCTTGGTGACGCGGTTGATGCCTTCAACGAGAACGCGGTTGCTCTCGGGGAAGACCTTCAGAACCTTGCCCTGCTTACCGCGGTCTCCGCCGCGCTCAGCCTTTGCACCGGTGATGACCTGAACGAGGTCACCCTTCTTGATCTTTGCCATGGACTACAGCACCTCCGGAGCCAGCGAAATGATCTTCATGAACTTCTTGTCGCGAAGTTCGCGGCCGACCGGGCCGAAGATACGGGTACCGCGGGGGTCTCCGTCGTTCTTCAAGATCACTGCAGCGTTCTCATCGAACTTGATGTAGGAACCGTCCTGGCGGCGGCGTTCCTTCTTGGTACGGACGATGACGGCCTTGACCACGTCGCCCTTTTTGACGTTGCCGCCGGGAATTGCATCCTTGACGGTGGCAACAATGGTGTCGCCAATGCCTGCGTAGCGACGGCCGGATCCACCGAGAACGCGGATGGTCAAGATTTCCTTGGCACCCGTGTTGTCGGCGACCTTCAGTCGCGACTCCTGCTGAATCACTTATTACTCCTGTCGTCGCGCCGGTTCTCAGTACTGAGCCTTGCGGAACGGATATGGGTGGACCCCGTAATACTGGTACTCAACGCCTGGCCGGCAGGCCGCACGCCAGTGCAGGCTGCCTTTACGGCGTCGAACAAGATTATCGGGCTTTTGTCTCATTCGGCGGTGAGGAAGCCGGGCCGGATCAGGCCCCAGATTCGGGCCGCACTCCGGACACACTTCCGCACCGCACAGACAAGATTTCAAGTTTATCGCGAAAAGGCCCCGGAAGCGAAATCGAAGACGATAACGCGGCCGGGGCCCCTCACGCTTGGACGGGGCCGGCGTGCCCTTGGTCCGCTAGGACCGAAGGACACACCGGCTGGCCGGCCGGTACTTCTTACTACTAGGTTACTTGGCCTTCTCGAGGATCTCGACCAGGCGCCACCGCTTGGTCGCAGACAGCGGCCGGGTCTCGGCGATCAGAACGAGGTCGCCGATGCCGGCGTCGTTCTGCTCGTCGTGGGCCTTGCGCTTGGAAGTCCGGCGAATAACCTTGCCGTAAAGGGCGTGCTTCACGCGGTCTTCAACCTCGACAACGATGGTCTTATCCATCTTGTCCGAGACCACGTAGCCGCGTGCGGTCTTCCGGTACCCGCGGGCATCGGCTCCGTTTGCGTCAGTTGTCACTGCTGCCTCATTCTTGTTTTCGCTCATTTGGCATCATCCTCAGCGACCTTGGCTTCAGATTCAGACTCAGTAGCCTTCTTCTTGGACTTCTTCGGTGCCTCGGGTGCTGCTTCCTCAACGGGAGCGGCAACCTCGGGACGAATGCCCAGCTCGCGCTCACGCAGCACCGTGTAGATGCGGGCGATATCGCGCTTGACTGCACGCAGACGACCGTGGTTTTCCAGCTGGCCGGTGGCCGACTGGAAGCGGAGGTTGAACAGCTCCTCCTTGGACTTGCGCAGTTCCTCGACGAGACGGTCTTTATCGAAGCCGTCCAGCTGCTCAGTTGTCAGCTCTTTTGATCCAACTGCCATTTCTATTCACCACCCTCGCGACGCACAATGCGTGCCTTCAACGGCAGCTTATGGATCGCCAGGCGCAGTGCCTCACGAGCTACCTCTTCAGAAACACCGGAGAGTTCGAACAGAACCCGGCCCGGCTTGACGTTTGCAACCCACCACTCCGGAGAACCCTTACCGGAACCCATGCGGGTTTCGGCCGGCTTCTTCGTCAGCGGACGGTCCGGATAAATGTTGATCCAGACCTTTCCGCCACGCTTGATGTGGCGTGTCATGGCAATACGCGCAGCTTCAATCTGGCGGTTGGTGACGTACGCAGGCGTCAGAGCCTGGATACCCCACTCGCCGAAGCTGACGGCGGTGCCGCCGGTTGCAGCGCCGGAGCGACCCGGGTGGTGCTGCTTACGGAACTTGACTCGACGTGGGATAAGCATTTAAGCCTGTCCTCCTTCTGCTGCGGGGGCAGCTGCCTCAGCGGCCGGAGCCTCTGCAGCAGGCGCGGCGGCCTTGTCGCCGCGGTCGTTGCGACGACGGCGGTCGCCGCCGCGGTCGCCACGGTCGGCTGCCGGGCCGCGGCCCGGACGGTCGTTGGAGCGTCCGCGGGACGGTGCAGCAGCCTGCTGTGCAGCCAGTTCCTTAGCGGTGACGTCGCCCTTGTAGATCCATACCTTCACGCCAATGCGGCCGAAGGTGGTCTTGGCCTCGAAGAAGCCGTAGTCGATCTGCGCGCGGAGGGTGTGCAGGGGCACACGGCCTTCGCGGTAGAACTCCGAACGGCTCATTTCGGCGCCGCCCAGACGGCCGGAGCACTGGATACGGATACCCTTTGCACCTGCACGCTGTGCGGACTGGATGGCCTTCTTCATCGCACGGCGGAAAGCCACGCGGGAAGAGAGCTGCTCAGCAACACCCTGGGCAACAAGCTGGGCTTCCATCTCGGGGTTCTTGACCTCGAGGATGTTCAGCTGAACCTGCTTGCCGGTGAGCTTTTCCAGCTCGCCGCGGATACGGTCTGCTTCGGCGCCGCGGCGGCCGATCACGATGCCCGGACGTGCAGTGTGGATATCCACACGGACACGGTCACGGGTGCGCTCGATCTCAACCTTGGCGATGCCGGCGCGGTCCATGCCAGTGGACATCAGCTGACGGATCTTGATGTCCTCGCGGACGAAGTCCTTGTAACGCTGGCCCGGCTTGTTGCTGTCAGCAAACCAGTGCGATACGTGGTCAGTGGTGATGCCGAGTCGGAACCCGTGCGGGTTTACCTTCTGTCCCACTTAGCGTTCCTCCTCGTTCGTAGGGGTTGCGACTACCACGGTGACGTGGCTGGTCCGCTTGTTGATGCGGTAGGCGCGGCCCTGGGCCCGCGGCTGGAACCGCTTCATGGTGGGTCCTTCATCAACGAATGCTTCGCTGATGTAGAGGTCACCTTCGTCGAAGGCCACGCCGTCACGGTCCGCGAGGACTCGTGCATTGGCCATAGCCGACTGAACTACCTTGAATACCGGCTCCGAAGCTGCCTGGGGGGCAAACTTCAGAATTGCCAGAGCCTCATTCGCTTGCTTGCCACGAACAAGGTTGACGACGCGCCGGGCCTTCATAGGCGTTACGCGGATATGACGCGCAATTGCCTTGGCTTCCATTGCTTTCCTTCTCTCGTCTTCTGCCGAAAGAGCAGCGCCTAGCGGCGCTTGCCCTTGCGGTCGTCCTTCACATGGCCGCGGAATGTCCGCGTCAGAGCGAATTCGCCGAGCTTATGCCCGACCATCGACTCGGTGACAAACACCGGAATGTGCTTACGTCCATCGTGTACGGCGATCGTGTGCCCGAGCATGTCGGGGATGATCATCGAACGGCGGGACCACGTCTTGATGACGTTCTTGGTGCCCTTTTCGTTTTCGGCCGCTACCTTAAGGAACAGGTGCTGGTCGACGAAGGGGCCTTTCTTCAGGCTGCGTGGCATGTTTCCAGGCTCCTATCGCTTGTTCTTGCCGGAACGACGGCGACGCACAATGAGGTTGTCGCTCTCTTTATTGGGGCGGCGGGTACGGCCTTCGCGCTTACCATTCGGGTTGACCGGGTGGCGTCCACCGGAGGTCTTACCTTCACCACCACCGTGCGGGTGGTCAACCGGGTTCATGGCGACACCGCGGACGGTCGGGCGAACGCCCTTCCAGCGCATACGGCCGGCCTTGCCCCAGTTGATGTTGGACTGCTCGGCGTTGCCGACCTCGCCAATCGTGGCGCGGCAGCGGACGTCAACGTTGCGGATTTCACCGGAGGGCAGACGCAGCTGGGCGAAGCGGCCTTCCTTGGCAACGAGCTGAACAGAAGCACCGGCGGAGCGGGCCATCTTGGCACCGCCGCCCGGACGCAGTTCAACGGCGTGGATGGTGGTACCCACGGGGATGTTGCGCAGCGGCAGGTTGTTGCCGGGCTTGATGTCAGCCCCGGCGCCGGCCTCTACGAAGTCGCCCTGCTTGAGCTTGTTCGGAGCAATGATGTAACGCTTGGTGCCATCAACGTAGTGCAGCAGCGCAATGCGGGCGGTACGGTTCGGATCGTATTCGATCTCGGCAACGCGAGCGTTGACGCCGTCCTTGTCGTGGCGACGGAAGTCGATCAGACGGTACTGACGCTTGTGTCCACCACCCTTGTGCCTGGTCGTGATCTTACCGGTGTTGTTACGGCCGCCCTTCTTGGGCAGCGGACGTACCAACGACTTTTCCGGCGTTGACCGCGTGATTTCGGTGAAGTCGGCTACGCTCGAGCCGCGACGGCCCGGGGTAGTCGGCTTGTATTTACGGATTCCCATTATTTATTCCTCGTTAAAGTGGTCTCCGCCCTAGCTGAGCGGACCGCCGAAGATGTCGATTGTGCCGTCCTTGAGGGTGACAATTGCGCGCTTGGTGCTCTTGCGCTGTCCCCATCCGAACTTGGTGCGCTTACGCTTACCGGCACGGTTGATGGTGTTGATCGAGTCGACCTTGACGGAGAAAATCTTCTCCACGGCCAGCTTGATCTCGGTCTTGTTCGAGCGGGGGTCGACCAGGAAGGTGTACTTACCTTCGTCGATCAGGCCGTAGCTCTTTTCCGAGACGACGGGTGCAAGCACTACGTCGCGCGGGTCCTTAGCGGTGGTCGCGCTCACTTGGCGTCCTCCTTGACAGTGTTCTTGCCGACGAACTCGTCGTAGGCAGCCTTGGTGAAGACCACGTCGTCGGAAACCAGCACGTCGTAGGTGTTCAGCTGATCTACGTAGATCACGTGAACTTCCGGGACGTTGCGCACGGACAGTGCAGCAACATCGTTGGCGCGCTCGATAACAACGAGCAGGTTCTTGCGGTCGGAAACCGAACGCAGGGCGCTCAGTGCGTCCTTGGTGGAAGGCTTGGTGCCTTCAACCAGGGATTCGAGGACGTGGATACGGCCGTTGCGTGCCCGGTCAGACAGGGCGCCGCGCAGTGCAGCAGCCTTCATCTTCTTGGGGGTGCGCTGGCTGTAGTCGCGGGGCGTCGGTCCGTGGACAACGCCGCCACCGGTCATGTGAGGCGCACGGATCGAGCCCTGGCGAGCCCGGCCGGTGCCCTTCTGCTTGAAGGGCTTGCGGCCTGCACCGCTAACCTCGGCGCGGGTCTTCGTCTTGTGCGTACCCTGGCGGGCGGCTGCAAGCTGAGCAACTACCACCTGGTGGAGCAGCGGTACGTTCGTCTGAACGTCGAAGATCTCTGCGGGGAATTCAACAGTGGTTTCGTTAGCCATGAGACTAAGCTCCCTTCACGGCGGTGCGTACGAGGACGACCTGGCCGCGGGCGCCGGGAACGGCACCCTTGATCAGCAGGAGCGACTTCTCGGCGTCCACACCGTGAACCGTGAGGTTCATGGTGGTGTGCTTGACAGCGCCCATGCGGCCTGCCATCCGAACGCCCTTGAAGACGCGTCCCGGGGTGGATGCGCCACCGATGGAACCCGGCTTACGGTGGTTCTTGTGTGCACCGTGGGAGGCACCGACGCCGTGGAAGCCGTGACGCTTCATGACACCGGCAAAGCCCTTGCCCTTGGAGGTTCCGGTGACGTCGACCTTCTGGCCGGCTTCGAAAATCTCAACGGAGAGTTCCTGGCCCAGCTCGTAGGTGTCGGCATCTGCGGTACGCAGTTCAACTACGTGGCGGCGCGGCGTGACGCCGGCCTTTTCAAAGTGGCCGGCCAGCGGCTTGGTCACCTTGCGCGGATCGATCTGGCCGTAGCCGATCTGAACGGCGGTGTAGCCGTCCTTTTCCGCGCTGCGCAGCTGCGTGATGACGTTGGAGTCAGCCTGGACGACGGTAACGGGGATGAGCTTGTTGTTCTCGTCCCAGACCTGGGTCATGCCGAGCTTGGTGCCCAGCAGTCCCTTTACCTGGCGTGTAAGTGAAGTAGACATATTATCCGCTCCCCCCCTACAGCTTGATTTCGATGTTCACGTCTGCAGGCAGGTCAAGACGCATAAGCGAGTCAACGGCCTTGGGCGTGGGGTCAATGATGTCGATCAGGCGCTTGTGCGTGCGCATTTCAAAGTGCTCGCGGCTGTCCTTGTACTTGTGCGGCGAACGGATAACAACGTAAACGTTCTTTTCCGTGGGCAGCGGCACGGGGCCTACTACCGTTGCGCCTGCACGCGTGACCGTCTCAACGATCTTCCGTGCTGATACGTCGATGACCTCGTGGTCGTACGACTTCAGCCGGATGCGGATTTTTTGTCCCGCCATGGCGTCGTGCCTCTTTCTTCGAGTAATGCTCTCTGTACAGTTTTTGCGCCGAACTGCCTTACGGCCTGGCACCCCTCCAACAGACTGAATCCGGATGAATCCGGGTTCCTCACCCTGTCGAGGCTCCGACCCCCGCGCTCGGGCGTGTCGCGGTGTTGAGACCGACGACCCCGAGAAAGAATAGGGGCGGGTTATATATGGGCTCTTCCCCTGAAGGATCCGACCCTGCACCAGGCATTATCCTGGCCGGGACGCAATCTCACCACTGCCTGTTTCCTGCAGTTCAGCAGGAGCAAGGGCGCGTGTGGGCACAAAAGCGCTTGAACAACTTCTCTAGTCTGCCAGACTTGGGCACGGATGGCCAATCAGGCACCGCACCTACGACAAGGCAATGCCGGTGTAGCGGCATACCTTGCACTATCTGGCTGCTGCCGCCCGGGCCTGAGGTTTCCCTGCCCGAGGTTTCCAAGGGCCGATGTTTCCAAAGGGCCAGCGGAGCGTCAACTTCCAACAGTCTAACCCAGGCGCCGCGGCTCCCTGAAACGGTGTCCGTGGCAGGCCGCATCTCCTGGACTCAGGGCATGCCGTCCCGGTTGGACCGGCGGATCCGCTTGGTGCGGTCGATTTCGGAACGGAAGTTCTTCCGGGTCCAGCCCACACCGGCGGCGACGGCTGCCGCAATGACCAAAAGAATGAGAAGTTCCATCCTCCGAGCCTAGCGGAGGATTGAACTTCGTGTCAGAGGGTGCGCCCACCCGCGCCCGGGGCTTCCGGGGCTTGGCTGTCCGGGTCCGGACCGTTTTCCGGCAGTGGCGGTGCCGGGGGCGCCCCGGGCACCGGCTGCGTCCAGGGCGCCGCCTGGATCGTCCCCGAAGAGGGCGCTCCTCCCGGCGCCGGCTGCATAAGCCCCGGGCCCGCCGCTCCCCCGGCCGGTGCAATTGGGTCCGAGTGATGCGTTCGGTTCTGCTCCGTGCCGTCGGCGTCGGAACGGACACGGGTGAGCCGCCATACAGCCAGCGCGATCAGTCCGACACCCAGCAGTGCCAGCAGGAGGAAGGTATAGCCGCGCAGGTACCACAGCACGGCCAGCACCACACCTGCCGCTCCCCACATGGTGAACAGCCGCCGGCTGGCCAGCAGTCCGAAGGCGAGCAGGCCGGCATGGGCCACCAGTGCCCACAGCTGCTTGCCTCCGCCTCCGCTGATGACGGTGAGCAACCCGCTCGCGGAGAGGATGGCGGCAGAAACCGTCAGGAAGGCCGTTCCGCGCTGTTCGCGCCTTCGCAGGAACTCGTAACCGGCCATCGCGGCCAGCACGCACGCCCAGTACTGCACGGACCAGAAGACGTTCACCCCGCCCAGCACCAGCCAGCTAATCCGCTGAACCGCCAAGGCAGTGAGGACGGCTCCTCCCTGCATTGCCTGTTCGCGCCACTGCCGGGGAAGCTCCGGGAGTGCCAGGGCCGCGGCCGCGATGACGGTCACGGACCCCGCCACGGCAGTTGAATCCGACGCCATGGCGGGAACTGCGGCTATCGCAGCGACTAGTGCAGAGGCGCAACCCATGATCCGACGCCTCAGCAACTGAGGGAAACCGGAACCGGCGCCGGGCACCTGCACGGCACTGTCCGGTGCGCTTTCGTCGCGGGGGTCCCAGCTGCGTCCTGCCGGAAGGAACGCACGAAGCAGCTGAAGCAGGGCAGCTGCCGCCCAAGCGGCAGCGAGGAACCTGTACCCGGCCGCCCCAAGACCTTTGGAGTAACTGTCCCCCACTGCAGCCGACAGGCATAGTGCCGCGGCGAACAGGAGCGGCGGGGTTCCCAATGCTGCCCATGGCTGTGCCCGGCTGTAGGACAGGACCAGGCACACTGCCCCGCCCATGGCGAAGCCAGCGGATGCGAGGAACGCGTTTCCGGTGGCCCCGGCTGTGAACAGGACGGCAGCCGCGTACCCCGCCGACGCAGCCAGCAACGGCATCCTGGTATCCGCGTGCCAGGACCGCCGGGTCTCTCCCCACAGCGCTGCCGCACCGAGGGCGAGCAGAACCAGGCCCGCGGCTTCCGAGCTGAGCACCGGTTCGGGCAGCAAGCCCTTCTCCGCCACATCAGGCAGGCCGGAAAGGACCAGCGGCAACGCCCCCAGCGCCAGGGCTGCCGGATAGAGTATCCATCCAGAGCGTGCTTCGGAAGCCCGGTGCCGCCGGGCGAAGGCTGGTACCGCTGCGGCCAGGAGCAGCAGCAGCAGAACTGCCGCCACGTCCCGGCGGGCTTCCGTGCCAGTGTGCAGGGCGTAAAAACCGGGTGCCAGGACCAGCAGGGCCAAGCTGATCCACAGTGATGTTTCGGAGTAGCCGCCGCCGTCAAGGCGTCGGTGCAGCGCCGTTCGCACCAGGTGCTGCGCCGCCGTTGCTGCCGCTCCTGCTGCCACCAAGCCGTGCGCATCGGCACCAAGGTCCGCAACCGCCAATACGGCCAAGACGATCAGCAGTCCCTGAACCGCCAACAGGTACAAGCCCCGGTTCGGCTGCCTGCGGTTCACTGCAAGACCGGCGGCATAGGCCAGGCCGGCCAGGACCAGCAGTTCGTAGCCGCGCAGGCCCAGGAGCCCGGCACCCACGGCAGCCGCCGCGGCAAACCCGGCTGGTGCAGCCGGCTCGAACCTGTCCGGGACCAACAGCGAAGCAGCTGCGTTGGCGGCAAGGGCCGCCCACAGCAAGGCAAGGCTCCAGGCCGCAGGGCCTTCCACGCCGCGTGACGCAGCCGCGGCAAGGACTGCGATGAGGGCAGCGGCAGTGATCAATTCCGCAGCCAGCGGCAGCGGCCGCCCCCGGCGGAGGCGGACGGCGGCAGCCACCTGCGTAAACACTGCGACCGCAGCAGCGCAGGCGATCAGGAACAGCAAGCTGCCCGGGTCGCCGGTCCCCCGCGGCAGCAGGGCATACGCCCCGGGCACCGCCGCGGATGCGGCGAGGCCGCCCCACCGGCCGGCGCCGGCCAGTCCCATCGGCTCTATGCGGGCGGCAAACAGGGTCCGCAGCAGGTGCAGCACACCGATGCTCACCGCGAGGGCAGCGAAGATCCGGTGCACATTTCCGGTCACATCCGCAGCCACCAGCCCGGAGAGGACAACAACCAGGGCCTGCGCAGCCAGCAGGTGGGCCCCTCGCAACGGCGGGCGGCGTGGCGTGACCGGGGGACGCTGCAAGTGCGAAGAAATCCTGGCGAACAGCACAACGCAGTACGCCAGTGCGGCTGCCGTCAGCAGTTCGTAGCCCCGCAGTCCCAGGACGCCCGCCCCGATAAGGGCCGCCGAGAGGAAACCTGCCGGGCCGGCAGCGAGGTACCGCCCCCTCGGGTGCAGTACCGAGGTCAGAACGTTTGCGGCTACCAGTACCCACAGGCCGGCCAAAGCGAGCCCCGGGTCCTCGGCCCCGCGCAGGCCGCAGGCGAGCAGCACAGTTCCAGCCGCGGCTGACAAGGCTGTTATACCCGGCCGGTATTCCGGTTTCCCCTGCCGGAGGCGCAGCACCGTCATTACCTGATTCGCTGCCAGGGCCGCGGCCGTTCCGGCGAGGGCCCAGGCACCCGGATCCGCTCCAACGGACTCTGCCAGGGATGCCAGGAGCACCAGAGGCACCAGCAGGACTGCGGCTGCGCGTGCCGCGAGGACAAACACCGCTCTCCGACCGGGGCCGCTGCGTACTGCGCGGATGACCAGGTAGGCAGTGAGGGCTGCGGTAACCAGCACTGCCGGCCACAGGGATACCCGGGGCTCCACAGCCGTGGGAACCAGCACCAGAAGCACTGGGACGGTAACCCCGAACTCCAGCACCCCGCCAACCTTCCAGCCGGCGGCAAGGTAGGCCAGCAGAACCACAAGGGCCGTACCGGCGAACACAGCCATGTTCCCACCCCACATGCCAAAGGCGTAGGCCAGGCCTGCCAGCACCCCTGCTCCGGCCTGAACCGCCAACAGCACCGCAACATCCACGCGGAAAAAGCGCCCGGCCGACTGCTGCACTGTCCGTGCCGGCTTTTTAACCAGGCTGACCGAAGCGGCCCCGGGAGTATCCGCACCGAACAGCTCAGGCAGGCTTCCGCCCTGGCCACCCACGGCCCCTGCGGTTTGGGGAGCGCCGGTTCCGCTGCTGCGGTGCCGCCTGGCCTCGTCCGCATTGTCCAGCGGCAGGCCCGCTGCCCTGGATGCGGCTTGCATCAGTGCAGCGGCGCCGTAAACCGGACGCCGCAGCAGGACGCCCGCCAGTTGGGCCAGGACCTGTACGGCAAAGGCCAGCAACGTGGCTTGGCCGCTGTCGGTGAATGAGTAGAACAAGGCTGTGAGCCCCACGGTGCCCGCAGCACGCAGTCCGTAGCTGTTTACCAGCATGTGGCGGTCCGGGCCCTGCCACAGCATGACCGCGTAGTAACAGGCGAAGGCGAGGAAGAGGACTGCCAGCTGCGCGGCTCCCAGATCATCTGAAATCCAGGCTGAGGCAACCGCGGTGGCCGGTACGAGGTAGCGGTGGGAGCGGACAAAGGCGTCCAGATAAAGGTTGTTCAACCATTTGGGGCGGCGGACTGCCGCGAGGCTGATCAGGGTCGCGAGGACGACCGTAGACAGGAAATACCAAACAATTCCCCAGCGGAGGGCGGCACCGGAGGCCAATCCCGAAGACAACAGGAACGTGAGCGCCAGGTAGGCCACCACCCGGCTTTCGATCTTTGCTGCGGCATAGGCGAAGGCGGCGGTTCCGGCAACGGAAGTGAACAGCCAGGCGGCCGGGCCGTCATGGAGGACGAGGTTGAACAGCGCCAGTCCCACAACCGGTATCAGTGCCAGTCCGGTACCGGTGAAGGCGACGGCTGCCGGACGGAGCCGCCGGCTGCGGGCATGGATCACCAGTCCCGAGACGTAAAACAGTGCCGTCACCGCAACCACGCCGGAGAAGCGCGCCTGCTCGGGTATGGCCAGGCCGATAAACAGGGCGGCAGCTGCCACCAGCAACAGGCTGGCGGAGTACAGCGTGATGTTGATGTTCCGCAGGTCCCGGCGGCGTTTCTCCTCGCGGAGTTCAGCCTCGGTCTTGGCCCGCGGCGGTTCTGGCGCCGGCACCGCGGGCGGTGCCGGCGGCATGCCCTGTCCCCGCCGCGCAACCAAGGACGGATCGGCTGCGATAGATGCCGCGCTGGCGCCGGCCGGAACCGGCGCCGCTGACGGCAGCACCGAATGAGCAGACTGGGCAAAATTCACGTTGGCAGAGTTCGCCGGAGCAGAGTTAGCCCGAGCAGAGTTCGGTGGCACAAAAGCCGGTGGAGCGGCCGTCACGTGCGGTTCTGCATGGTCGCCGGCAGTGGTCTGGGCCGCTTGTACAGCCTGCGCTGCTTGTGGAGCGTGCGCTGCTTGTGCCGCAGCGCCGGCGTAGCCGGCCCGGTACCCCTCGTCATAGATCTGGTCCGGTGGCGGCAAGGGCCTGCCCATACTGTCCATTCCGCGCGCTGCCCTGCGGCCCGCTGAACGGCCTATGAAATAGCTGGCTGTGATTGCAGCCAGGAAAAGCAGGAAGACCCCCATCGATCTGCTTCCTTCCGGTTTTTGTGCTCCAGCCGGTATTGGCTCTTGCCTATCCTAGGGTGACGGCGCTCACTTCCCCGGCAAGGGGCGCTCCGGTGGACAAAGGGCCTGCATCCCGGTCCGTCGCCGCTGTGTGGAGGAGAGGTCCCGTCCGGCCGCTTCCGCCCCGCCCGGCCTGGCCGGGCCACCCGTCCGCCCGGCCTGGCCGGGCCACCCGTTTCCACCGCTGATCCCTACCGCAGCGCAGCCGATTCGCTTCACGGCGGAACCGGACCGCGGGAGGCTGTTCCGACCCGGATACCAAGCTGGTAGCGTCGGCGCACGAGGGGTGGCAGGGGTAGGCACGCAGACAACAGGAAGGCCGTGCGGCCATGTATCTTTCGGTCCTCGGAACGCACGCCGGCATCAGCGGCACAGTGCAGGTTCCCAACTCCAAGTACCACGCCCACCGCGCCCTGATCCTGGCCTCGCTGGCATCCGGCAGCAGCAGGATTTCCGGTCTCACGGATGCCCGGCACGTGCAGTACACAGTGGCCATGCTGCGCCAGCTGGGCACCGGCATTGAGATCGAGGGCGACACATTCGTGGTGCACGGGGGAGCCTACCGGCCGCAGCGGGACACCGTATCGGCGGGGAGTTCGGGAACTACCTTGTACTTCATGGTGGGGCTGGCTGCGCTGGCCGGGCGGGACGTCACAGTGACGGGCCAGAAGTACTTCCAGCGCCGGCCCATCTGGGCACTGCTCGCCGCCCTGCGCGACATGGGCCTGGATGTTTCCTCCACCAACGATTGTCCGCCGATACGGGTCCGCAGCGGCCGCCCGCACGGCGGTGAAGTGCACATCCCCGGAACCCTGTCCCAATGGGTCTCCGGCCTGCTGCTGCTGGCCCCGTTCGCCCGCACGGAAACAACGGTGTTCGTGGACGGCGCTCAGAACGAAAGCAGCTACATAGAGCTGACGATCGCCATGATGCGGCAATTCGGACTGCAGGTCGACGCCGATCCGGACTTCCGGCGTTTTCGGATTCCGCCCAACCAGCAGGCGGTACCCGCGGATCTGCGCATGCCCCCGGACATCGGGTCGGCCGCCTTCGGCGTCGCCGCGGCCGCGCTCCATCCCGCAGACATTACGCTGGCCGGGTTGTCCTCCGCCTCCTCCTCCGGTTCCGACCACCCGGAAGCGGACTTCCTTGACCTGGCGCGTTCCATGGGGGTGCCCCTGGAGCTGGATCCTGCCGCCGGCGCAGTCCGTATCCGGCACGGCGGGCTGCGGCTGCAACCGGTGGAGGTGGACTGCCGCCGCGTACCGGATATGCTTCCGATCCTCTCGGTCATGGCCTGTTTCACCGGCGGCCGCAGCGTCTTCCACCACGTTGACCACGTGCGGATGAAGGAATCAGACCGGGTAGCTGCCATGCTGCAGCTGAACGCGATGGGCGCAGACCTCGGCGTGGAAGGTTCTTCCCTGGTGATCCGCGGTGTGCGCGGCCTGAACGGGTCGGACCTTTCCTCCTTTAACGACCACCGCGTCCTGATGTCCCTTGCCGTTGCAGCCTCCGCAGCAGAGGGCCGCAGCACCCTCACATATCCCAATGCGTATCGGATTTCCTACCCGGAGTACCTGGCCGCCATGACTGCCTTCGGACTGCGCATGGAGGTGCAGGACGGAGTCATCCGCCGTGCGCGCCTGGCCCGTCCGGCGCGCACGGCCCGCGGCAGCAGTGCCCGGACCATCGCCACCCCGGCCGCTGTGGAGGCCGCCGCTGCAGTCACCGGGCCGGATTGGGTGCGCAGGTGGGCTGCGGAACGTCCCAGCGAGACGGCGGTGGTCGACGGCGGTGCCAAGGGATCAGGGCACTTGACCTGGTCGGAACTGGACACGGCAGCCGACCGTACCGCCGCAGCGCTGCTGGAGCTGGGGGTACAGCCGGGAGACCGCGTGGCCTTCCAGCTGCCCAACTGCAGTGAATTCGTGATTCTCACCGTGGCCTCCCTGCGCATCGGCGCGGTGGCGGCGCCGCTGATGCCCATCTTCCGCGAACGCGAAGTGGCCTTGGCACTGCAGCGTGCACACGCCCGCGTATTCGTCACCATGCAGGAATTCCGCGGCCGCCGGCCCGCTGCGGAGCTGGCCGGACTGGTCGGGCAACCCGCCCCGGCCGGACCGGAACCGGGCCTGCCCGTGCGGGACGTGCTGGTACTGCGCGCTCCGGGCAGCGCGGATCCCCTCCCCAAGGTCCACGGAGGGCCGCGGTTCAGTGACTGGCACCAGACCCTGGCACAGGCCCGGCCCGATCCCGGCGTCCTCTCCCGGTACTCCCCCACGGCGCGCGACGCCGCGCAGCTGCTGTTCACGTCCGGCACCTCCGGCGAGCCCAAGGGCGTTGTGCACCGGCACGGAACGCTGAGCCGGGCCGCAGCCATGGAAGCGGCGCACCTGCACCTGACCAGTGACGACGCAGTGTTCATCCCCTCGCCCCTGGCGCACCAGACCGGCTTCCTGTACGGCATGTGGCTGTCCTTTGTCCTGGGCTGCCCGCAGATCCTGCAGCCGGTCTGGGACGCGGGACGTGCCCTGCAGCTGATGCACGGCTGGCGCGCCACGTTTGTGCAGGCTGCCACCCCGTTCCTCACGGACCTGGTGCAGGCAGTGGACGCCGGGGCAACAGCTCCGCCCAGCCTGCGCATTTTCGTCAGCACCGGTGCCGCCGTGCCGCGCTATTTGGCCGAACGGGCCACACGCGTGCTGGGTGCCGGGATCTGCGGGGCCTTCGGCACCACTGAAACCTGTTTGGGCACGTTGGCCGCGCCGCAGGACGAACCCGCGAAGGTATGGGGAACCGACGGCCGTCCCCTGGCCGGAGTAAGAACCAGGATTGTTGACGATGACGGTCGGCTGCTTCCGGCCGGTGTCGAAGGAAACTTCGAACTGAGCAGCCCCACGGTCTTTGACGGCTACCTCGACCGCCCGGACCTGACCAAGGAAGTCTTTACCGAAGACGGCTGGTACCGGACCGGCGACACTGCCGTAATGGACAGCGCCGGGTACCTGCGCGTCACCGGCCGGGTCCGGGACATCATCAACCGCGGGGGCGAGAAGATCCCGGTGGCTGAGATTGAGCAACTGCTGTTCCGGCACCCGTCTGTGCTGGACATTGCGCTGGCGGCCATGCCGGACGCACGGCTGGGCGAACGGGCCTGTGCCTTCGTGGTGCCGGTTCCAGGAGCTCCCCTGAGCTTGGCTGACCTCACCGTCTTCCTGGACCGGCACCAGGTGTCCAAGCATTACTGGCCCGAACGCCTGGAGCTGATGGATGCGATACCGCGCAATGCCGTGGGCAAAGTCCAGAAATTCCTCCTGCGGGACATGGCCCGGAACTTCGCCCCGGCAGGCGGGAACGGCCGGGACCCCTCCGTCTCCGGCTGAAGCACCCGGCAAATCAGTGCCTCCCCCAACCAGCAATATGAGCGTTATGAGTGAATCGGAGTCCACAGTGACCAGCACAGCCATCACCGCAGACGGACGGGGCAGCAGCGTCCCGGATTCGGAATACCGGGACCTGCTTTCAGCCGTGACCGCCTGGGTGGAAGGCCCCGGTGAAGCATGGGCGGAGCGCATCGAGTCCACCGGGCGGGTGCCCGATGCCCTGTGGAAGGAGCTGCGGGAAGCGGGTTTCCTCTCCCTTGCGGCACCGGCGGACCTGGGCGGGCGGGGCGTGAGCTTCGTCCAGTGGATGGGATTGATGGAAGTCTTCTCCCGTTCGCATGCCTCCATCCGGATGATCGTGCACGTGGTTAACGGCACCTGGCGGGCCATGAACCCGCATGCCAGCGAACCGCAGCGGGAAAAATACCTGCGTCCCGCCGTCGCCGGCGACCTGGTGGTCGCCTTCACGCTCACCGAGCCCGGCAACGGCACCGGCGCCGACATCACCTCCAGTGTGCGGCGGGAGGGCGACACGTACTATCTCACCGGCCGCAAGCACCTGATCACCTTCGGCGTGCGCTGCGACTACTGGCTGTTGTTCGCCCGGCTGGCCGGCACCACCGGGCGGGACGGCACCGTCGCCCTGCTGGTGGACCGGCATGCCCCCGGCACCGTGGTGGAGGACACTTCGGAAACCATGGGCGTGCGGGGCACCGACCATGCCTCCCTGTCTTTCACCGACACACCGGTTCCGGTGGCAAACCGGCTGGGCGCGGAAGGCGACGGGCTGGACGTGGCCCTGGGCGGCTTCCTGACCCCCAGCCGCATCTCGGTGGCCATGAGCTGCGTGGGCCTGGCCCGGCGCGCCCAGGAGCTTGCAGTCGCCTATGCCCTGGAACGCACCACTTTCGGCCAGCCGCTGGCTGCCCGGCAGGCCGTCGCCTTCGCCCTGGCTGAAAACGCCGCCGACATCGAAGCCGCTCGGGCCCTGACCATGACGGCGGCACAAGCCTGGCAGGACGGCAGCGAGTCTGCCCCCTCGCTGTCCTCCATGGCCAAGCTCACCGCGGTGGACATGCTCACCCGGGTCACGGACAAGGCCCTGCAGGTGCACGGCGGCATCGGCTACTGGAAGAGCATGCCCATTGAGCGGGTCTACCGGGACGCCCGTGCCCAGCGGTTCGAAGAAGGAACCAACGAGATCCAGAAGACCGTGATTGCCCGCGACCTGTTCCGCCGCGCGCAGGCACCGGCTGCCGACGACGGCGTCGCGGCCGCCGTCCCCGATCCCGCAGCATCACCGGGCGCCCTGCGCTAATGCCCGCTGCCCGCGTGCCGGAAGTGTCCCTCACCAGGGTCTTCTCCCCCGTTTCCATTGGTTCGCTGCTCCTGCCGCACCGGATAGTGATGGGCTCCATGCACCTGAACCGGGAGGACGACGCCGGTTCCCTCGCAGCGTTCTACCGGGAACGTGCAGCGGGCGGTGCCGCGCTGATCGTGACGGGCGGCGCTGCGGTTAACCGAACGGGTGCCGGCGGCCCCAATTACCTGCTGATCAACGAGCCGGAAGCCGCTGCGGTGCTGGCACCGGTGCTCGACGCCGTCCATGAAGCAGGCGGGCGGCTGGCCCTCCAGCTCTTCCACGCCGGGCGGTACGCCTTCGAATCCACCTACGGACTGCGCCCGGCCGCCCCGTCACAGGTATTCTCCGGTTTCTCCCGGACCATGCCCGCAGACATGACCGGACCACAGATCGAGGACACGCTCGCCGACTTCTCTGCCGGAGCGGCCCGGGCGCGGGAACTCGGATTCGATGCGGTGGAGATCATGGGGTCCGAAGGCTACCTGATCAACCAGTTTGCCTCGCCCCTGACCAACCTGCGCCGGGACCGCTGGGGCGGCGATCCTGTGCGGCGGCAGGCCTTCCCGCTGGCGGTGCTGCAGTCGGTGCGCTCCGCCGTCGGCAGCACCTTCCCGGTGATTTTCCGCACCTCGGGCGCCGACTTCGTGGAGGGCTCCAGCAGCATCGGGGAGTCGGCTGACTTGGCCGTTGAGCTGGCCCGGGCCGGAGCCGACGCCCTCAACATCGGCATTGGCTGGCACGAATCCACCGTGCCGTCCGTGCAGGCGATGGTTCCCCACGGCCACTGGATGGGGATTGCCGGCGGCATCCGGGCAGCCCTGGCCGCAGGCGACGTGCCGGTACCGGTGATTGGCAGCAACCGGATCAACTCACTGCCGCTGGCAGAACAGGCGCTTGCTGCCGGCCACGCCGACCTGGTCTCCATGGCGCGGCCGTTCCTCGCCGACCCGGACATCGTGGCGAAGTCCCGGCGCGGAGATGCGCGGCTGGTGAACACCTGCATCGCCTGCAATGAAGCCTGCATTGACCGCTCGCTGGGGGCCGACCCGGTCTCCTGCCTGGTCAACCCGAGGGCCGGGCGGGAGAACTACTTCCCGCTGCTCCGCCGGCGGGAACTCCGAAACAGTGCCGCGGTGGCGGTAGTGGGTGCGGGACCGGCAGGGATGCAGGCAGCAGCCACCTTGGCGGACGCCGGGCACCGGGTGGACCTCTATGAGGAAGCAGATGGCATCGGCGGGCAGTTCCGGCTGGCCGGCCAGGTGCCGGGGAAAGCCGACTTCCTGCAGACCATCCGCTACTTCGGCAACGAACTACCG
This sequence comes from Arthrobacter sp. zg-Y40, assembly GCF_020731535.1. Lineage (NCBI taxonomy): Bacteria > Bacillati > Actinomycetota > Actinomycetes > Micrococcales > Micrococcaceae > Arthrobacter > Arthrobacter sp. zg-Y40. The sequence continues at coordinate 433,274 of NZ_JAJFZS010000001.1, forward strand.
CGGCTGGGTGTCCGGATCAGGTGCGGGACCGCCCCCACGGCCCCGGTCTTGGCCGGCTACGCGCACGTCCTGCTGGCAACCGGTGTCCGTCCGCGGCCGGTACCGCTGCCCCGTACCGGAAACATCCCCGTACTGGACTACCGCCGTGCCTTTGCCGACGCTGAGCTGCTCGGCAACCGGGTGGTGGTTATCGGGGCAGGCGGAATCGGCGTCGACCTGGCCCGCCTCCTGGTGGAGTACGCCGGGACCGGACCCCGCCGGGTCACCATCCTGCGCCGCGGCGCGCGGATCGGTGCGGGCATCGGCCCGTCAACCCGCTGGGCAGTCCTGCAGGAACTGCGGGAAGCGGGGGTGCGCACCATGGCCCACACCGTTCCCCTGGAACTGCGCTCCGGCGGGCTCCTGGTCCGGGACGAGGCGGGAAGCCGGACAGTGCTGCCGGCCGACGCCGTCGTCCTGGCCGCCGGACAGGTGCCGCACAACCCGCTGCAGGGGCACCTCGAGGCGGCCGGTGCACCGTTTACCGTTATCGGCGGGGCACGTGACGCGTCGGGGCTCAACGCCGTGCGTGCCTTCGAACAGGGACTGGCCGCAGCCACGGATCTTATCCGGTCCCTGGCCCGCACCCCGGCGGCGTCCGGAGTTGAAACCCCCGGGTTTAAACGCAGCAGGACCCCGCTGCCATAAGCAACGGGGCCCTGCTAAGAACCGAAAAGGTTCAGGCTAGAACATCAAAAATTACTTGATGATCTTGGTGACGCGGCCTGATCCAACGGTGCGGCCGCCTTCGCGGATAGCGAAGCCGAGGCCCTCTTCCATAGCGATCGGCTGGATGAGCTCAACGGTCATCTCAGTGTTATCGCCGGGCATAACCATTTCAGTGCCCTCGGGGAGGGTGATGACGCCGGTTACGTCCGTGGTACGGAAGTAGAACTGCGGGCGGTAGTTCGAGTAGAACGGGTTGTGGCGTCCGCCTTCATCCTTGGACAGGATGTAGACGTTGGCCTCGAAATCGGTGTGCGGGGTAATGGAACCCGGCTTCACGATGACCTGGCCACGCTCTACGTCTTCGCGCTTGATGCCGCGGAGCAGCAGGCCACAGTTCTCGCCGGCCCATGCTTCGTCAAGCTGCTTGTGGAACATCTCGATACCGGTAACCGTGGTCTTCTGGACCGGACGGATGCCGACGATCTCGACCTCGGAGTTGATGGCGAGGGTACCGCGCTCGGCGCGGCCCGTGACAACGGTTCCACGACCGGTGATCGTGAAGACGTCCTCGATCGGCATCAGGAACGGCTTGTCCTTGTCGCGGATCGGGTCCGGCACGTTGTTGTCAACGGCGTCCATCAGCTCTTCGACGGAAGCAACCCACTTGGGGTCGCCTTCCAGAGCCTTCAGGCCCGAAACGCGGACGACGGGAGCGTTGTCCCCGTCGAATTCCTGGGAGCTCAGCAGTTCGCGAACTTCCATTTCCACGAGGTCGAGCAGTTCTTCGTCGTCAACCATGTCGGACTTGTTCAGTGCGACCAGCAGGTAGGGAACGCCCACCTGGCGGGCGAGCAGAACGTGCTCGCGGGTCTGGGCCATCGGACCGTCGGTAGCGGCAACCACGAGGATTGCGCCGTCCATCTGAGCTGCACCAGTGATCATGTTCTTGATGTAGTCAGCGTGGCCGGGAGCGTCTACGTGTGCGTAGTGGCGCTTCTCGGTCTGGTACTCGATGTGCGAGATATTGATGGTGATACCGCGCTGGCGCTCTTCAGGTGCAGAGTCGATAGCAGCGAAATCGCGCTTTTCGTTCAGATCAGGGTACTTGTCAGCAAGCACCTTCGAAATGGCAGCGGTCAACGTGGTCTTGCCATGGTCAACGTGACCAATGGTGCCGATGTTGACGTGCGGCTTAGTCCGCTCGAACTTTGCCTTCGCCACGGGTTCCTCCTAGAGAGTTAGAAGACTCAATCTCCAGCCGCGCTTTTCGCAACTGAAACTGATGTAAGTCTACTGGGGGCTGTTTATTTGATGAAATTGCCGATTTCCGCAGCAGCCTGGCGAGGCCGCTCAGTTTGGCTATGCGCCCGGTCCGGGCCGAAACCCGGACCGGGCACACACGGCGGGTGTCCCGGCGTAAACCGTTCCACCCTCCAAGTTTTACTCGCCGCGCGTCTTCTGGATGATCTCGTCGGCAACTGCCTTCGGGACCTCGGCGTAGCTGTTGAAGGACATGGAGTACACGGCGCGGCCCTGGGTCTTGGACCGCAGGTCGCCGATGTAACCGAACATGCCGGACAGCGGGACGTGCGCCCGGATGACCTTTACGCCGGCTGCATCTTCCATGGACTGCATCTGGCCGCGGCGGGAGTTGATGTCACCGATGACTTCACCCATGTATTCCTCAGGGGTGCGGACTTCTACATCCATCAGCGGTTCCAGCAGGACCGGGTTGGCCATCCGTGCAGCTTCCTTGAAGGCCTGGCGTCCGGCAATCTTGAACGCCATTTCCGAGGAGTCGACGTCGTGGTACGCGCCGTCAAGCAGCGTGGCCTTGATGCCGACAACCGGGTAACCGGCGAGCACACCGTCAGTGAGGGCGCTCTGGATACCCTGGTCAACGGAGGGGATGTATTCGCGCGGAACACGACCACCGGTGACCTTGTTCTCGAATTCGTAGAACGTGCCGTCGGAAGTATCCAGCGGCTCGATCGCGATCTGGATCTTTGCGAACTGACCCGAACCACCGGTCTGCTTCTTGTGCGTGTAGTCGTGCTTGGCGACTGCACGGCGGATGGTCTCGCGGTAAGCCACCTGGGGCTTGCCCACGTTGGCCTCCACGCGGAACTCGCGGCGCATGCGGTCCACCAGGATGTCCAGGTGGAGCTCGCCCATGCCGGCGATGATCGTCTGACCTGTGTCTTCGTCGAGGGAGACCTGGAAGGTCGGGTCCTCTTCGGAGAGCTTCTGGATGGCCGTGGAGAGCTTCTCCTGGTCACCCTTGGTCTTCGGCTCGATGGCCACGGAAATCACGGGCTCCGGGAAGCTCATGGATTCCAGCACGATCGGGTCCTGCAGGTCGCACAGGGTATCGCCCGTGGTCGTATCCTTCAGGCCGATAGCGGCGTAAATGTGGCCCGTCGTGATTTCCTCGACCGGGTTTTCCTTGTTGGCGTGCATCTGGAAGAGCTTTCCGATGCGCTCCTTCTTCTGCTTGGTCGCGTTCATGACCTGGGCGCCGGAAGCAGCGTGACCGGAGTACACGCGGATGTAGGTCAGGCGGCCGAAGAACGGGTGCGTGACAACCTTGAAAGCCAGGGCGGAGAACGGAGCGTTGGCATCAGCGGCGCGTTCGAGGATGACCTCTTCGTCGCGGATGTCGTGGCCCTTGATGTTCGGCACGTCCAGCGGGCTGGGCAGGTAGTCGACGACGGCGTCCAGCATCGGCTGCACACCGCGGTTCTTGAAGGCAGAGCCGCACAGAACCGGGTAGACCTCGGAGTTGATGGTCAGCTTGCGGATGCCGGCCTTCAGCTCCGCAATGCTGATCTCTTCGCCTTCGAGGTACTTGTTCATCAGTTCGTCGCTGGCTTCAGCAACGGTCTCGACCAGCTGTGCGCGGTACTCTTCGGCCTTTTCCTGCAGGTCTGCGGGGATCGGCTCGATTTCGTACTTGGCGCCCATGGTCACGTCACCCTTGGCGTCGCCGCGCCAGGTCAGGGCACGCATTTCGATGAGGTCAACGACGCCCTCGAATTCGCTCTCGGAGCCGATCGGCAGCTGGAGAACCAGCGGCTTGGCGCCCAGGCGGTTGATGATCGTGTCTACGGTGAAGTAGAAGTCAGCGCCCAGCTTGTCCATCTTGTTGACGAAGCAGATACGCGGCACATCGTACTTATCGGCCTGACGCCAAACAGTCTCGGACTGCGGCTCAACGCCTTCCTTGCCGTCGAAGACAGCGACGGCGCCGTCGAGGACGCGCAGGGACCGCTCAACCTCGACAGTGAAGTCAACGTGACCCGGGGTGTCGATGATGTTGATCTGGTTGTTGTCCCAGTAACACGTGGTAGCTGCGGAGGTAATGGTGATACCCCGCTCCTGCTCCTGTGCCATCCAGTCCATGGTGGACGCACCGTCGTGGGTCTCGCCAATCTTGTGGTTGACACCCGTGTAGAACAGGATGCGCTCGGTTGTAGTCGTCTTGCCGGCATCAATGTGGGCCATGATGCCGATGTTGCGGACCTTGTTCAGGTCGGTAAGCACGTCAAGTGCCACGGTTTCTCCCTATATTTGGTGTTTGCCGGTTCGACTGCGTTTATCTGCTTCGGGCCCCGCACCCCGCCTAAGCGGAATGCAGGGCCTCGAAGGAGGGGCCGCCGTCGGCCAGGCTTTTTACCAGCGGTAGTGCGCGAAGGCCTTGTTGGACTCAGCCATCTTGTGGGTGTCCTCGCGGCGCTTCACAGCTGCACCGAGACCGTTGGAAGCGTCCAGGATTTCGTTGCGGAGACGCTCGGTCATGGTCTTCTCGCGGCGGGCCTTCGAGTAGCCAACCAGCCAGCGCAGGGCCAGTGCGGTTGCACGGCCCGGCTTGACCTCAACGGGAACCTGGTAGGTGGCGCCGCCAACGCGGCGGGACTTAACCTCAAGGCTGGGCTTGATGTTGTCCATGGCCTTCTTCAGGGCTGCAACCGGATCCTGTCCGGTCTTCTCCTGAGCGCCTGCAAGTGCACCGTAGACGATGCGCTCTGCGGTGGACTTCTTGCCGTCGATCAGAACCTTGTTGATCAGCTGCGTGACCAGCGGGGAGCCGTAGACGGGATCCAGTACGAGCGGCCGCTTGGGGGCCGGACCCTTGCGGGGCATATTACTTCTTCTCCATCTTCGCGCCGTAGCGGCTGCGAGCCTGCTTGCGGTTCTTGACACCCTGGGTATCGAGGGCACCGCGGACAATCTTGTAGCGGACACCGGGAAGGTCCTTCACACGGCCGCCGCGCACCAGCACGATGGAGTGTTCCTGAAGGTTGTGACCCACACCGGGGATGTAAGCGGTTACTTCGATGCCGCCGTTGAGGCGGACACGTGCAACCTTACGCAGAGCCGAGTTCGGCTTCTTCGGGGTGGTGGTGTAAACGCGGGTGCAGACACCACGGCGCATCGGGCTGCCCTGGAGGGCAGGAGCCTTGGTCTTGGAGACCTTGGGTGAGCGGCCCTTGCGGACCAGCTGCTGAATCGTAGGCACTTTCGTGTTCTCCGTTTTTTCTCGAGATAATTCTCTGGTTGCCCCGCCCCGCTGCCGGCTGAAACCAACCAGGGGGCGACGCGCTTAAAGTCGTTGCCGCAATGCCCCGAGAAGTTCCGATACTCTCGCCGAAAGCGACCGTAGGCGTGCAAAAGTGTGGCATTCGTTGCGCAAGAAGCCCGCAACCCGGAAACAGGCCCGCCCATTCCTTCCGGAATGCATTCCTCCGAGTATCTCACCACGGAGGGCACGCGAGCGGCCTTCATCCACTGCCACACAAACAATTGGCTTTCAGTCTAGCAGACTTAAGCGGAGCCGGACGAAAGTGCGGCAGGGATCACATTCTGCTTGGCCCTGTCCCGCTAGCTTCGCGCCGCCAGGGCGGCCGTAATGGTGGCCGACGCCTGCTGCAGGTGCGGCACAACCCTGGCCGCTGCTTCCTCCAGTGTAGGCGCTCCGGTTCCGAGGCCTGCCTGCATGGAGGTGTTCAGCGCAGCCAGCACCTGCCCGCGGGAGTCGAATATCGGTACGGCCACCGAGCGCAGGCCCTGCTCCAGTTCCTGGTCCACAATGGCCCAGCCCTGTTCCCGCACCCGGGCAACCATACTCCGGAGCCGGTCCGGATCGGTCACCGTCCGGTCGGTCAGCGGCCGCAGCTCAACCGCGGCCAGGTACTCTTCGAACCGGTCCCCGGACAGGCCGGCCAGCAGCACCCGCCCCATGGAGGTGGCGTAGGCCGGAAACCTGGTGCCCACGCTGATGCCCACGGTCATCAGCCGGCGGGTGTGGATTCGGGCTATGTACACAATCTCGTTGCCGTCCAGGATGGAGGCGGAGGTGGACTCCGAAATCGCCCGGGAAAGGTCCTCCAGGACCGGTTGGGCCAGCTGGGGAAGGGACTGGCCCGACAGGTAGGAATACCCCAACTGCAGCACCAGCGCCGTCAGCTCGAAGGTCCGCCCGTCGGTCCGCACATAGCCGAGCTCCACCAGGGTGAGCAGGAAACGGCGGGCCGTGGCACGGGTCAGGCCCGTCCGGCGCGAGACGTCGCTGAGCGTCATCTGCACGTGCTCGGCGTCGAACGCGCGGATCACCTGCAGGCCCCGGGCCAGGGACTGGACGTACTGGTCGCTGGCCGGTGCGGTCCCGCTCATTTATCCCCCATGGTGTAGGCCTAGCTGCCGGCGTTGCCGCGAATCAGCTCAATGTCCATTGCTGCGGCCAGTTCCTCGAGGGTGGTGCCGAAGGTCTCGCGGACGTGGACCCCGTCTTCCTTCAGCAGAAAGACCGCCTCATTAGTGTAGACGCGCGTGACACAGCCGACGCCGGTCAGCGGGTAGCTGCATTCCTTCACCAGCTTGCTGGCACCGTCCCTGGTGAACAGGTTCATCATGACGTAGACGTCCTTGGCCCCGGTGGCCAGGTCCATGGCGCCGCCGACGGCGGGGATGGCGTCCGGCGCCCCGGTGTGCCAGTTGGCCAAGTCACCGGAGGCCGATACCTGGAAGGCGCCAAGGACGCACACATCCAGGTGTCCGCCGCGCATGACGGCGAAGGAGTCGGCGTGGTGGAAGTAGGAGGCGCCGGGCAGTTCGGTCACCGGAATCTTGCCGGCGTTGATCAGGTCCGGGTCCACCTCGTCACCGTGCGCCTGGGGTCCCATGCCGAGCATGCCGTTCTCGGTGTGCAGGGTGATGTTCTGCTCCGGCTTCAAAAAATCCGACACCAGGGTTGGCTGTCCGATGCCCAGGTTCACGAAGGACCCCGGGGCGATGTCCGCAGCTACTAGGGCTGCCAGGGCGTTTTTGTCCAGCTTTTCCGTGGTGCTCATGCTGCGGCCGGTGCTTTCTCCCGGTCCACGCGGACCAGGGTGTTGACGTAGATTCCCGGGGTCACGACGGTCTCGGGGTCTATCTGCCCGGTGTCCACTATCTCGCGGACCTGCACCATGGCGTGCTTCGCCGCCGCAGCCATGATCGGACCGAAGTTCCGTGCGGTCTTGCGGTACACGAGGTTGCCGGCGCGGTCCGCCCGCAGGGCCTTGACCAGGGCAAAGTCGGCATGAAGCGGCGTTTCGAAGACGTAGCCGCGGCCGTCGATCATCCGGGTTTCCTTGCCTTCGGCCAGCGGCGTGCCGAAGGCCGTGGGCGTGAAGAAACCGCCGATGCCGGCGCCGGCGGCCCGGATGCGTTCGGCCAGGTTGCCCTGCGGCACCAGTTCCAGTTCAATCTCCCCGGCCCGGTATCGGGCGTCGAAGATCTGCGAGTCGGACTGCCGGGGGAAGGAGCACACGATCTTCTTCACCCGCCCGGCGCCGATGAGCGCTGCCAGGCCCTGCTCCCCGTTGCCGGCGTTGTTGTTCACGACGGTCAGGTTGGCTGCTCCCTGGCGCAGCAGCGCTTCGATCAGTTCCACGGGCTGCCCGGCACGGCCGAACCCGCCGATCATCACGGTGGCGCCGTCGTGTATGGGCGCCACGGCCTCATCTGCGTCCTGGACTATCTTGAGCACGGTGTCTTCCTTACGGTTGAGCGGCGGGGCGGGTCAATTGGCGTTTTCCAGCACGACGGCGAGGCCCTGGCCGACGCCGATGCAGATGGCGGCCACGCCCCAGCGTTCCCCGGATTCCTGCAGCCGGCGGGCCAAGGTGCCCAGGATGCGGGCGCCGGAAGCCCCCAACGGGTGCCCGATCGCTACCGCACCGCCCCAGGCGTTGACGATCCCGGGGTCCACGTCCCACGCATCCAGGCATGCCAGGGACTGGGCGGCAAAGGCCTCGTTCAGTTCCACGGCGCCAACATCGCCCCAGCTGATGCCGGCGCGCTTCAGTGCGGTGTTGGCTGCTTCCACCGGTGCGTAGCCGAAGAACTGCGGTTCATTTGCGGCGGCGCCGCGGCCTGCGATGCGGGCCAGCGGCGCCAGCCCCAGGATCCCGGCCGCACTTTCGCTGCCCAACCAGGCCGCGGAGGCGCCGTCGTTCAGGGGCGAGGCGTTGCCGGCGGTCACTGTGCCGCCGGACGCGTCGTCGGACGCCGGGCGGAAGACAGTGCGCAGGGTGGCGAGCTTCTCCGTGGTGGACCCTGCGCGGATGCTTTCATCCCTGGCCAGGTCCACGCCGTCGACGGCGACGGTCAGGTTCGCGTACTTGCCCTCGTCCCATGCCCGGGCCGCCGAGGCATGGGAGGCGGCGGCGAATTCGTCCTGCCGTTCGCGGGTGATGCCGTACTTCTCCCGAAGCTGCTCGGTGGCCTCGCCCAGGGACACCGTCCATTCCTTCGGCATGGCCGGGTTGACCAGGCGCCAGCCCAAGGTCGTGGAGGCAAGGGCGGCGTCACCGGCGGGATACGGCAACTCGTTCTTGGGCAACACCCAGGGGGCGCGGCTCATGGACTCCACGCCGCCGATGAGCATCAGGTCCGCCTCCGAGGTGTTGATCTGACGGGAGGCAATCATTGCCGCATCCAGCGAGGACCCGCAGAGCCGGTTGACGGTGGTGCCCGGAATGGAGGTCGGCAGTCCCGCCAGCAGGGCCGCCATGCGCGCAACGTTGCGGTTTTCCTCACCCGCGCCGTTGGCATTGCCGAAGACCACTTCATCGATCCGGTCCGGGTCCAGTTCCGGTGCCCGAGAGACGGCTGCCCGGATCACCTGGGCGGCCAGGTCATCGGGGCGGACGCCGGCGAGGGCGCCGCCGAATTTCCCGAAAGGGGTACGAACTGCGTCGTAGATATATGCCTGGTTCACCGGTGCTCCTTTGAAACGTGCTGCGAAGAAACTGGAATCGGAACGTTCGGACTGTTGGGTCTGGCTCGTTGCGCGGCTACGCCTCGGCGTCGATGTCCCGGAACACGCCCTGCGCCGTCTTGAACGCCGAGTTGGCTGCCGGGACGCCGCAGTAGATGGCGGACTGCAGCACAATCTCCTTGATCTCGTCGCGGCTGAGGCCGTTGCGCAGGGCCGCCCTGACGTGCATGGCGAACTCCTCCAAGTGGCCGTGCGCGATCAGGGCGGTGAGGGTGACGGCGCTGCGCATAGTGCGCGGCAGGCCCGGCCGGGTCCAGATGGTGCCCCACGCGTACTGGGTGATCAGGTCCTGGAAGTCGGCGGTGAACCCGTCCTTGCCGGCGTTGGCACGGTCCACGTGCTCGGGGCCGAGGACTTCCTGGCGGACGGCCATGCCCTCGTTGTACACGTCCTGCCGGCTCTTGTCTCCGTCTGCGATCACGGGCTAGATCCCTTCCAGGTACTGGGCGCCGAAGAAGTCCTTCAGCAGCTGCGCGGTTTGGGCCGGCTGTTCGGCCGGGACCAGGTGGGCGGCCTCGTTGACGACGGCGGCTGTGCCGTTGGTGACACGGTCCGCGATCAGGTCTGCAAACGAGGGCGGCGTGACGGCGTCTTCGGCGCCGGCGACGGCGAGCACCGGCACCGTGATGTCCGGCAGGCGTTCGCGGACGTCGAAGTTGGCGAGAGCGGAGCAGCAGTAAGCGTAGGAGAACCGGTCTGCATCCTGCAGCGAGTGCAGCAGGGCTGCGGCGGCGGCTGGTTCGCGCTCCATGAAGCCGGGCGCGAACCAGCGCTGTGCGGACCCCGTGATTTGCGTGGGGGTGCCCTGGGCGCGCACGGTGTCCGCACGCTCCTCCCAGCCCTCGGCGTCGCCAATCTTGGCACCCGAACACATCACGGCTAGCCCGTCGAACAGGTCGCCGTGGTCCAGGCCCAGCTGTAGTCCCACGGCGCCGCCCAGGGACACGCCGGCGTAAAACACCGGGACGCCGGCGGCAATGTCCCCGGAACGGCGGGCACCGCGGACGAGGTCCGCGACGGCCGCCGCCAGGTCGTCGATGCTGAAGCCGTCCTCTGCGGCGGGGCTGGCGCCGTGGCCGGGAAGATCCCAGCCGATAACCGTAAAGGTGTCCAGGGCTGCTGCCGCCCGGTTCCATAGCGGCAGGGCTGCCGTTCCCAGCGAAGGCCCGGCGATCAGCACGGGAGCACCGGGCCCGGTGAGGCGGGTTGCCTTGATGGCGGGGATGCTCATGCGCTCGGCTTTCCGGGGTAGGCGGCGGTGATCCGTTCAATCAGCGCTGCCGCCTCCCCAAGGTATTGGGCGGGGTCGAGGAGGGACAACAGGTCCGCGTCGGAGAGCACCTGCACCGGCACGACGCCGCGCAGCAGCTTTTCGAAGGGCTCCCCGGAGCTGAGCGAGGCGGCAACTGCCTCGGAGATCATCTCCTTGCCGCTTCCCGGCATGCCGTTGCGCTCCATGTGGTCATCGAGCAGCGGCGCCGCAACGGCCATGATCTTCTCGCTGACCACCAGCGGCCCGGCACTGTCCAGGTTCCGAGCCAGCGCCCCGGTGTGCACCTGCAGCCCCTCGGCCAGTTCAGCCAGGTGGGCGGCCGCTCCCCCGGCCAGGCGCAGCATGGAGCGCAGGGCCTGCCACTCCACGTGCCAGGACCCGCTGGGACGCTCGTCGTCTGCTGCCGCCGCGGCGGCCTGCAGCTGCACCCCGTGGCCAGGCGCGGCCAGCGCGGCGCTGCGGATCAGGACGGACAGGACCGGGTTCTGCTTCTGCGGCATGGCCGAGGAACCGCCGCGCCCGGCGGCACGGGGTTCGGATACCTCGCCGATCTCGGGGCGGCTGAGCAGCAGGACGTCGTTGGCCATTTTCCCGGCGGCAGCGGTGAAGTCCTGCAGGGCGTTGCCGAGGGCGGTGACGGGAAGCCGGTTGGTCTGCCACGGCGCCACGGGGTGGGACAGCCCGAGCGCGTCAGCGAGGCGTTCGGTGAGGTCGAGACTGCTGATCCGTCCACCTTCGGGCTGTGCGCCGGCAGCCGCCGTGGTGAGGGCAGCGAGGGTACCCGAGGCACCGCCCCACTGCAGGGGCAGGGCAGCGGCCGCGGTGCGCAGGCTCGTGGTGGCCTGCCCGACGCCGTGCAGCCACTGGGCGGCGCGCAGGCCGAAGGTTGACGGCGTCGAATGCTGGGTCAGGGTCCGGGCCACGCACAGCGTTGCGGCATGCTCCCGGGCCAGGTTGCCCAGCGCTGCGGCGGCGCGGTCCGCGTCGGATGCAATGACGTCCAGTGCGCGGCGGGACATCAGCATCAGCGCGGTGTCCATAACGTCCTGGCTGGTGGCGCCGCGGTGGACTGCGGCGGCCGCTGCAGCTCCCCCCGGCCCGGACCGCACCCGTGCGCGCAGGTCGGCCAGCAGCGGTATTACCGGGTTCCCGCCGCCCTGGGCACGCACGGCCAGGGACGCGGCGTCGTACTGGGACGCGTCACTTGCCTCGGCCACCGCTTCGGGAGCGGAGGGGCCGGCCAGGCCGGCGGCGGCCAGCACCCGCACCCATTCCAGTTCAACATCCAGGAGGGTTTGGAGCAGCTGCCGGTCTCCGGTCAGCTCCGCCGCGGGCGTGCCTGCCCAGGCCGGCGCGAGCAGCCCGTAATCGGCGCTCTGTGCAGCATCCATGCCTAGGCTCCCGGGTAGGTCAGGAAAACGGTTTCATTCTCGCCCTGGAGGCTGACGTTCCAGCGCAGCCCGCCGTCCGCTTCACGGGTGGCAATGAGCGTACGCCGGCGCTCCTCGGGGAGCGAGGACAGCAGGGAGTCGCGGGCCAGGGCCGCTTCATCGTCCGGCAGGTACATCCGCGTGTGCAGCTTGTTCAGAAGGCCGCGGGCAAAAACGACAACGGAAATAAAGGGCGCGGAGCCTGTCTCGGCAGGACCGGGATTCACCGTGGTGAACGTGTAGTTTCCGGCATTGTCCACCGCCGTGCGTCCCCAGCCGGTGAAGGTGTACCCGTCACGGACGAGCGAACCTGCGCGCTGCGCAATGTTGCCCGCGGCGTCGGCCTGCCAGATTTCCAGCAGGGCGTCGGGAACGGGGTCCCCTGCGCCGTCCGTGACCGTGCCCTGCAGCCGCACGCTGCCGGGCATGCCCGGCGCCGCCAGCTGGTTGTCCTTCTCGAAAGGGAGGGCGTAGCCGTAGAACGGCCCGATAGTCTGCCCGGGCGTGGCCGTCAGCTTCTGCTCGCTCATGGTTGTGCATCCTCGTCTTCCATCCACGTGCGGTTGCTGCCGCTGAGCACAATGTCCCAGTTATAGCCGGTAGCCCACTCGTGGGCGGTGATGTTGTGGTCATACGTTGCCACCAGCCGGTCCCGGGCCAACTGGTCGGTAATGGACTGGTAGATCGGGTCCAGCGCAAAGAGCGGATCGCCGGGGAAGTACATTTGGGTGATCATCCGCTGGGTGAAGTCGGTGCCGAAGAGCGAGAAATGGATGTGCGCCGGCCGCCAGGCGTTGTGGTGGTTTTTCCACGGGTAAGGTCCGGGCTTGATGGTGGTGAACTCGTAGAACCCGTCCTCCGTGGTGAGGCAGCGGCCCACACCGGTGAAGTTCGGATCCAGCGGCGCCGGGTGCTGGTCCCGTTTGTGGATGTAGCGTCCGGCGGAGTTGGCCTGCCATATTTCCACCAGCTGGTTCCGCACCGGCCGGCCGTCACCGTCGAGGATGCGGCCGCGCACGATGATCCGCTCCCCCATGGGCTCGCCGTTGTGCTGGATGGTCAGGTCACTCTCCAGCGCGTGGACGTCCTGGTGCCCGAAGGCCGGGGACCACAGTTCAATGGTTTCCGGATCCACATGGCGGGGATCCTTGGTGGGGTGGCGCAGGAGGGAACTGCGGTAGGGAGAGAAGTCCACGCGGGGTTGGGTTTCCTCCGCGGCGCCGTCGTCCAGCGTTTTGCCGTAGGCCGCGTGGATACTGCCGATCTCGGCCGAGATTTGGTCCTGGGTGGCCTCTGCAGCGTCCGGTTTTTCAACGACATGGCTGTTCGAGAAAAGATCCTCTTCCATTTCCATGGTTTTCCTTTCGGTGGAACGCACCGTCGCGCTCCGGCTATTCTCCAAGCATCCACGTGGTGGGCACCACACTACACTGCCTGTTCACTTCAAGTACAGGTGTTCGCAATGCGAACGGGTTAGGCGTTGGGCCAGCCGGTGTACGCCTCGGCGAGATAGGCGCTGCCGTGCCGGGAGCCGACGACGCCGCCCAGTTCACCGAGCGCACGCTTGCGTTCGAATGGGCCGGCGTCAGCCCGCGTGTGCAGCATGGACGTCATCCAGTAGCTGAAGTTCTGCGCCCGCCATACCCGCTGCAGGGCCTTGTCACTGTAGCCCTCCAGCAGATCCCGCGAACCGGTTGCGTAGAAGGAATCGACGGCTTCGAAGAGGACCCGGACATCGGCCAGGGCCAGGTTAAGCCCCTTGGCACCGGTGGGCGGGACAGTGTGTCCGGCGTCGCCGGCAAGGAAGAGGTTCCCGTACCGCAGCGGTTCGCAGACGTAGCTGCGGAACTTCAGCACGGACTTGTCGAAAATGGATCCGCGCTGCAGCCCAAAACCGTCCGGGCCGTCCACCCGGGCCTGCAGTTCATCCCAGATCTGCTCTTCGCTCCATGCCGCCGGATCCTCGTCCGGATCACACTGGAAATACATCCGCTGCACGGTGTCCGAACGCTGGCTGATCAACGCGAACCCGCGGTCGGAGTTGGCATAGACCAGCTCCGGGGCGCTGGGCGGAGCAGCGGTAAGGATTCCAAACCAGGCGAAGGGGTACTCGATGAAGTTGTCCGTGCGTGCCTCGGCGGGAATGGAGCGCCTGCAGATCCCGCCGGAGCCGTCGGAGCCAACCAGGATGTCGCAGTGGATCTCGTACCCGGTCCCCGCCGCATCGGTGAAGCGGATCTTGGGGACGTCCGTGGCCAGGTCCGCCACGGCGGTGTCAGAGACGCCGTACCGGACGTCGCCGTTGTCGCGGGCCCGGGCCGCCGCCAGGTCGGTGAAGACCTCGTTCTGCGGGTACAGCCAGACGGACTCCCCCACCAGGTCCTCGAAGTCGAGGCGGTGGCTTTCGCCGCCGAAGCGCAGGTCGATGCCCTCGTGCCGGGTGCCCTTATCCAGGACCCCGCTGCCCACGCCCGTCTCGGTAAGCATCCGGACGCTGCCGTGTTCCAGGATGCCGGCCCGGTGGGTGGTGCGGATGGTTTCGTGGTCCCGTTTCTCCACCACTATGGAGTCGATGCCGGAGGTGGAGAGCTGATGCGAGAGCATCAGCCCGGCCGGGCCTGCGCCCACTATGCCGACCTGCGTCTTGAGGATAGTGCGCCCTGCGCCCATTGATTACTCCCTTGGAATCTTGTAGCGGACACTACCTCCAAGTGTGGCTGCCGGCACACGGGAGAGCCAAAGTGGCTCCCCCGTACAGCGCAACTCCGGGTTAAACGCGGCAGGTCCCGCACCCTTGAGGGTGCGGGACCTGCCGTTAGTGCGCGCTTTCCTTAGCGGAAGTCGCTGCCCATGTCGTAGTCATCCAGCGGGATGGCATGGAACTCGGGGCTCAGGCCGCCGTCGACTCCGGCGTAGTCGAAGTCGCTGAAGGCGCTCGGGCCGGTGAACAGGTTGGCCTTTGCTTCTTCGGTCGGCTCGACAGTGACCTCGGTGTAACGGGGCAGGCCCGTTCCGGCCGGGATCAGCTTACCGATGATGACGTTCTCCTTGAGGCCGAGCAGCGGATCGCTCTTGCCTTCCATGGCGGCCTGCGTCAGGACGCGGGTCGTTTCCTGGAAGGAAGCTGCGGACAGCCAGGACTCGGTGGCCAGGGAGGCCTTGGTGATACCCATCAGTTCCGGACGGCCCGAAGCAGGCTTCTTGCCTTCCGAAACCACGCGGCGGTTCTCGCTTTCGAAGCGGCGGCGTTCGGTCAGCTCACCCGGGAGCAGATCGGAGTCGCCGGACTCGATCACGGTCACGCGGCGCAGCATCTGGCGGACAATGACCTCGACGTGCTTGTCGTGGATGCCCACACCCTGGCTGCGGTACACGCGCTGGACTTCGTCCACCAGGAACTCCTGTGCCTTGCGCGGGCCGAGGATACGGAGGATCTGCTTGGGATCCACCGCACCGAAGACCAGCTGCTGGCCAACCTCGACGTGGTCGCCGTCGGCAACCAGCAGGCGGGCACGGCGCAGGACCGGGTACGCGATTTCCTCGGAGCCGTCATCGGGAGTGACAACCAGACGCATCTGGCGGTCGGTCTCTTCGATGGTGACCCGGCCTGCGGTCTCGGAGATCGGAGCAACGCCCTTGGGGGTACGTGCTTCGAAGAGCTCCTGGATACGGGGCAGACCCTGGGTGATGTCCTCAGCGGAAGCAACACCACCGGTGTGGAAGGTACGCATGGTCAGCTGGGTACCCGGCTCACCAATGGACTGTGCGGCGATGATGCCCACGGCCTCGCCGATGTCCACGGTCTTACCCGTGGCCAGGGAGCGGCCGTAGCAAAGGGCACAGGTACCGACGGCGGACTCACAGGTGAGTACGGAGCGGACCTTGATGTCGGTGACACCGGCTTCGAACAGCTTCGCGATCAGCACGTCGCCAACATCGTCGCCGCCCTTGGCCAGGACGTTGCCCTGGTCATCGGTGACGTCGGTGGCCAGCGTACGGGCGTAGGCCGAGTTCTCGACCTCTTCGTGCAGCTGCAGTTCGCCGTTGGCATCCGGAACCGCGATGGTCACGTTCAGGCCGCGCTCGGTACCGCAGTCTTCCTCGCGGACAATAACGTCCTGGGAAACGTCCACCAGGCGACGGGTCAGGTAACCCGAGTTGGCGGTACGAAGGGCGGTATCGGCAAGACCCTTACGGGCACCGTGGGTGGCGATGAAGTACTCCAGCACCGACAGGCCCTCACGGTAAGAGGACTTGATCGGGCGGGGGATGATCTCACCCTTAGGGTTAGCCACCAGGCCGCGGATACCGGCGATCTGCCGGACCTGCAGCCAGTTACCACGGGCACCGGAGGACACCATGCGGTTGATGTTGTTGAATTCGGGCATGTTCGCCCGCATTGCAGCAGCAACCTCGTTGGTGGCCTTGTTCCAGATGTCGATCAGTTCCTGGCGGCGCTCGTCTTCAGCGATCAGGCCCTTGCCGTACTGGCTTTCAACCTTGGCGGCCTGGGCTTCGTAGCCTTCCATAATGGCCGGCTTGTCGATCGGAGCCGCGATGTCGGAGATGGCGACGGTAACGCCCGAGCGGGTGGCCCAGTAGAAACCGGCGTCCTTCAGGTTGTCCAGCGTGGCAGCCGTGACGACCTTCGGGTACCGCTCGGCGAGATCGTTGACGATCGCGGAGAGCTGGCCCTTGTCCGCAACTTCCGGCACCCACGGGTAATCCGCAGGCAGCGTCTGGTTGAAGATGACCTGTCCGAGGGAGGTTTCGATGAGGGCAGGAGTGCCCTCTTCCCAACCTTCCGGAGCGGGCTGGCTTGCGCTGGGGACAAAGCCGTCAACACGCATCTTCACCAGCGAGTTCAGGTGCAGCTCGCCCATGTCGAAGGCCATGATGGCTTCCGACATTGAACCGAACACACGGCCTTCGCCAACAGCACCGGGGCGCTTGGTGGTGAGGTGGTGCAGGCCGATGATCATATCCTGCGAGGGCAGGGTGACCGGGCGGCCGTCGGACGGCTTCAGGATGTTGTTCGAGGACAGCATGAGGATGCGTGCTTCAGCCTGGGCTTCGGGGCTCAGCGGCAGGTGCACTGCCATCTGGTCACCGTCGAAGTCAGCGTTGAAGGCGCCGCAGACCAGCGGGTGCAGCTGAAGGGCCTTGCCTTCAACAAGCTGCGGCTCGAAGGCCTGGATGCCGAGGCGGTGCAGGGTGGGTGCACGGTTGAGCAGCACCGGGTGTTCGGTGATGATCTCTTCCAGTACGTCCCAGACCTGCGGACGGAAACGCTCGACCATGCGCTTGGCGCTCTTGATGTTCTGGGCGTGGTTGAGGTCAACCAGGCGCTTCATCACGAACGGCTTGAAGAGCTCCAGGGCCATCTGCTTGGGCAGACCGCACTGGTGCAGCTTCAGCTGCGGGCCAACCACGATGACGGAACGGCCGGAGTAGTCAACGCGCTTACCCAGCAGGTTCTGGCGGAAGCGGCCCTGCTTGCCCTTGAGCATGTCGGACAGCGACTTCAGCGGACGGTTGCCCGGTCCGGTGACCGGACGGCCGCGGCGGCCGTTGTCGAACAGGGAGTCAACAGCTTCCTGGAGCATGCGCTTTTCGTTGTTCACGATGATCTCGGGGGCACCGAGATCCAGCAGGCGCTTCAGGCGGTTGTTGCGGTTGATCACGCGGCGGTACAGGTCGTTGAGGTCGGACGTCGCGAAACGGCCGCCGTCGAGCTGGACCATCGGGCGCAGTTCCGGCGGGATGACCGGGACGGCGTCCAGGACCATGCCCAGCGGGCTGTTGGAGGTGGTCAGGAATGCGTTGACAACCTTCAGGCGCTTCAGGGCACGCGTCTTGCGCTGGCCCTTGCCGTTCTGGATGATGTCGCGCAGGTTCTCCGACTCGGCCTGCATGTCGAAGTCTTCAAGACGCTTCTTGATGGCTTCGGCACCCATGGAGCCTTCGAAGTACAGGCCGTAGCGGTCCCGCAGTTCGCGGTAGAGGCCTTCGTCGCCTTCCAGGTCGCCGACCTTGAGGTTCTTGAACCGGTCCCAGACCTGCTCGAGGCGCTCGATGTTGTTGTCGGCATCGCGGCGGACCTTGGCCATCTGGCGGTCGGCGGAGTCGCGGGCCTTCTTCTTGTCGGCAGCCTTGGCGCCTTCGCCTTCCAGGCGGGCAAGCTCGCCTTCGAGGTCCTTGGCGATCGCAGCAATGTCGGAGTCGCGCTGGTCGACGAGGTGCTTGCGCTCCAGGTCGTGCTCGGCCTGCAGGTTCGGCAGTTCGGCGTGGCGGTTCTCTTCGTCAACCGAGGTAATCATGTAGGCGGCGAAGTAGATGACCTTCTCGAGGTCCTTCGGTGCCAGGTCCAGCAGGTAGCCCAGGCGGGAGGGAACACCCTTGAAGTACCAGATGTGGGTCACGGGAGCGGCGAGCTCGATGTGGCCCATCCGCTCGCGGCGGACCTTGGCACGGGTTACCTCGACGCCGCAGCGCTCACAGATGATGCCCTTGAAGCGCACGCGCTTGTACTTGCCGCAGTAGCACTCCCAGTCACGGGACGGACCGAAGATCTTTTCGCAGAAAAGACCGTCCTTCTCCGGCTTCAGGGTTCGGTAGTTGATGGTTTCCGGCTTCTTGACTTCGCCGTAAGACCAGCCACGGATTTCATCCGCGGTGGCAAGGCCGATTCGCATGAGGCCGAACGTGGAATCGTTGGACATGGGTCCCTGTTCTCTCTTGTTCTCTAAATCTGAATGTCTCGGGTGCGGAAAAGACTGAAGGTGACCCACCCTGCGTCCGCCGGACGGTTCGGGTTAGGCGGCTTTAATATTCCTGCGAGCTCTGCGAGCAAGGAATTTCGTTGCCGCCGTTCCGAACCGCCCGACGGACTCCCGGGCGGATCTACCAGCTAAACCTCTTCGACGGAGCTGGGCTCTGCGCGGGACAGATCGATACCCAGTTCCTCCGCGGCCCGGAAGACTTCTTCATCCGAGTCACGCATTTCAATCGTGTTGCCTTCGGTGGAGAGGACTTCCACGTTCAAGCAGAGCGACTGCATTTCCTTGATCAGGACCTTGAACGATTCCGGAACACCGGGCTCCGGGATGTTTTCGCCCTTGACGATGGCTTCGTAGACCTTCACGCGGCCATGGATGTCATCGGACTTGATCGTGAGCAGTTCCTGCAGCGTGTAGGCGGCGCCGTACGCCTCCAGGGCCCAGACTTCCATTTCACCGAAGCGCTGGCCGCCGAACTGTGCCTTACCACCCAGCGGCTGCTGCGTGATCATGGAGTACGGCCCGGTGGAACGTGCGTGGATCTTGTCGTCGACCAGGTGGTGCAGCTTCAGGATGTACATGTAGCCGACCGAGATCGGGTCCGGGAACGGCTGGCCGGAGCGGCCGTCGTACATCCGGGCCTTGCCCGAGGCACCGATCAGGCGGTTGCCGTCACGGGTCACGTTGGTGGAGTCGAGCAGGTTGACGATCTCATCCTCGCTCGCGCCGTCGAACACCGGAGTGGCAACCGTGGTGGGGCCGGTCTCGCGGGGCAGGTTCGGCAGGTCCTTGACCCAGTCCGGCTCGCCCTCGATCTTCCAGCCCTGCTTGGCAGCCCAGCCCAGGTGGATTTCCAGGACCTGGCCAACGTTCATTCGACCCGGAACACCAAGCGGGTTCAGGATGATGTCGACCGGAGTTCCGTCTTCCATGAACGGCATGTCTTCGATCGGGAGGATCTTGGAGATGACGCCCTTGTTGCCGTGGCGGCCGGCCAGCTTGTCGCCGTCCGTGATCTTGCGCTTGTGCGCCACGTAGACGCGGACCAGCTGGTTCACGCCCGGGGGCAGCTCGTCGTCGTTGTCGCGGTCGAAGATACGCACGCCGATGACGGTTCCGGACTCGCCGTGGGGAACCTTCAGGGAGGTGTCGCGTACTTCGCGGCTCTTCTCGCCGAAGATGGCGCGCAGCAGGCGCTCTTCGGGGGTCAGTTCCGTTTCGCCCTTCGGGGTGACGCGGCCAACCAGGATGTCGCCGGCTTCAACCTCTGCACCGATGTGGATGATGCCGCGCTCGTCGAGCTGGGACAGCACCTCTTCGGAGACGTTGGGGATGTCGCGGGTGATTTCCTCGGCACCAAGCTTGGTGTCGCGGGCGTCAACCTCGTGCTCCTCAATGTGGATGGAGGTCAGGACATCGTCGGAGACCATGCGCTGGGACAGGATGATGGCATCTTCGTAGTTGTGGCCTTCCCATGACATGAATGCCACGAGCAGGTTCTTACCAAGGGCCAGTTCACCCTGGTCCGTTGCGGGACCGTCGGCGATGATGCTGTTGACCTCGACCCGGGCGCCTTCGGAGACCAGCACGCGCTGGTTGTAGGCGTTGCCCTGGTTGGAGCGCTCGAACTTCATGATCGGGTAGCTGGTCTCGGTGCCGTCGTCGTTCATGACGGTAACGAGGTCAGCGGAAACCTCGGTGACAACACCGGGCTTCTTGGCGGTCACGGAGTCGCCGGCGTCAACTGCGGTGTACTTCTCCATGCCGGTGCCCACAACGGGGCGCTCGGAACGGAGCAGCGGCACAGCCTGGCGCTGCATGTTCGCACCCATGAGGGCGCGGTTGGCGTCGTCGTGCTCCAGGAACGGAATCAGGGCCGTGGCCACCGACACCATCTGGCGCGGGGAGACGTCCATGTACTCGACCTCGTCGGGCTCGACCAGGACGGGCTCGCCGGAACCGCCGCGGGCACGGACGAGGACCAGGTCCTCTTCGAAGTGCTGATCGGCGCGCAGCGGAGCGTTTGCCTGGGCAATGGTGCGCTCAACTTCGTCATCGGCGGTCAGGTAGTCGACCTTGTCGGTGACGACGCCGTTCTCCACCTTGCGGTACGGAGTCTCGATGAAGCCGAAGGCGTTGATGCGGCCGTAGGAAGCCAGCGAACCGATCAGGCCGATGTTCGGGCCTTCAGGGGTTTCGATGGGGCACATGCGGCCGTAGTGGGACGGGTGGACGTCTCGGACTTCCATGCCTGCACGGTCACGGGACAGACCACCCGGGCCCAGCGCGGACAGGCGGCGCTTGTGCGTCAGTCCGGCAAGCGGGTTGTTCTGGTCCATGAACTGCGAGAGCTGGGACGTTCCGAAGAACTCCTTGATGGCAGCCACAACGGGACGGATGTTGATCAGGGTCTGCGGCGTGATGGCCTCGACGTCCTGGGTGGTCATCCGTTCGCGGACCACACGCTCCATGCGGGACAGGCCCGTACGGATCTGGTTCTCGATCAGTTCGCCGACGGCGCGGATGCGGCGGTTGCCGAAGTGGTCGATGTCGTCGACCTCCACGCGGATGTCGACGTCGCTGCCGTCGCGCTTGCCCGGAACGGTCTTCTCACCGGCGTGCAGTGCCACCAGGAACTTGATCATGGCGACAATGTCGTCATTGTTCAGGACCGATGCGTCGGAGTCCGTCAGGGGCTTGTCGATGCCCAGCTTGCGGTTGATCTTGTAACGGCCAACCTTGGCCAGGTCGTAGCGCTTCGGGTTGAAGTACAGGTTTTCCAGCAGCGTCTTTGCAGCCTCGACCGTGGGCGGCTCGCCCGGACGCAGCTTGCGGTAGATGTCCAGCAGGGCATCTTCCTGGGTTTCCGTGGGGTCCTTTTCCAGGGTGGCACGGATGGAGTCGTACTCGCCGAAGGTCTCGAGGATCTGGCCTTCGGTCCAGCCCAGCGCCTTGAGCAGCACGGTGACGGACTGCTTGCGCTTGCGGTCCAGGCGGACACCCACCTGGTCGCGCTTGTCGATTTCCAGTTCGAACCATGCACCGCGGGAAGGAATGATCTTCGCGGTGTAGATGTCCTTGTCACTGGTCTTGTCCGCGGTGCGCTCGAAGTAGGCACCCGGGGAACGGACCAGCTGGGAAACAACAACACGCTCGGTGCCGTTGATGACGAACGTTCCCTTGTCAGTCATGAGGGGGAAGTCGCCCATGAACACGGTCTGCTGCTTGATTTCGCCCGTGTTGTTGTTCATGAACTCGGCCTTCACGTACAGCGGAGCCGAGTACGTAGCGTCCCGGTCCTTGCACTCGGCCATGGTGTACTTCGGGTCGGCGAACTCCGGCTCCGAGAAGCTCAGGGACATGGTGCCCTGGAAGTCTTCGATCGGGGAGATTTCCTCGAAGATGTCAGCCAGACCGGAGGTGGTGGCAATACCCTGTTCGCCGGTCTCCCGTGCCTTTTCCACGCGCGCCTTCCAGCGCTCGTTGCCGACGAGCCAGTCAAAGCTGTCTGTCTGCAGGGCAAGAAGATTGGGAACGTCAAGCGGTTCGTGAATCTTTGCGAATGAAATCCGGGAAGCTGCGTTCTCCGGATTAGTAGCGGTTTCGTTATTAGAGGTGCTCGAGGCGACCAAGAGGGATCCTTCCACAGACCTTCAGGCGTGTTTCGCGCTTCCTCCCCTGCACTGCACGGACCGAGTCCGTGTGCGTCCCGGTGTCCGGCAAAGGGCACATCCGAGGGTTACGGATACTGCCCGGCACGGAACATAGCCCACCGCTATATGAAGGCTGAAGGTTAACAGGAGGAAGCAAATATCCACTATAGGGCATTATGGGCATACAAGTCTACCCGGTTTCGTCAAGCCTGCTGCACTCAACCCGTGTCGGATGGCACCGGGAGCGCAATCCCGGCTGCAACCTCGCGTAGGACCCCGCTTAGGATCCCGTGTATTCGGGGAGTAACAGGCAATAACCGTCCGGAACAGACCAATAGCAATCCAACAACAGTCGGTAACCGACATCGGTAACCGACATCGGTAACCGACATCGGTAACAGACAAGACACCGGCGCACCGTTCACGCATCGGATACAGATACCTTACCGCAAGATTCCCCGAATGTGGTGGCCGGGGGTGCCTCCCGGCGCACCGGGGCGCCCGCCGGCACCAGGCGGGCGCCTAACCGTGTGAGATCCCTCTCCCCGGCCCGGCGGTTGGCGTACCCTTGATCCAGCATTCGATGACGAATACAACACAAAGGACTGAACCAGCCATGAGCAACTCCGCAGCCCCCGGGGCAGCAGCCGTGACCGAAGTGGTAATCGTTGGTGGAGCGCGCACCCCGCAGGGCCGGCTCAACGGCCAGCTTGCCCCCTTTACCGCCGTTGAACTGGGCGCCTTCGCCATCGCCGGCGCGCTGGAGAAGTCCGGCGTCCCTGCTGCGGATGTAGACAGCGTCATCATGGGCCACGTGGTCCAGGCCGGCTGCGGGCAGAACCCTGCCCGCCAGTCCTCAATCAAGGCGGGCATCAGCTGGGACGTTCCCGCCGTTACCGTGAACAAGGTCTGCCTCTCCGGCCTGGCCGCCGTCATCGATGCCGCACGCCTGATCCGCGGCGGCGAGGCCACCGTGGTGGTGGCCGGCGGCCAGGAATCCATGTCCCGCGGCCCGCACCTGCTGCCCGGTTCCCGGCAGGGGTGGAATTACGGCAACATTTCCGCACTTGACTCCGTGGCCCACGACGGCCTGACCGATGCCTTCGACAACGACTCCATGGGAATCTCCACGGAGCGGGGCAACACCAAACTGGCGATTAAGCGGCTGGAACAGGACGAAGTGGCCGCGGCCTCGCACCAACGGGCGGCGGCGGCCATGGAAGCGGGCATCTTCGACGCCGAGATCGTCCCCGTCACCGTCCCGCAGCGCAAGGGCGAGCCGCTGGTGCTGACCCTCGATGAAGGCGTACGCCCCGCCACCACCGTGGACACCCTCGCGAACCTGCGCCCGGCCTTCGACCCGGAGGGAACCATTACGGCCGGCAACTCCTCACCGCTTTCCGACGGCGCAGCGGCCCTGGTCCTAGCCACCCGCAGCTACGCCGAGGCGAACGGTTTGGAAATCCTCGCCTCCGTTGGACTGCCCGGCCAGGTCGCCGGACCGGACAACACCCTGCATTCACAGCCGTCCAATGCACTTTCCGCCGCGCTCGAACGGGCCGGATGGAGCGTCTCGGACCTGGACTTCATCGAGATCAACGAAGCCTTCGGCGCTGTGGCCGTTCAGTCCCTGAATGAACTGGGCATGGACCTGGAACAGTGCAACCTGCACGGCGGGGCAATTGCCCTGGGCCACCCGATCGGGGCGTCCGGTGCCCGGCTGGCCCTGACCGCCGCACACGAGCTGTTCCGGCGCGGTTCCGGCCGGGCCGGCGTCGCACTGTGCGGCGGCGGCGGGCAGGGTGAAGCCCTCCTGCTGTTCCGCGAAGAATCCTAGGCCGCCAGCGACAGGGCCGCCGTCGCCGCCGTCACGGTGACGACGGCGGCAACTGAGCTCGCTGCAATAAAGCGGCCCCAGCGTACGGCCACCCCCATGGAGCGCATCCGGTCATACCAGAGCAGGGTCGCCAGGGAACCCCAGGGCGTCACGATCGCCCCCATATTGACCCCCACCAGCAGCGCGGCGAGGCGGACGGGAGTGTCCGCCGCCGGTTCCAGCGCAAGGTAGGCCGGGAGGTTGTTCACCGCGTTGGACGCAACGGCACCCGCACCGGCCAGCTGCAGCAGATCGCCAAAGCCCTCCCCCGAGCCCGCGGCCTGCGCCAGGAGGGAGGCCAGCCCGTGGCTGTGGGCCGTCTGGACCAGGACGAACAGGCTCACGGCCAGGACCACCGGCATCACCGGAACCATGTCCCACGCAAACGCGCTCCGCTGCCGGACCAGGAATCCCGCGGCCAGGATGATGGCCGCGGCGGAGGCGGGAATGGCTACGTGGATGCCGCTGACGAGAGCCGGCAGCAGCAGGGCCACTACTGCCCCGCTCAGCACGAGAAGCCCGCGGTCCGGCACCGTAACCGGCTCGGACGGGTCCGTGTACCTGCCGCGCAGGAAGCGCCGGAAGGCAAGCCACAGGAGCGCTGCGGGCACCAGGATGCCGGCGGCCGCCGGAGCCCAGACGGTCGCCGCGTATTCGAGGGGGTGCAGATCGGCCTTTTCCTGGGCCAGCAGGTTGGTGAGGTTCGAAACGGGCAGCAGCATGGACGCGGTGTTGGCCAGCCAGACCGTGCTGAGCGCGAAAACAATGGGAGGGAGCCTGGCCTCCACAGCCAGCCCCACGACCAGCGGAGTGATCAGCACAACGGCTGTGTCCAATGAGAGGAAGATGCTGGAGGCCGAGGTCAGGCCCAGGACCAGCACCCACAGGGCAAAGGTGCGGCCGCGCCCCAGCCGGGCAGTGAACCGGG
This sequence comes from Arthrobacter sp. zg-Y40, assembly GCF_020731535.1. Classification (NCBI taxonomy): domain Bacteria; kingdom Bacillati; phylum Actinomycetota; class Actinomycetes; order Micrococcales; family Micrococcaceae; genus Arthrobacter; species Arthrobacter sp. zg-Y40. Next base: position 458,244 of record NZ_JAJFZS010000001.1, read on the forward strand.
TCAGCACCCGGAAGAGTCCTGCGGCGTCAGCGAGGTAGCTCACGACGGTCGCCGCCGTCACGAACACCATGATGGGACCGATACGGCCCATCAGCGCGCTGAACTCGGCAGGCGGCAACGCTCCGCTGAGCACACACGCCGCCGCGGCCGCAACCAGCGGTCCCAGGATCAGTAGCTGCCGCATTGGTAAGTGGTTCCCTTGCTTCGTGCCGCTTCCCGCGGCTGCTGGTAGGTGGACACCGGGCATATGGACACTGGGGATATGGACACTGGGGATGCAGAAAGACCCCGTCCGGAGGACGGGGTCTTTCTGTGTTTCACAGCCGAGGCTGCGAAAAGGAAAACTACTTGACGGTGACGGTGGCGCCGGCAGCTTCGAGAGCTTCCTTGGCCTTGTCAGCGGCTTCCTTGTTGGCACCTTCGAGGATGGCCTTCGGAGCGCTGTCAACCAGGTCCTTGGCTTCCTTCAGACCCAGGGAAGTCAGGGCACGGACTTCCTTGATCACTGCGATCTTCTTGTCGCCGGCAGCTTCGAGGATGACGTCGAATTCAGTCTTCTCTTCAGCGGCCTCAGCGGCACCGGCGGCGGGGCCGGCAACGGCAACGGCAGCAGCGGTAACGTCGAAGGTCTCTTCGAAGAGCTTCACGAAGTCGGAGAGCTCGATGATGGACAGTTCCTTGAAGGCTTCAATGAGCTCTTCGTTGGTCAGCTTCGCCATGGTGTGGCGTCCTTCCTATAGTTGGTGCGCGCAGGCACCGGAGATTGGATGAGAAGAGGTTTTACTCTTCGGTGGCTGCTTCTGCGGCCGGAGCTTCTTCTGCAGCGGCCGGAGCCTCTTCTGCAGCGGGAGCAGCGGGAGTGCCGCTCTCCTCTTCGAGCTTCAGGCGCAGTGCATCAGCCGTGCGTGCCAGCATGGACATCGGTGCCTTGAGGACACCGGCGACGCGTGCAAGCTGGAACTCACGGGACTCAAGAGCAGCCAGTGCGGCTACACCGGAGGCATCCAGGGCATTGCCCTCGAAGATACCGGTCTTGATGATGAGCTGCGGGTTGGACTTGGCAAAATCCGTCAGGCTCTTAGCAGCTGCAACTGCGTCTCCCTTGATGAAGGCGATTGCAGTAGGTCCGGCAAGCTGGCCTTCGAACGCGTCGATGCCGGCTTCCTTGGCTGCAATGCCAGTCAGGGTGTTCTTAACGACCGAGTACTTGGTGTCCTGGCCGAGCGAACGACGCAGCTCCTTGAGCTGTGCAACGGTGAGCCCGCGGTATTCGGTTAGGACAGCAGCGGTCGATTCCTTGAAATCAGTGGTGATCTCCTCGACTGCTGACACCTTTGTTGGCGTTGCCATAACCCTCCTTCCGGGGAAATAGTGCCGGTGGATCGGGTCCCGAACATAAAAAACGCCCCGGGCAGATGCACGGGGCTTCACTCTACGGACTAATCCGGAGTGCAGTTCGTTCACCTGCGCAGGCCGCCCTTTAGGCAAGGGACTTTCGGATGTATTTCCAACCGTAGTCCACACGCAGAGAACTGAAGGTTCAGCCTCACGGTGGGATTGAATGCACATCGACCGACGGTCTTTGGTAGTTCAAGAGTACGGGACATTCGGGCAGGGGACAAATCCCGGCGGATCAGGCGGAGGCCAGCTGTTTCTGCCACTCCCCCGCGTATCCGACGGCACGGAATCCCAGCTGCTCGTTAATGGAGAGCATGTACCGGTTTTCCTCGGCATTCCAGGTGTACACGCGCTCGGCCCCGGGAACGGCTTCCCGCAGGCGCGCCAGATTCGCGGCCTTCATCAGCATCCCCAGCCGCTGGCCCCGGTGGCCTTCCAGCACCAAGGTGTCGTCCTGGTAGGCGACGGAAAGGTTGTTCCGGAAGACCTCCAGGACGGTATGCCCGGCCAGCTCCCCGGAACCGGTGTGCCGGGCGGCGCAGACCAGCGACTCGTAATCCATCTCCACTTCCCGGGCCTCGGCCTCCCGCACCCGCGCCTCGTCCCAGGCCTCTTCGGCCAGATCCAGGCCGCCCTGGGGTGCATCTGTGCTCATCTTCTGCCGCAGCTGCGCATACGCCCCGACGAGGTCCTGCGGGCAGGCGCCGCGCCAGAACACCAGTTCATAGCCGGCGCGCGCTGCCGCGGCGGCCTGCTCCTGCAACGCGTTTCCGCCGTCGTAATCCGAGAGGTCCAGGCGGCTGACACGGTCCACCAGTTCCAGCCGGAAGCCGAGCTTGGCGGCGAAGGAGGCCGCGGCGTCGTTCGGAATGAACCGTGCCGTATCGGTGCCCGCCAGGTCTTCACGGTCCGGGTCGACATCGGCTTTGCCGACCCCCGCGAGGTGCTCGGTCTCCGTCATCAGCATGCGGCGGCCGTTGGCGGCGGCCAGCTGCTCGGCGGCGAAATACAGCTGCGTGCCCACCCCCTGCCGCCGGGCATCCGGGGCGACCACAACATTGACGTTTCCGGTGTGCAGGTTGTCGGTGAGCGGAAGGTTCAGCTGGACCACACCCAGAATTTCTCGCGATTCCACGGCCCGTGCGGCCAGGATCAAGCGCCGCCGGGTAGGAGTGCTGCTCCGGCCTGCCAGCTGGGACTGCGGCGTTCCGTAGAAATCATCATTGCCCCAGATCTCGCGCTGCTGGGTATTCATCAGGTCTGCGATGGCCAGGAAGTCCGCGCCGCCCGGCCCGTCCAGGCTTGCCGGGACCGCAACATGCTCGATGGAAATCTGTGTCATGGCCCACATCCTGCCGGAGAACGGCGCCGGTGCCAAAAACGCGGCCCCTGCCGGACAGCAAAAAGGCGGCCGCAGCGAAAAGCTGCGGCCGCCTCAAGCAGAAGGAAACCCTTCCGAAGATGCTCGAAGACTATGCGTCTGCGAGAACCTTGGTGACGTTGGGGTCAACGGCAATGCTAGGGCCGAACGTGGTGGACACGGTGGCCTTCTGGATGTAGCGGCCCTTGGCAGCCGACGGCTTCAGGCGCAGGACTTCTTCCAGGGCGGCTGCGTAGTTCTCAGCCAGCTTCTGGGAATCGAAGGACACCTTGCCGATGATGAAGTGCAGGTTGGAGTGCTTGTCGACGCGGAAGTCGATCTTGCCACCCTTGATGTCCGAAACGGCCTTGGCGACGTTCGGGGTTACCGTACCGGTCTTCGGGTTCGGCATGAGGTTACGCGGGCCGAGCACGCGGCCCAGGCGGCCGACCTTGCCCATCATGTCCGGGGTAGCCACTGCTGCGTCGAAGTCGGTCCAGCCTGCGGCGACCTTTTCGATCATGTCGTCGGAACCAACGAAGTCGGCGCCGGCAGCGATTGCCGCTTCAGCCTTCTCGCCGGTTGCGAAAACGAGGACGCGGGCCGTCTTGCCGGTGCCGTTGGGCAGGTTGACCGTGCCGCGGACCATCTGGTCAGCCTTGCGGGGGTCAACGCCCAGGCGGAAAGCCACCTCAACGGTTGCGTCGAACTTGGACGGGTTGGTGTCCTTGGCCAGCTCTACAGCCTCGACCGGTGCGTACAGCTTGTCCGCATCGATCTTGGCTGCAGCTGCTTCATATGCTTTGCTGCGCTTTGCCATCTGCTTTTTCTCCTTGTGCAGTTGTGGTCTGTCGGACCGCGCCCGGCCCTGCCACGCGCCGGTCCCGTTGGGGGCACCGGCATTTATGTGAAATTGAAACGCAGGGGGCTTTAGCCCTCTACGGTGATGCCCATCGAGCGGGCGGTGCCGGCGATGATCTTGGCTGCTGCCTGGACATCGTTGGCGTTGAGGTCTTCCATCTTCATGGTGGCGATCTCTTCGACCTGGGCCTGGGTCAGGTTGGCAACCTTGGCGGTGTGCGGGGTTGCGGAACCCTTGGCCACACCGGCGGCCTTCTTGATCAGCTGTGCAGCCGGAGGAGTCTTCGTGATGAAGGTGAAGGAACGGTCTTCGTAAACGGTGATTTCAACCGGGATAACGTTGCCGCGCTGGGATTCCGTTGCAGCGTTGTACGCCTTGCAGAATTCCATGATGTTGACACCGTGCTGGCCAAGTGCCGGACCGATCGGAGGAGCCGGGTTGGCGGCACCTGCGTTGATCTGCAGCTTGATGAGGCCGGTGACCTTTTTCTTGGGGGCCATGAAAGGGTCCTTCTCTAAATTATGTTCCCGAAGGACAGGAGCGTCCATCCGGGTTGGTGGCCGCCATGGCTTGGTGGCCGGACGCTGCCTGCAGGTTAAAGCGGACCTGCTGGCAGCGAAGTCTGAAAGCTACTGGAGCTTGGTGACCTGGCCGAAGCCAAGGGTCACAGGAGTCTCGCGCTCGAAGATGGTCACGAGGACCACCAGCTGCTGGGACTCGGGCTTGATCTCGGAGATCGTGGCCTGGAGGGTTTCGAACGGGCCCTCGTTGACCGTGACCGGCTCGCCGACCTCGAAGTCCACGGCAATGTTAGCCGACTGCTGGGCAGCGGGCTTGCCGGCTTCGGTCTTGGGCGAAACCACGGTGTGCTCGAGCATCGAGAACACTTCGTTCAGGCTCAGCGGCGTCGGGTTGTGGGCGTTGCCCACGAAGCCGGTGACGCCGGGGGTGTGGCGTACAACGCCCCACGATTCGTCGGTCAGGTTCATCCGGACCAGGACGTAGCCGGGAATGCGGACCCGGTTCACGATCTTCCGGGTGGTGTTCTTGATCTCGACGACTTCTTCCATCGGGACCTGGATTTCGAAGATATCCTCTTCCATGTCCAAGGTCTGGATGCGGGTCTCGAGGTTGGACTTCACGCGGTTTTCGTAGCCGGCGTAGGAGTGGATGACGTACCAGTCACCCTCCTGGCGGCGCAGCTTGGCCTTGAAGGCGTCGACCGGATCTTCCTCGGGCTCTTCTTCGGCCTCGGGGGCGGAAACCTCAGCGTCGGCTGCCTCTTCGGTAACGTCTGCTTCGTCTGCCGATGCATCAACAGCAGCAGGCGCCTCGTCGACGTCGGCTGCGGTCATTTCATCCTCGGTATCCAGATCAGCGGCATTGTCATTGACCTGTGATTCGAGTTCTTGCTCGGACACGTGGATTCCTGCTTTCTTCAGAGCATTATCGGTTTTGGCACTAGCTCATGGTCTCCGGTTCCGTATCCCGCAGGTGGAACGCAGGGTCTGGGACTAGCTTTCGCCGCCGCCCTCACCGAAGATCCACAGTGCGCCGGCACCAAAGACAAAGTCGAGAACCGTCACAATAACCATCATCACGACCACGAAGGCCAGGACCACGAGGGTGTACCTCAGCAGTTCCTTGCGGGTGGGGGTGACCACCTTCTTCAGCTCCGCAATGACCTGACGCAGGAAGAGCGCGATCGCCGCGAAGAAGCCGCGCTTCTTGGGCCCGCTGGAGGGGTGTCCCTTGGAGCTGCTGGCAGCTGTCTCGGTCACCTTCGCCTCACTCATCTGTGTAGGTACACGGCTGGCGCACAAACCTGGACTGTGCGCTTCCATGAAGGACTGCTGAGCTGCCGGATGACAGTTCTGCGCAGGGCAGACAGGACTCGAACCTGCAACCTGCGGTTTTGGAGACCGCTGCGCTACCAATTGCGCCACTACCCTATGGAGGAAATATCCCCACCGCCACTATTGTAGCCGCACCCGGCGACCGGATTATTCCAGGATAATCCCTGATCGGAATCCCGACCGGCATCCCGATCGTTGGGCACGAAACAGCGTGGTGAGGAGAACCACCGAGGAACCAGTCTACGCAAAGTTTGCGCCCACGTCGAACCGGCGCCCGCCGGAGGCCGGCGACACACACCGCAGCGGGCGGGCGGACCGCATAAACTGGGGAACGCCGCCGTCGCCCGGGACCACCGGACACGGCGCGAACGTAAGCTGCCGCCACACATCAGACGGGAATCCCATGTCTTCCACCGGCCGTATTTCAGAGCGCATCGCCTCCATTGCCGAGTCCGCAACACTCGCAGTGGACGCCAAGGCCAAGGCACTGGCGGCCGCCGGCCGCCCGGTTATCGGTTTCGGTGCCGGCGAACCGGACTTCCCCACCCCGGACTACATTGTCGACGCCGCCGTGGAAGCAGCCCGCCAGCCCCGGTTCCACCGCTACTCCCCCGCCGGCGGCCTCCCCGAGCTGAAGAAGGCCATTGCCGAGAAAACCCTGCGTGACTCCGGCTATGCCGTGGATCCGGCCCAGGTCCTGGTGACCAACGGCGGCAAGCAGGCCGTTTACGAGTCCTTCGCCACGCTGCTGAACCCCGGTGACGAAGTGCTGGTGCCCACGCCCTACTGGACCACCTATCCCGAAGCCATCCGGCTGGCCGGCGGCATCCCGGTAGAGGTTTTCGCAGGTCCGGAGCAGGGCTACCTGGTCACCGTCGACCAGCTCGAAGCAGCCCGCACCGACGCCACGAAGGTGCTGCTGTTCGTTTCCCCGTCCAACCCCACCGGCGCGGTCTACCCGCCGGAGCAGGTTGCCGCCATTGGCCGCTGGGCTGCTGCGAACGGCCTGTGGGTCATCACGGATGAAATCTACGAACACCTGACGTACGACGGCGTTCCCTTCACCTCCATCGCCACTGCCGCCCCGGAACTGGGCGACAAGGTGGTTGTGCTCAACGGCGTGGCCAAGACCTACGCCATGACCGGCTGGCGCGTGGGCTGGATGATCGCCGCGCCGGACGTCATCAAGGCTGCGACCAACCTGCAGTCCCACCTGTCCTCCAACGTCTCCAACGTGTCGCAGATGGCCGCCCTGGCCGCCGTTTCCGGCCCGCTGGCTGCGGTGGATGAGATGAAGCAGGCCTTCGACCGGCGCCGCCGCGCCATGGTTTCCGCGCTGAACTCGATTGACGGGGTGGAATGCCCCATGCCGGAAGGCGCCTTCTACGCCTACGCGGACGTCCGCGGACTGCTGGGCCGTGAATTCCCGGGCAAGGACGGCGCCGTGCGCCCCCAGACCTCGGCCGAGCTGGCCGCCCTCATCCTGGACACCGTGGAGGTGGCCGTAGTTCCCGGCGAGGCCTTTGGCCCTTCCGGCTACCTGCGGCTTTCCTACGCCCTGGGCGACGAGGACCTGGCCACCGGCATGGCACGGCTGCAGGAGTTCCTGGGCCGGGCAGCCGGCTAGCGCGGGAGCTAGAGCAGCCGGCGGTCCGCCGCCCAGCGGGTGAGTTCATGCCGGGAGGACAGCTGGAGCTTGCGCAGCACGGAGGAGACATGGGTTTCCACGGTCTTCACGGAAATGAACAGTTCGCGGGCTACCTCCTTGTAGCTGTAGCCGCGGGCGATCAGGCGCATGACTTCCAGCTCCCGCGCCGAGAGGCGGTCCAGTTCGTCGTCCACCGAGGCCACGCTCGCGGTGCCGAAGGCATCCAGTACAAACCCGGCCAGGCGGGGCGAGAACACGGCGTCGCCGCCGGCAACCCGCAGGACGGCGTCGGAAATCTCCGGACCGGAAATGGTCTTGGTGACGTATCCGCGTGCACCGGCCCTGATCACCGTGACCACGTCTTCCGCGGCGTCGGACACGCTCAGCGCCAGGAACCGGGTGGCCCCCAGCAGCCCGGCACAACCGGCCAGGACCTCGGCTCCGCCTCCCCCGCTGCCGCCGGGCAGGTGGACATCCAGCAGGACAACCGCCGGCCGCCGTGCAGTGATCACCTCGATGGCCGATTCCACGCTGTCGGCTTCGGCCACCACGTTGATCCGTGCATCGAGGTCGGCCCGGAGGCCGGAACGGAAAATGGCGTGGTCGTCAACAACGACGACGTCGATCGGCAGGTGCGGCTGGAGCGTCATTTACGTTGTGCTTCCTGGCGGGACGGTTGGTTGGGGAAGGAATCGAGCGGGCTGGCCGGGCTGAACCGGCTCACCGGCCGAGCGGGTGCGGCCGAGGCACCGTGGGCAGCGGGAGCGGGTTTGTGCCCGGCAGCGGGAGCGTTCGTGGCGGCCGCCGCCGCGACCCCGTCGACCGGAGGACTGTCGGCAGGAACGGTGTCGTCAAGAGGACTGCCGGCAGGAGCTGAACCTGCCGGAGTGCTGCCGGCAGGAGCCGAACCGTGCTCCGGGTTCCCGTCCAGCGGAAGTACCAGCCGGACTTCGGTCCCGCCGGCGCTGCTGCGGATCCCCGCGCTGCCGCCGGCCCGCTCCATCCTGCCGATGATGGAACCGCGCACGCCAATCCGGTCCGGTGGAACCGCTGCCGGATCAAACCCGGGACCGCGGTCCCGGACAAAGACTTCAAGCTGCTCCGGCCGGCATTCGACGTAGACGGAAACGGTGCCGCCTGCATGTTGCGCCGCGTTAAGCAGCGCCGCGCGGGCGGCCTGCGCCAGCGCTTCGGTGCGCTCGTCCAACCGGGCATCGGAGACGGCCACCAACTCTATGGGGTGGCCGTAGGCATCCTCGATTTCAGCGGCAATGCGGCGCAGGCTCTGGACCAGATGGTCCTCGGCACGGGCCCGGTCGGTGTAGAGCCACTGCCGCAGTTCCCGCTCCTGGGCGCGGGCAAGCCGGACCACGTCCTGCTCGGAGCCGGCACGCTTCTGGATCAGGGCCAGGGTCTGCAGGACCGAGTCATGCAGATGGGCGGCAATTTCGGCGCGTTCCGTCTGCCGGATCCGGCCCGCACGTTCGGCTTCCAGGTCCCGCCAGTGCTTGACGGCCCACGGGGTGAATACCAGTGCCACACCTGCCAGGACCGCTGCGGAAGCGAGCAGTCCGGCAACCAGCACGTCCCAGCTCACCGCTCCGGAAACCATCACCAGCACGCCCGCCACCACCAGCAGCAGCCCTGCGGCCAACCGGATCAGCCCGGACGTCCGGTCTGCGCCGGCACTGTTCACGAGCCCGGCGCGGCGCCTTTCATCCAGCTGGCTCCAGGCCAGCACCGCACCGCCTGCAATGGCACCGAGCGGCACGAACAGTCCCCAGTTGAGGTCGGCGCCCAGCCGCTGGGCGATGAAGGCAGCGGCGACGAGCAGCAGGGCAAGCCCGGCAGCAACTTCGCGCTGCCCGGCTTTGCCCAGGGTTCCAGTCGGCCCCGCCCAGCCGCCGCCGTCGCGCAGGAGCCGGGCATAGTTGTCCGCAATACTGCGCGGGTTGGCCTGGACCTGTTCCTTCTTGTCCAGTTCTTCCCGGGTGGGAACCATGATCCACAGCCAGCCGTACAAGAGGAAGCCGCCGCCGGCCAGGCAGAACACCGCCATGAGGGCACGGGTCAGCTTCACCGGCCAGCCCAGGTGTGCCGCCAGTCCGGCGCAGACGCCGGCAATCATCCGGTCGCGGGGTCGCACCAGAGGTTCTCTCATGGCCCTATCAAAGCACGGCGCGGACCCCGGGAACCGTGCCCGGAGCCAAGTTCCGAAGTTCTTCAGGGGAGGTTCAGGGGCCGCTCAGGGTAGTCCCTGATGCTTCCCGCCGCCCCCGGCGGGAAGACTGGGGTCATGAACCCTTTCCCATCCTCTGCCGCCGATGAGCCGGCCTCCGCTTCGGAACAGCAGCCCTCCGGGGCCGGTTCCGCCTCCGCTGGAACCTCCGCCGCAGGCCACCGGCCGGACGGCATACACAGCGGCTTCTTTCAGTGGCTCCGGTCCCTTGGCGTGCAGCGCGGTCCGGACCGCTGGTTCGGCGGCGTAGCTTCCGGCCTCGCGGCGAAGACCGGACTGGATCCGGTGCTGATACGCGGACTGTTTGTGGTCCTGGGGGTTTTCGGGATCGGGTTCCTGGCCTATGGCCTGGCCTGGGCGCTGCTTCCGGAACCGGACGGCAGGATCCACGTGGAAGAAGCCCTCCGCGGCAGCTGGACCTCCGGAATGACCGGCGCGCTCGTGTTTACCATCGTGGGGATGGGCGGCCCCGGTGCTTCGGTCCTCGGCGGCGACTCGTGGTTCGGTGCCGTTGTGTGGACGCTGTTCTGGATCGGCTCCGGCATTGCAGCAATCTACTGGTTCTCCGGGCCCAAGGGCCGCGCATATTTCCAGGGCCATATGCCGCACGGCACATCCGCCCCTGCCGGCGGCCCGGAAGCGGCGGATGCCGGCACTACCGCCGCCGGCACTTCCGGTACCGCCCCGGTGTCGCTGGCCAAAACCGGCAGCCCCGAAACCCCGGCCCCCGCAGTCACGGCCCCCGCAGGCACGGCGGGCTTCGGAGACAGCCACGGCGCTCCTGCCGGCTGCACCGCCAAGGCCGCCAAGGTTCCCGGCGCCGGCGGACCCTTCCTGGCGGCCCTCTTCGGGGCAGCGCTGCTTGCCGGCGGCGCAATCCTCGGCTTGGACTATGCCGGCATCCTTCCCCTTGGCTCCCCGGTTTCCGTGGCCCTGGCTGCGGCGGCGGGGGTTTTTGGACTCGGTGTGGTCCTGCTGGGATTGTTGGGCCGGCAGTCCGGCGGCGCCGGCACGGCGGCGGTGGTGGCCCTTGCGGCGGCCCTGCTGGCCCAGGGAAACCTGGCCAACGCCAACCTCGTCGTCGCCAGCAATGCCGACTGGACACCGCAGGACTCGGCCCAGGCCGGCGGTGGCTACACCTCCGTCGCCGCCAACGGGACTGTGGACCTGCGCGGTACCGACCTTTCCGGGGACACCGATATTCCGGTCAGCGTGGCTGCCGGAAACCTGAACTTCCTGGTTCCCATTGATTCGCCGGTGACCGTGCGGTTCGGCATGGCGGCGGGCAACATCGAAGTCAATGACGGCGGTGACCACCACGAATACAGCGGCTTGTGGCAGTCCACCACCGAGCGCACGTTCAACCAAGACGCCGGCGGGGACCCCATCACCATTGATGTCCGGGGCCTGGCAGGCAATGTACTTGTGACAACTGAAGAAAGCGATCTTTAGCCATGGAGCAGGATAACGAGCGGGACTACCTCGGCCGGCCCTACACCGCCGGCAGCTACGAAACGGAGCCTCCCGGACAGTACGGGCCGACCCCGCTGATGCCTGAATCCGGGGGCGCGCTTCCCGGCTCACCGTCCCCCGCAGGCCCGGCCCCCACGGACGCGGAGAACGACGGCGACGGCAGCGGAACGGACACCGCATCCGGCTTGGCACCGGGCCGGGGAATGCGGGTGGGCACGGTGGTGTGGGGCCTGGTCCTCACCGTCCTGGCTGTGCTCCTGCTGCTGGTGGACACCGTGAACCTCAGGGTGGACCCGGTACTGCTCCTGCTGTGCCTTACCCTCGGAGCGGGGCTGGCCCTGCTGGCAGGCGGCTTCCTGGCGGCCTTCCAGCGCAGCCGTTCCCGCTAGCCGCACAGGCAACACCGTCTGCATCACCAGCACCAAAGTTTCCCATTTTCCCCATCGTCAGACAGGCTTGATCCATGGATAAGTTCTTTCAGCTCCTCCGCTCCTCCCCCATCAAACGCCGCAAGGGCTGGGCCGGCGGCGTCTGCGCCGGAATCGCCGCAACCTTCGGCTGGGATGTATCCCTGGTCCGGATCGGCGTGCTCCTCAGTTTCCTGCTCCCGTTCATCGGCCTGGGCACATATCTGGTGGCCTGGCTGCTGCTGCCGAAGGCTGACGGAACCATCCTCCTGCAGCGCATGGTGAGCGCCTAGGCTTAGATGCTGCCGGAAGGCTGGCTAGAATCTAGAGCAGCATCACACCGGCGCCATCAGACCAGGGGTAAAAAACATGAAGATCGGTATTCTCACCAGCGGCGGCGACTGCCCCGGGCTGAACGCGGTGATCCGCGGCGCCGTGCTGAAGGGCATCAAGGAATACGATGGCATCGAATTTGTCGGATTCCGTGACGGCTGGCGCGGCGTGGTGGACGGCGACATCATGGATCTGCCCCGCGCCAGCGTCCGCGGCATTTCCAAGCAGGGCGGAACCATCCTCGGCACTTCCCGCACCAACCCCTTCGAAGGACCCAACGGCGGCCCGGTGAAGATCAAGGCCACGATGGACCGGCTGGGGATTGACGCCATCATCGCGATCGGCGGCGAGGGAACCCTCGCCGCCGCGCAGCGCCTGACCGACGCCGGGCTGCAGATTGTGGGCGTGCCGAAGACCGTGGACAACGACCTCGACGCCACGGATTACACGTTCGGTTTCGACACCGCGGTCCAGATCGCCACGGAAGCCTGCGACCGGCTGCGCACCACCGGCGAGTCCCACCACCGCTGCATGGTGGCCGAGGTAATGGGCCGGCACGTCGGCTGGATTGCGCTGCACTCCGGCATGGCCGCCGGTGCCCACGCCATCCTGATCCCCGAGCACCCGGTGAGCCTGGACCAGATCTCCCAGTGGGTCAACGAGGCCCACGAGCGCGGCCGGGCCCCGCTGGTGGTAGTTGCCGAAGGCTTCGTCACCACGGACATGGAGTCCCCGCACTCCGAACGCGGGCTGGACAGCTTTGGCCGGCCGCGGCTGGGCGGCATCGGTGAACTGCTCGCCCCGGAGATCGAGGCACGGACCGGGATCGAAACCCGGGCCACGGTGCTGGGCCACATCCAGCGCGGCGGCGTGCCGACGGCGTACGACAGGGTCCTCGCCACGCGTCTGGGCATGGCTGCAGTGGACTCGGTGGTGCAGGGCCTGTGGGGCACCATGGTGTCGCTGCACGGCACGGACATTGTCCACGTCGGTTTCGAGAAGGCCCTCGGGAACCTCAAGACCGTTCCGGAGCACCGTTACGACGAAGCGGCCATCCTTTTCGGCTAGGAAACACCGGCACCGCCACCCTCGACGGCCCGCAGCTGTTCCTGTGTATTCCATGAGGATTTGCTGTGGGTCGGCAAGGCGCCGGCCGGGGTGCCCGGGCAGCGGTGTAGGTTGAAACCCATGAACCTGGATTCAGGAACCATAGCGATTATCCAGCTTGCCTGGTCCCGCCACCTGGGGCTGGAGGACAACGCGCTGGCTGAGACGGACAGCGGTGAACGCATCTACAGCGTCAGCGAACGCGCCCAAACCCTGTGTTTCCTTCGTCTGTTCGGCACCGAAGTCTTCAGCGGACCGGAGTGGGCCGCTGATCGTGCGCGCAGCAAGAGCGCCCTTGAACTCACCCGCAATTCGGGCCTGGTGCAGATGTCCATGGAGCACGGCGGGCGGACCCTGGGCGCCGAACAGCTCTTTTTTGCCGATTCCTTCCCCACCGTGGCTCCGCTGGAGGAACTGGCCGTTGCCAATGACCCCGACCTCGCGCTGGCACTGGAACGCCTGTGCCCGCCGGACGACGTCGCCGAAGCAGGATTGGCGGGCAAAGAGGACCTCTTTATCCTCGTGGACGACTCCCTTGACGAACCGCGCCCGGTGGCCGGCGCCGGGTACAGCATTACCGATGGAATCCTGGCGGACATGAGTGTCCTGACGGCGCCGCCGTACCGGCTGCAGGGGCTGGGCAGCTACATCAGCTCGGTTGCCCTGGAGGATGCCATGGCCGGCGGCCTGATCCCGCAGTGGCGGGCACCGCTGGACAACGTGGGTGCCGCGCGGACAGCGGTGGGCTCCGGCTTTATCCCGGCCGGCGTCAAGACATCCGTAGCCCTCTCGGCCTAGGCTGCGGCCGCACCGGTCCCGACGCTCAGCCCAGCAGTTCCAGCATCTCCTGGCGCTTAAAGAACGCCGCCGTGTCACGGGCGGTGGGTGAACCGCCGTCGGGATCTGCTCCGGCGTCCAGCAGGAGGCGGAATACCTCTGCGTAGCCCTTGAACGCGGCCCCGGCGAGCGGGGTCTGGCCCCGGTCATTGCGGGCGTTTACGTCTGCTCCGCGTTCCACCAGCAGCGCTGTCACTGCAGCGTGGCCGTGGTAGGAGGCCAGCATGACCAGGTTGTCACCGGCACTGTTCGTGAGGTTCACCGGCACCCCGGCATCGAGGTAACGGCGGATCCCTTCGGCGTCACCGGCCCGGGCAGCATCAAAGACCATACCGGCCAGCTCAATGATGTCGTCGTCAATTTCCGGGCGGGGTTCCGGGGTGGTCATGGATCTCCTCTTGTGATGGTTTGGTTGTCCGCCGGCTCGCGCCGGGCTAGACCCGCGGTGCTTTCAGGAAGCCCGTGGCGCGTCCGACAACCGCTCCGGCGTCGGGGGCCACGATGGGTTCCTGGGCGGCGGCGTAAAGTTCGCCGCCGTCGTCCACCACCAGCTGGGCGGCGGGATCGACCGACCGCTTCACCACTGCCAGGGCGACGGGGCCCATTTCATAGTGGGCGCCCACGGAGGTCAGTGTTCCGACTTTCCGCTCGCCGAGCATCACCGGACTGCCGGCTGCCGGGATGGTGTGCTGCGAGCCGTCCAGCTGCAGGAACACCAGGCGCCGCGGCGGGTGGCCCAGGTTGTGCACCCGGGCGACGGTTTCCTGGCCCTTGTAACAGCCCTTGGCCAGGTGCACGGCAGTGCGGATCAGGTCCAGCTCGTGCGGGAGGGTTTTATCGTCGGTTTCTGCGCCCAAACGGGGACGCCAGGCGGCAATGCGCAGGGCTTCGGACGCCATGGAACCGGCCAGGGTGCGGCCCGAGGCGTCAATGGCCTCCGCGAAGGAGTCCCTCGGAATCAGGTACTCATGCCAGGGCCGTTCCAGCCCCGGGTGGGCATCCTCCGGGACGGCGGTGTACGCGAAGCCGCCGCTGCCGATGTGCGGCCACGGATCGCTCCAGCGCAGGTACTGCTCCCATTCCGGAACCTCGGCCGTGGTGCCGGCAACCGCCCACTGGTCCGTGGCGTTGGTGACCTCTACCCGGAGCATGAACTTCATCCGCTCCAGCCATTCGGTCAGCCCGGCCGCTTCGGCTGCTTCCACGAGCAGCCACGCGGTTTCACCGTCGTCGATGATCCGGGCGTCGTAGTCGATCCGGCCCTGGACGCTGAGCAGCAGCAGTTCCGAGCTCACGCCGGGCTGCAGGGTGCCCACCTGCTGGGAGGACAGGGTGTTCAGCCAGCTCAGCCGGTCCGGCCCGCTGACGGTGACCACGCCGCGGTAGGAGAGGTCGACGACGGCGGTGCCGCGTGCCAGGGCGCGCTGTTCGCGCAGCGGATCACCGTAGTGGGAGGCGGTGCCGGCATCGAGGCCGCCGGCCGCCACGGCACCGTGGCGGGAAAGCAGGGGGCTGGAATACGTCATGGGAAGTGCAACGTCCTTGCCTTGCGGGGCTATTCCCCGGCTCAGGAGCTCTTGTTGAGGATGGCGGAGGCATGGGCTTTGAGGTTTTCACCCTCCGAGGCGACATCCCAGCGCCAGTACAGGTCTCCATTGACCAGGCCGAAGATGCGGGTGGCGGCCGTGTATTCCTTGGAATTCACGCCACGCATGACCAGGTCGGTGGCCAGCTGGATCTGCGGTCCCTTGATCTGCCCGTAGTACAGCTCGGCAATGCCGCCGGGATGCACAATGGTGGCGGTGATGTCGAAGCCGCCGTTTTCGTTGCGCAGCTCTTCGACCTCGTCGGCGCTGCGCAGGGCCGGAACAATGTCTGCGGGCACCAGCCCGGGGCCGCCGTCGGCGTCGTTCAGCGGACGGTCAAGGGACCAGAAGCCGGTCTCCACCGCCAGCGGACGCAGCCGGGTGCCCTGCTCGTCGGTGAGCCAGCTTTCCGCCATGTACTGCAGGTAGGGCAGGCCGTTCTGGGTGAACGTTACCTTTTGGGCGAAGTGCTCCGAATCGGCTTCGCCTTCGCCAAGCCTCCCGGACCCTTCCCAGGTGCCGATCAGCCAGGAGAGGGGAACCAGTTCCGGCGTCAGGTCGGTGGGGATCTCCATTGGCATGGTGGAACCTGTCCTTCGATATCTAACGGGCCGGCGCAAACGCCGGCAGGCGACGGGTCCGGAGTTACAGGCCCGGGATTACCGGTTCGGTGCTACTTCTGGCCCTTGTACAGGCGGGAAACCACCAGGCCGGCGAATCCGGCCATACCCAGGCCGGTGAGACCCAGCAGAGCGATGAAGAAGATTTCGAGTGCAGTCATGGGTACATCCTAACGCGGGGAAGTGACGGTACAGCCATTCGATCATGCGGGACAGCCCGGACAAAACCGCACTGCGCCCGGGGAGTGCACACCGGCCTGCGGGTCATAGGCCGATGAGGCGTCCGAGGAAATAGACCACCGGTCCCAGCACCAGGACCGGCGCCAGTGCGAGTGCCAGCTGTCCGGCGGTGTTGGATTTGTCCGCACGGGATAACACCAGGCGGCGGAAGGCCATCACGACGGCGGCAACCACCACGCCGGAGAACGCAGCCCACTGCCAGGACACTCCCGATGCCAGCAGGACGGCAAGTGCGCCGCACAGCCCGCCGGCAACCAGTCCAAGGGGTGCCGCCATCCGGTCCGGCAGCGGGATCAGGGACACCGCTACGGCGGCCAGGGCCGCGGCGCCGGCCACGGCCAGCAGGGCCGGGTCCTCGCCGGCGTCGGCGAGCCTGTCGGCCGCCACCCAGCCTGAAGCCATGGCCGTTACCAGGACACCGGAGATAATGCCGACAATGGATTCCAGGCGGTGGGCCTGGCCGGTGCCGCGCAGCAGCTGGATCAGGAACACTGCCCCCACTCCGACGGCGACGGCGGCGGGCAGCCAGGTCAGCATGGCCGCGGGGGGCGCGTAGCAGGCCGCAGCGGTTGCGCCGGCTCCAACCAGGGCCAGCACGGCGCCCTGCGTCTTACGCGCCGGCACCCCGATCAGGTGCGGCCAGCACAGGCCGGTCAGCACGGCGGCTGCACCGGACACCAGCGCCACGGCGGGCACCGAGAGGTAGGAGGCACTTACGATACCGATAATGGCAAGCGCCGCCGGCACCGCTAAGCTCCATAGTTTCACCCTAGTTATCCTGCCTTATTACGGCGTCCAGATGAAAAGCGACAGGCCCGCAAAGGCCGATGGGTATACTTTCGATCACTTCCAGCCAAGCGGATCGGCGAAGAATCTGTGCCCAACGGTGTGCGCCCAACATTCGGAGGACCTATGTCGCACATTCTGCTCCTGACCAACAGTTCAGGTGCCTCGGTGAATGTCCTGCCTGCCCTGGAGCTGCTCAACCACAAGGTCCATGTTGTTCCGGCGGAGCCCACTGCCCTCCTGGACACCGAGCCCAGCGACGTCATCCTCATTGATGCCCGCAAGGACCTGGTGGGAGCCCGTTCCCTGACCCAGCTGCTCAAGGCCACGGGGCTTGGCACCCCGCTGATCCTGATCCTGACCGAGGGCGGCATGGCCGCCGTCGCCCCCAACTGGCTGTCCGACGACGTCATCCTGGATACCGCAGGACCTGCCGAGCTGGAAGCCCGGCTGCGGCTGGCGTCGGCCCGGGGCGGCAGCGGCGCGGAGGAAACCGTCACGGAGATCTCCGCCTCCGGCGTCGTGATTGACGAGGCAAGCTACACCGCACGTGTCAACGGCACGGCACTGAACCTGACCTACAAGGAATTCGAGCTGCTTAAGTACCTGGCACAGCACCCCGGGCGGGTTTTCACCCGCGACCAGCTGCTGCACGAGGTGTGGGGCTACGACTACTACGGCGGCACCCGCACCGTGGACGTGCATGTACGCCGGCTGCGCGCCAAGCTCGGGCCGGACCACGAAACGCTGATCGGCACGGTCCGCAACGTCGGCTACCGGTTCACCCGCTCCCGTACGGAAACCGCCGCACCCGCCAGCCAGGATGCCTGAGCACCCGAACCCGCGCCGCGCGGCCCGCTCACAGCCCCGGCCGCGCTAGGCTTTCGGCATGAGTGAAGAACCGCAGACAGCATGGCCCGTCGTCGAGACACGCGGAACCCCGGAACCCGCTGCCTTGGCAGACATCCTGGAACTGGCAGCGGCCGCCCGGGATTCCGACGGCAACCCTCCCCTGTCCGAGCAGACGCTCGTTGACCTGCGCTCGGCGGACGCGGACCCGGACACGCTGGCCGTCTTTACGACCTACGCCGACGACGCGGGTGCAGCTACCGGCGGCGGCCGCTGGCTGGCCGGCGTTGCCGTGCTGGTGGCCGAAGCCCCCGGCGCCCCCGGGGTCCTGGAACTGGTGGTGCACCCGAACTACCGCAACCAGGGTGTGGGCACTGCGCTGGCCCGGGCGGTTGCCGAGCGGACCGGCACGAACCGGCCCGCTGCCTGGTCGCACGGAAACCATGAAGCCGCCGTTGAGCTTGCTTCACGGTTTGGCTACCGGCCGGTCCGCGACCTGTGGAAGATGCGGCTGAGCCGTTCCGCCCTGGCCGACGCACTGCCGGAGGCACCGTTCCCGGAGGGCGTGACACTGCGTTCCTTCGAACCCGGCCGCGATGAACTTCCCTGGCTTGAAGCCAACGCCGCAGCGTTCTCGCACCACCCTGAACAGGGTTCGATGAGCCTGGCCGATCTGCAGGCCCGGATGGCCGAGGACTGGTTCGACCCGTCCGGGTTCCTCCTGGCCGTGGACCAGGACGGAAAAATCCTGGGCTTCCACTGGACCAAGGTGCATCCGGGTGCCGGCGGCCATCCGCCCATCGGCGAGGTGTACGTGGTGGGCGTCAGCCCCGACGCGCAGGGCAAGGGGCTGGGCAAGGCCCTCACGATTGCCGGGATCCGGCACCTGCATGCCGCCGGACTGGACGCGGTGATGCTGTACGTGGACGCGGACAATACCGCCGCCGTCGCGCTGTATCAACGGCTGGGCTTTGTCCGCTGGGACCAGGACGTCATGTACGCCCCCGCATAGATTCCGCAGCTTGTAATGTTATTTGGACAGGGCCGCCCGGCCACCGGCGCGGCTGCCCTGTCCCGCCGCCAGCACTTCAGGGAGACACTATGGATTTCGATACCGCCGCCGAGCCCCGCGCGACCTTCGGGTCGGCCGAGGCCATGTCGGCGCCCCGGGCCACCCAGGACCGCATCGACATCCCGGACTTCGGCCCTGCCCTGCTGCCCAGCGGGGATATCTCGCCGGCGCGCTTCCTGGACCGGGAAATCAGCTGGCTGCACTTCAATGCCCGCGTGCTGGAGCTGGCGGAGGACCCGGAGCTGTTCCTGCTGGAGCGGGTGAACTTCCTGTCCATCTTCGCCTCCAACCTGGACGAGTTCTTCATGGTCCGGGTGGCCGGGCTTAAGCGCCGGATTGCCACCGGGCTGGCCGTCCCGTCCGCCGCGGGGATGAGCCCCATCGAACAGCTGGAGGAGATCGTGGCCGCCGGCTACCGCCTGCAGCAGCGCCACGCAAACGTATTCGCTCAGCAGATCCGCCCCGCCCTCGCCGAGGAACAGATCTACCTGGTCAGCTGGGACGAGCTCGACGACGCCGCCAAGGCGAACCTGCACAAACAGTTCGCGTCCAAGGTCTTCCCGATCCTGACGCCGCTGGCCGTTGATCCGGCCCACCCGTTCCCCTATATTTCCGGGCTGTCCCTGAACCTGGCCGTGGTGGTCCGCAACCCGGTCAGCGGCAAGGAGTTCTTTGCCCGCGTCAAGGTTCCGGACCAGCTGCCGCGGCTGATCTCCGTGGACGGACCCCGCGCCGGCAACGTGGCCGGGCGGATGGCCCGTTTCATTACGCTCGAAGACGTGATTGCCCAGCACCTGGACCAGCTCTTCCCGGGCATGGACGTCATTGAGCACTATACCTTCCGCGTGACCCGCAACGAGGATCTCGAGGTGGAAGAGGACGACGCCGAGAACCTGCTGCAGGCCCTGGAAAAGGAGCTGCTCCGCCGCCGCTTCGGGCCGCCGGTGCGCCTGGAAGTAACTCCGGAAATGAACCCGAATATCCGCGAACTGCTTGAACGCGAGCTGGGCGTGGAGTCGGACGAGGTCTATGTCCTGCCCGCCCCGCTGGACCTGCGCGGGCTGTCCGGGATCAGCCGCATCGACCGGACGGATCTGCACTATCCGAAGCAGGTACCGCATACCAACCGGCACCTGAAGGAGTCCGAAACCTCCAAGCCGGCCAACGTCTTTGCCGCCATGCGGCGCCGGGACATCCTCCTGCACCACCCGTACGATTCCTTCTCCACCTCCACCCAGGCCTTCCTGGAGCAGGCTGCTGCGGATCCCCGCGTCCAGGCCATCAAGCAGACCCTGTACCGCACCTCCGGGGACTCCCCCATTGTCGACGCACTGATCGACGCCGCCGAGGCCGGCAAGCAGGTCCTGGCGCTGGTGGAAATCAAGGCACGTTTCGATGAGCAGGCCAACATTTCCTGGGCCCGCAAGCTGGAGCAGGCCGGGGTCCACGTCGTGTACGGCATCGTGGGGTTGAAAACCCACTGCAAGCTTTCGCTGGTGGTCCGGCAGGAAGTGGACGGGCTGCGCCGCTACTGCCACATCGGCACCGGCAACTACCACCCGCGCACCGCCCGCTACTACGAGGACCTGGGCCTGCTGACGGCCAATGAGCAGGTGGGCGAAGACCTTACGAAGCTGTTCAACCAGCTGTCCGGCTACGCGCCCAAGTCCACGTTCAAGCGCCTCCTGGTGGCACCGCGCTCCGTCCGGTCAGGACTGATCGACCGGATTGAACGGGAGATCGCCAATAAGAAGGCCGGCCTCAGCGCCCGTGTCATCATCAAGGTCAACTCGATGGTGGACGAGGCAATCATCGACTCCCTCTACCGGGCTTCCCAAGCCGGTGTGCAGGTGGACGTGATTGTCCGCGGCATCTGCTCGGTACGCCCCGGCGTGCCCGGGCTGAGCGAGAACATTACGGTCCGTTCCGTGCTGGGCCGCTTCCTGGAGCACTCCCGCGTGTTCGCCTTCGCCAACGGAGGCGATCCGGTGGTCTTCATCGGTTCAGCCGACATGATGCACCGCAACCTGGACCGCCGCGTCGAGGCCCTGGTCCAGCTGGCATCCAAGGACGACGTTGCGGAACTGGTGGCGCTGATGGACCGGTACATGGACCCCGGCACCGCCAGCTGGCACCTGGATGCGGAAGGGATCTGGAACCGCCACCATAAGGATGCAGAGGGCAACCCGCTGCAGGATGTCCAGTCCTGGCTGCTGGCCTCCCGTTCGCGCCAGCGCTCGGTGGCCCGCCGCTGATGGAAGCAACGGAGTCCCGGACGACGCCGGCCGCTGCCCCCGGGGACGCGCCGGTCAAGGTGGTTGCTGCCGGCGCCCTGTGCTGGCGGGAGCGCGAAGGCAAGCTGCAGGTCCTGATGATCCACCGTCCCCGCTATGACGACTGGTCCTGGCCCAAGGGGAAGCTGGACGACGGCGAGACCACGCCCGAATGCGCCGTGCGCGAGGTCCGCGAGGAAGTGGGCCTGCGGATCAGCTTGGGCATCCCGCTGCCGCCCACCGTCTACCCGGTGGCCTCCGGCATGAAGATTGTCCACTACTGGGCCTCTCACGTGGACTCAGGCAAGGCCCGTCCCGACGGCAAGGAGGTGGACGGGATCCGCTGGTGCAGCCCGGAGGAAGCTGCCGAGTCGCTGACCAATCCCACCGACAAGCTTCCGCTGCAGGAACTGGTCCTGGCCTATGACGAGCAGCGCCTGCTGACCTGGCCGCTCATTGTGGTGCGCCATGCCAAAGCCAAGCCCCGTTCCTCCTGGACCAGGGCCGAAGGGGACCGTCCGCTGGTTGCTACCGGCCTGCGCCAGGCCATGGCCGTCTCGCGGCTGCTGGTGGCCTGGCGGCCCAAACGGGTGGTCTCCAGCCCCTGGGTCCGCTGCGTGCAGACCGTCAAGCCGTATGTGAAGGCGGAAGGCGCCAAGTTCAAGACGGTGGACGCCCTCACCGAGCACAACGCCAAGCGGAAACCGGGCAAGGCCCGCGGCGCCGTGGAAGGCCTGTTCGACAAGGCCAAGTCCGCGGCCGTGTGCACGCACCGCCCGGTACTGCCGCTGGTCTTTGACGTGCTGGCCGCGCACATGTCCGAGGAGATGGCTGCCGGACTGCCCGTCAAGGACCCGTACCTGGCGCCCGGCGAGTCCGTGATCTGCCAGGTCAGCAGTGCCGATGAAGGCCGTATTGTTTCCCTGGAGAAGTACCGGGCGTTCGACGACTGACGTTTCACCGGCGCGAGGGGGCGCCCGCCATGACCGAAACCCACCGCGATACTTCACCGGGCGGCGTAACAGTCAGCGGTGCATCGGCCAGCGCCGTGCCGGGCCCGGCGTACGGCCGGTACGTCGCCGCCGCCGTCGTCGTCCTGGCTGCGGCAGGCGCCGGGGCAGTTCTCTACCCGGCCCTGCCGCAGTCCCTGCCGGTGCATTGGAACGGTGCGGGGCAAGCCGACAGCTATGCGCCCAAGAGCACCTGGTCCGTCTTTGCTGCGCCGCTGATAGCCCTTGGAATGCTGCTCTTCCTGCTGGGAAGTGCGGCGGTCATCCCGCGGCTGGCGGCCTTGTCCGGCCAGCTGCACGCCGGCGGCCCTGCGGCCCATACTGCCAACATCCGCGCCACGCAGTTCTTCCTCGGCGGCACCGCCTTCGCACTGAGCATGCTGTTCGCCTGGCTTGCCCTGCGGGGCTGGCTCCTGCCCCCGGACGGCAGCGCCCTGGAATTCGTGCTGCCCACGGTGGCCCTGTTCCTGGCCATGGCCGGCTTCGGGGTGGCAGCCCTGCGCCGGTACCGCAGGGAAGTTGCAGGGACGTCGGATGCGGCGGCAGAGGATGAGAGGGCAGAGGGCCCGGGAGATGAACCGGACGCCCCCGCAGCCGGCGCCGGTGATCCGGTGGCGCAGCGCAGCAACTACCGTGCCGGCATCTACGTGAACCGCGCCGATCCCCGCCTGCTGGTCCCCAAACGGCTGGGCGTTGGCTGGACGCTGAACGCCGGCCGTCCCGCCGGGCTGGCCTTTTACCTGCTGATCGGACTGGTCAGCATGGCTGCCCTTGTGGCGGGCATCGCACTGCCCCTGCTGGCGCCCTGACCTGAACTAGACTGGCCCGGTGAGCATTCCAACCCCGTATGAAGACCTGCTGCGAGACGTTATGGCCAACGGCACGCAGAAGTCCGACCGCACCGGCACCGGCACGCGCAGCGTGTTCGGCCGCCAGATGCGCTTTGACCTCAGCGAGTCCTTTCCGCTGATCACCACCAAGCGGGTGCACTTCAAATCCGTGGCCCTGGAACTCCTGTGGTTCCTGCGCGGCGATTCGAATGTGCGCTGGCTGCAGGAGCGCGGCGTCAGCATCTGGGACGAATGGGCTGACGACGACGGCGAACTGGGACCGGTCTACGGCGTCCAGTGGCGCTCGTGGCCCACCCCGGACGGCGGGCACATCGACCAGATCGCCAAACTGGTCGAAGGGATCCGGAAGAACCCTGACTCGCGCCGGCACATCGTCACCGCCTGGAACCCGGCCGAAGTGGAAAATATGGCCCTGCCGCCGTGCCACGCCCTGTTCCAGTTCTACGTTGCCGACGGGAAGCTTTCCTGCCAGCTTTACCAGCGCTCCGCGGACACCTTCCTGGGCGTCCCCTTCAACATTGCCTCGTACGCCCTGCTCACCATGATGGTTGCCCAGCAGACCGGTCTGGAGCCGGGCGAATTCGTGTGGAGCGGCGGCGACGTGCACATTTACGACAACCACGTGGAGCAGGTCCGCGAACAGCTGGGCCGCGAGCCTTTCCCCTACCCGAAACTGCATATCCGCCGTACGCCGGAGAGCATTTTCGACTACACGCTTGAGGACTTCGAAGTCCGGGACTACCAGCACCATCCCGGCATCAAAGCTCCCATCGCCGTTTGATCCGACCCCAACGGAAAAGGACACCATGACTGAGTCCGTACCCAACACGTCCGCTCCCGGCACCCGCTACTACCCGGTGGGCGGCGGTTCCGGCGAAGGAGCGGACCTGCACGAAGTGCTGCAGGAACTCGGCACCGTACCCGCCGGGGAACCGGTCATCGGCATGGTCTGGGCGCAGACTGCCGGCGGCGTCATAGGACGCGACGGCGGGATGCCGTGGCACCTGCCCGAAGACCTGGCACATTTCAAGGCCACCACCTCCGGTCACCCGGTGATCATGGGCCGGCGCACCTGGGAGTCCTTCCCGGCGAAATACCGTCCCCTTCCGGACCGGACGAACATCATCATTTCTTCCAGCCCGGAACTGGCAGCCGAAGCGTCAGCCTCCGGCGCCGTCGTCACGGGTTCCCTCGAGCAGGCTCTGGCCGCCGCTGCCGCCAGCCCCGGCAGCGAGGAGGTCTGGATCATCGGCGGCGCGCAGCTCTACGAGGCGGCCGTGGAAGTGGCCGACGCCGCGGTGGTGACCGTGATCGACAGCGAGACCGAGGGCGACACCTACGCCCCTCACCTCGGCCCGGAGTGGACCTTTACCGGGGTCAGCCCGGCCTCCGGCTGGTACACGTCCGCCAACGGCAGCCAGTACCGGATTGCCCTCTGGACACGTGATGCGCGTGGACAGTGACGTAAACAACCAAGACGGCAGCGGCCCAACGCCCTAAAGTGGAACCCATGACTTCTTCCTCCGTTCCCACTGCAGGTTTCATCGGCTGGCGCGGCATGGTTGGCTCCGTCCTGATGCAGCGCATGCAGGACGAAGGCGACTTTGCCCTGGTCAACCCCGTCTTCTTCTCCACCTCCAACGCGGGAGGAGACGCGCCGTCGTTCGCGGCCGGCGCGGGCCCGCTGCAGGACGCCTACGACGTCGAGGCGCTGGCCAAGCTGCCGATCATCGTGACGGCGCAGGGCGGGGACTACACCGCGGAGGTCTTCCCGAAGCTGCGTGCCGCCGGCTGGGACGGGATCTGGATTGATGCCGCCTCCACACTGCGGATGGATGACGACGCAATCATTGTGCTGGATCCGGTGAACCGCGACGTGATCGATGCCGGACTGGCCCGGGGCGTGAAGAACTTTGTCGGCGGCAACTGCACGGTCTCCTGCATGCTGATGGGCCTGGGCGGCCTGTTCCGCAATGGCCTGGTGGAATGGGGCACCTCCATGACCTACCAGGCAGCGTCCGGCGGCGGTGCCCGGCACATGCGCGAACTGCTGAACCAGTTCGGTGCGCTGCACGGTGCGGTGGCCCCGGAGCTGGCTGACCCGGCGTCGGCCATCCTCGCCATTGACCGGGCCGTGCTGGCTGCGCAGCAGGACCCGGCGCTGGATTCTTCCCGGTTTGGAGTGCCGCTGGCCGGTTCCGTGATCCCGTGGATTGACGCGGACCTGGGCAACGGCATGTCCAAGGAAGAGTGGAAGGGCGGCGCCGAAACCAACAAGATCCTCGGCCGCGGTGCTGGCGGACGTATCCCGTTTGACGGATTGTGCGTGCGCATCGGTGCCATGCGCTCCCACTCCCAGGCGCTGACCCTGAAGCTCACCGAGGATCTCTCCGTCGAAGAGATCGAGAAGATCATTGACGCGGACAACGAGTGGGCGAAGGTGGTGCCCAACACCAAGGAGGCCACCATGGCCGAGCTGACCCCCGTGGCGGTCACCGGCACGCTGCAGGTTCCGGTGGGACGTATCCGCAAGCTGGAAATGGGCCCGGAGTACATCAGCGCCTTCACCATCGGCGACCAGCTGCTCTGGGGTGCGGCCGAGCCGTTGCGCCGGATGCTGCGCATCGCCACCGGCAACCTGTAAGGGGCCCTGCACCGCTCCCGCGCAGCACCGGGGCGGGCAAGGCAGGCCCGTACGCAAAACTGTCAGAGGCATGTGGCAGGTTGTTGCGCATGGAGCAGCAACCGGCCGCGGGGCACAATGCAGGGCACAACGCAGGGCATCCTGCCCAACAGAGCATAGACGCCATCCTGACCAGTTTTTTTGCCTTCAGCTGCGCGGGCAAGCAGATACCCACGCATGCCCGCTACCTGCGGGTTGGCGTACAGCTGCGCGCCTATCTCGAGGCCGAAGGCGTCCGCATCCTCTCGGCGGAGGACACGGCGCTCCTGGAGCTGGAACGCGGTTTCGGTGAAGGGTCAGCCTTTGCCCGGCTGTTTGGCGCCGCAGAGCTCGCCTATGCCCTCACCGGCTTCCTGGACCCGGCGTGGCTGCTGCCGGACCTGCAGGACAGGCGCACCCAGGTCAGCATGACCCCGCGCCTGATCCAGTGGCTGTGCAACACGCATCTGCTGGATCCGCACCGGCACCGCCCGGCTATCCGCGGCGCCCGTGCGGCGGCGGCGGAGGCGCGGAAAGGCCCCGCCGGCAGGGAGGGTTCCCAGCGGCGCTGGGAGGGTTCCTAGAGGCTGCAGTTCACCAGGACGGGCTCGGGATGCAGCCGGATTCCGAAGGCCTGCTCCACTCCCTTCGCCACGGCGCGTGCCACCACCAGCAGGTCTTCCGCGGTTGCCTCTCCGCGGTTGGTCACCGCCAGGGTGTGCTTGGTGGACAGGGAAGCACGGCCTCCGGTCCCGTCCGCCGGGTCCAACCCGAATCCCTTGCGGAAACCTGCGTGGCTGATCAGCCACGCGGCGCTGAGCTTTACGTGTCCGGGCTCCGTTACCGGATAGCGCGGGGCGTCCTCGGGCAGGTTTGCAGCCGTTGCCTCGTCCACAATGGGGTTGGTGAAGAAGGAGCCGGTGCTGTAGGTATCCGGGTCCGCTGCATCCAGGACCATGCCCTTGCCCGCCCGCAGGCGCAGTACCTCGCGGCGTACATCCACGGCATCGGTCCGCTCGCCCAGGTCCGTGCCCAGTGCACGGGCCAGCTCGGCGTAACGCACCGGGGCACTGGTATGGCCCTTGGCCAGGTTGAACTCGACGCTGAGCACAACGTAACGCGGGGAGCCGTTGACTGTGCTGCGCTTGAGTACCGAATCCCGGTAGCCGAAGCCCAGCTCCGCGTTGCTGAATTCCGCCACGCAGCGTTCGGTGCGGTCCCAGGCCCGCACCGACCGGATGGACTGGGACACATCTGCGCCGTAGGCACCCACGTTCTGCACCGGGGTTGCCCCGGCGAGCCCGGGAATGCCCGAGAGGGCTTCCAGTCCGGAATAGCCTTCGGCCAGGGTGTACGCCACCAGTTCGTCCCAGGGGTGGCCGGCTTCGGCACGCAGGACGGCGCCGCCGTCGTCGGCCGGTGTCATCCGCAGTCCGCGGGTGGCGATGCGGATGACCGCGCCGTCGAACCCCCGGTCCGAGATCAGCAGATTGGATCCGCCGCCAACGATCAGCAGCGGCTCCCCCGCCTCGTCCGCGGCGCGGACGGCGAGGATCAGTTCGTCTTCGGTTTCGGCTTCAAGGTAGCGGCGGGCGGGCCCGCCAACGCGTGCGGTAGTCAGCGATGCCAGCGGCATCCGGGTCAAAGCGGTCACCAGATCCGCACCACGGCCTGTGCCTTGACCAGCACCTTCTGTCCGTTGAAGGTCACCGTGAGGTCCACGCGCGCCGTGGAGTTATCCACGTCAATGGCGCCGATGGCCCCGGCAACCTCCACCACGGCTCCCGGAGCTCCGTCGAGGTCCTCCACCAGGACCGGGCGGGTAAAGCGGGTCTGGTAGTCGATGACCGCCCCGGGATCCCCCGTCCAGTCGCTGACCAGCTGCACGGCAGCACCCATGGTGAACATGCCGTGCGCAATAACGCCGGGCAGCTCCACCTCGCGGGCGAAGCGTTCATTCCAGTGGATGGGGTTGAAGTCGCCGGATGCGCCGGCATAGCGGACCAGATCGGCCCGGGAAATTTCGATGGTGGACGAGCCGATGGACGTCCCGGTGGAAAGTTCGCTCAGTGCAATGGACATTGGTTACTGTCCCTCTCCGCGGACGAGGATGGATGAAACGGTGGTGGCTACCTGTTCGCCTTCCACGGTGGAAATTTCCGCACGGGTGCTGATCAGGGCGCCGTCGCCCATGGCACGCACGGAATCCACGTGCAGTTCGGCCACCAGTTCGTCGCCGGCCACAATGGGGCGGTGATGGGTGAAGCGCTGGTCGGCATGCACCACGCGGGAGAAGTCGATGCCCGCTTCGGGATCGGCCACCAGCAGGGCGTCTGCGCGCTGGGCAACGATAATGGCGAACGTGGGAGGCGCCACCAGGTCGCTGTACCCGAGCTCCTGCGCGCTGGCGACATCGAAGTGGGCCGGATTGGTGGCCTTGACGGCGGCGGCGAACTCGCGGATCTTCTCCCGCCCCACCGCGTAGGCCTCACCGGCGGGGTAGCTGCGGCCCTGCAGGCCGGGATTGATGCTCATTTCTTGCCTTCCATTCCCTTGATTCGACGGCGGGTGTCACGGGCCCGCACCACCATGCCGCTCAGGTGGATACTCAAGCCCACCACTATCAGCGGAAGGGCAATGTACATCAGGACCTGGTTGTCCGTCACCGCGCCCAGCAGCACCAGCAGCACCCCGGCGCCGCTGATCGCCAAGGCACTTACTACCAGTTTCCGGTACAGGGGCGAGCCGGTTTCCCAAGGGGTGTTTAGCATGCCTTCAGAATACAGGGGCGGGCCGGGCGGACCGGAACCGTACCGTGCCTGCTGCCGGAACCGTGCTGCTAGAACAAGGCTGACTGCAACGCAGGCAGCGGTGTACGGTAAGCCGCGCCGGTGAGCAGCCGCCGGCCCTTCAGCCGCGACAGGTCCGCGGCGAACAGGGTCTGTTCACCGTCCACCCGGACCAGGGCGGTAGGTCCCAGCACGGCCACGATAACCATCCCGTGCTCTCCGGTTCCGGGGTCGCAGGGATACAGCTCACAGGCCGCCTCCAGGACAGTGGCAAACTGCGCGGGCGGTTCCCAGCGTTCCTCGACGGTGGCGAAACCCTCAATCCCTGTACTGTCCAGCAGGTCCCGCACGTCCTGCGCGGCCTCCGTGTTGAGGGAATCCAGTTCCGCCGCGGCAAGCGGCCGGGCCAGTGCTGCTGCTTTGGCTCCGGCGCGGACCGCCTGGGGCAGGCCAAGCCGGGAGGTCACCGTATCTTCGAGCACACGGACAGTCAGGCCGTTCACGGCGCGGGCAACATAGGAGGCGCGGACGGCTCCCTGCTCGACCAGGCGCAAGTGCTTGCGCGGGTCGGCTGCCGTGCCGACTTTGGTGGAGCCGTCGGCGAAGGTGGCGACATAGAGCCAGTGCGGCTGGTCCAGGTAGCGGCGCAGGGTTTCGGGAACACTGAAGGTGCGGTGGCTGTTGTGCATGCCCCGCACCTCGTCACGGGCGAAGCACTGGCCGCACTGGTAGCCCCGTTCCGCCGCTGCCTGCGCCGGACACGGCGTGTGGGACTGGCCGCCGCCGTCGTTCACCTGCCACGATCCCAGGCAGAAGCGCGATGCGGCACCGGGGCCTTCCAAGACACGGAACCGCACTTCCGTTCCTGGCTCCAGGCGCAGCCGGTGCGGCATGCCGTTCGGCGTGTGCAGCGCAAGGGCGGGGCCGGAGGCATCCCAGGACGTGCCGGAGCAGAGGAACCGGCCGGCGTCTTCGTCTGGAACCGGCTCATCGGCATCTCGCTCATCTGCATTCACCGGATGATTCCTCCGTTAAAACGCCAAGGGGTGGGGCAACGTTTTCACGTTACTCCACCCCTTGGCGGTGATCCGGCAGGCGTCAGGCGTGCTGGCCCGCGTGTTCGCCTTCGGAGATTTCCTCCACGAGCTTGTCGTTGAAGGCGGGCAGATCGTCAGGGTTGCGGCTGGTGACGAAGCCCTGGTCCACCACCACTTCCTCATCGGTCCAGTTGGCGCCGGCGTTCTTCAGGTCCGTGGCGAGGGTGTGGTAGGAGGTCATGTCCCGTCCCTTGACCACACCGGCCTCGATCAGCAGCCAGGGGCCATGGCAGATGGACGCCACCGGCTTGTGGGCTTCGAAGAAGGCCCGGGCAAAGTGCTGGGCGTCCTCGTTCACACGCAGGAAGTCGGCGTTTACGACGCCGCCGGGCAGCACCAGTGCGTCGAAGTCGTCCGCGTTGGCGTCGGCAACATCGAGGTCAACCGTGAAGGTCTCCCCCTTGTCCATGCCGTCGAAGCCCTGAATGGTGCCCTTCTTGGGGGAAACCAGGACCGGCTGTCCGCCGGCTTCCTTTACGGCCTCCCACGGGCTGGTCAGCTCGATCTGCTCCACCCCGTCGGTGAGGAGAAAAGCTACCTTCTTGCCTGAAATGTCGTGCTCTGCCATGGTGTCTCCGTTCATTCCCGCCGCTGCCCCTGCGGGCGGCGGCATTGCGTCTACGGTCTTACCGCTGTTTCCGGAAACCCTTGGCTTCCGCTGGACCCAGACTATGAACCTTTACGGATAATAAGCAACCTTATTTAGCTCTGCGAGAACGTCCGCCATCGGCCCCGGCAGGAAATCCCGGTTCTTACAGGCCCTCGGCCACTGCCGCCGCCGCAGCCAGCCAGGCCCGCTGGGCCGCGGGTTTCAGCGAGTCATAGCGGATCTGCCCCTTGCGCAGCGCCGGGTCATACGGAATGGTGACAGCGGCCCGTGCCAGCTGGCCAAAACCTTCAGCCACCCTGCGGGCCTGGCTGTCCGTTCCGTTGCGGTCCGACTGGCTCACAATGACGACGGCGTCCCGGGCCAGTTCCGCGTAGCGTCCGCCGCGCACCTGCAGTGCTTCCAGCAGCAGGGCCCCCGCCTCGGCGTGTTCTTCCACCGTGGTGGTGGCGATGACCAGCTGGTCCGTGTGATCGATCATGCGCAGCCACCGCTCGGCGCTCTCGTCGTTCCCCGAATCCACAATGTTCAGCCGGAAGTACTTGGAGGCGACCTCGTGCAGCGCGTCAAAGTCTTCGGCGGTGATCTTCTGCTCGGAGGCCAGTACATCCGGCTTGGAGCGCAGGACGTCGAATTTGTCTTCCACCTGGTGGTGCACGAACCGGGCCAGCAGTGCGGACTGCGCAGACGGGGAGAGCAGGTCCGCGGTCTGCGGCAGCAGGTCCATCACCGTGGACTCGTGCGGCCCCTGCTCGGTGCGCCAACCCAGGGTGCCCCGGGTTTCGTTGTTGTCCCAGGCCAGCACCGGCCCGCCGCCGTTACGCGCAAAAACTGCGGCCAACATCACCGTGGTGGGGGTCTTGTTGGCGCCGCCCTTGCCGTTGACAACGGAAACGGTCCGCGGGCCCGGCCAGTGCCGGCTCACGGCCCGCATGGCACGGCGTTCCTCCAGCTCCTGCGCGGAGGGCGCAAGGCGCAGGCCCAGCCCGGTGAGCAGTCCCCGGAAACCCTTCGACGCGGGGATGGACGCGGGCTGCTGGTCCAAAAACGACGCGCGGCGGCCGCCGTGCCGGCCGTGTTCAGCGCGGGCCTCGGCCCGGCTGCCGGGCTGGTTCGCTTCCAAAGCTGCCCCGCCCAGCGGCTCCGCCCAGGTGTCCGGTTCTCCTCCGCCGAGCCGTTCCACCCAGCCGGCGGGCTCCGCCGGGGGTTCCGGCATGCTTACCGGCAGCGGGGGCAGTGGTGCGACCGCCGGTATGGCCCCTGCTGCAGGGCTGTCCCAGCTGCCGGCGTCCCACGTCCCGGCCACTGCGAAGTCCCCGCCTCCGCCCGCCGCGCCGTCGTCGTCACCTGTCAGTGAGCCACCCATGCCGTGCGGATACTCATCCCAGGCCTCACCCGGGACGGTTGCGCTGCTGCTTCCATTTAGAGCATTCCCGGTCACTCCCGCGCCCGCTTCGGCGCCTTGCGGCGGGGAGTTCCACCATTCCGCTTCGCTTCCGGGGACAGTGCCTGCCCGCCGGCGGCGGCGGGAGGGCAGGTCATCCGGGCGCTCGTTCGGATGGGGAAAATGCTCAGTCATGGAGTCGTCGTCTTTCGTTCCGTGGGGGTGGCGATTGATCTGGACGGGTCGGGTCTGGCCCTGTGATCCAACATATTGAATTGGGGTATCTGCGCCGGTGTTTACGCCGCAAGCGGCGCATCCGGGCAAAGAAAAAGGGCAGGTACGGAAGCTTCAAAACTTCCGGACCTGCCCTGATGTGTAGCGGTGGGGAGGCTCGATCTCCCGACCTCACGATTATGAGTCGTGCGCTCTAACCAACTGAGCTACACCGCCATAAATGAGTGAAGCCCGCGTCCCTAAATGGCCTCTGCAAAACAAACAGCCTTAGCAACGCGGGCCCTCCCATTGAGAGCCCCGACCGGGAATCGATCCCGGGACCTCCATCTTACCAAGATGGCGCTCTACCACTGAGCTATCGGGGCAACGACATAAAACTCTACCAGCACTTTTCGGGAACATGAAATCGAAAACGGCAAACGTGACAAGTGCCACTTTTTCCACTCCTGCACCGCGTTTTGGGCCGTCAGGGAGTAAAGTGCCAACCCGTTTTGTCAGTATGCTTAGGCTACGAGAAAGCGAGGGCACGTGGACATAGTGCCAAACAACCTTTCAGACGGCCTCTTCCTTGGTGGAAGATATCGGCTGCTGAACCAAATCGGAGCCGGTGCCATGGGCACCGTACACCGGGCCCGGGACGAATTCCTGGGCCGCGACGTCGCGGTGAAGATCATCCGCCCGTCCGCCACCAGTGAACTGGACCTGCGGCGCAGTGACGCCGAGGCCAAAATCCTGGCACGCCTGAACCACCACAGCTTGGTCACCCTGCTGGATGCCGGTTCGGATACCTCCAATCCCGACTACCCCTTGATCTATCTGGTCATGGAACTGGTCCAGGGCCTGGACCTGCGGGACCGGCTGAAGCAGGGCACCCTTACGCGCCGCCAGGCGGCGCTGGTCGGCTATGACCTGGCATTGGGCCTGGATTATATCCACGGCAACGGCGTGGTGCACCGCGACGTCAAGCCGGCCAACGTCATGCTGTTCGACTACGGCAGCGAGGATGCCCGGATCAGGGCCAAGCTCACCGACTTCGGGGTTGCCATGGTCGCTAATGACCCGCAGTCCCAGCACGGGACCTTCTCCGGCACGGCGGCGTTTATGAGCCCCGAACAGGCCCGCGGCGAGGAGTCCGTTCCGGCCAGTGACGTATATTCACTGGGACTCGTCCTGCTCCAATGCCTCACCGGTTCCCCGGCATTCCCCGGGCCCGCACTGGAAAGCGCCCTGGCACGCCTTCTGCGCGATCCTGAGATCCCTGCGGCACTGGGAGAGGACTGGGTTTCCCTCCTCAAGGCGATGACGGCTCAGGAGGCCGCACAGCGCCCCAGCGCCCACGACGTTTCAATGGTGCTGTACGACATGGTTGTCCGCGCCCGTGGCCGGCACCGCGTAGACCCGGAACTGCTCCCGGACAATGAGGCCCAGCGGATGGACGCCGTGCGCCGATACGAACTGCTGGACACTCCCCCGGACGGCGCCTTTGACCGGGTCACAGCCCTGGCCTCCCGGGTCTTCAACGTCCCCGTGGCGATTGTCAGCGTGGTGGACACCGACCGCATCTGGTTCAAATCCCACCACGGCACGGACGTCACCGAAATCGGCCGTGACCCGGGCCTGTGCGCTTCCGCCATCCTGCAGGACGACGTCTATGTGGTGGGCAACGCCAGGCAGGACCCCCGGACCCTGGCCAACCCGCTGGTGGCCGGCGAGTTCGGCCTGCAGTTCTATGCGGGCGTTCCGCTGGAAACCAGTGACGGATTCAACCTGGGAACGCTCTGCATCCTGGATACGCAGCCGCGCAGCTTCTCCGCAGAGGACGCCCAGACCCTTTCGGACATGGCCGCGATTGTGATGAATGATCTGGAGATGCGGCTGGAAAGCCGCCGCGCCTCCGCCTCGCACTCCGCCGGGTAACCACCGGCAGCGGATACACGACGTATACGGCAACACAAGGAAGGGCGCCTCCCGAAGCGGGAGGCGCCCTTCCTTGTGTTGCCCGGGCCTAGTGCCCGGGCCGGCGCCGGAGTTCCGGCGCCGGGTGTTTCCTAGTCGCGGAAACGGGGCTTGCGGGCGCCGGTAGCGGCACTGTCCCGGAAGCCGCCTTCGCGCTTCTTGAACGGGCGGTCGCTGCCGCGGTCACCGAAGGACCGCTCGCCGTCGCGCTTCTTGAAATCCTTCTTGAAGCCGCCGCGGTCGGCACGGTCGTTGAAGCTGCCGCCTTCACGCTCGCGGGCCGGCTTGCGTCCCTTGTCCAGTTCCAGGTGGATCAGCTCGCCGCCGATCCGGGTGCGGGACAGGGCGCGCAGCTGGTCCTTGGACAGGTCTGCGGGCAGTTCCACCAGCGTGTGGTCGGCGCGGATGTCAATGCCGCCGATCTGTGCGGAGGACAGGCCGCCTTCGTTGGCGATGGCGCCGACGATGGAACCGGGAAGCACGCGCTGGCGGCGGCCGACGGCGATGCGGTACGTTGCATTGCCTTCGGTCAGCGGGCGCGTCGGGCCGCGGGAGCCGAAGCCGTCATTGCGGCCTTCGGAGCGCTCGCGCTGGCGGGCCGGGGCCACCGGGATTTCCTTCAGCAGCAGGTCGCGGCCGCCCTGGGCCATGACGGCCAGGGCTGCGGCAACGTCTTCGGCGGGAACGTCATGCTCGGCCAGGTACTTGGTCACCAAGCCGCGGAACACCGAGATGTCCTCGGAACCGAGGGTTTCGGTGATCTTTTCGGAGAACTTGGCCAGGCGCTTTTCGTTGACTACGTCAACGCTGGGCAGCTGCATGTGCTCAACCGGCTGGCGGGTGGCCTTTTCAATGGCCCGCAGCAGGTACTTCTCGCGCGGGGTCATGAACAGGATCGCGTCGCCGGTGCGGCCTGCACGGCCGGTACGGCCAATGCGGTGCACGTAGGACTCGGTGTCGTGCGGGATGTCGTAGTTGACGACGTGGCTGATGCGCTCGACGTCGAGGCCGCGGGCGGCAACATCCGTGGCAACCAGGATGTCGATCTTGCCGTCGCGCAGGGCCTCAACCGTACGCTCGCGCTGCTGCTGCGGGATGTCGCCGTTGATGGCGGCGGCGCTGTAGCCGCGGTCCTTCAGCTTGTCCGCCAGATCCTCCGTGGCAGCCTTGGTGCGGACGAACGCGATGACGCCGTCGAACTCTTCGGTTTCCAGGATGCGGGTCATGGCGTCCAGCTTGTGCGGGCCCATGACCTGCACGTAGCGCTGGCGGGTGTTGGCACCGGTGGTGGTCTTGGACTTGACCGTGACCTCGGCGGCGTTGTTCAGGTACTTCTTGGCAATCTTGCGGATGGCCGGCGGCATGGTGGCGGAGAAGAGGGCAACCTGCTTCTCGGCCGGAGTGGAGGAAAGGATCTGCTCCACATCTTCGGCGAAGCCCATGCGGAGCATTTCGTCGGCCTCGTCCAGCACCAGGTATTCCAGGTTGGACAGGTCCAGGGAACCCTTGGCGATGTGGTCGATAACGCGTCCCGGGGTACCTACGACAACCTGAGCGCCGCGGCGCAGGCCGGCCAGCTGGGGTCCGTAAGCGGATCCGCCGTAGACGGGCAGCACGGTGATGCCGTCCATGTGGACTGCGTAGGAGGTGAAGGCTTCAGCGGACTGCAGGGCCAGTTCACGGGTGGGGGCCAGGACCAGCACCTGGGTGTCCTTGGTGGCCGGGCGGCCGGCCAGCAGGGACAGGGCGGGGACGGCGAATGCGGCGGTCTTGCCGGTACCGGTCTGGGCCAGACCCACGACGTCGCGGCCTTCAAGCAGCAGGGGGATGGTGGCTGCCTGGATGGGGGACGGCTTGACGTAGCCGACATCCTTCAGGGCTGACAGGACGCGCTCGTCCAGTCCGAAGTCACTGAACATCACTGTGTTCTCTTCGGCTTCGGGAGCGGCATTTTCAACGGTGCTGTTATCCAGCGGTGCTTCAGACAAGAGGGAATCCTCATTCAATCGGGGAACCACGCAACCAGGAGGCTGCAGGACGTAAGTCCGGCGCTGTTGCAATCCCAGGCAGGACTTTCCGTCACAGCTGTGGGCCGATTTCACTGGATTGTGTCTACGACCGGTGTGACGATTTCTTTGCCGGCGCTCCCCAAAAGATGAATCTGCCCGCAATTGAATGCGGGCCCCAACACAACGTACCTTGCGGTTTCGGTTCAAAACTCGATGATCCGCAGGAAAATAAGGGAATACCGGAGTGGGGGATGTTTTCCAGTGTACGGCATAACGGCTGCCGCTGCTTCGCAGGGGGCGGTGAGCTTGGGCACACGCTCCTGACGGAAGCTTTAGCCGCGCGGCTAGATAGCAGCCGGCACGGCCTGCACCTGATCCTTAGCCGCGGACTTCGCCGCCATGGTCCGCAGGACCTTCTGGATTTCGGGCGACAGTCTGATTTCACCTGCGATGCGGGAGGCCTCCAGCGCTTCAGCCTGCTGTTGGTCCAGGCCCCGGAAGACGTCCCGGACAGTGACGCCGTGCGCCGGCCTGGTCAGGACTTCGATCGGGTCTCCGGCGGCGATGCTGCCGCGGCGGCGGACCTGCAGGTATGTTCCCACCAGGCCTGCTTCGGCAAAGCGGTGCACCCAGTTAGGCACCTGCATGCGCTGCTGGAAATTCCGGCACGGGGTGCGGGGACAGGTTACTTCCACTTCCACGTCCGCACCGATCCGCCACCGTTCGCCAATCAGCGCGTCCGTGGCATCCAGTCCGGCGATGCGCAGGTTTTCCCCGAACAGCCCCGGCTCAATGCTGCGGCCCAGTTCCTGTTCCCAGTACTCGGCGTCGGCCTGCGAATAGGCGTAGAGGGCCTTCGACTCGCCGCCGTGGTGTTTCCTGCTGGCCTGCAGGTCCCCGGTCAGGCCCAGGGGATGGACCTTTACCGGCCCCTCCACGGCACGCTTGTCAATGGCGGTGACGCCGGTGGCGTCTTTAGTGGGCAGGAGGCCGTGCACCAGGCAAACGGCGAGCAGGGAACCGGTGGTCATGCCTGCAGTCTAGGGCTGCGGCTCCGTGGCACGCAGCAACTGCGGCGGGTCGTTGCGCCACCAGTTCCGGGACCGGCTCCCCCAGTAAGCGGCGAACCACCAGATCATCAGCCCCGCACCCCAGAACACGCCGGCACTGGAAGCCATCAGCCACGGTTCCGGCAGTTGGGAATCCAGGTTGGGGGAATCAAAGAGCTCACCGATGGTTTTGGGTGAGTACACAAAGATCACCAGCGAGCTCACCAGCAGCATCACGCCCGTGACCCGCAGCTTCCGGTGCCCCGGCCCCAGGTCCAGCAGGTTCCGGCCCAAAACCGGAATGAAAAGTGCCACCCATACCCAGTGGTGGGACCAGGACACCGGGGACATCAGCAGCATCAGCAGTGCCGTGGCCGCCAGGGCCGTGAACGTCTGCCCGCGGTTGCCGGCCATGCGGATGATGACTGCCGCGGCAGCGACGGCCAGGAGGGTGAGGAGCAGCCAGGGCAGGTCCACGGGGAAGTCCGGGCCGCCGAAGTGCAGGATGGCGCCCTTGATGGAGAGGTTGTCCACATAGCCCGCGCCGCCGATCCGGGAGGTATCCGGCAGCAGCTCCAGCCAATACGTTTTGGATTCCCGGGGCAGAATGAGGAAGCCCAGGCCGAACGTTGCAAGGAAGCCGTAGGTCATGTTGCGCAGGCCCCGCCAGTCCCCACGAGCCAGGAAGTACAGGCCGAAGACCAGCGGGGTGAGCTTCAATCCGGCGGCCACGCCGGTCAGCAGCCCAGTGGGCCAGCCTTCCCGCTTGACCACGAAGTCGGCCATGATCAGCCCGAACAGAAGGATGTTGATCTGCCCGAAGGCCTGGGTTTCCCGCCAGGGACCGAGCAGCACGATGAACCCCGCCGCGAGCGTGGCAAGCGGACGCAGCCAGGGATGGCGCAGGACATCCATGGCGCCGGCCCGGTCGAAGACGTACCGGACGCCCCAGAGCGCGGTTGCCGCGGCTATGGCGATGGAGATGCCGGTAAAGATGTTCAGGCCGATGCCTTGCCCGAACGGAGCCAGCACCGCAAAAACCAGCGCCGCAAAAGGCGGATACGTAAAGAGGAGACTGCTGTCGGCGTCGTACTGCAGCGCCTTGGTGTACAGCTCGCCGCCGGCGTCCAGCACACTCTGTCCGCCGGTGAGGTAAACGCGGAAATCCAGTCCGTGGCGCGGCGACACATCAAAAGCTGTCCATACGAGCAGCCCGGCTAGTGCCAGCGCCCCCAGGGTCGCAACGGTCCGCACGAAGGCGGATCGGTGGATCTGGCCCATTGTTCTCCTGTAAGCACTGCCGTCCGCGCTCGTGGCGCCGCATAGCGATATGGCGATATTGACTTATCCCAGTCTACCGGGCAACCCCTTCGGCCTGCCCCTGCCGGGGCAGGCGCTAGGCTGGCCGGAGAAGATTGAAGAGCGAAAGGTCCCCCATGTCTGACGCGTTGCTGGCCCTCACAAATGCCCATGTGGTACCGGTCACCGGGGATCCCTTTGACGGCACGGTGCTCGTTGAAGGCAGCCGGATCCGCGAGCTGGGCCCGGACGTCCGGGTGCCGGAGTCGGCGCAGGTGCTCGACGCCGGCGGGCAGTGGCTGCTGCCGGGGCTGGTGGACGCCCACACGCATCTGGGGGTCCACGAGGAGGGTGAAGGCTGGGCCGGCAATGACTCCAACGAAATGACGGACCCGGTGATGGCCGGCGTGCGCGCCCTCGATGCCGTTAACCCGTTCGACACCGGGTTTGACGACGCCCTGGCCGGCGGCGTGACCACCGCCAACATCAACCCCGGTTCGGGCAATCCGATCGGCGGGCAGGCCGTGGCCCTGCACACGCACGGGCGTTACCTGGAGGAAATGGTCCTGCGCGCGCCCAGCGGGTTGAAGTCCGCCCTGGGCGAGAACCCCAAGCGGATCTACAGCGAGAAGAAGCAGACCCCCTCTACGCGGCTGGGTACCGCCATGGTGATCCGGCAGGCGTTTATGGACGCGCAAAACTACATGGGCAAAGCGGACCCGGATGCCCGCGATCCGCACATGGAAGCCCTGGCCATGGTGCTGCGGAGGGAAATCCCGTGGCGGCAGCACGCGCACCGCGCCGACGATATCGGCACTGCCCTGCGGCTCGCGGACGAATTCGGCTACGACCTGGTGCTGGACCACGGAACGGAAGCGCATCTGCTGGCCGATGTCTTGGCCGAGCGCGGGGTGCCGGTGCTGATCGGTCCCCTGTTCACCACCAGGTCCAAGGTGGAGCTGCGCGGACGCAGCATGGCCAACCCGGGCAAGCTGGCCGCCGCCGGAGTGGAAATCTCCATCATCACCGACCACCCGGTGGTGCCCGTCAACTTCCTGATCTACCAGGCGGCGCTCGCGGTCAAGGAGGGGCTGGAGCGGAAGGAAGCACTGCGTTCGGTCACCATCAACCCCGCCCGGGTGCTTGGCCTGGCGGACCGGCTTGGCTCGCTGGAGCCCGGCAAGGACGCCGATCTGGTCCTCTGGAGCGGTGATCCGCTGGATGTGATGCAGCGTGCCATGCGAGTGTGGATTGGCGGCCGCGAGGTCTACCGCTACGATGCCGCAACCCGCGAACAGATTGTGGCGCCGCGCTGATGCGTCCCGGCAACACCCCTGCAGCGCCCGGCCCCTCCGGTGCATCACCCCGGACGCCCCCGCCGTCGATCATCCGCATTGCCGCCGCAGCCTGGCTGGGGGCGGCGGTCCTGCTGGCCGCGGCAGGGGTTTCCTTTGTTGTATCCGCCCGCACCCAGCACCAGGACAGCACGGCACTGACCATGCTGGGGATCCTTGTCCTGGCCCTGGCAGCGCTCAGCGCGTACAGCGTTCTCCGGCTGCGGGCAGGCAAGCGGAGCGCCCGTGAAACCCTCACCAGCATCGCTGCCATCGGCGGGTTCCCGCTGCTCTTCCGCGGCCCGGCTCTGGTGGCCGTGGGTCTGGTCCTGCTGGCCTGCGCCGGGCTGCTCTGGCTGCCCGCCAGCAACCGTTTCTTCCGGCTCCGGGACCCGAAGAAGCGCGGGCCCAAAGGCCGCCGGCCCCGCACCTGACGCCGGGCAGCGGCTAACCACCGACCGCGGCTACAGCCGCCCGAACGCCGAATCCAGGTCCGCAATGAGGTCCTCTGCGTCCTCGATGCCCACGGACAAACGCAGCAGGTTCTCCGGCACCGCCAGCTCGGTCCCCTTCACCGAGGCATGGGTCATTTCCGACGGGTAATTCATCAGGGATTCCACCCCGCCCAGCGACTCGGCCAGCAGGAACAGGCGCGTGGATTCGGCGACCGTCCGGGCGGCAGCCTCGCCGCCCTTGAAAGACACCGACACCATGCCGCCGAAGTCCTTCATCTGTGCCTTGGCCAGGTCATGCCCGGGATGTTCTTCGAGGCCCGGATACAGCACGTTTTCCACCGCCGGCTGGTCCCGGAGCCATTTCGCCACGGCCATGGCGTTGGCGGAGTGCCGGTCCATGCGCACGGCCAGGGTCTTCAGCCCGCGCGTGGTCAGCCAGGCCTCCATGGGTGCGGACACCGCTCCAACGGCAAAC
Organism: Arthrobacter sp. zg-Y40; assembly: GCF_020731535.1. Classification (NCBI taxonomy): domain Bacteria; kingdom Bacillati; phylum Actinomycetota; class Actinomycetes; order Micrococcales; family Micrococcaceae; genus Arthrobacter; species Arthrobacter sp. zg-Y40. Next base: position 498,401 of record NZ_JAJFZS010000001.1, read on the forward strand.
TGGATGAACCCGACCTTCTCCGCCATCGCGTCGTCGTTGAGGACCACCGCGCCGCCCACGGCGTCGGAATGCCCGCCGATGTACTTGGTGGTGGAGTGCACCACGACGTCGGCGCCGAGCGAGAGCGGCTGCTGCAGATAGGGGGAGGCAAAAGTGTTGTCGACAACCAGCAGCGCCCCGGCGTCGTGCGCCGCCTGGGCGGTGGCGGCAATATCGGAAATCTTCATCATCGGGTTCGACGGCGTTTCCAGCCACACGATTTTCGTGTTGCCTGCGGCGACGGCGGTCTGCACGGCAACGGCGTCGGACATGTCCACCGCCGCACTGGTGATTCCCCAGGCCCCCAGCACCTTGGTGATCAGGCGGTAGGTGCCGCCGTAGGCGTCGTTGCCCAGCACAATGTGGTCCCCCGGAGCCAGCAGCCCCCGGATCAGGGCGTCCTCGGCGGCTAGGCCGGAGCTGAAGGAAAACGCGTGCTTCCCGCCCTCCAGCGCCGCCAGCTGCTCCTGCAGCGAGTCCCTGGTGGGGTTGGTGCCGCGGCCGTACTCATAACCGTTCCGCAGCCCCCCGATGCCGTCCTGGGCGTAAGTGGTGCTCTGGTACAGCGGCGGAATGACTGCCCCCGTGGTGGGATCCGGGGCCTGCCCCGCATGGACGGCGCGGGTGCTGAAGCTGGTCATTGGTTCCTCCTGTGCCGGCATGCCGGCGGGTTGGTGCGGAAAACCGCCGCCCGGCGGCGGCCGGTCAGAGGCTCAGGTACGAAAGCAGGTCGTGCCGGGTCAGCATGCCGATGGGCGCGCCGTCGGACGTCACCATCACGGCGTCGTCGTCCTGCAATTTGGCGCGGGCCGAAGCCACTGAGTCTCCGGCGCCGACCAGGGCCGGGCGCGGACCCATGTGTTCGCTGATCCGGTCCGTGGGCTTGGCTTCACCGCGGAAGAGTTTCTCCGTCAGCGAGCGCTCGTCCACGGAGCCGAGGACCTCGCCGAGCACCACCGGGGGTTCCTGCGAAAGCACCGGCAGGCAGGAGACCGCGTACTCGTTGAGGATGGCAATCACGTCACGCACGGTCTCGTTCGGATGCGTGTGCACCAGGGCGGGCAGCGACCCGTCCTTCATCTCCATCACGTCCCGCACGGAGGCCTGCTCGCCGCCGTCCTGGAGGAACCCGTAGGAACGCATCCACTCATCGTTGAAGATCTTGCCCATGTAGCCCCGGCCGCTGTCCGGCAGCAGGACCACCACGACGTCGTCGGGTCCCAGGCCGCGGGCAGCCTGCAGTGCCGCGGTCACGGCCATGCCGGAGGACCCGCCCACCAGCAGGCCTTCCTCCCGGGCCAGGCGGCGGGTCATGGCGAAGGAGTCCGCGTCCGGCACGGCAATCACCTCATCGGGCACGGACCGGTCGTAGTTCGCCGGCCACATGTCCTCCCCCACCCCCTCCACGAAGTAGGGGCGTCCGCTGCCGCCGGAGTAGACCGACCCTTCCGGGTCTGCGGCGATCACGCGCACCGGGCCGGAGGGCCGGTCCGCGGAGATTTCCTTGAGGTAGCGCCCGGTGCCGGTGATGGTGCCGCCGGTGCCTGCGCCGGCCACGAAATGGGTGACCCGGCCCTCGGTGTCCGCCCATATTTCCGGCCCCGTGGATTCGAAGTGGCTGGCCGGGGCGGACGGGTTGGAGAACTGGTCCGGTTTGTACGCCCCGTCGATTTCGCGCACCAGGCGGTCCGAGACGCCGTAGTAGGAGTCTGGACTGTCCGGGGCCACCGACGTCGGGGTCACCACCACTTCGGCGCCGTACGCCCGCAGCACGTCCCGCTTCTCCACACCCACCTTGTCCGGGGTGACGAAGATGCACCGGTAGCCCTTTTGCTGCGCCACCAGCGCCAGCCCGACGCCGGTGTTGCCGCTGGTGGGTTCGATCACCGTTCCGCCGGGGCGCAGCTTGCCCTCCTGCTCCGCGGTGTCGATCATCTTCACCGCAATCCGGTCCTTCACGGACCCGCCCGGATTCAGGTACTCCAGTTTCACCAGGACGGTGGCGCGGATCCCTTCGGTGACATTGTTCAGCTTCACCAGGGGCGTATTGCCGATCAGGTCCAGGACTGTATTGGCGTACTTCATGTGACCCACGTTACTTCCAAACCTCCCGCTGTCCACCGGAGGCGAAACACGGCGCCGCAAAACCCGCACAACGGTTCCCGGCCGGACGCAGGGCACGCGGCCTAGTAGCTAACACCACACCACCGGGGCCCCGGAAGCGGCGCCGGAACGGGGGCGGTGCGTGCAACCATAGGGGCATGTCCTTCACTGCCGCTGCCGCGCCGCTGCAGTCGGTTCCCGCCGGCCCGGTGCGTTACTGGGACTCCCCCGCCCCGTACTGCCTGCATACCTCGCTGCGGATCCTGGTCCGGGGCAAGGGCGATCCAACCATCCGGCTCGCGCCCGGTGCGGCTTGGCTTGCGTTCCTCACCCCGGAGGGGCCGGCCACCCTGAACCTGCGCGAAGAACCCGCCCCCGCGCCGGGTGCACGCGTACGGGCCCAGGCCTGGGGCCCGGGCGCGGGATGGGCACTGGACTCGGTGCCTGCCCTGCTGGGCGAGCACGATGACTGGACGGAATTCGACGACGACGCCTTCTGCGCCACGCTGCCGCGCATGGTCACCGAGACCCGGCGCCGCAACCGCTCGCTGCGCCTGCCCAGCACCGGCCGCATCATGGACTCCCTGATCCCCGTGGTGCTGGAACAAAAAGTAACCGTGATCGAGGCTTACTACGCCTGGCGCTACCTGGTGAGCCGGTACGGCACCGACGCGCCCGGGCCGGCACCGGCCGGAATGAAGGCCGCCCCCGCACCCGAGACCTGGCGGCGGATCCCCAGCTGGGACTGGCACAAGGCCCGGGTGGATTTATCCCGCTCCAGCACCATCCTGCGCGCCTGCTCACTGGCCTCCGGACTGGAGCGGCTGGCCAATGCCCCGCTGGGCGATGACCTGACCGCAAGGCTCTGCTCGGTTCCGGGCGTCGGAGTGTGGAGCGCGGCGGAGATTACCCAGCGCACCCACGGAGCACCGGACTCGGTCTCCGTGGGCGACTACCATCTGGCCGCCTATGTGGGTGCCGCGCTGACGGGCCGCCGCACGGACGACGCCGGCATGCTGGAACTGCTCGAACCATGGCGCGGACACCGGCAGCGGGTGGTTCGGATGATCATGCTCAGCGGGTACCGCAAACCTACCTACGGCCCGAAGCTTGCCCCCATGGACCACCGCCGGCGCTAGCAAGTTCTGCCCGCTGCGAAGGCACCGCCTGCGCACCGGGCGCACGGCGCCGCGTCGGCTTAGGGTAGGGACATGACTGAAGCCAATGCCCCCATCAACCTCCGCGCCACCATGGTCCCCAATCCCGGTGAATACAACCGGGTGAAACTGGCGCTGGAGATCGCCATTGAGCAGGTCCGCACCGAACCGGGCTGCCTGCGCTACGAGATTGTTGAAGACTCCGAAGCGGCCATTGTGCTGGCCGAACAGTGGGCCACCCAGGAAGACCTGCAGCGCCACGCCCGCGGCGCCGCGCTGCAGGATCTGCAGGAATCCCTCAGCGCACTGCTGGCCGAGCCGCTGAAGGTGGAGCAGGTCTAGTACGGCGTGATGGCCAGCCGGTAGATCGAGTCCGGTTCAGCGCCGAAACGTTTCAGGACTGCCACCACCGCTTCTTCGTGCTCCTCGTCCACAGCCGCCTGCACCCGCATCCGGTCGGCGAAATCGATCCGCCGCTTCTCGCTGCGGAAGGCTTCGGTACGGACCTTCCCGGTGTAGACGGCGGCGTCGGAGAGCTCGAGGGAGCGGGCACCGGCCATCAGCAGCGCGTCCCGCAGGCCGTCGATCCGGTCGGTGCTCACCACCGCGCTCACCAGGTGGTTGGGTACGGACTTGCGGGCGTCGACGGCGTTGCCGCCGTTCGCTGCGGCCCGTCCGGCGGTTGTGGGCCGGGTCGTGATGCCGCTGAGCGAGTACCCCGAGGCACCCTGCTGGACGCGGTCCAGGTCCTCCTGCTCCGGCCCGGGCTCGCGCAGCCCCATGGTGCGCGAAATGACCGCGGCGATGATCCAGCTGAGCACAAACGAGAACAGCACCACGCATACAATCGCCACCACCTGGTGCCACAGCAGGTTCCCGCCTCCGCCGGAAAACACGCCGTCCACGCCTGCCGGGTTTACTGAGTTGTCCCCGAAGAAACCCAGCAGGACCGAGCCGAGCACACCGCCCACAAAATGCACGGCGATCACGTCCAAGGCGTCGTCGTAACGCAGCAGGCGCTTGAGTTGAACGGCGAGCGCGCAGACCAAGCCGGCAATCAGCCCGATCAGCAGGGCCGCCCCGGTGCCGACAAACCCGGCACAGGGGGTAATGGTCGCCAGACCGGCCACCGCGCCGGAGACGGCGCCCACCAAGGTGGAATGCCCGTCCCGCAGCCGTTCCACCACCAGCCAGGTCAGCATGGCCGCGGACCCGGCTATGTGTGTGTTCATCAGGGCCTGAGCGGCAACGTCATTTGCCTGCAAGCCGTCCCCGGCGTTGAAGCCGAACCAACCGAACCAGAGGATCCCGGCGCCCACCAGCATCAGGGGAAGGTTGTTGGGCGACGTTTTCAGGTTCGGCCACCCTCGCCTCCGGCCCACCACCAGCAGCACCGCGACGGCGGCAGCCCCGGCGGAAGAATGCACCACGATTCCGCCGGCCCAGTCCTGGGCACCGAGCTGGGCCAGCCAGCCCTTCGGGTGCCATAGCCACCGCGCCACCTGGGGGTAGACCAGGATGGACCATGCAGCCAGGAACACCACCCAGCCTGCAAAGCGCAGCCTGCCGGCGGTGGCACCGGTCAACAGCGCCGGCGTGATGATGGCAAACATCATCTGGTAGGCCACGAAGGCCAGCGCGGGAATGGTCACCCCCGCGGCCACCGTGTGGAACTGCGGAGTGTCGACGTCGATCAGCGCGAACGCATCAAACTCCCCCACGAGCGAATTGCCCTGGTTGCTGAACGCCAGGGTGTATCCCACCAGCACCCACGTGAGACTAATGACCCCGAGGGGGATGATGTTCTGCATCATCATGGTCAGGACGTTGCGCACCGGCACCATCCCGCCGTAGAACAGCGCCAGCCCGGGGGTCATAAACAGCACCAGCCCGGCGCAGATCAGCACCCAGGCGGTATCAGCCCCGTTCACGTCCGGCTCCGGGAGGAGGTGTTATTGAGGGTTCCTCTGCAACGGCACATGACATCTCCGCTTCCAACTCGTGTACAGCCGTGGGCAAATGCGAGTGGTGGGGACCGGTTCGGCGTGGTGCCGAACCCGGGGCCTTTGGACCAAACGAGCGTACCGCCGGGCAGGGAAGCACCAGAAGGGCAGGAGACGCAAAAAGGAGCCGGCAGGCCTAATTGGCGCTGCCGGTTCCTTTCCCCGGGCTGTAAGCCCGCCTTTGCCGTCCTCGACTAGCTGTGCGAGCCCACCATGCCATTGGGGTCGATGACGTACTTGCGGGCTGCACCGGAGTCGAACTCGCGGTAGGACTCCGGTGCCTGGTCCAGGCTGATGGGCGTGGCGTTGACCGCCTTGGCGATCTGGACCCTGTCATGGAGGATCGCCATCATCAGTTCCCGGTTGTACTTCATCACCGGACACTGCCCGGTGGTGAAGGACAGGGACTTGGCCCAGCCGGTGCCCAGGTCCAGGCTCAGGGACCCCTTCTGTGCCGCTTCGTCGATACCGCCCGGGTCACCGGTGACGTAGAGGCCTGGAATGCCCAGGGCACCGCCGGCCGCGGTGATGTCCATCAGGGCATTCAGGACGGTGGCCGGGGCTTCGGTGTCCGATCCGGAGCCGTGTCCGCGGGCTTCGAAGCCCACGGCATCCACGCCGCAGTCCACCTCCGGCACGCCGAGGATCTGCTCGATTTGGTCCTTGGGATCGCCCTGCGAAATATCCACCGTCTCGCAGCCGAAGCTGCGGGCCTGTGCCAGCCGCTCCTGGTTCAGGTCACCCACAATGACGGCCGCGGCTCCCAGCAGCTGGGCGGAGGCGGCAGCTGCCAGTCCCACCGGCCCGGCACCGGCAATGTATACGGTGGACCCAACCCCCACACCTGCGCTGACGGCACCGTGGTACCCGGTGGGGAAAATGTCCGAGAGCATGGTCAGGTCCATGATTTTCTCCATGGCCTGGTCCTTGTCCGGGAACCGCAGCAGGTTCCAGTCCGCGTAGGGAACCAGGGCGTACTCGGCCTGTCCGCCGACCCAGCCGCCCATGTCCACGTATCCATAGGCACTGCCGGGGCGCTCCGGGTTCACGTTCAGGCAGATCCCGGTCTTGCGTTCCTTGCAGTTGCGGCAGCGGCCGCAGGAAATATTGAACGGCACCGAGACCAGGTCTCCGACGTTGATGAATTCGACATCCGGTCCGGTTTCCACCACTTCGCCGGTGATCTCGTGGCCGAGAATAAGGTTGGGCGGAGCCGTGGTCCGGCCGCGGACCATGTGCTGGTCCGAGCCGCAGATGTTGGTGGTGACCACTTTCAGGATGGCCGCGTGCGGCAGTTTCCGGCCGATGTTGGCGGGATTCACCCCCGGCCCGTCTTTCAGTTCGAAGGTGGGATAGTCGATGTCCTGGACTTCCACTACCCCGGGTTCAATGTAGGCAACTCCCCGATTGGAACTCATGGCGGCCTCGCTGTCTTTCGTCGTCTCTGACTGGTTGCAGGACGTGCCTCCCCCGGGGCCTGCGCCCTTGGCAGCGAGGGTACAGCCGGCAGCACGACGGCGGTAGACAGTAGCAGTTGTGGATCTTTGCCTCAGGCTGCGGCGGGCGTTAAACGCTTAGCAGGCAGGCACCCTGACCGGGTACCTGCCTGCTGAAAACGGTGGGGACTAGCCCTGGGTGGGCTGCCCGTTGGAGCCAGCCGCTGCTTCGCGCTCCTGTGCGGCGATCTGCTCGTGCACGGCCTTCATGTCCAGGCCCTTCACGGCATCCACCAGTTCGCTGAACTGGCTCGCATTGAGTGCGCCGGGCTGGGAGAACACCAGCACCTTCTCGCGGAACGCCATAAGCGTGGGGATGGAGGTAATGCCTGCGGCGGCGGCCAGGCCCTGCTCCGCCTCGGTGTCCACCTTCGCAAAGGTAATGTCCTCGTGCTTCTGCGAAACCGAGTCGTACACGGGTGCAAACTGCTTGCACGGTCCGCACCAGTCCGCCCAGAAGTCCACGAAGACGATGTCGTTTTCCTCGATGGTTTCGGGGAAGGTTGCTTCGGTGATGTCGATAGTAGCCATACGCTCAACGCTAGCGGGGCGCTGGGACATTGTCTCTACTGTTCGCTGAACGGTGAAGGCCGTTCGGTGAAGGCCGTGGCTAGGCCCCGGGCAGTTTGCTCAGCCGCCGGATCACCGGCAGCGCTTGGGCCAGGGCGTTGCGTTCTTCCCCGCTGAGCTGCTCGAGGAGTGTTGCCATCAACGCGGTCCGGCTGCCGTTGGCTTCCCGCAGCTCCTTCGCTCCGACCGGGGTAAGGATGACCCGGACGCCGCGCGAATCGTGCGGGTCCGGGCTGCGCACCACCAGGCCCGCACCTTCAAGCCGGATGATCTGCTCCGTGGCGCTGGGCACCTTGACGCCCAGGTTCCGGGCAATTTCGCTCACCCGCAGGCCGTCACCGGCCGCCATTTTCAGGATGCTGACCTGCGTGGCGCTGAGGTTCGTCTCCGCATCCATGTTGCGGGCAATGTACAGTGCCAGCCGGAGGGACTCACGGAATTCGTCCGCAAGATCGTCCAGGGCGGGATCGGTCGTCATAGTTAGGTAGCCTAATATCTTGGGGAGCCGGATGCAAGGCCCGCCCCGTGGCACTGAGCATACAACGCTCACACACAGAAAAACCCGCCCCCACCGTGACGGTGAGGACGGGTTAGTCGGTGGCAGATGAGGGATTCGAACCCCCGTAGGCGTTGCCAGCTGATTTACAGTCAGCCCCCTTTGGCCGCTCGGGTAATCTGCCGAACGTCTTCAAGTGAAGACTTTGTCCGCAGTATCTGCGGGCAAGACAACTTTACCGAAGATTCTCCGAAGTTACGAATCGGGCCAAAAATGCCGCTGAAACAGAGCCCTGCGGCGGTTCCCGCCCCTCGGCTCACAGCTACAGTCCGCGCAGGATCCTGGCCTCGAGCTGTGCATAGAATCCGTCCGCCTGCGTCTGGGTCACCGACCCCCATTGCACTGCGTTGAGCAGGTCCGCACGGATGCCGGCCAAACGCTCCTGCGTTCCCTGCGCGTGTGCGGTCCGGGGGTTGCCGGCGTCGGGGGTGGTGACGGGACTGCTCTCCGCGGCCCGCGCGGGCGGGGCACCCGCCGTGCCGAGACCGGCAGCAGAAGCGGCCGCAAGGAAAGAGCCGGCCGCGGCGGTGCGGATCCGGACGGAGGCGGGACGGCGGAGGAACTGGCCGGAATAGGCCGTCGGTTTCTTTTCCACCCCCTCGCCGTTCCGCACTTCAATGGGACAACACCGGGGATTGGCTGGATGATCGCTGGGAACCGAGCGCCCGAACCGCGGCGACCTACTACGCTAAGACACAGGAAAAGAGTCACCGACCCAAGGAGTTCCCATGGCAAGCGAGTCTACGTTCGACGTCGTCAGCAAGATCGATAAGCAGGAAGTGGCCAACGCGCTGAACCAGGCGCAGAAGGAAATTGTCCAGCGCTACGACTTCAAGGGCGTCGGCGCCGAGGTGGACTTCAGCGGTGAGAAGATCCTGATGAAGGCCAACTCCGAGGACCGCGTGAAGGCCGTCCTGGACGTGCTGCAGTCCAAACTGGTCAAGCGCGGCATTTCGCTGAAGTCCCTGGACGCCGGAGAGCCCTTCGCCTCCGGCAAGGAGTACCGGATCGAGGCCTCCATGAAGGAAGGCATCGCCCAGGACCAGGCGAAGAAGATCAACAAGCTGATCCGCGACGAGGGCCCCAAGGGCGTCAAGTCGCAGATCCAGGGCGACGAGCTGCGCGTCAGCTCCAAGTCCCGCGATGATCTCCAGGCCACCATGGCGCTGCTCAAGGGCGCGGACCTCGACGTCGATCTGCAGTTCATCAACTTCCGCTAGGACGCATACGTATCCCCTAGTCAGAAAGCGGATTACCGTGCCGTAGTCCGCAGGACCGTCAAGGACCGCAGCCATGAGAGAGTCGGCTGCGGTCCTTGTTTTGTCCTCGGCAGTCGGCCACAGGTGCGTGTAGATGTCCAGCGTGATCGACGGCTGAGAGTGCCTCAGGGTCCTCTGTACCGCCGCCACATCGCAGCTGGACGCAATCAACGCTGAGGCGAAGAAGTGCCGGAGGTCATGGAGCGTGAATTCCTCCATCCCGCAGGCCTCGCGGACTTCGCGCCAGTAGTAGCCGGCCAAAGCACTGGAGGGGGCGAATATGGTCGGCTACCGTGATGGGGTAGGCAGTGTCCACCGCCTGCGCAGCTTCGTAGTGCAAGCCACGTAACCCCTTCCGTCCCGGCAGAGCCCCCACCCTTCATCGGGTGGGGGCTTTTCGTCGTCAGCTATCTACGGCGGCAGAAGGGTATTCCCACTCCCATTTTTCATTGTCGGCAAAATCGTCAAGCATGAGAACCCCGGTCGGAGTTGCGACGTCCAACACGACGGAGCCAGACGCTCGTTGGCCTGGATCCATGGTTCCGGGAATCATCATGTTGGGGGCGAGGCATGCGTAAGCCGCGTTCGACGTAGGCGACCCATTCATAAGCGTGCCATTCTCCGCTATCACGTTGAACATGTCTGGCATGAAATAGGGGTTCTTGTCATTGATGAGTTCAGGCGCAGTCTCCACCTCCATGTTTACAACAACGAAGTGCCCATTCTCCGGTGGCAGAGCGCCCTCTTCGGTGCAAACAGGGTCGACTTCGATCGATGTGACCACTAAGTCAACAATCTGAGTACCGTCCACGCTGTATCCGGTGGGTTCACCAACTCCTACGATGAGACTCCCGCGGTCTGATCGTTCCTTGCCATCGGATGCGGATTCTCCAGAGCCGCCTCCATCTGAGGTTGCCGATGGCACGTTCGGATCGGTGGCCGTTGGCGTTGGTTCGCCACCACAACCGGTAAGCAAAAGCAGCGACGCCGCAGCGAGTATAAATTTATTCTTCAAGGTTCCCCCAATTGTCCTAATGAGCGAACGACAGCCTAGCGGACCTCGCGCCTGTTGGCTTAGCTGGGACCTTTTGTCACCGCCGCCTGAAACGATCCCAGCGTGAATAAAGTTGATGTCATGTCCGCGTCCCGGTACGTGCGCCCGGATCGTCCCGCCTGGATACCCGACCCCGCCGAGGTCACCCGCGCCGTACATCCGCGTCACCTGGCACGACGGGACCGTGCGCGACGGGACAGCGATGGCATGGACCCGGGAACGCGTACTGTTCCACGCCGAACCAGACGGGGTCGTTACGGACGAGTGGGTGCCGACGAGCGCTGTACGGCGGATCACGCGGGAGGAGAGTGCGTGTGTGGATGCTTACGACTTGCTGGGGTGAGGGTAGCTAGTCGAGCATCTCGCCACCAAGAACGGCCTGCGCTTTCTCTGCTTCGTATTGGGAGTCATTGATTGCCCAATTTGGCCCATCAACCCAGCGCTCCCCCGACTCCAGAGGGTTCTTTCGGCGTATCTCTTCTCTCTTATCGTCAGAGGTGAACATCATCAAGATGGTCTCTCCGCCGCAGGTGGTTTGTATCCACCCGTAATCGTCGATTTCATTCTCTGTCCGATCGCACTCAGTGCCATCTCCCATGCCATCCTCATAGGCAGCAGCGAAGTCGTTGATGGACTCGTAGGCAACATCCTTCTCGGGCGTCGCGCATCCAGCGAGGAGGAGCACGCCGAGAGCGGCGACAAGGACGGGCTTCTTCATGCTTCCCCCAGTAGTGAGACTGTGCAATTCACGGGCACTCTACCAGCGGGCGACTACAACACTCGCTCCCGTCGCTCAAGGTTCCTGCACCTCGACGCGGCACCGGGGCTCAGCTCGAAGATATTCGCGATCTGCCCCGCTTCGTAAGCTTCGATCTCTGCGAGCCGGAACCGCCACAGATGCCCCCAGCTTCCATGCGCCAGGGATCTCGGCCTGCTGCCTGCGTCACCCACTCCGGGCGCTGCTGCCAACGCTCCGCAAGCTGCGGGACCGTCAGGGAACGGCCGCTATCTCCGGCTGTCACGATATTTCATCGATCCAGCTTGGCGCCGGACCGAACTCCCTGAAAGCTGCATTCCGTATGCGCTTGGGGTGGTAACCGTAGTCCAAGAGGATCCCGGGCGGAGGCGGGCCAACTCCTTCGCGACGTCGCGAAGGGCCCGCCACACGAAATAATGAGTGTCCCCATCCGAGATGCAGGCTTCACTGCCTACCGCGGGCAACGCACCGGGCGCCAGGCTAAAGAGGGCGTCGTAATCTCTGACCCCGAGAATCCCCTAAGCCTTGGTCCACGCGACCCCACTGCCTGCAACTTTATGGATAACTATGCCAGCTGCTTCAAGGACGCCTCGGCTGGACTTACTGCCAGCCTCCCTGAACTCTTCCCACCGACGCCCCAGCTCCAAGAAGTCATCCAACTGCACCCATGGGACTTTAAGGGAGCGTCGCGTCACCCATTCCTTTTGGCCAGCCTTCAGTCCGTCTTCGAATTGGATGCGCACGTTTGCGTTCCCCCTCTGCGACACGACCTTGACTACCGTGACTTCAATCGGCGGATCTGGAGCCTTGCGATAAGCCCATGCCTCGCCCTCGGCTATTGGTAGAACTGCCATACCGGTAGCCTAACTGCGCCGCTGAGCACTCTTCCTGACTGGCGCTTTGGTTTATTCAAACTCGGGCAGAATGGTCTAATGACCGATCAGCTCTGGGCAATAGGTGGCGTAGTTGCAGGCATCGTGGCCACTGGTGGAATGAACCTCTTCGTGGAGAGAAGGAAGCTGAGAATCAGCGGCAAGGAAGCTGCGAGGGAACTCAACAAGAATCGTTGTGAAGCTCTGCTCAAGAGCGTTGAGGACGAGTTGGCGGGCGCATACTCCTATGAGGAAGAGCATGGGGTCTTCCCGATAGACAACGGCTATGAACCGAGCCCAGCCAACGCCAGGATACTTCTCACTGATATAGAGCTCCACTGCCCTCCACTGATCAACCGGAGAGCCATGGCTTTGATCAAGGCTCTTGAGGGACACGTATGGGCAGATGTGAAGGCCGAGGAGTATCAGGCAGCGCGTAAGGAGTTCATTCAAGCGTTCCGCAAACTCTAGGACCACGGTCCGCAGAAATTCCGCAAGACGCCCACAAACACACCTATCCAGGCATGCAACGCCAACAATGCAATGCCCGGAAACTAGCGGCAAAACGACATATACAGTCACGACCCAATAACGGGCTAGAGGTTCATCAACTTCCGCTAGGAGAACTCCACCGGAGCTTTCGACGGCGCCGCTCCCCAGCCGGGGAACGGTGCCGTTTGCGTTCCCGCATGGTCAAAGCCGGACGTCTTCGGCGGCGGGACCGTCGTCACCGGAGTCCGCCAGGCCCGCCCCTCCCACAGGCTCCCCCATCCAGGTCAGCAGCTGCCACGGGCCCGCGCCGCCGACGGCGGGCTCCGGCGCTTCCAGCACGGCGATGCCGGTGTTACTCAGGGCGTTGCGGACAATAAAGTCCGGTCCCACGTTCTGCGCCCGAGCGGTGACCCACGTCCGGATCATCGCGCCGTGGCTGAAGATTACCGGCGCCCGCAGCCCGGCGGCGGCCAGTTCGCCGACGACGCCGTCAAAACGCGCCAAGGTGCCCGCGCCGTCCGGGCCGCCGGGCATCCGGGCCTCCGTCTCCCCGTTGACCCAGCGGTACACGGTTTTGAGGTAGGCGATGATCGAATCCCGGTCATTGCGCATCTCGAGGTCGCCGGCGGAAATTTCCCGCAGCCCGTCCCTGATCTCCACCGGCAGCCCCAACTCGGCAGCCAGCGGCGCAGCGGTGAGCTGGGTGCGCACCAGGTTGGACGCGAAGACCCCGTCGATGGGCTCGTGCCCGAGCGCTTCCGGGAGCGCGGCGGCCTGCTCGAGCCCCAGCTCGGTGAGTCCGGGACCGGGGACGGCGGTGTCCAGGTAATGCTCCACATTGGACGGGGTCTGGCCGTGGCGGATCAGTATCAGGCGCATGCTCGAAGCCTACTTCGTCACTGGGTTGGGCTGGGCCGGGAACCGGCAGGTTCAGGAAGCCGGCAGGCCGGGACCGGTCAGGAGCCCAGCGCGCGGCCGGCCATCCGTTCCAGGCGCTCAATCCGCTGATCCATCGGCGGATGCGTGGCCAGGAGGCCGCGGACGCCGGCGCGGAACGGGTTGGCAATCATCAGGTGGGCGGTGTTGGCCAGCTTCTGGTCATTGGCCGGCAACGGGGCGCGCTGGGTTCCGCTCTCCAGTTTGCGCAGGGCCGAGGCGAGCGCCAGCGGATCGTCCGTGAGCTTGGCACCGTCTTCGTCGGCGTCGTACTCCCTGGTCCGGCCGATGGCCATCTGGATCAGGGACGCGGCAAACGGGGCCAGAATGGCCATGACGATGGCTGCCAGCGGGTTCGAGTTGCGGCGGTCGCCGCCGCCGAAGAAGAGCAGGAACTGGCCCAGCGAGGTGATGACGCCGGCAATCGCGGCGGCGACCGAGGAGGTGAGGATGTCGCGGTTGTAGACGTGCATCAGCTCGTGGCCAAGCACACCGCGCAGTTCACGCTCGTTCAGCAGGGCCAGGATGCCCTGGGTGCAGCACACCGCGGCGTGCTGCGGGTTGCGCCCGGTGGCAAAGGCGTTGGGCGCCATGGTCGGGGAAACATACAGCCGCGGCATGGGCTGGCCGGCCTTCGAGGAGAGCTCCCGGACAATCCGGTACATTTCCGGCGCCTGTGCCTCGGTCACCGGCACGGCGCGCATGGCCCGGATGGCGAGCTTGTCGCTGTTCCAATAGCTGTAGGCGGTGGTGGCCAGGCCGATGGCCAGGAAGATCCAGATGTACGCGGGGCTTCCCGTACCCGAGGACAGAATCGCCCCGATTCCCAGCAGCACGGCAAACAGCACACCGAACAGTGCGGCAGTCTTGAGGCCGTTGAAATGGTGATGCACGGGTACACAGTCCTTTCAACGCAGGCCGCTGCCGGCCTGCAGCTTCTACGGTAGGTACGTTTAGTTCAACGCAGAACCATCCCGGACTGTTCCGCGCCGTTCTGCGTAGAACACGCCCCGGACACCGGGGCGGGAGGAGCCGGCTCAGGGCTCGGGATGCAGGGCGTCGTAGCGGGCAAACCGCGGCTGGGTACGGGCCAGCACCCCCACCAGCGCCAGGCAGATCAGCCCGCCGAGCACCGCGGCCCAGCCCTCCCCCAGGAAGGAAGCGTCCACGCCGGCCACCAGGTCCCCCAGCCGGGGACCGCCGGCCACCACCACCACGAACACACCCTGCAGCCGTCCGCGCATCGCGTCGGGGGTGGCGGCCTGCAGGATGGTGGAGCGGAAGACGCTGCTGATCGAATCGGCTATCCCGGCGCACGCCATGGCAGCGGCCGCCGGGATCAGCCAGCGGGACGGGACCGCGCCGTCGTTGTGCCCGGCCAGGACCACCACGGCGCCGAAGGCCGATACGGACAGTGCCCACGCCGCCACGGACCACAGCACCGCCAGCCCCTGCCGGCGGACCAGTCCCAGCGGACCGGAGAACAAACCGGCCAGGAAGGCACCCACTGCCGTCGCGGCCAGCAGCACGCCCACCGTCGTCGCGCCGCCGCCGAGCGCCAACGCCCCGATGGCCGGCAGCAGGGCCCGCGGCTGCGAGAAGACCATAGCGCACAGGTCCACCACAAACGTCATCCGGATGTTGGGGCGGGTGCCCAGGAACCTGAATCCCTCCAGCACCGATTTCAGCCCGGCTTTTTGCACCTCGCCTACCGGCGGCATGGGCGGCAGCCGGTACAGCGCCCACATGGCGGCAGTGAAGGTGACCACGTCAATGGTGTAGGTCCAGCCGTAGCCGACCCTGGCCACCAGCACACCGGCCAGCAGCGGACCGGCGGTCATGGCCAGGCCGAAGGTAATCATGCTCAGCGCATTGGCGGCCGGCAGCAGCTCGGGGCGGACCAGCCGGGGAATGATGGCGCTGCGGGCAGGCTGGTTCAGTCCGCCGGCGCCGGCATTGACGGCCACCAGGAAGTACAGCAGCCAGACGTTGCCCACTCCGGCCCAGGCCTGCGCGGCAATGCCGATGGTGCTGCCCCAGAGCAGCAGGGAGGAAACCAGTGCGACTTTCCGGCGGTCGTACGCGTCCACCACCGACCCGCCGTACAGCCCGGCCAGGACCAGCGGAACCAGGCCCACCAATCCGAGCAGGCCTACGTAGAAACTGGATTCCGTCAGTGCGTAGACTTCCAGGCTCACCGCCACGAGGGTGAGCTGGGTGCCGACGGCGGACAGCGCCGTTCCGGTCCAGAGGCGGCGGTATTCCGGGCTTTCACGCAAGGGGGTGAGGTCGGCGAGGAGTCTTGGCACCCCAGCAGTCTAGGGGCGCACCGGACAGATCCCGGCCATCACTCGCCTACATGAATAGCAAGCATGCTTAGGATGGAGGGCAGTCCACCGTTTCCACCCCAAGGAGGAACCGCAGTGTTTACCCGCAGCGTCGCCGACGGCATCCACCGCATTGAACACGCCTACGTCAACGTGTACCTGGTCGAGGACGACAACGGGGTGGCGGTGATCGACGCGGGACTGCCCGGAATGTGGCCCCACCTCACCGGAGCCCTGGACGAGCTGGGCTACGGCCCCGGAGACATCCGCGCCCTGGTGCTCACGCATGCCCACTTCGACCATGTGGGCACGGCGGCCCGGCTCCGGCAGGAGTACCGCACCCCCATCCTGGTCCATGACGCCGACCGCTACATTGCCGCCCACCCCTACCGCTACGAGCACGAGAACAACCGGTTCCTGTACCCGGTGCGCCATCCCAAGGCCGTTCCGGTGCTGGGCGCCATGACGCTTGCCGGAGCCCTGAACGTGCGCGGCGTTACCGATGTGCACAGCCTCACCCGGGACTCCGGCGACGCCCTGCCCGGCAAGCCCCGGATCATCTACACCCCGGGCCATACCGCCGGGCACGTGGCCCTGCACTATCCGGACCGCGGAACGCTCATCAGCGGCGATTCCCTGGTGACCCTGGACCCCTACACCGGCGCGCGCGGCCCGCAGATCGTCTCCGGCGCCGCGACGGCGGACAGCGCACAGGCCCTGGCTTCCCTGTCCATGCTGGCCGACACCGACGCTCCGCTGATGCTGACCGGGCACGGGGAACCGTGGCGGGACGGATCGGCGGCAGCCGTGGAGCAGGCACTGGCCCGCGGGGCGTCCTGACTCCGTCCGGTTCCAGGTCCCGGGTTCAGCCAGGTCCCGGGTTCAGCCCGGTCCGTCCGGTTACGGGTTCCGTCCGGTTCCGGCACTACGGCAGGGCACGACGGCGCCGGGCTAGCTTCCGGCGTCGTCCAGCTCCTGCTCGAGTACCTCAAGGAGCCGAGAGTCCCCGATGGGCCGAAAATGCCCCATGGTTTCCAGCTGGATGTTGCGTGCTCCGGCGAGGTGGCTGCCGGCCGGAATGTGCGGGTCGAAGCCGCTGTATACCGAGGTGATCCTGCGGTTCACTTCTTGGTTGCGCAGCAGCTCCTGCAGGAACGGGTCCCGCGGGGAAAAGGCGCGGATGCTCGCCAGCGGAAACAGCCGGGCGTAAACGGATCCGGAGAACGGTGTGTTCACGGCGATCATCCGTTCCACCCTGCGGCCACCTTCGGGCAAGGTCATCAGGTGCTTGCCGATCAGCCCGCCCTTGCTGTGCGCCACCACCAGCACGCCGTGCAGGTCCTGTTCCACCAGGTAGCGCTCCACCAGCACGGCGGCATCTTTGATGACGCCGCGGTTATAGCCCAGCGGGGCCACGGTGTGCACCGGATGCCCGCGCTCGAACAGATAGTCGGCCAAGGGGCGCAGGAACTGCCAGTTTTCGTAGACGCCCGGAATCAGCACCACCGGCACCTGCTGCGGTCCCTCGGGGTGCAGGTAGGCGGACGGGTCGCGGCGCAGGAAAAAGTTCCGGACCTGCCAGTAGGCCACGTAGGCGTAGTCCGAGGCCCAGCCTCCGGCTTCCCTGGCCCGGCGGAAGATCCGCCCCCGGCGCCGGGGGCGGACCCCGGCGCCGGGGTCCGCCCCTTCCAGCGTGGGCTCTGCACTGCCTTTTTCCCGCGGTTCCTGCGTCACCGGGAGGGAACCGCCGAGTGCAGCAGGGCGGCGGTCTCAACCGGACGGTTGTACATCATCACGTGCGGCTGGCCGGGCACTTCCGCCGTGCGGGTGCCGGGCCGGGCTGCGGCCAGCCGGGCCAGCCAGTCAGCGCGGACCACCGGATCCTTGCCTCCGCGCACCAGCAGCACCGGCGGCTGCACGCCCCGGATCCGTTCCTCCATCCGGTGCCGGATCATCACGGGCAGCGTCTTGAGGTACCAGCGCGGCCCCGCCCGGAACAGATAGTCGGTGACCAGGATGGCATTGACCGCAGGGGGTTCGCCCAGGCAGTCCTGCAGCAGCCGCAGCGCCTGCAGCGGTGCGGAACGTTCGGCGTCGTTGATGGTCGGACCCAGGAGCACCACCGATGACACGGCGTCGGGAGCGGCGAGCGCCATTTCGACCACCACCTGGCAGCCCATGGAGTGGCCCACCCACTGCGCGCCGCGGATACCGGCGGCCTCCAGCGCCTGAACGGCAATCCGCCCGAAATCCTCCATCTGCAGCTGCCGCTCCGGCTTGGGCGCTGTACCGAAGCCGGGCAGTTCCAGCGTATGGACCGTGGCCGTGCGTGCCAGCTCCCAGATCAGCGGGCCGAAGTACCTTTCGGAGGCACCGATCCCGTGTACCAGCACCACCTCTGAACCGGAGCCGGGCCACGCCGGCGTCCCGGCGTCGTCGTACCGGCGGTACGTGCGCAGGTCCACCCGCGCATCGCCCACCGCCACACGCTGGAATTGTGTTCGTGCATCTGCTGCAGGCACGCTGCCCCGCTTCCCTGTGATGTTCCTGAAGGTGGATGTTCCCTCTGCTAGGCCCAGCGTACCGGGGCCGGCACAAGTTAGGCGGGACTTATTATGAGTAACTCAAAATAAGTGTGTACGATGAGTGTCATGACCGGGACAGCAGCAGCAGCAGAGGAGACCACCGCCAAGTGGTCCGCTGAGCTGCGCGCACACGGCCGCCGGGTCACCAAACAGCGCCTGGCCGTGCTCCGGGCTGTTGACTCCGCACCGCACACGGCAGCGGACGACGTCGCCGCAGCCGTCCGCGCGGAACTTCCGGACATCACGGTGCAGTCGGTATACGTGGTCCTCGCGGACCTGGCCGAGACGGGACTGGTCCGGAAAATCGAACCGCCCAACTCACCCGCCCGGTACGAAACCCGGGTGAACGACAACCACCATCACGCGGTATGCACCGGCTGCGGACGCATCGAGGACGTGGACTGCGCCGTTGGCCACGCCCCCTGCCTCACCCCCGGGAATACCCACGGCATGACCATCCAGATTGCCGATGTGCTCTACCGCGGGCTGTGCACGGACTGCGCCGCCGCAGCGTCCTAGCCCGCACCCCCAACTTCCTCCCTTTTTTGCCAGCACCAGAGAAAGAACCAGCATGTCCAACTTCACCACCACGCAGACCGGCACCCCGGTCGCCAGCGACGCCCACTCCCTGAGCACCGGTGCCGACGGCGCCATTGCCCTTCACGACCGCTACCTGGTCGAGAAGCTGGCCCAGTTCAACCGGGAGCGGATGCCCGAGCGCATCGTGCACGCCAAGGGCGGCGGCGCATTCGGTGAGTTCGTCGTCACTGAGGACGTCTCCAAGTACACCCGTGCAGCTGTCTTCCAGCCCGGCGCCGTGACCGAAACCGTCCAGCGGTTCTCCTCCGTTGCCGGCGAGCAGGGCTCCCCCGACACCTGGCGCGACGTCCGCGGCTTCGCTATGCGTTTCTACACCACCGAGGGCAACTACGACATCGTCGGCAACAACACCCCGGTGTTCTTCATCCGCGACGGCATCAAGTTCCCGGACTTCATCCACTCGCAGAAGCGCCTGCCGGGCTCCGGCCTGCGCGATGCGGACATGCAGTGGGACTTCTGGACCAACTCCCCCGAGTCCGCCCACCAGGTCACGTACCTGATGGGTGACCGCGGCATTCCGACGTCGTGGCGTGAAATGCCCGGCTTCGGCTCGCACACCTACCAGTGGATCAACGCCGCCGGCGAGCGCTTCTGGGTGAAGTACCACTTCACGTCCAACCAGGGCAACCACGAGATCACCGGTGCCGAAGCCGAAAAGATTGCCGGAGCCGACGCCGATTTCTACCGCCGCGACCTGTACGAGAACATTGCCGAGGGCAACTTCCCGTCCTGGGACCTGCACGTTCAGGTCATGCCGTACGAAGACGCCAAGACCTACCGGTTCAACCCGTTCGACCTGACCAAGGTCTGGCCGCACGCGGACTACCCGCTGATCAAGGTGGGCACCCACACCCTGAACCGCAACCCGGAGAACTTCTTCGCGCAGATCGAGCAGGTTGCCCTGTCCCCCGCGAACCTGGTTCCCGGCATCGACGCCAGCCCGGACAAGATGCTGATGGCCCGCATCTTCTCCTACCCGGATGCCCAGCGCTACCGCGTGGGTGCCAACTACAACCAGTTGCCGGTGAACGCACCCAAGGCTCCGGTGAACAACTACTCGCAGGACGGCGCCATGCGCTTCTCCTACAACAGCCCGGAAACCCCGGTCTACGCACCGAACACGCTCGGCGGCCCGGTGGCCGACGCAGCGCTGGCCGGCGCGGGCAGCTGGGAGAACGACGGCGCCCTGGTGCGTTCCGCGCAGACCCTGCACTCCGAGGACAGCGACTTCGTCCAGGCCGGTACCCTGTACCGCGAGGTCTACGACGACGCCGCCAAGGAACGCTTCCTGGAAACCATCACCGGTGCCATCTCCGGTGTGCAGCGCCCGCACATCCGCGAAGCAGCGATCCAGTACTGGACCAACGTTGACGCGACGCTTGGCGGGAAGCTGCGCCTGTCCCTGGCCCAGGGCGAAACCACGGCCAACGAAAAGGCCGAGTTTGTGGGCGTCGCGGAGTAACTGCTCCCTTCAGAAGCTGACGCCGGTTTCCGGCAGGTCCGCGTAGACAGCAGCGGCCGGTCCCCTCGGGGGCCGGCCGCTTTTGCGTGTGCTGCTGCCTGCCGGGCTTCTAACCCGGCAGGGTTCTGGCCCGCCGGGTTCTGGCCCGCCGGGTTCTTACCGGCTGGGCCAGTACCAGATGATCAGCAGCGTCACCAGGAAACCGGTGAGGAAGTTCAGTTTCAGGAACCGCTTCCACCCGGCGTTGGCGGCGGCGGAGCCGGCATCGGTAATCCCCATGAACGGCAGCAGGTTGAGGATGTAGGGCACGGCCAGGAGCCCGCCCAGCAGGGCCGGCCATGGGGTCATCAGCATCAGCAGGCCCGCAGCCAAATACGCGGCTGCGGCAAGCCGCACCACGGGCCGGGCGCCGAGCACGGTGGCGATGGACCCGATGCCGCCCTCCCGGTCCGGCACCACGTCCTGCACGGCTCCGAAGGCCTGGCTGGCCATTCCCCAGAGGAAGAAGGCACCCAGCACAGCCCACAGGCCGGGGGTGAACACAGCCCCGGCAAGCACCAGTCCGTACAGGGCCGGGCTGACGAAGTGGGTGCTGGAGGTCATGGAGTCCAGGAACGGGCGCTCCTTGAACCGGAGGCCGGGAGCGCTGTAGGCAATGACGGCGAACACGCTGAAGGCCAGCACCAGCCAGGACAGCGGGCTGCCCAGCAGCACCAGGGCGGCGAGGAAGGGCACGTTGGTGGCCAGTGCCGCCCAGAGGGTGACCCGGTGGAAACTGCGGTCCAGGACCGCGCCCTCCACACCGCCCTTGCGTGGATTGTGCAGGTCCGACTCATAGTCGAAAACGTCGTTAATGCCGTACATCGCCAGGTTGTAGGGCACCAGGAAATACAGGGTTCCAATCACCCATGCAGCGTCAATTCGTCCCGTGGTCAACAGGTACGCGGCAGCAAACGGGTAGGCGGTGTTGACCCAGGACAGCGGCCGGGAGGACACCAGCAGCATCCGCAGGGTGCTGCCGGCCGTTCGGGTGGAGCCGGTGCTCACGGATTCTCCTTAGGGACAGGATGTGCGGTGTCCGGCGTTGATACAGTGTCCGGCGTTGATGCAGTGCCCGGCGTTGATGCAGTGCCCGGCCTTGATGCAGTGCCCGGCCTTGGTGCGCCCGGTTCGGGGGCCCGGCCCGGCAAAAGGATCCACAGGGCGGGCAGCAATAGGACGGCCGCCAGCGGGTAGGCGAAGTCCTCGAGCGGAGCGGCACCCGCGAACGCGCCGGAAATGCGGTCATTGTTGTACCAAAACAGGCCCACGCGGATCATCATGTTGTCGAAGACCGCCGTCAGGGCCAGCAGGACGGCGGCCGTAACGGCCGCTGCCGCGGCGTAGAAGCGCGGCCGGCGGCGCCTGGCCAGCAGTGCTGCGGCGCATACTCCGGCGGCCGGCAGCAGGAAAAACGCGTTAAGGGTCCAGTACGTCATGGCTGCGGCCGCTCCGTCGGTTTACGCACCGGCTTGCGCCCTGGTTGCCCCGGTTGCCCCGGTTGCCCCGGTTGCCCCGGTTGCCCTGGTTGCCCTGGTTGCCCGGGGTGCCCCGGTTGCCCGGGCGCGCGGCCCTGCATCCGTACGGCCGCCCGGTTCGCGCCCCGTTCCGCAGCGAGTCCGGCGGCCAGCCGGACCAGGCCGAAAACCACCATGGTCAGATAGCAGAGGAAGGCCAGGAAGAAGATCTCCTCCGCGGGAAGGTGCGGGGCCAGGGCGAGGCCGAGCATAAACGGGGTCTCTCCGCGGTAGAAGATATCCGCGCCGATGCCGGCCAGGTCCCAAGCGGTAAAGAACAAGACCCCGATGACCAGGACAATCCCGGCGCGGCGGGCATCGGCGAAAAAGAACAGCCGGAACCGGTGGTCCAGCAGGGCCATGCACCCCAGGGACAGCAGCAGGAAAAGCAGGTACAGCACTCCCATCAGGCGTCCTCCGCCCCAGATAGATCCAGTCCTGATGTTTCCAGTCCAGATGTTTCCAGTCCGGGGGAAGCATGTCCGGGGCCCGCAGCCGGCGCAGCAGCAGCAGCAGCAGCAGACCACGGTGCCGGCTCGGGCAGCGCCTCGGTGCCCGTCTCCCCGCGCAGCCGCTTGAGCACCAGTTCGGCGCTGATCAGGCACATCGGCAGGCCGATGCCGGGCAGCGTGGACCCGCCGGCGTACAGCAGCCCGTCCACCTTCCGGCTGGCGTTGGTGCCGCGGAAAAAGGCACTTTGCTTAAGGATGTGCGCCGGACCCAGCATCGTGCCGCGCCACGAATTCAGATCCGTCACGAAATCCTGCGGCCCCACCGTGCGGCGGATGATGATCCGCTCGGCCAGGTCGGGAATGCCGGCCCAGGCCGAAAGCTGGGCAATTACGGCGTCGGCCATTTTTTCGATCCGGGGGTCCCCCGCGCCGTCAATGCCGCCGGCGCCAAGTGACGGGTCGGACGGTACGGGGACCAGGACAAACAGGTTCTCGTGGCCGTCAGGGGCCGCATCCGGGTCCGTGGCGCTGGGCCGGCATACATACAGGGAGGCTGGATCCGGCACGGACGTTTCCTTGCCGAAGATCTTCCCGAAGTTCGCTTCCCAGTCCCTGGTGAACAGCAGGGTGTGGTGTTCCAGCTGCGGGAGCTTGCCCTGCACGCCCAGGTGCAGCAGCAGCCCGCCGGGACCGGGAACGCGGCGCTGCCAGTACCTCTCCGGGTAGGTCTGCAGTTCGGCCGGCAGCAGGGCGGTTTCGGTGTGGTGCAGATCCGCGGCCGAGACCACCAGGTCCGCGTCCAGGGACGCTTCGGCTCCCCCGGCGTCCCGGTAGCGGACACCGGCAACGCCCGGTTTGCGCCGGCCGGCGGCGGTGGTGCGGATACCGGTGACCTCTGCTCCGGTGAGGATCCGAACGCCCTCGGCGCGGGCCAGGTCGCCGATCACGGATACCATCCGGGCGAAGCCGCCCATGGGGTACAGCACCCCGTCAGCAAGGTCCAGCCGGCTCATCAGGTGGTACATGCTGGGCGTGGTGAACGGCGAGGAACCCAGGAACACAGCCGGGTAGCCCAGGATTTGCCGAATCCGCGGATCGGTGAAGCGTTTGGCCACGAAGGTGCTCAGCGGTTCGATCAGCAGCCGGGCCAGCCGGGGTCCCCGGCGCAGCACGTCGGCGCGCAGCAGCGGGGCGAACGAGGCGAACGTGGAGTAGAGGAACCGCTTTTTCGCCATCGCGTAGACCTCTTCGGCGGACTCGAGGTACTCCGCCAGGCGCGGTCCGGCGCCGGGTTCAAGGGATTCAAAGAGCGCAATGTTGGCCTCGCGGGTGGCAGCAATATCCACCGGTTCGGGCTCATCCTCGAACAGCACCCGGTAGCCGGGATCCAGCCGGACCAGGTCCAGCTGCGCTGCGGCGGAGGTCCCGAGCATCCGGAAGAAGTGGTCAAAGACTTCCGGCATCAGGTACCAGGACGGACCGGTGTCGAAGCGGAAGCCGCCGGTTTCCCAGCTGCCGGCACGGCCGCCGGTTTCGGGCTGCTTTTCCAGCACGGTCACCGAGAGGCCTTCGCGTGCCAGCAGCGCGGCAGTGGCCAGACCCGTGATGCCGCCGCCTATTACGACGGCGGTGCGCGGACTCGTGCTCATGGTTGCCTTCCGTTCGGGGCGGTTGGGGATACCGGCCGGGCGGCCACTTTGCGGGTCAGCAGCGCCCGGGCCGCTATCCGGGCCTTGACCGGATTGGGCACCCGGATGCGGGTGCTGCGCAGCTGCTCGGCCGGGGTGTCCCGGAGCCGGCGGGCGAGCTCGCTGAACAGGTCCTGGGCCAGGGCGACGGCGGCACGGCAGCCCGGCGGCAGCTGCGCCACCGCCGCGCCGGACACGATCAGGTCGGCGTCGATCCCGTCCAGGATCCGGTTCTTGTCCGCTTCGGTGAACGCCGCAACGGTAACGCCGGGGAAATAGCTGCGGCCCAGGGCCTCGAAGTCCTGCGCCAGGTCCCGGAGGAAGTTGACCTTCTGGAATGCCGCGCCCAGCCGCTGGGCGCCTTCACGCAGCCGTTTGGCCTGGTCCTCGGGCAGGGAGATCCCGTACAGGAAGCACTGCAGGCACATCAGTCCTATGACTTCGGCCGAGCCGTAGACATAGTCATTGAAGCTGGCCTCGGTGTGCTCTGCCTGGTCCAGGTCCGCCCGCATGGAGGCAAAGAAGGGGCGCGTGAGGTCCGTGCCGATGCCGGTCCCGCGGGCGGTCAGCGCGAAGGCGTGGACCACCAGGTTGGTGCTGTAACCGGTCCGGAGCGCACGTTCGGTGTCCACTTCGAGTTCATCGAGCAGCACCCCGATCTCTGCGCGCGGAATGCGGGCCGCCGCAGCCACGCCGTCGACGATTTCATCGGCCAGCCGCACCAGCGCGTAGATGGTTTCGATTTGCATCCGGGTACGCGCGGAGAGCAGCCGGGAAGCCAGCCCGAAGGATGTTGAATAGTTCCGGATCAGGACGGCCGAGGTCTGCCGGGACACAGTGTTGTAGAGGGCCAGCCCCTGCTCTGCTGCCACGTCCTAGCGTCCCCGGTTCACGGCGTCGTCAACGACGGCGGACAACGCGGCGCGCAGTCCAGGCGTCACGGCCGGGCAGTCCAGGTGCTGCCGTGCCCGGTCTGCGTATTCCTGCATCAACTCGCGGGCGTGGTCCCGGGCACCGGAGGATACGAGCAGTTCGCGGGCACGGGCGGCATCGCGGACGGTGAGGTCGGGGTTGCCGATCAGCCCGGACAGTTCGGCCCATTCCGGCTTATCCGCCACATAGGAGACCAGCACGGTGCGCTTACCCTCGCGCAGGTCGGAGAAACTGGATTTGCCGGTGGCGCTTTCGGCGCCGAACACGCCCAGCAGGTCATCCACGACTTGGTAGGCGATACCGATGTCCTGTCCGTACAGGCCCAGAGTGGACACAACGTCGTCGGACGCCCCGGCAAGCACGGCGCCGGCCTGCAGCGGCGCCTCGAAGGAGTACACGGCGGTCTTCAGGCGTTCCATGTGCAGGATTTCGGAAATGGGCGGGGCACCGGGGTGGAAGGAAAAGTCGACGTCGATCAGCTCGCCTCCGGCGGAGGCAAAGACGGCGTCATCGAGGATTTCCGCCAATCGGAGCCGCAGGTCCGTGTCCACTCCGGCACTGTCCAGCAGCCGGAACGCACCGGTCAGGGCCAGGTCTCCGGCAATAACCCCGGCGGACAGGCCGCGGTGCCGTGCAGCGCCCTCCCCCGCGCCCGCTGATGCAGCCAGGTCCCGGTACACACCGGAAACATTGGAGTGGCCCCGGCGGGAGAAATCCAGGTCAATGACGTCATCGTGCACAATCAACGCCGTATGCAGCAGCTCGAAAGCGGCACCTACGTGCGCAGCGGCGCGGATGTCCGTCCCGCCAAGGTGCAGATAGGCGGTCAGCAGGCTGCGCGGACGCACCCGCTTCCCCCCGGCCGTGGAATCCTCCAAGGCCTGCCACAGGGACAGGTAGCTGGAGCCGAGCTTGACTGCCCGTTCCTTGGCCTGTTCGAAGAACCGGTTCAGGACTGCCTCTACCTGCTCCTGGCCGGTGTTCAGCTCGAGCGGGGGGTGCGTCTGCATAGGTAAAGTAAACACGTATGGGACGAGTGGAAGAAATGACAGGCCGCGCAGAACTGGTGGTTCTGGTTGACAATGACGGCCATGCGTTGGGCACCCGGGACAAGGCCGGGGTGCACACCACCGACACTCCACTGCATCTGGCGTTCTCCACGCACGTGTTCAACACCCGCGGCCAGCTGCTGGTGACCCGGCGAGCTCTGTCCAAGCTGACCTGGCCGGGAGTGTGGACCAATTCGTTCTGCGGCCACCCCGGCCCCGGCGAACCAAACGAGGACGCGGTCCGCCGGCGGGCGGAGCGCGAACTGGGCCTTCAGGTCCGTGATCTGACCCTGCGCCTGCCGGATTTCCGCTACCGCGCCGTGGACGCCTCCGGGATTGTGGAGCATGAAATCTGCCCGGTCTACACCGCGGTTGCCGACGCGGATCCGGTGCCGGCGGAGGACGAGGTCATGGACTGGCAGTGGGTTGACCCCGTGCCGCTGGTTGATGCGGTGCGGCTGACCCCCTGGGCGTTCAGCCCGTGGCTCGTGCTGCAGCTGCCCCTGCTCTACCCCTAGACGGGATTCCCCGGGCCTGCGCGCCAGGCACGGCGGCAACGGACTTCCGCGCTTCTCAGGGCACTCAAACCGTCTTCCTCCGTGCCCTTTCAGCCCCGGGCAAAGCGCCTGCCCCAGCGCACCCACGGATATTCCTGCGGCCAGTGGGAGACGAGAGTATGGAAGGCCCGGCGGAACCGCAGGGCCAGGTTGGCCCTGGTCTGTACGGCCCGCGGTGCCATCCCGACAACCAGGCTCCGGTCCCGCCTGCAGCGGCGGCCCTGACCCAAATGGAAGCTCAGGCACACGTCGTCGTGCATCTGCGCATCCTCACGGTGCACCTGCCCGCTGACGTCCTGCCAGGTGCGTGCCCGCAGAGCCAGGTTGGACCCGAAAAACGGCCAGTGGGCCAGGGCCGATCCCATGGCCAGGTAGTAGGAGCCCAGATACAGGCGGGAAACCAGCCGTCCGGTGCGCGGGGACATTCCGTAGAACACCCCGGGCCCGCTGAGCACTTCCAAAGCCGGGTCCGCGGCGAACGATTCAGCTATTCTCTGCACCCAATCCCGGGGAAGCACGCAATCGGCGTCACATCGGGCAATAATCAGGTCCGGTTCCGGGACCGTCGCCGGGCCGGCTGCGGCACCTGCCGCAACTGTGTCCGCGCCGAGCGGGCCGGACGCGGCGTCGTACCCGGCGCTTGCCGCGGCCGGAATACCGGGCACCGGCTCAAAGACCACCCGGGCGCCGAAACGGCGCGCCGTTTCAGCGCTGGCATCGGTGCTGTTGTTATCCACCACCACGATTTCCCGCGGCGCGAGGCTCTGTCCGGCCAGTGACTGCAGGCAGGCTTCCAGCAGCGCGGCATCATTGCGGCATGGGATCACCACGGTAACGGGCGGAAGCACAGTGGACATGGGGCCGAGTTTAGCGTGGGGCGGCTGTGGTCCCGGTTCGCGGATCCCCGCGCCCCCTCCTGCCGCAGCCGCGGCCGGGCTACCGTATGAGGATGATCGATGCACTGCTCCGGCCGCCGGAGACCCGCGGGGAAGTCATTGCGGACGTGGTGCGTGCGCTGGGCATCCTCAGCGTGGCCGGCGCACTCCTGCTGCTGGGACCGGTGGAAACCGCCCTGTTCCTGCTGGTGCTGCTGGGGCTGCTGGTTGCCCGCAGCCTGGACGTGATTCCGGGATTCGACACGGCGTACGGCCTGGTGCTGCTGCTGGCGGCATGGAGCAGCGTGGCGGACCTGTATGCCCGCATCTCCTGGTGGGACCTGGCCATCCATTGCGCGGCCACGGGTGTTCTTGCCGCCATGTCCTACTTCCTGCTGGTCCAGTTCAACGCGGTCCCGGCCGTACGCCGTCCGCACCGCCCCTCGCGCTCCCTGCCGTTGGTTGTGCCCGTGCTGGTGCTCTCCCTGGGACTGGCGCTGAGTGTCCTATGGGAGATGGGCGAATGGTGGGGCAACGCCTTTGTCGACAGGAGTATCAATGTGGGCTACGGGGACACCATGGGGGACCTGGCCGCGGGCGGGCTTGGCGGACTGGTGTCCGGAGTCTGCCTGGGGATGGCGGTCCGCCGGGCGGGTGGACGGATGGCGGCGGCAGGCAGCATCCCGCGGCTGCACCGCCAGGAAACGGACCGCTAGAACGGACCGTCAGGGAAGGCTGAACCGGACCGGAAGTGCCGCCGGGAAGCCCCGGAGCCTTGCAGAAGCCCCGGAGCCTTGCGGAAACCCCGGGAAGCCGCACAACAACGCCCGGGCAGCGGTGTCGCTGCCCGGGCGTTGTTGCCGTCCAGGCGGGTTGGGCCGGGGCTGGTGCTGTTTCCTAGCGGGAGAGGTAGCGCTCGTGCTCGCTGTGAGCGCGGGCCACGGTTTCGCGGATCTCCCCGATGTCCTTGACCTTGTCGCGGTACTTGAGGTCCATCTTCAGGATGTCCTGCTCTTCGTCGCACAGTGCCTTGTACACCCGCTCGCGCTCGGCCGGATCGGCAGTGTAGGACAGGTCCAGGTAGGCGTCGGCATGGCGGCGGGCGTTGTTGACCGCCGTCATGGCCTTGCCTGCCGGGCTGACCAGGGAACCGATGACGGTGACCACCAGCACGCCGATGATGACGGAAAGGGACAGTGTGGTGGTGATTTCAATGACCGGTACATGCTCGCCGCCGTTGATGAACGGCAGGGTGTTTTCATGCAGGGCGTGCAGGACAAGCTTGACGCCGATGAAGGCCAGGATGGCGGCCAGGCCGTAGGTCAGGTAGATCAGGCGGTCCAGCAGGCCGTCGATCAGGAAGTACAGCTGGCGAAGTCCCATCAGGGAGAACGCGGTGGCGGTGAAGACAATGTAGACGTTCTGGGTCAGGCCGAAGATGGCCGGAATGGAGTCCAGCGCGAAGAGGATGTCGGTACCGCCGATGGCCACCATGACCAGCAGCATGGGCGTCAGGACACGCTTGCCGTTCTCCATGGTGAACAGCTTGTCGCCGTCGTAGGAGTCCGAGGTGTGGAAGATCTTCCGGGCCAGCCGGATGATGAAGTTGTTGGCTTCGTCGTCGCCCTCGGTGCTTTCGGGCTTGAGCAGGTTTCCGGCGGTGATCAGCAGGATCAGGCCGAAGAGGTAGAAGATCCAGGAGAAGGAATTGATCAGTGCTGCGCCGAGGAAGATGAAGGCGGTGCGGGCAATCAGCGAGAAGACAATGCCGAAGAGCAGGACCTTCTGCTGGTCCTCACGCGGCACCCGGAAACTCGCCATGATGATCAGGAAGACAAACAGGTTGTCCACCGACAGGGCCTTTTCGGTGATGTACCCGGCGAAGTACTCCGTACCCATCTGGCTGCCGCCGAGGACAAACACGATGATGCCGAAGACTATCGCCACGCCCACGTAGATGGAGGACCAGATGGCCGCTTCCTTGAGGGTGGGGATGTGCGCCTTGCGGATGTGGAAGAAGTAATCAAAGGCCAGAAGGGCCAGGATGACCACAATGGTCACTCCCCAGACCATGGGGGAAACAGTCATGAGATGTCTGCTTTCGTAGGGTATGCCAAAGGAGCATAGGTCTCTCCCGCCAACCCTTGCGGGCGGCCGCGGAATCCGGCGGAGCGTCGGTGCTCCACGTGTTGACGGATATCTGCGTTTCGGGATACTCCCCTACGAAGTTTTCAGTCTAACAGGACAAGGTCCGCTTCGCTGTCTACGTCCCGCCCGTCGGCCAGGTCCGAGCAGTCAATTAAGTCCACCAGGTCCGGATGGGCGGCCAGGAAGTGCCGAGCTCCGGTATCGCCTGCATCGCCGTCATCAGCGGCTTCACCGGGTTCAAGGCTTCGGGCCGCCAGCGCCGCATCGAACAGCACCGGATGGCCGCGCCGCAGCCGGTCCGATCCCGGATCACGGTAACCCGCGGCGGTGATCCGGCCTGGCCTCCCGGCGGCCAGGAGCCGGGCGACGACGGCGGCGGTCAGGCCCGGCTGATCCACCAGGGCCACCAGCACCGCCCCCGGACACAGTGCCAGGGCTGCCGCAACGCCGCTGCGGTAGCTGGTACCCATGCCGCGCTGCCAGTCGGGGTTGAGCACCGGGCGGGCGTCCTGCAGTCTGGCCGCGGCCAGGATGTCTCCCCTGCCGGCGCCGAGCACGGCCAGTACCGTGGCGCACCCGCCGTCCCGCAGCACCCGCACCTGGTGTTCAATCAGGGGTCGGCCACGGAACGGCAGCATCGCCTTCGGCCCCAGCCCCAAACGGGTGCCGGCACCCGCGGCAAGCAGCACCGCCGTCGTCGTTCCTGTCATTACCCGGCCACCCCCTTTCCAACACGCGGTTAAAGCAGGCAGCCGCCGGACCGGAGGAGGTGCGGCGGCAGGGAGAAGGCGCTTAGCCCTCGCAGTCCTTGCAGTAGGCCAGGCCGTTCTTTTCCACGGCCAGCTGGGAGCGGTGACGGACAAGGAAACAGGAGTTGCACGTGAACTCGTCTTCCTGGGGCGGCACTACCCGCACCAGCAGTTCTTCGCCGGAGAGGTCAGCGCCGGGCAGTTCGAATCCTTCGGCCGCTTCGGCTTCATCGACGTCAACTACGGCAGACTGCTTGTCGGTTCGCCGGGCCTGGAGTTCCTCGATGGAGGAGGTAGTGCCGGCATCTTCCTCAGTCTTGCGCGGTGCGTCGTAATCTGTAGCCATTTTCTCGGCTCACACTCCAAATCCGTTGTTGTGTTCTTTCCGGGCACTCGATACTAGCCGAACATAACGGACGTACCGTTGCGCGCTATTCCCATTTCCGGTTCCGCAGCGCAATTTTCGCTGGCGGCTGACGGTTCCGAGGATCCGCACGCGTCCCACGCCTACCCAACGTGCCCGGCACCCTGCGGGTTCCGGAATACACAAAACGCAACGGACAGGCAGACTTTCGTCCGCCCATCCGTTGCGTTGTGCTGCGTTTGGAGCTGAGCCTAGGCCTCCGGCTGCGGCTCGGCCGGCGACATCTTGTGCTCGCCGCCGTTGGTGAAGGAACCGTTGGCTCCGGCCGCAGAGGACCCTGCTGCGGAGCCGGTGCTGCTGGTTCCGGTACTGCTGGAGCTGCTGCCGGCAGTGGATCCGGACCCGCTTGAGGAGCCCTTGACCTTGGAAGCAGCGTCCTTAGCGGCGCCCGTGACCTTGTCCTGCAGGCCCGGGGCCTTCTCCTTGGCCCAGTCGGTGCCGTGGGACACGGTGTCCTGAACCTTGGGATCGTTCCAGAGCTTCATCAGCTTCTCGCGGCCGCCCTTGGAGCCGGCCAGGTAGCCTGCACCCAAGCCGGCCAGGAATACAAACTTCTTAACCATGGTCTTCCTCTTCTCCCGCCCTCACTGGGCCTCGATAAGTACCGTCCATCTGCACCCTACCGTGCAAAACGGCAGGTTCAACAGCCAGCTTACTATTTGCCGGCTAGCTGAACAGACGGGACCGGATGAGGAACCGTTTACCTTCGGGGGCCTCCACGGAGAATCCGCTGCCGCGCCCGGACACGACATCCACGGTCAGGTGGGTGTGTTTCCAGTATTCGAACTGTTCCCGCGACATCCAGAACTCCAGTTCGTCCCCGTCCAGATCGAAGACTCCCAGCAGCACGTCAGCGTCCCCGGTAAGGAACTCCCCTTTCGGGTAACACATGGGCGAGGAGCCGTCGCAGCAGCCGCCGGACTGGTGGAACATCAGCGGACCGTGCTGTTGCCGCAGGATGCGCAGCAGTTCCTGCGCCGGCGGGGTGAGCGCCACCCGGGAGAAATCTTCCCCGGGCAGCGCCGCCGCCGCGTCCAGAGTGGAGACAGGTGCGGCATCCATCAGTACCCGATCACCACCCGGCCATCGACCCTGCCTGCACGCAGTTCGTCCATCACCGCATTAATCTCGTCCAGGTTGCGGACGCTGATATTGGGATGGATCAGACCGCGGTCATAGAAGTCGATCGCCTCGGCCAGGTCCTGGCGGGTGCCCACTATGGATCCCCGGATGGTCAGGCCCTTGAGCACAATGTCGAAGATCGGAGCCGGGAAGTCACCCGGGGGCAGCCCGACAAAAACGATGGTTCCCCCACGCCGGGCCATGCCGATGGCCTGCCCGAAGGCCGCCGGATGGACCGCTGTGACCAGCACCGCGTGGGCACCGCCGACCTTTTCCTGGATTGCCGCTGCCGGGTCCTCGGTGTTGGCGTTCACCACCACCTCGGCTCCGTATTTCTGCGCGAGCTCCAGCTTGTCGTCGCTGATGTCGACGGCGGCAACCCGCAGTCCCATGGCTTTTGCGTACTGCACGGCGACGTGGCCCAGGCCGCCGATCCCCGAGATGACCACCCATTGGCCCGGGCGCGCCTCGCTGACCTTCAATCCCTTGTAGACCGTGACGCCGGCGCAGAGGACGGGCGCGATTTCCTGCGGGTCCGCTCCTTCCGGAATACGCGCGGCGAAACGGGCGTCCACCAGCATGTACTGGCCGAAGGAACCGTCCACGGAGTAGCCGCTGTTCGTCTGGTTCTCGCACAGCGTCTCCCACCCCGTCCTGCAGTACTCGCATACGCCGCAGGCTGAGGCGAGCCAGGCATTGCCCACCATGTCACCGGGCTTCAGGTCGGTGACCCCCTCGCCTACCTTCACCACTTCCCCCACGCCCTCATGCCCGGGGATGAAGGGCGGCGTCGGTTTGACGGGCCAGTCCCCGTCCGCGGCGTGCAGGTCGGTATGGCAGACCCCGGTGGCAACGAGCTTGACCAGTGCCTGGCCCGGACCCGGGTCAATTACTGCCACATCCTCAACGGAAAGTCCTGCACCCAGTTGGTTCACTACTGCTGCTTGCATGCTGGCCATTCAATCCTCAATCCGATCGGAGGTAGGGCGTAACCCAGCGTAGGCGGGCCCGGCAGGTTCCTAGAAGAAGCCCTGCTTGTTTTCGGCGTAGCTGACCAGCAGGTTTTTGGTCTGCTGGTAGTGGTCCAGCATCATGGCGTGGTTTTCGCGCCCAATGCCGGAGGACTTGTAGCCGCCGAAGGCCGCGTGGGCGGGATAGGCGTGGTAGTTGTTGACCCAGACCCGGCCGGCCTGGATATCCCGGCCCGCGCGGTAGGCAGTATTCCCGTCCCGGGACCATACACCGGCACCCAGGCCGTACAGCGTGTCGTTGGCGATGGCCAGCGCTTCCCCGTAGTCGGAGAAACGGGTCACCGACACCACCGGGCCGAAGATCTCCTCCTGGAAGATCCGCATGCTGTTGCTGCCCTCAAAGACCGTGGGCTCAACGTAGAACCCGTCGGCCAGGTCGCCGTCCAGGATCCGCCGGGAGCCGCCGGCCAGGACCTTCGCACCCTCCTGCCGGCCGATGTCCAGGTAGGAGAGGATCTTCTCCAGCTGGTCATTGGAGGCCTGCGCGCCGACCATGGTGTTGGTGTCCAGCGGGTTGCCCTGCACCATCTGGGCAGTGCGGGCCAGGGCGTCGGCCATGAAGGAGTCGTACATGGAGTCCTGGACCAGCGCCCGCGAGGGGCAGGTGCAGACCTCGCCCTGGTTCAGGGCGAACATGTTGAAGCCCTCCAGCGCCTTGTCGTAGAAAGCATCATCGGCTGCCGCGACGTCGGAGAAGAAAATGTTCGGGCTCTTGCCGCCCAGTTCCAAGGTGACCGGAATGAGGTTCTGGCTGGCGTACTGCATGATCAGCCGGCCGGTGGTGGTCTCGCCCGTGAAGGCGATTTTGCGGATCCGGTTCGAGGAAGCCAGCGGCTTGCCCGCTTCCACGCCGAAACCGTTGACCACGTTCAGCACCCCTGCCGGCAGCAGGTCCGCAATAAGTTCCATCAGCACCATGATCGACGCCGGGGTCTGTTCCGCGGGCTTGAGAACGACGGCGTTGCCGGCGGCAAGCGCCGGAGCCAGCTTCCAGGTGGCCATCAGGATGGGGAAATTCCAGGGGATGATCTGGCCCACCACACCGAGGGGCTCATGGAAATGGTAAGCGGTGGTGTTGTCGTCGATCTGCGAGATCGAGCCTTCCTGGGCCCGGATGGCGCCGGCAAAGTAGCGGAAGTGGTCCACCGCCAGCGGCAGGTCCGCCGCCAGGGTTTCCCGGACGGGCTTCCCGTTGTCCCAGGTTTCGGCCACGGCCAGCATTTCCAGGTTGGCTTCGATCCGGTCAGCAATCCGGTTCAGGACCAGCGCGCGCTCGGCCACCGCCGTCTTGCCCCATGCCCCGGCGGCCTTGTGCGCCGCATCCAGGGCCAAATCGATGTCCTCCGAGGTTCCCCGAGCCACTTCGCAGAACGGCTTGCCGGTGACCGGTGAAACGTTTTCGAAGTACTGGCCTTTGACCGGGGCCACCCATTCCCCGCCGATCCAGTTCTCGTAGCGCGGTTTGAAGGTGACTTTGGCGCCTTCGGTGCCTGGCTGGGCATAAACACTCATCGTTGAGCTCCCTCTTCCGTGCGGTCAACCGTTGGACGGCGGCCGCGTGCTGGTCACAGGGGCGTAGCGGGCCGCCTGCGGATATTTTGAGGGTAGGCAGCACAACGTTGCATGTACGTTGCATAGGCGCGCTTCCAGTTACGTTCGGGCCTGGTATTGCCGGGCTGACGAGCCTGCGGATCTCCCCCATGGCCGGCCCCCAAGCGGGCCCGGCCGGGGAACGCCCCGTTCACGGTTCAGCCCCGGCTCACGGTTCAGCCCCAGTTCACGGTCCAGCCCCAGTTCACGGTCCAGGCGCTCCAAGCGGGCGACGACGGCGGCCCTCCGCGGAGAGTCCGGCGGCAGCAGGCGCAGCAGAACAGCCCAGCCCTCGACGTCGTCCTCCGCTTCCTCCAGCTTGAGGTACTGGGCAAGCAGGTCCGGAGATGCGTCCGAAAGCATGGTTTCCCGCAGGACCGACGACACTTCGGCCCGGAGGCCGGACACAGCCGGAGCTTCGGAGCGCGGCAGCACCGGACCGGCATAAATGTTCAGCGCCAGGCGGTGGGCACCGTGTTCGAGGTAGCTGAGTACCTGCCGGGCATCTACCACCAGCTCCCGGGGCAGGCGGTAGGGCCGGGACTGGGGCACGAGCCCCTGCGGACCGTCCGCGAACCGCGCCAGCATGGCGCGCAGGCGTAGCATCTCGGCCCGGACCGTGGCTGGCGCTGCGGTCTCCGGATACGCCATGGCGGCCAACTCGTGTGCGGTGAGCCCCTGCGGGTTCAGCGCGAGCAGGGTCAGCAGTTCTGCGTGCCGGCCGCTGAGCTGCAGTGACGCTCCGCCCACGTTCAGGAGGGCATGGTCGCGGCCCAGGATCTGCAGGCTGTCACGGTACAACCCAGCGCGGACCGTTTCGAGCCGGCGCAGCCGCCGCCCGCTGCGGCTGCGCTCACGGGCTTCCAGCCGCTCGATCCGCAGGTGCGACTGGGCCGCGTCCACAGCGGCCTCAATCAGGGACAGGGTGTGCGGTGCTACGGCGGCCACGCCCCCGGTAATATCCACGACGCCGATTACCGTCCCCGAGTCCGGGTCCCGGACCGGAACGGCAGTGCAGTTAAAGGAATGGACCCTGCGGTTGAAGTGCTCGGCCCCGGCAATCTGGATGCCCGTTCCGCCGGCTAGTGCCGCGCCCGGGGCGCTGGTACCAATGGACGGCTCGGACCAGTCGGTGCCCGGCATGAAGTACATGCCCTCCGCGCGGCGGCGCAGGTCCTCGTCCCCCTCCACCCACAGCAGGCGGCTGTGCTGGTCCCCCACCGCCACCAGGAGCCCGCTGTCCGCTGCAGGCTGCACCAAGAGCCGCTGGATTACGGGCATCACCACGTGCAGCGGGTGAGCCTTCCGGTACTCCCGCAGTTCGTCCGGTTCAAAGGCCAGGACAGGAGTGTCGACATCGGGGTTGCGGGAATAGCCGAGCGAACGCTGCCATGACTCGCGGACTGGCTCGCGCAGGAGGCTGGGTACCGGGCGGCCCGGGCTCAGCTGCTCGTGGGCGTGCAGGGCGGACTCCTGCCCGGTGACGCCAGCCGAAGTATCCACCGCTCCGCCTATCCACTCTGATTGGGAGAACCGCCGCAGGAAACCCGCGGGCCGGATGGTGGCAAGAGTACCTTCTGGGCCCGGCGGGCTCCACTGGTTTCCACCGCGTAACTTATTCCTGTGCTCCGGCCGGTCGGCGTGGGTCCGACGTCGCCGTGGGCGGGCGGGGCCGGCGTCGTCGTCGTCGCCGTCGCCGTCGGTCGGGCGGGGATGCGGGGCCGTCGTCGGCGGCGTCGGGGGCCGGCGGGTTGGCGGGCGGGGCCGGCGTCGCCGTCGTCGTCTGGCAGTGCACAGGGACGCGCATAGACAAAGGAGGGCCGCAGTCCGGCTGGACTGCGGCCCTCCTTTGCGGCCGGCTGGGCCGGCGATTCGCTTATTCGCCGCGGGAGATGCGGGTCATTTCCTCGCGGTCAACCACCTTGACGCGCTCGCGGACGAGTTCGGCAGCAGTCGAATCCGGGTGGATGTAGGAGGCGCCGAGGCTGCGCTCGTAGGCATCCAGCTTCAGCCAGCCCTCCCAGGTGGTGTACTTGACGCCCCGTTCCTCCAGCAGCTCGATGATGGAGGAGGGATCCGGGTGCGAGGCGGCGGGAAGGTTCAGCCGGTCCTCGAGCAGGAAGCCGATGGTCTCCAGCGCATCACCCTTGGTATGCCCGATCAGGCCCACCGGGCCGCGCTTGATCCAACCCGTGGTGTAGATGCCCGGGACGGGGGTGCCGTCTTCGTTGATGACGCGGCCGCCCTCGTTCGGGATCACGCCGCGGCGCTCGTCGTAGCCCACCTCGGGCAGCTCGGAGCCAAAGTAGCCGATGGCCCGGTAGACGGCCTGGACGGGGTAGTCGACAATCTCGCCGGTGCCGCGTACGTTGCCGGTTCCGTCCAGTTCCGTACGTTCGAACTTCATGCCCGCAACCTTGCCCGGGTTCGCGGCGTCGTCGTAAATCTCCACGGGGCTGTGCAGGAAGTGCAGGTGCAGGCGGCGGGAGGCGCCGGTGTCCTGCTCCTCCACCAACCAGTTGGTCAGGGTGTTGACCATGGTTTTGGTCTGGTTGTTCGTGCGGATCTGCTCATCAGAGCCCTCGTCGAATTCAAAGTCCTCGGGGTAGAGCACAATGTCGACGTCGCGTGAGTGCGAAAGCTCGCGCAGTTCCAGGGGCGTGAACTTCACCTGCGCCGGGCCGCGGCGTCCGAAGATGTGCACATCCGTCACCGGGGACTTCTTCAGGCCCTCGTAGACGTTCGCCGGGATCTCCGTGGTGAGCAGGTCATCGGCGTGCTTGGAAAGGATGCGCGCGACATCGAGGGCTACGTTGCCGTTGCCAATCACGGCAACTTCCTTCGCGTCCAGCGGCCATTCACGCGGAACGTCCGGGTGCCCGTCATACCAGGAGACGAAGTCGGCTCCGCCGAAGGAGCCTTCCAGCTCGACGCCGGGCACGTTCAGGGGTGCGTCCTTGATGGCGCCGGTGGCGAAGATGATGGCGTCATAGAAGTGCCGGAAGTCCGTCAGCGTCAGGTCGCGTCCGTAGTTGACGTTGCCGAGGAAGCGGATGTCGCCGCGGTCCAGCACCTTGTGCAGGGCGTTGACGATGCCCTTGATCCGCGGGTGGTCGGGTGCCACCCCGTAGCGGATCAGGCCGTAAGGGGCGGGGTACTGGTCGAAAAGGTCAATGCTGACCTCAAAGTCCCGCTCGGCCTTGGTAAGGATGTCGGCGGCGTAAACACCGGCGGGGCCTGCACCGATAATGGCGACCCTCAAGGGACGCTGGGGGCTCTCCGCGGCTGGGTTAGTCACTGATAGTCCTTCTTCTCTTCGAAAGATCCGTAGGTGCGCAATTAACACACAGTTATTTATTCTAAATGCCGGGTTCCCCGCCGTCTAAACGGTTGCCCAAAGGCAGGTGGGAATAGGATCCGGGGTTGGTGTGTTGATGCCCACGTGCCTTTCTCCAAGCCTGTCCCCGCCCTCCGCGGCGTGCGTAACGCCGAGCCCGACGCCGCACCCGCCCGCACTAACGTTTCTGCCGGTTCCTCAGGTTCTGCCGGGACTGGCCGCGAGAATCTTCCCGGCATCCTGTTTGGTGTTGCCGCCTATGGCCTCTGGGGGCTGCTTCCCCTGTACTTCATGGTGCTCAAGCCCGCCGGAGCGGTGGAGATCGTGGCCAACCGCGTGGTGTGGTCACTGGTGTTCTGCGCCATCCTGCTGACCGTGATGCGGGCATGGAAGCCCATGCTCGCCGCCGGCCGCAACCCGCGCATCGTGGGCACCCTGGGTGGAGCTGCCCTGCTGATTGCCGTGAATTGGCTGACCTATTCCTGGGCCGTCCTGAATGAACACGCCGTTGAAGCGGCACTGGGCTACTTCATCAACCCGCTGGTTTCGGTACTGCTGGGTGTCCTGGTGCTCAAGGAAAAGCTCCGCCCTCTGCAGTGGGCGGCCATGGGCGTGGGCTTCATTGCCGTCCTGGTGCTTGCCTTGGCCTACGGAAACATGCCTTGGATCGCCCTGGCCCTGGCGTTCAGCTTCGGGTTCTACGGACTGGTCAAGAAAGGCATCGGCTCCCGGGTCGACGCCGTTTCCAGCCTCACCATTGAAACCGCCGTGCTGACCCCGATTGCCGCCGCCGTCATGATCTGGCTCGGGGTATCCGGCGCCGCCACGCTGACCACCAACGGGCCGGCTCATATGTGGCTGCTGATCGCTTCCGGCGTCATCACCGCCGTCCCCCTGATCTTCTTCGGCGCCGCTGCCCGCCGGCTGCCGCTTTCCACCGTAGGACTGCTGCAGTACCTGGCCCCCACGCTGCAGTTCATCCTCGCGCTGACCGTATTCAAGGAAGCCATGCCGCCGGAGCGGTGGGCCGGCTTCGGGCTGGTGTGGCTGGCACTCGTGATGCTGACCGTCGACATGATCGGCGGACCCCGGCGCAACCGCAAGCTGCGGGCTGCGGCCGCTGCCGCGTAGGAAGGCTGTCTGGGCGGGCTCCGAAGACAGGCCGCGTGCAGGACCACTGGTCCGCCCGCAGGACCACAGGTCCGCCCGGCCGGCGACTAATCCTCCACAGGGGGGCGTTCTGTTCCGGGGCCGGGAACTTCGTTCCCACCGCCAGAGGACCGTGGTGTGTGCTGTGCCGCTTTAGGAGAGGCTGGTTCCATGACGGCGGAACCGGTGGAGCAGGCGGTGCGAGTGGCGCACTCCTCCACGGTGCACGGGACGGAGCTGGTTTCTGACGCCGAGGCGCTGCTCGAGGCGGCTCGCGGGCTGAGCGAGTCAATGGCCAATGACTGGAAGCTTGTGGACCTCGAGGAGGCCGTCGAAGCTGCTTCCGTCATTGAAGACCTGTCACGCATCACGCAGTACCTGCAGGTCGTCGTGGCCGGCACGGTCGACCGGCACCGTCCGGCCGACACCTATGGTGTCTCTTCGGACGAGCAAGCCGCGAGCGGAAAAGGCACCAACACTAGACGCCGCTTCCGCGAATTCCGCAGTACCGCCGATTTCCTTCGGGCCCGGCTGCGGATCTCGCGGGCCGAAGCGAAGCGCCGGCTGGGTCTCGCCGCTGCGATTCTGCCCACGAACACTCTCACGGGCCGTTCCCTGCCACCTTCCTTTCCAAGAGTCGCCGAGTCATGTGCCGATGGTGTCCTGTCTGCAGCAGGTGTCGAACTCATCGTTCAGTCCCTGGAAGAGGCGCAACCACGGTTGCAGCCGGATCTGCTCGATTCCATGGAGAAGCAGTTAGTCGAGGTCGGGGCCCAGCAGGATCATGACTTTCTGCTCCGCACTGCACGGCATTGGCTCGCTCTCATCGACCAGGAAACCCCGCCCGGGGAGGAAGAACTCGCACGGTTCCAAGGGATTCGCTGGCCGTCGAAGGAACGGCCTAAACCATCTGCACGTCTACTGCACGGACGAACAGCATGAGGCCCTCACAACCGCGATGAACGGCGGCGCGAACCCCCGCGTCGCTGCCCGCGAAGTTCCTTCGGCCGGCATTACGCCGTCGGATACTTCCTCGCGGCCGCCGGAACCAAGCCGCCCTCAGCAACTGCTGGAAGGACTTTTGGGGGCAATCCGAGCTGGCCTCGCTACCGGCGGGATGCCCGCTTCAGGCGGTCTGCGCCCGCAGGTGATGGTGACTATCAGCCATGACGCACTGGTGGCAGGACTAGCTACCCGTTCCGAGGAAGGCACCCCTCCGTCCGATGGCACCTGCAAATCCTTCCCAATCCCTGGAGCAGCAACCTTCTCCGGCCCAATCCGCGCAGAAGAGGTACGCAGGCTTGCGTGCGATGCCGATCTGATCCCCGCAGTGTTGGGGTCGGCGGGCCAGGTGCTGGATTTAGGCAGAGCGACACGGTTGTTCCCTCCGCACCTGCGCAAAGCCCTGCATGCGCGCGACCGCGGCTGTACGTTCCCGGGGTGTACTGTCCCCGGGCCTTGGACGGAGGCACACCACGTCACCTTCTGGGAGCGCGGCGGGGGTACCAGTATCCATAACGGAGCATTGCTGTGCTCGTTCCACCACCACCTGATTCATCAGGGGAACTGGCAGGTGTCGATGCAATCCGGCATTCCCTGGTTTCGGCCTCCGGCCTATGTGGATCCGGACCGGGAGCAGCTGAGGAACACCTACTTCCACCCGGAGGCAGGTTCCCAACCCGGTTCGGTAAATAAACTCCGGGTTCGGTGCATAAACCCCGGGTTCGGTGCATAAACCCCGGGTTCGGTGCATAAACTTCGGGTTCGGTGCATAAACTTCGGTGAATAAACACAGGAACGCCGCAACCGGGGGGAGTTGCGACGTTCCTGCGGACTGTGGGAGTTCCAGAGGAACTTTTACGCAAGTTCCGCCGGAACCGGTTCAGCGACTCCCTTTCGCAGTGTTTCACCGCGGAAGAACCCCGGATTGGCCTTGTACATGATGAGCATCAGCACCGCGCCGAGAAGGATTACGCCCATGCCCAGGACGAATACCAGCCCAACCCCGGCCACGGAGGACCCGGAGCCGTAGGAGGGGTCCATGGAGTCACTCGCGGTCTTGAAAAACATGACGAACAGGATCACTCCTCCCAGCAGCGGGGACAGGAATTTCAGCAGGAAGCTGCGCACCGAGCTGAAGGCCTCGGCGCGGAAAAACCAGACGCAGGCGAGCGCCGTGATGCCGTAGTAGAAGCAGATCATCAGGCCCAGGGCGGTGATGGTGTCCCATAGTGCGTTCTCGGAGACCACCCGCGTGAAGGCATAGAACCCTGCTGCTGCCAGCGCGGCCACCACCGTGGCATACCCCGGAGACTTGTGCGCCGGGCTGATCCTGGCGAACTTGCCGGGAAGCGCCCGGTAGTGCCCCATCGCGAGCAGCGTCCGGGCCGGTGAGACGAAGGTGGACTGCAGCGACGCAGCGGAGCTGCTGAGAATGGACAGGGACATCAATATGGCAAACGGCCCCATGACCGGACCGGCCAGGACGGCAAAGATGCTCTCTTGGTTGTCCGGATTGCCGGCCCCGAGTTCCCCCTCCCCCACCCCGGCGAAGGCAAGGGTTGCCAGGGCAACCATCATGTAGATCAGGACAATCACGAACACAGTCACGGTGGCTGCCCGCCCCGGGGTTTTGTCCGGGTTGCGGGTCTCCTCGTTCATGGTCAGCGTCACGTCCCAGCCCCAGTACACAAAGATGGACAGCGATACTCCGGCAGCGAATGCGGAAAAGGACTCCACGGCGAAGGGGTTGAACCAGTCGGCGGTAATGGCGGTGGCATCAAAGGCCGTTCCGTTAGCCACGTGGATGAACGCCGCCACGGAGAACCATCCCAGGACCAGCAACTGGAAACCCACCAGCACGTATTGGAAGGCCTTGGTGGTTTCGATCCCCCGGTAGGAGATCCAGCAGGCACCGGCAATAAACAGGCAGGTGGTGAGGATGTTCAGCGGCAGATTGGTGGTCAGGTCCGCCAGGGAGTCGTTCCCCGTGACCTGTGCGACCAGCAGATAGAAGAAGTCCACCGCCACGGCCGCCAGGTTGGACAGCACAATGATCGTTGCTGCGATCAGACCCCAGCCGCCCATCCAGCCCACCCATGGCCCGAACGCCCGGGTGGCCCAGGTGAAGGACGTGCCTGAGTCCGGCATCGCGTTGTTTAGTTCGCGGTAGCCCAAGGCCACCAGGATCATGGGGATGAACCCGACCAGGAAGATCGCAGGGAGCTGGACACCCACCTCGGACACCGTGGGGCCCAGGCCGGCGGTGAGCGTGTAGGCGGGGGCTATGCAAGAGATGCCGATGACGACGGCGCCCAGCAGGCCCACGGAGCCGGATTTCAAGCCCTTGCGGCTCAGGCCATTTCCGCCTTCGTCTCCGCGGGCGGGCACTACTGCACTGCTGGAGCTCATTGGATCTCCTCTGTTGTGTGTTGTGGACCGCCGGCAGGATGGGCCCCGTCGCCGCGGGGGATAACCACCATGGGTACGGGAAGGCTGCGAAGTACCTTGCTGGCCGTAGTGCCCAGGAACAGCCGGTGGTTCTGGGCCAGCCGGCTGGAGCCGATAAGCATGATTTCGCCCTTGTCGAAATCCAGTTCGTCAATAGCGTTTTCGATGGTCCTCCCGTGGGCTACCACTGCGCTGACGGGACAGCGGCCGCCCGCGAGCGCTTCCGCTTTGGCCTGGGCGGCCTTGGCATGGCGCGACGCTTCCGCCATGGCTTCGTCTTTCCCGGCCGGCGCGTCCAGCGCCACCAGTGACACCAGCCGCAGCGGCAGCGAACTGCGTGCGGCTGCCTCCACCGCGGCGTCGAGCACGTCCTGCGCTCCGGGACGGCTGCCGATGCCGCAGGTGATCCGGGTCAGCGGCGCAGTGCGGCTGTACCCCTTCGGGGCCAACGCGACCGGTACGGAGGAAGCATGGAGGAGGGCATTCGCGACGCTGCCGACAGTGAAGCGCTGGAAGATGCTGTTGCCGGCGGCACCCACCACTATGAGTCCGGCATCGAGATCCTCCGCAGCGTCCATGAGGCCCTGAGCGTC
Source organism: Arthrobacter sp. zg-Y40 (assembly GCF_020731535.1). Classification (NCBI taxonomy): domain Bacteria; kingdom Bacillati; phylum Actinomycetota; class Actinomycetes; order Micrococcales; family Micrococcaceae; genus Arthrobacter; species Arthrobacter sp. zg-Y40. The sequence continues at coordinate 541,372 of NZ_JAJFZS010000001.1, forward strand.
AGAGTCAGCCCGCCGGATCTCTGCATCAGCGTGGACATCCGCAGGCACCAAACCCAGGGCCTCGGTGCGCCAGGCCTCCAGCTGCTCGTCGAGCAGGTCGGTGTAGCCGCGTTCCGGGGGATAGACGGCGGTATAGGGCGAGGGTTCAGGCGCAACCAGAACCAGGTCCAGTCCGGCGTGCTGGGTTCGGGCCAGCACACCCGCGAGGTTCAGCGCATCCCGGCCCTGTTCATTGGCCGTGTATCCGACGACGTAGCGCACGGTGGTACCCCTTTCAGCCTTGACCGTCTACGGCCAGGATTTTGTGTGCCGTTCCCTGGCCCATTCGCACCGCGCCGTCTACGTGCTGGTAGCCCTCGGCTGCGAGGTCGGAGCAGGACCAGTAGATAGGGCCCACCGGGGTGAGCTGGTCTTTCCCGTAGCGGTGAAGGCCGCCCAAGTCGTAGCTGGCCGCGTAGGCGCCCCGTGTCCATTCCTCCGAGCCCCAGTCGGACTCGTAGTAGACCTCCGGCTCCAGTGCCTCCTCGCCCAGGAACGCGGCGATGGAGGAAAGTATCGCCCGGCGGCGGTCCTGGGCGGACAGTTCAAACATTCGGTCCGCCTTTTCATCGGAAACAAAACCGACGAGGGTGCCGCGCGGGTCCTGGTGGTTCGTGTTGTCGTAGATCTCCTGCACCAGTTCGCCCGCTCCGAAGCAGGTGCCGGACAGCCCTTTGTCCCGCCAGAACGGAGTGCGGTATACGGCGTGGACCTTGATGACCAGGCCCAGGGACTGGTGCTGGTGCATCTGGTGCTGCCGGCGCGGCAACGGCGGTTCAAAGGAGACCCGGGAATAGAGGTTCGGAGGCACGGCCATCACGGCATACCGGGCGTGGACGGTGACAGATTCGGCAACTGCTGTCACAGCCGTCGTGCGAATCGGGTCCGTAATCGCCGTCGTGCCCGTTTCGCCATCCTGCATTGTGCCAGTTCCGCCCTCGTGCGCACCCCCGGCCGTGCCGCTGCTTTCACCGGGCCAGCGCAGGAAACGCACCGGGTTGGACAGGAACACGTCCCCGGCCAGGTCCTCTGCCATCCGTTCGGATACCTGCTGCATGCCTCCGGCGACGCGGCGGTCCAGGATGAAGTCCTCATCCACCAGGTTCGAGAAGGAACCGGCGGACGCTGCCATGAGTACTGCCTGCAGAGCGGAGAAAGCGTGGGCCGGTTTCGTCAGCATTCCCCCCGCTACGAACAACCCGATGTTGTTGCAGGCCTCTTCATCCGCGGACTGCGCCCGCAGCCAGTGGTGGAAGGAAACGGTGTCGAGTTCCCGTGCTCTGGGATGATTCCACGGTGCGGCGGGGTCGGTTTCCGCGGCCAGCGCATCCAGGATCTCGATCAGGCGGAGCATTTCCTTTTCGGTCTGCTCTCCCACCGGAAACATATCCCCGGTGTAGGTGCGCCGGGTTCCGTCCGCCGAAATGTAGACCGATTCGCCCTCGCGGTAGCGTTCAAAGGTTTCCAGGCCCAGCTCTTCCACCAGCGCGGACAGGGCGGTTTGGTCCGGGGAAATCCACTGGCCGCCGATTTCGAGCATCGCCCCGTCGATGGTGTCCGTCCAAGTCCGGCCGCCCACACGGTCACGCGCCTCAAGGACTGCCACACTGAGCCCGCCTGCCTTCAGGGCCCGGGCAGCGGACAGTCCGGACGGTCCGGCCCCAATGATCACAACGTCGCGTTCCAGCGTTTGCACAGATTCCTTTCCCTGCGGCCGGGAGCGGCCGCGTACCGCCGCGTGCAGCAACGGATGCGGAGCTGCACGGGTACGGTAAATGAATGGTGTTCATTTATTGAATGGAACTGTAGCGTCCGTCACACGGAAGGGGAAGAGGTTGTGTGAATATTAAGGGTCGGAGTTTGCGGCGCAGCCGGTCGTCCGGCAGGCCGCGCAGCCAGTCCGGCAGCGCAGGCAGCGCAGCCAGTCTGGCAAGCAGGCAGACAGCGCAGCTAGTCCGGCAGGCAGGCAGCGCAGCTAGTCCGGCAGGCAGGCAGGCAGGCACAGTTGCATGCGGCATGGCAGTGCACGGCAAGAACATTGCACGGCACGGCATTTCTTGGGGAAGGACGGAACGGGAGCGGATGACAGGGCAGGTACCCGCACGGCGCGGAGCGGGACGTCCCGCTAACCGCGTGCTGACTCCCGGGAAAATTACAGCCGCGGCCTTGGCCGTCATCCGCGCCAAGGGCTATGACGGGCTGACAATGTCTGCCCTGGCCCGGCGCCTGAGTGTGGCTCCCTCGGCCCTGTACAACCATGTGGAATCCAAGGCTGAAGTCCTGCAGTGGATCCAGGACTACGTGATGTCGGGGGTGGACACATCCTGCTTCAGCGAGCTTCCCTGGGAGGAGGCGGTCCGGACCTGGGCACGTTCCTACCGCGATGTGTTCGCCCGGCACACACCGCTGATTCCGGTGATCGCCGTCCTGCAGGTCCGCGGCGCGCCCCGGACCCTGGCAATGTACGAAGTCGTCACCGAGGGTTTCCTCCGTGCGGGCTGGCCGCAGGAACACATCGTGCCCGCCATTGTGGCACTTGAGTCCTTTATCTACGGCTCGGCGTACGACGCCGTGGCGCCGCAGGACATCTTCGACACCGGTGCCCTCGCTCCGGACAGTCCGCTGTTCACGTCCGCGGTGCAGGAGCAGTTGGGCCGGGAAGAAGGCCGTGCCGCCGATACGGCGTTCGACGCCGGGCTGGATGCCCTGGTGACAGGGCTCAGCCGGCAGGCCGGTGTGGCCTGCCGGCAAGACCGCTAAAGGGTCAACCTTGCGCGCGGACCGCTGCCTCCAGTACGTCGAGGCCGTCAAGCAGCAGTTCGTCGCCGATGGTCAGCGGCGGCAGCAACCGGATGACGTTGCCGTAGGTACCGCAGGTCAGCACAATGACGCCCTCGCGCAGGCAGGCCGCAGCCACCGCTTTGGCGGCAGCGGCGTCGGGCTCCATGGTCCCCGGGATGACGAGCTCCACGGCAAGCATGGCCCCGCGGCCGCGCACGTCTCCGACCGCGCCGGACTCCGCGGCCAGCGCCCGCAGCCGGGGCAGCACCAGCTCCCCGATGTGCTTCGCCCGGCCGGCAAGGTCCTGGGCCACCATGGTGTCCATGGCGGCCAGCGCGGCGGCGCAGGCCACCGGATTGCCGCCGTACGTCCCGCCGAGGCCGCCGGGATGCACGGCGTCGAGCAGCTCCGCGCGGCCGGTCACGGCGGATAGCGGCATGCCGCCGGCAATGCCCTTGGCCATGGTGATCAGATCCGGAACCACGCCCTCGTGCTGGACGGCGAACCACTCACCCGTCCGGCAGAAACCGGACTGCACCTCGTCGGCAATAAAGACCACGCCGTTGGCACGCGCCCACTCTGCCAGCCGGGGCAGGAAGCCTTCCGCCGGGACGATGAACCCGCCCTCGCCCTGGATCGGTTCAATCAGCAGGGCGGCGAGCTGGTCGGCGCCGATTTGCTTCTCGATGGCGAGGATCGCCCGGTCCGCGGCTTCGACGCCGGTGATGGCAGGGTTTTCCTCCCGGTACGGGTAGCTCATCGGCATCCGGTAAATTTCCGGGGCGAACGGACCGAAACCGGTTTTGTACGGCATGGCCTTCGCGGTCAGCCCCATGGTGAGGTTGGTGCGCCCGTGGTAGGCATGGTCGAAGGCCACTACGGCGTTGCGTCCGGTGGCGGACCGGGCAATCTTCACCGCGTTCTCCACCGCTTCGGCACCCGAGTTGAACAGCACGGTGCGCTTTTCGAAGTCCCCAGGCGTCACTTCGGCCAGCCGTTCGGCTACGGCTACGTAGCCCTCGTACGGGGTGACCATAAAGCAGGTGTGCGTGAAGTGCGCGGCCTGCTCTTGCACGGCAGCGACGACGGCGGGATCGGACGCACCGACGCTGGTCACGGCAATGCCGGAACCGAGGTCGGTGAAGGCGTTGCCGTCCACGTCCACGATGATCCCGCCGTCGGCGTCGGCTGCGTACACGGGGACGCTGGAGGCAACCCCCTTGGCCACCACTGCGGCACGGCGTGCCTCCAGGGCAGCGGACTTCGGGCCCGGGAAGGAACCGCTGATCCGGCGTTTCTGTTCCAGTCGGTAGCTGGGGGCGGTGACGGAAGTGCTCATGATGCTGCCTTTCAAAAATGTGCCGTAGGGGTTGGAGGCGCGGGACTCAGGCGTCCAAGGCGGTCATCACGTGCTTGATCCGGGTGTAATCCTCCACCCCGTACATGGACAGGTCCTTGCCGTAGCCGGAGCTCTTGAAGCCGCCGTGCGGCATTTCGGCGGTGAGTAGGATGTGGGTGTTGATCCAGACCGCACCGAAGTCAAGGTCCCGGGACAGGCGCATGGCCCGGCCGTGGTTGGTGGTCCAGACGCTGGAGGCGAGCGCATATTCGACACCGTTGGCCATTTCCACGGCCTCGTCTTCGCTGCCGAACCGCTGCACGGTGATGACCGGGCCGAAGGTTTCCTTCTGCACAATGTCATCGTCCTGGCGGGCACCGCTGATGACAGTGGGCTCGAAGAAGAACCCCTTCGCCCCGGCCCGGCGTCCTCCGGTTTCCACCTTGCAGTGCGCCGGAAGCGCATCAATGACCGCGTTCACGGCGTTGAAATGGTTGATGTTGTTCAGCGGCCCGAAGTAGTTGTCTTCGTCGTTGTCGCTGCCGGTTTTCAACCCGCGGGCCGCTGCCACCAGCTTCTCCACCAGGGCGTCATGGGCGGAATCTTCCACGAGCACGCGAGTGATGGCTGTGCAGTCCTGCCCGGCGTTGAAGAAGGCGAACTCGGCCACTGCCTGCGCGGTGCGGTCCAGGTCGGCGTCGGCGAAGACCACGGCCGGTGCCTTGCCACCCAGTTCAAGATGCGCGCGTTTCAGGCCCTTGGCCGCACCGGAGGCCACGGCAATGCCGGCCCGCACCGAGCCGGTGATGGAAACCAGTCCGGGTACGGGGTGCTCGACCATCAGGGCGCCCGTCTCCCCGGTGCCCAGGACCACATTCAGCACACCGGCAGGGAAGATGTCCTGGGCCAGCCGGGCGAGGACCAGCGTGGATTCCGGCGTGGTGTCGGAGGGCTTGAGCACCACGGTGTTTCCGGCGGCCAGAGCGGGGCCGATCTTCCAGACGGCCATCAGCAGCGGATAGTTCCACGGGGCCACCTGCGCGACGACGCCGATGGGTTCACGCCGGACAAAGGAAGTGTGCCCCTCGAGGTATTCCCCGGCGGACTTGCCCTCCAGCAGCCGGGCGGCACCGGCGAAGAACCGGAGCTGGTCCGCCCCCACGGCCACTTCCTCCGCGGCAATCAGCGAGCGGACCTGCCCGGTGTTGCGGTGCTGGGCTTCCACCAGCTCCTCGGAATTGGCTTCCAGGGCGTCGGCCAGGCGCAGCAACAGTAGCTGGCGCTCGCTGGGCGTGGTGCGCTTCCAGGTCCGGAACGCAGTTGCGGCGGCATTCATGGCGGCATCGACGTCGGCCTCCACCGACACCGGCGACACAGCCACCACCTCGCCGTTGGCGGGGTTCACGATGTCCAGCACCTCCGTTCCGCGGGAGGCGACGAATTCGCCGTTGATGAAGTTCTGCAGTGTCTGCGCCATGCCGGGGGTCCTTTCGGAAACGTGCCGGGCGTGCACCCGGGATACCCCAAACGTACTGTGCGCCCCAGATCACATCCAGAGGCATCCGCACAGACAGACTGCAGCATCACGGTGCAGTTGCCCAACGGCTTCGCTCCTATAGTGGAGCCATGTCGATCACTCTTCCGGATCTGCTGGCCGCAGGCGGACTGAACCTCACCCGCCACGGTTCCGCACCGTTGTCGGACCGGCCCATCCAATGGGTGGCGGTGACCGAACTCGAGGACCCCTCCCCGTTCCTTGGCGGAGGCGAAGTAGTGCTAACCACCGGACTGCGGCACAGCAGCGCGGCTGCCCAGCGGCGTTTTGTGCAGAGCGTGGATAAGGCCGGCGCCCTGGGCATCGGCTTCGGTACGGGGCTGAGCCACGGCACGGTGCCCGGTCCGTTGCTGGCGGAAGCGGACCGCAGAGACCTGCCCGTTTTCGAAGTGCCTTACGACACCCCCTTTATGGCGTTGGGGAAGCTGGTGGCCGATTCGCTTTCGGCCGAGCATGTGACCCACCTGCACCAACTGCTTTCCGCACACCAGGTGCTGGCCGAAGCGCTGCTCAGCGGCAAAGGGCTTCCCCGGCTGCTCACCGAGCTGTCCCGCCTGGTGGGGGCCGAGGTGGCCCTGTTCCAATACGGAGCACCGGTCTTTGCCACCGCGCAGCCGGACTCGTCCTGGCGCCGGATACCCGTTTCCACCGGGATGCGCGACCGCTGCACCCTGGCCATCGCGGAACCCTTTGTGCAGCCCGACGTCGTGGCCTACGCCTCCAGCCTGATTGGCGTGGAACTTAGCAACCAAGCAGCACGCCGGGCCAGCAGCCGAAAGGTCACCGGGCAGCTCCTGGGCGACGTAGTGGAGGGGAGACTGGCCGGGGCGGACGCCGCCGTCCGGCTCCGGTCCGCCGGCATCGACACGTCGCAGAGGCTGTTGATCCTGCTGGTGGAGGCCGCCTCGGGACAGGTCCGCGGCCTGCCGGCCCTGCCGCTTCCGGCAATGTTCGACGGCGCCCCCACCGGCGTGTACGGCAAGCGCCTGGCAGTGGTGGTTCCGGCTTCTGACGGGCCCCGGCTGGCCGAGGCGCTCAGCTCCTTCCTTTTTGGCGCCGGACTCACGGCCAAGGTGGGAGTGGGAGGCGCGTACACGGAACCGGCAGGACTGCGCTGGAGCTACTACGAGGCCCGCGAGGCGCTGCAGCGCGGCGCGGCCGTCAACGAACCGGAGCGCCTCAGCCTCACGTCCCTGCTGATGGCAGGCCGGGATGTTCCGCTGGCCGATCTGGCCGCGGAAGCACTGGGCCCGCTGGAAGCCTTCGACAACCGGCACGGAGCCCAGCTGCTCCCTACCCTGGACACCTATCTGGCCCTCAACGGATCCGTGGCCGCTGTAGCCGCGGATCTGAACCTGCACCGCAACACTGTTCGCTACCGGCTGGCACAGATCGCGGAACTCACCGGCTACGACCCGGCCGTCACTGCCGACCGCGTGCATCTCTTCCTGGCCCTGAGCGTCCGGCGGCTGGGCGGCTGAAGCTGGCCCGCTGAGCCCTGGCAACCGGGTCGGCAGCCTGAATCCGGGCAGGTAGGCCCGCACGGTTAACCTGGAGGGATGACCTTAACCGCGCAGGCCAGGACTATCCGCTGGCAGGGACTGGATGATCCGGAGCGCACGGACACAGCTGTGGTGTCCTTCCGGGAGCGGGAACTTGCTGCCGCCGGGACCTCGGTGACCCCCGGGTACACGGTTACCTGGACGCTCTCCACCATCCCGGGTTGGGTGACCCGGCATCTGTCCGTCCGTGTGAAGGGCAACGGCTGGGCCCGGACGCTGCTGCTCGAACGCAGCACCGAGGGCCGGTGGACAGCGGAAACCACGGCCTCCGGCAACACCGGCCTGCCCGCTCCGGGGCTGGACGATCCGCGCAGCTTGGACGAGGCCCAGGACGCCGATCTGGGACTGTGCCCGCTGACCAACACCATGCCCATCCTCCGCCTGGACCTGCTGAACGGGTCCGCTCCCCCGGATGAAACGCAGCTGACCATGGCGTGGGTGGAGATCCCCAGTCTGCGGGTGCTGCCCAGCCGGCAGGTCTATTCGCAGGTGAGGCCCTATTCACCGGAGTCCGGGCGCGCCGTCGTGCTCTACAGTTCCGATACCGGCGGGTTCACCGCTGAACTCGAGGTGGACGCGGACGGCGCAGTGCTCGACTACCCGGGCCTGGCGGCCCGCCTGTCCTAGCGCGGTGGTGCACGGCCGCCGCCGCGTCCCCGCTAGGATTGGAATACATCCACTCACCGCACGCTTGGAGACCACATGAGTGAAATTTTCCTTGATCGATTCCGCGCCCTGGTCCCCAAGTACCTGGAGGACAACTGGCGTGAAGAGGACGGCATCCCCGAGCACGAACTCGATGCCATGCTCGCCGCCCATGATTTCAACATCCCGCTGGTGCTGCGCGAGTTCTACCTCGCCGTGGGCGGGTGCGAGGACCTCATGGAGGCGTTCCACTTCTTCTGGGATCCGGATGAGCTGGAAATCGAAGACGGGTACCTGCTGTTCCTCGAAGACGAGGATGAGAAGTTCGTCTGGGGCATCCGCGAGGACCAGCTGGACGTTCCCGATCCCATTGTGTGGCGCCGCAACAACGCCCGCGGGGACTGGCAGAGCGAAGAAGGCACCCTGAGCGAATATGTCCTGGACATGTTCGAGTGGATTTTCGAAGAGGACGAAGACGAGGACTGAGGCTTTAATGAAGGAACTGTCGAGCGAAACCGCCTGGACCAGCCACGCACCGGAGGGCTATGAATGCCCCTTCTGCGACATGGCCTCCGGGGAGTTCCGGTTTCCCGGCAACCTCTGCGAGCCCGGGGACCTCGTCTACTCGGATGATCTGGTGCTGGCCTTCATCGCCTCCCACGGTTTCGACCCGGAGCCTGGCCATGTCCTGGTCACTCCCCGCGCCCATTACGAGCTGCTGTATGAACTGCCCGACGACGTTGCGGCCCGGATCATGTTGGTGACCCGCGACATGGCGGTCGCCATCAAGAAGGCCTGGCACCCGGACGGCGTCACCACCCGGCAGCACAACGAGCCCGCCGGCAGCCAGCACGTGTGGCACTACCACCAGCATGTGCTGCCGCGTTGGACCAATGACGGGCTGTATTTCACCCCCAAGCGGCCCATCGTGCCGCCGGCCGTCCGTGCCCGGAAAGCCGCGGAGCTGCGCGCCGTCCTGTAGGGAAGGCTGTCCTAGTAGGGGCGCCGGCTTTTGGGGCCGTCCTACCTGCCCGAAATCTTCGCCACAGTGTCCCGTGCCGTCGCGCCGACGCCGATGAGCGTGGCTGAGGCAGGTCCGGTCCAATCCCCGTATCCCAGGAAGAACAGATCGGGGCCGTCAACTGAGCGGGTGCGCAGCTGGGCATCCGTAGCCGGAACACCGTTGCGGATAGCCAGGCCGAGGGGCCTCAGGTGCTGCAGGTCCGGCCGGAAGCCGGTGCACCAAATAACCGCATCAGCGCGGAGCTTCTCCCCGTCCTCCCATTGCACCCCCTCCGGGACAAAGCGGAAGAACATCGGCCGGGCCTTCAGCAGGCCGGCGTCGCGGGCTTTCCGCACCGCGGGAACGGCAACAATGTCACCTATGTCGGCGATACCGGCTGGTGCAGGCTCTCCCGCCGCGAGGGCTTTGCTGCGGCGTGTGGCGATGGAGAACAATGCCCGGCCGTCGACGTCGTCGGGCAGGTAGCGCGGCGGATGCCGCGTCACCCAAGTCACCGACGACGTTGGGGCGAGATCCGCGGCGATCTGCGCCCCCGAGTTGCCGCCGCCCACCACCACTACGTTTTGTTCGGCGAAAGGCTCCGGTCCCCGGTAGCCGGCGGTGTGCAGCTGCCGGCCGGTGAACTGCTCGCTGCCGGGCACCGCAGGGATGTACGGGGTAGCCCAGCTGCCGGTGGCGTTGATGATCGCCCGGCTGGCCCACTGCCCGTGGTCGGTGTCAGTGAGGTAGCCGCCGTCAGTGAGGTAGCCGCCGTCAGTGAGGTAGCCGCCGCCGTCGATCCTCCGCACAGCGTCGACCCGGACGGGCCGGTACACCGGCAGGTCATAGCGGGCCTCGTAAGTGCGCAGATACTGCGCAACATGCTCCGCCGAGGGGTTGCCTTCACCCGTCCAGGCGGGCATCTGGTAGCCGGGCAGGGAGCTGTAGGCAGCCGGGGAGAACAGTTCCAGGCTCTTCCAGTAGTGCTGCCAGGCACCGCCGGGCTGTCGGTTGGCGTCGAGGATGGCGAAGGTGGGCGCTGGCCCGGACCGGCCGGTGGCCTCGTCCCGCCGCAGGCGGTTCAGGTAGTAGCCTGCAGCGAGACCGGCCTGGCCTCCCCCGATCACCAGGACATCGACATCCCGGGACTGGTTTTCAGTCATAGGGGCTCAGGCGCCCTCGGCACCGGTGAGGTCGCGGTGCAGCTCACGGACCCTGCGCTGGATGTCGTCGCGGACCAGGCGCATCCTGTCCATTCCTTCGATGCCGCGTTCGGAGGGTTCGTCGGTGTCCCAGTTCTCGTATCGGGTGCCGGCCGGCACGGTCACGGCTGCTTCGCGGCCAAGGGTCACGACGATGTCGGCCGCCCGCATCGCCTCGTCCGTCACGGCTTTCGGAGTCTCGGCGCTGATGTCGATACCGAGTTCGGCCAGCGATTCCGCTGACCGGGCGTTCAGCGCCGTACCGGGTTTGGTCCCGGCCGAGCGCACGTCCACGGTTTCACCGGCAAGGTCCTTCATCAGCCCTGCCGCCATCTGCGACTTGCCTGCGTTTTTCACGCAGATGAACAAGACGCTCGGTGTACCCGGCATTCAGTCCCCCTGTTCCGCGGAGCGGCCGTGCTCCAGTCCGGTGGGAATACCCAGGAACGCCGGTTCGGGCGTGCAGCAGGAGGAGGATGCCGCCGGTGCGGTTTCCTCTGCTGCCGCAATGCCGGCATCCGTCCCGCAGCACGACGCCGAGGAAGACGCCGCGGGGGCCGCGGGGGCCGGTTCCGGTGCCCCGCAGCAGGACGACGCCGCTTCCGTGGCCGGCACAGGCTCCGGCGCGGCTCCGCAGCAGGAAACGGACACGACTGAACCCGCAACGGCCGGTGCATCACAGCTTGACGCTGTGTCGCAGCTGCCGCCGAGATCGGTGGAGCAGACTCCGGTTTCGGGCAGGACCAGCTGCACGTCGTCGGCAGCCTGCTGGTCTCCTGCCAACGCCGCCGCAATGGAGCGGACCTGCTCGTAACCGGTGGCCATCAGGAACGTGGGTGCCCGGCCGTAGGACTTCATGCCCGCAACGTAGAAATCCTTCTCCGGGTGGGACAGCAGCTGGGCGCCGTGCGGTGCCACGGTGCCGCAGCTGTGGAACTCGGGATCGATCAGCGGCCCGAGCCCCCGCGGGGCCTCAACCGACGGGTCCAGGTCCAGCCGGATTTCGCGCAGCATCTCCAGATCCGGGCGGAAACCGGTGGCCGGAACCAGCAGGTCCACGTCAAGCTGCTTCCCGCCGTACGGCGTAGTGCCAACTACCGACAAGGTGTCTGAGGTTTTGAAGCCGGTGATGGTGAAGGCCGTGTGCAGCTCGATTCGTCCGTCCGCCACGAGGGTACGCAGCCGGCTGCCGAGCGCCCCGCGGGCGGGCAGGCCATCCAGGTCGCCGCCGCCGTAGACATTGGCAGCGGAGGCGCTGCGGATGGCCCAGCTGATCCGGGTTCCCGGTTCCTGCTCGGCCAGTTCCCCCAGTGCCAGCAGGGTATTCGCAGCCGAGTGGCCGGCGCCCACCACCAGGACATGCTTTCCGGCGAACCGGGAACGGTCGCGGCCAACGACGTCGGGCAGCGGGCGTGTGATCAGCCCTGCCGCGACGGCGTCCGCTTCCCCGACAGCCGGCAGTCCGGCCTGACCCAGCGGGTTCGGCGTCTGCCAGGTGCCGGAGGCGTCAATGACGGCGCGGGCCCGGAAGTCGGTGACGGTTCCCTCGGCATCTTCGACCCGGAGAAGGAACGGGGTGTCCTCCCGGCCGCTGCTGCGGGTCCTGTCCAGGCCTTCCCGGCTCACAGCCACAACCCGGGTGGAGGTGTGCAGCGAAGCCGCAATCCCGGGGACAGCGGCAAGCGGCCGCAGGTACTGCTCCTCCAGTTCGGCACCCGTGGGCAAGGCCTCGGCATCCGGCTCCTGCCACCCGGTACCGGCGAGCAGACGGCGGGCGGCGGCGTCGACGTCGTACCGCCACGGCGAGAACAGCCGGATGTGCGCCCAGGACGCAACCGCAGCCGCAGGCGTTGCACCGGCCTCGAAGATGACCGGCGTCAGTCCGCGCTCAATCAGGTGCGCGGCAGCTGCAAGGCCCACGGGGCCTGCACCGATCACGGCGACGGGAAGTTCGGACATCTCAGTGTTGTCAGTGTTCTCAGTGGTGTCAGGCACGGGTGTTTCCTCTTCGGTGCGGGTGGTTACTTCGCGTGGAGCAAGTCTTCGATCAGGGCAGAGATCCGGGCCTTGATTTCGTCCCGGATGGGCCGGACCGCCTCAACGCCCCGTCCGGCAGGGTCCTCGAGTTTCCAGTCCTCGTAGCGTTTGCCCGGGAAGATCGGGCAGGCATCGCCGCAGCCCATGGTGATCACGACGTCGGAGGCCTGCACCGCCTCGGTGGTCAGGACCTTGGGCAGCTCGGCGGACATGTCGATCCCGTCTTCGGCCATGGCCTCCACGGCTGCGGGGTTGACCGACTCGGCGGGTGCTGACCCGGCAGAGCGGACCTCGATCCGGCCCTTCCCCAATGTGCGGAGGTAGGCGGCGGCCATCTGGGAGCGGCCGGCGTTGTGCACGCATACGAACAGGACAGAGGGCTTGGTTTCGGTGGCTTTGGGGGTGCTCATCGGTTCGTCATTTCTTGAGATGCGGTGACTGGAGAGGCAGCGGCAGGCCAGTATTTCTTCTGCGCCCGGAGCGCGGCGTAGACCAGGGCAACCAGGACGGGAACTTCGATCAGGGGCCCGACGACGCCGGCCAGCGCCTGCCCGGAGGTCACTCCGTAGGTGCCGACTGCCACGGCGATGGCCAGTTCGAAATTGTTTCCGGCGGCTGTGAACGCCAGCGTAGTGGTGCGCGGGTAGCCCAGCTTCAGGACCTTGCCCAGCAGCATGCCCACACTGAAAACCACCACAAAATAGACCAGCAGCGGCAGGGCAATCCGGGCCACGTCCAGCGGATGGGAGGTGATTCCATCGCCCTGCAGGGCGAACAGCAGCACGATGGTGAACAACAGGCCGTACAGGGCCCACGGTCCAAGCTTCGGCAGGAAGGTGCCTTCGTACCAGTCCCGGCCCCGGGCCCTTTCGCCCAGGGTGCGGGTGAGGAAACCGGCCAGCAGCGGGATGCCGAGGAAGATCAGGACACTGAGTGTGATGGCCCAGAAGGAGAACTCGACGCTGGTGGTTTCCAGTCCGAGCCAGCCGGGCAGCACCTGAAGGTAGAACCAGCCCAGGGCGCCGAACGCGAGGACCTGGAACACGGAATTAATGGCGACCAGCACGGCGGCGGCTTCGCGGTCCCCGCAGGCCAGGTCATTCCAGATCATCACCATGGCGATGCAGCGCGCCAGACCCACAATGATGAGGCCGGTCCGGTACTCGGGCAGGTCCGGCAGGAAAATCCAGGCCAGCGCAAACATAAACGCCGGTGCGGCCACCCAGTTCAGGATCAGCGAGGTGACCATCAGCTTCCGGTCCGCCACCACCTTGGAGGTTTCGTTGTATCGGACCTTGGCCAGCACGGGATACATCATCACCAGCAGGCCGACGGCGATCGGCAGGGACACGTTGGAAACCTTCACCGAGTCCAGTGCCGGGCCGATGCCTGGAACCAGCCGGCCCAGGAGCAGTCCGGCTGCCATCGCGGCGAGGATCCACACGGGCAGGAAGCGGTCCAGCATCGACAGCCGGGCGGTGACCGGGCCGGTTTGCGGTGGTGCGGCGGGGGTGCTCATGAACTCCTCAGAGATTTGGGGCGACACGCATCGAGAAATATCGATGGGTATCGATTTCGAGTATTCCCGCAGGCATCGACGAATGTCAATCCGAGTGCATAATGGACGGGTGACCACTGTTCAGACCGCTTTCACCCCTGCGTCCGCTGCGTCCGCTGTGTCCGATGTGTCTGAAGCCTGCTGCACGCCGCTGACCAAAGAGGCGCTCAGCGCCGAGGACGCCCAGCGGTTTGCCCAGCTGCTCAAGGCTGTTGCCGAACCGACGCGGCTGCGTCTGGTCTCACTGATTGCGGCGCAGGAGAACAAGGAAGCGTGTGTCTGCGACCTGACTGAGCCGATCGGCTTGGGCCAGCCGACCATTTCCCACCACCTGAAGATTCTGGTGGATGCCGGAATTCTGCGCCGGGAAAAGCGCGGCGTATGGGCTTACTACTCCATCATTCCCGGAGCGCTCGAACGGGCAGCTGCCGTTCTCGCTCCCCGGTAGGCATGATGATGCCGGCCGGACCCGGTGCCGGACCCGGTGCCGTTACCCTCCGGGCCCTCACGGTGCAGGACTGGCCAGCGGTGCGCGGGATCTATGCGGAAGCAATTGCCGCCGGCCGGGCCACCTTCGAACGCCGGCCGCCGGACTGGGAAACCTTCAATTCCACCCATCTGACCGAACACAGGATTCTCGCGTGTGCCGGAGAAGAGACCGTGGGGTGGGCGGCAGCCGCACCCACCTCCACCCGCGCCGTTTACCGGGGAGTGGTTGAGCACTCCGTCTACGTCTGCCCTGCGGCGCAGGGGCGCGGCGTGGGCCGCCAGCTGCTGCGCGCACTGGTTTCCTCCACCGAAAAAGCCGGCATCTGGACCCTGCAGTGCAGCATTTTTCCCGAAAACACCGCCAGTCTCGCCCTGCACAGGGCAGAGGGGTTCCGCGTCGTCGGCCGGCGGGAACGGATTGCGAAGATGACCCACGGACCGCAAACCGGCCAGTGGCGGGACACCCTGCTCCTGGAACGGCGCAGCGGCAGTGCCGGCGCAGACGCCGGCTAGGCCCCGTGGTTCACTTACACCTCGCGGTTCACCACTGCACGGGCAAACGAGACCAGGGCTTCCTTCACCACGGAGTCGGGCAGCGGAGCGAGGGCCGCCACGGCGTCTTCGGACCAGCTGCGGGCCACGGCCCAGGACTCTTCCGTCACCGGGCTGTTGCGCAGGGCGGCCACGGCTTCGGCCAGGGCCTCGTCCGAGGACAGGTCCCGCTCCACCAGGGCCAGCGCTGCTGCGGCATCGGCATCGCCGGCAGCCGCTGCACGGCGCAGCAGCAGGACGGGAAGCGTGGGCACGCCCTCGCGCAGATCGGTACCCGGGGTCTTCCCGGACTTTTCCTGCATACCGGTCACGTCAATCACGTCATCGGCCAGCTGGAAGGCAATGCCCACCTTTTCGCCGTATTCGACCATGATGTCAATGACGTCCTGGCCGGCTCCTGAGAACAGCGCACCGAACTGACCGGAAGCGGCGATCAGCGAACCGGTCTTGTCCGCGATCACGGACAGGTAGTGCTCCAACGGGTCCTGGCCCTCGGCCGGGCCCATGGTTTCATGCAGCTGCCCCATGCACAGCCGTTCGAATGTGTGAGCCTGGATAGCCAGGGCCGGTCCGCCAAGCGCGGAAACCAGGCTGGAGGCACGGGCAAAGATCAGGTCGCCGGTCAGCACCGCCACGGAGTTGCCCCAGATCTCATGTGCTGTGGGGGCGCCGCGGCGGTAGGGAGCCTCGTCCATCACGTCATCGTGGTAGAGCGTGGCCAGATGCGTCAGTTCCACGACGACGGCGGACTGGATGACCTTGTCCCCGGCTTCCTCCCGGCCGAGGTGGGAGGCCAGCAAGGTCAGCAGGGGCCGGATCCGCTTGCCGCCCGCTTCCACCAAGTGCCGGGAGGTGGTGTCGGCGAACGGATCAGAGTTCGCAACGGCCTCGCGCAGCCGCACCTCCACCTGTTCCAGGGAGGCGACCATGGAAGGCCCAAGCCTGGGATCCTCCGCCAGCAGCGCGAACCCCGGGGGCAGTGTGGAAGTGCTCGACCCGGACTCCGGGCTGGTGTTGGTGGATTCAGTCACTGTTCAAGACTAACTATTCGTCGGAACGGGTGGGCAAAGAGGCGAAACGTCAGGGGCGCCGGGGTGGCAAACGGGAAGGTTCTCCCTGGTTGCCTGCCGCCGGAACGAGCATTTCCAGTAAGGCAATCACTCTATCCTCAATGCCCTTGGAGTTGCGGTCCGTGAGGTTGGCCAGCATCCGCACCACAAAGCGCATCAGCACGGGGATGGGCATTCCGGTGCGCAAAGCCAGCTTCATGACCGCAGGTTTGCCGATCATCGAGGCAAAAATGCGGCCCAGGGTGAAGTGGCTGCCCCACTCGTCCCGGATGTGCCCTGCGTAGGCCTGGAGTTCGACGTCGAACGCGGCCCGTGAGGAGAGCAGCCCGGGATCCAGGGATGCCCCCTGGCCTTCGATGATGTGTTCGGCCGCGAAGCGGGCGGATTCCATGGCGTAGGAAATGCCCTCACCATTGAACGGGCTGACCATCCCGCCGGCGTCACCCAGCAGCAGCAGTCCGGGTGAATAGTGCGGAGTTCGGTTGAAGCCCATCGGCAGGGCAGCGCCGCGGATTTCTCCCACCTGGTTCTCCGGGGTGAATCCCCACTCGGCGGGCATGCCCGCGGTCCAGTCGCGCAGGACCTTGCGGTAGTCCAGTTTCCCGAATTCCTTCGAGGAGTTCAGGATGCCCAGGCCCACATTGGAGGTGCCGTCCCCCACGCCGAAGACCCAGCCGTAGCCGGGCAGCGGGTTGCCGGCGGCGTCGGGCAGCTCCAGCCAGCCTTCCATCCAGTCATCGTTGGTGCGTGGGCTCTCGAAGTAGGTGCGGACGGCCACGCCCATGGGCCGGTCGTCCCGCTTTTCGATCCCGAGGCTCAGCGCGGTGCGGGTGGAGTTTCCGTCAGCGGCCAGCACGACGTCGGCCAGGAACGTACGCTCCTCACCGGTACGCCGGCCGTTCTCGTCCAGGACGTTGGCGACAACACCTTCCACACGTCCGTCCCCGCCGCGGACGGCTGACGTGACGGAGTGGTGTTCAAGGATTTTTGCGCCGGCTGCCTGCGCGTGCCGGGCCAGGGCTTCGTCGAAGCCGAGGCGGGTGCGGATCAGCCCGTAGTCGGGGAAATCCGAAAGCGCCGGCCAGGGCAGCTCAATCGTCCGGCCGCCGGCAATCAGCCGCAGGCCCTTGTTCCGGCGCCAGCCCTCGGCTTCCTCATGCGGCAGGCCGAGCAGTTGGATTTCACGCACGGCCCTGGGCGTCAGCCCGTCGCCGCAGACCTTTTCGCGCGGAAAGGCAGTCTTCTCAAGCACGGTGACATCCACCCCGGCCGAGGCGAGGTAGTAGGCGGCCGTGGAGCCGGCGGGGCCGGCTCCGACAATCAGGACCTTCACTTCGCCGGAGATCCCCCGGACTTGGCAGCGGGCTTCACGGCGCGGTGCACAGCCACAATGCCGCCGGTGAGGTTGCGGTAGGCCACATCCTCCCAGCCGGTCTCGGCTATCCAGGCCGCCAGTCCGTCCTGGTTCGGCCAGGCCCGGATGGATTCAGCCAGATAGACGTACGCGTCCGGGTTGGAGGCCACCTTGCGGGCGATCGAAGGCAGTGCCCGCATGAGGTATTCGGTGTACATGGTCCGCCATACCGGGATGACCGGGGAGGAGAACTCCGCAATCACCAGGCGGCCGCCGGGCTTGGTCACGCGGAGCATTTCGCTCAGGGCCTTCTTCGGCTCATTCACGTTCCGCAGCCCGAAGGAGATGGTGGCGGCGTCGAAGGAGTTGTCCTCGAACGGGAGGTCGGTGGCGTCGCCGGCCACGAACTCGATATCGGGGCGGCGGCGCTTGCCGACCGTGAGCATGCCAATCGAGAAGTCGCAGGCCACGACGTCGATCCCGGCGTCGGCGTAGGGCTCGCTGGAGGTGCCGGTGCCGGCGGCCAGGTCAAGGACCCGCTGTCCGGGCACGGCGCCGACGGCGTCCACCACGATTTTGCGCCAACGGCGGGTCTGTCCAAGGGACAGCACGTCATTGACGACGTCGTATTTAGGTGCCACGTCATCAAACATGGCAGCAACTTCATCCGGGCGTTTTTCCAACGATGCGCGGTTCACCCTGTCATTGTCTCAAAGAATAGGGATGCCGCCGAACCGCCCCGCGGCAGTGTCTCCTTGCTCTCCCCTGCGGGCCGCCGGTAACGGGCGCGACCCGGCGGCGGAGTAATGTGGAATCACTATGACCACCCTGCGTTCTGTGACAGTGCCTGTCGGTGAGCTTTCCGCCACCATCGGCCTCCTTGAGTATCTGGTTCTTGACGAGCAGCTGTGCTGGATCCGGCAGCAGGAAGGACTGGTCGGCTTCGGCGAAGCTGCCCGTTTCACCTCCACCGGCCCGGAACGCTTCAGTCTGGCCGAGCAGTGGTGGCGCTCCGTCCTGGCCTCCGCAGACGTCGAGAATCCGCTGTCGTTTGCGGGCACCGGACTCGTGGCCTTCGGCTCCTTCGCCTTCTCCAAGCGCTCCCCCTTCCAGTCCCGGCTGATCGTTCCCGAGGTGGTTGTGGGGCTGCGCGACAACGAGTCATGGGTGACCTATACAACCGCGGACCCCGACGCCGAGCTGTCCGAGGAGACGGCGAAGGCCGCCCTGGCCCGTTACCTCGAAGACCTGCCGCTGTACCGCGAGCATGATCCGGCGGACCGGATTGTGCCCGGAATGCTCAGCGAGTCCGAGTGGAAAAACGCCGTGGCCCGGTCCGTGGCCCACATTGCCGCCGGAGACCTGAGCAAGATTGTCCTGGCCCGGGACATTGCCGTGGAACTGGGCAGCCCCCTGGTGGCGTCCCAGGTGCTGCGCGAACTCGCCGTCCGGTACCGCGACTGCTGGACCTACTCTGTGGACGGGCTGATCGGCTCCACGCCGGAGATGCTGATCCGGGTGCAGGACGGCACAGCGCAGGCACGCGTCCTGGCCGGAACCCTGGACCGGGCCACCGCCCCTGCCGGAGACCCGGATTACGCCACGCGGGTACTGGCCGGATCCGACAAGCAGCAGCACGAGCACCAGATCGCCATTGACTCCCTGACCCGGGCGCTGGAGCCGTTCACGTCCTCCATGACCTCCCACACCGAGCCGTTCGTACTGGAACTGCCCAACGTATGGCACCTCGCCTCCGATGTCAGCGCCGAACTGGCGGCCGACGGTTCCGGCATGGTCCCCACTCCGCTGACACTGGTGGAAGCAGTGCACCCCACGGCAGCTGTCTGCGGGTTCCCCACCAGTGTGGCCGGTGAGTTAATCAGTGAGCTTGAACACATGGACCGCGGTCCGTACGCCGGCCCGGTCGGCTGGATGGACGGGGCCGGAAACGGTGAATTCGGGATTGCCCTGCGCGGAGCCGTCATAGAAAAGCCCACCCGGGTCCGGCTTTATGCAGGCTGCGGAATCGTTGCAGGATCCAATCCTGCCGCGGAACTGGAGGAAACCTGGAGTAAATTCCGGCCCATGCTCGAGGCCCTCAGCTTGGACCGCCCGCGAGCTGTTGCGCAGCGAAGCGGCGACCTGGCAGCTGCTCCCGCAGCATCCTGAGCCGGCCCGGCAGCACCTTTGAACCACTCCCGGGTGGGGCATTGCATAACCGTTTGGTTCGTTGCATAAATTTGCATTGGGTAGAATAGAAACTCGGAAGCTGCCGTTGTGCCTGTTTCCACCTGCTGCCGCTTCCGGAGACGGTTAGTTTCCCCCCTGCGGCTTCAACCCACGACCAAAGGTTTCCAATCGCCATGCTGCACAAAGCCCGCACCGCCGTCGTCGCCGTCCTGGCCGCCGGCGCGCTGTCCCTGACCGCCTGCGGCGGGGGGACCGAAGAAGAATCCGGTCTCGGCCTGGTCAACGAAGGCTCCCTGACGGTCTGCTCCAACGTCCCGTTCGAGCCGTTTGAATACGTGGTCGACGGCGAGTACACCGGATTCGACATTGACCTCACCCGCGAAATCGCCACCGGAATGGGCCTGGACTACCAGGTGCAGAACGTCGGCTTCGACGGACTGCAGAGCGGCACCGTCCTGGCCGCCCGCCAGTGCGACATGATCGCCGCCGCCATGACCGTCACCGAGGAGCGCGCGGACAAACTGGCCTTCTCCGACCCGTATTACGACTCCCTGCAGTCGCTGCTGGTGAAGTCCGGCTCCTCCATCGCGTCCGTGGCTGACCTCGACGGCAAGAAGGTGGGCGTCCAGCAGGGCACCACCGGTGAGTCCTACGCACGGGACAACGCTCCCGAGGGCGCCGAGATCATGTCCTTCCAGACGGACGCCGAACTGTTCCAGTCCCTGCAGGCCGGCGGCGTTGACGCCGTGCTGCAGGACCTGCCGGTCAACCAGGACCACACCGGGGACGGCAAGTTCACCGTCAGCGCCACCTTCGAAACCGGTGAGGTCTACGGCTTCGCAATGAAGAAGAAGGGCACCGAAGAGCTGACCGCCGAGGTCAACAAGCAGCTCTCAACCCTGCGGGAGAACGGTAAGTACCAGGAGCTCTACGACAAGTACTTCGCGCAGTAGCTCCACTTCCGCACCGCAAGGGCCCGGCGGCAAAGTAGCCGACATGTTACCGAAATATGCGGTACGTACGCTCTAGACTGCATCCCAATACCAGCAAAGGGTGAGCCGGGCCACACAGGCCCGGCTCACACCGTCCGACGTAAGGTTGTAACTCATGTTGCGTAACACCCGCACTGCTGCCCTGGCCTTCCTGGCCGTGGGTGCCCTCTCGCTGACCGCCTGCGGCGGCGGTTCCAATGACGATGCCGGGTCCTCCGACGCCGGCAACGAGTTCAACCTCGTGTCCGACGGCGCGCTGACGGTCTGCTCGGATATCCCCTATGCACCCTTCGAGTACGAAGAAAACGGGGAGTACACCGGGTTCGACATGGACCTGATCCGCGAGATCGCCACCGGTATGGGGCTGGAACTGGAAGTTCAGGACGTGGGTTTCGACGGCCTGCAGAGCGGCACGGTCCTGGCGGCCGGCCAGTGTGACCTGGGTGCCAGCGCCATGACCATCACCCCGGAACGGGAAGAAAAGCTCGGTTTCTCCGAGCCGTACTACGACTCACTGCAGTCCCTGCTGGTTCCGGCCGATTCGGACACCAAGGCACTGGAGGACATGTCCGGCAAGAAGCTGGGTGTCCAGCAGGGCACCACCGGCGAGGCCTACGCCCGCGACAACATCCCCGACGACGTCGAAATTGTTTCCTTCCCCAGCGACGCGGAACTGTTCCCCGCCCTCCAGTCCGGCAACGTGGACGCCGTCCTGCAGGACCTGCCGGTGAACCTCGGCCACACCGACGACGGTGCCTTCACCATTGCCGAGAAGTTCCAGACGGACGAGTCCTACGGTTTCGCGATGGAGAAGGAGAACACCGAACTCATCTCCGCGGTGAACGAGCAGCTGTCCGAACTGCGCGAAAATGGTAAATACCAGGAGATCTACGACAAGTACTTCACCGAATAAGCCCAGAACCATCAATGCTGTGCCGTCCCGGGCGCCAAGGCCCGGGACGGCCCGTTTTCTCTTCTCCGGAAGGCTCCACACTTGAAACCCTCCACCCGCAGACGCCTGGTCCAAGGCGTCCTGTACGCCGTCTTTGTCCTCGCGCTGGCAGCCGTTGTGCTGCTGGCCGACTGGGAGGCCATCGGCGAGAACTTCTTCGACCCCGAGGTGGCCCGCGAGGCCTTCCCGACCATCATCACGGTCGCCGTGAAGAACACCATCATCTACACGGTGATCGCGTTTGCCGGCGGCCTGCTGCTGGGCCTGGTTTTGGCCCTGATGAAGCTCTCCCCCGTAGCCCCCTACCGTTGGGCCGCCACGGTGTACATCGAGCTTTTCCGTGGCCTTCCGGCGCTGCTGGTGATTTTCGGTTTCGCCTTCGCCGTACCCATTGCCTTTGACTGGCGGCCCCCGGGCGGCAGTGCCGGCGCCGGCCTGCTGGCCCTCATCATCGTTTCGGGCGCGTACATCGCCGAAACCATCCGCGCCGGTATCCAGGCGGTTCCCGCCGGGCAGGCTGAAGCGGCCCGCTCGCTGGGCATGAGCCCGGCCTGGACCATGGTGTCCGTGACCCTGCCCCAGGCTTTCCGGATCATCACGCCGCCGCTGACCAATGAACTGGTCATCCTGATCAAGGACACTTCCCTGCTGTTCATTGCCGGCATGGCCCTGCAGGACCGTGAGCTGACCACCTTCGCCCGCGACTCCGTTTCCCAGACGGCCAACGCGACGCCGCTGGTCCTGGCCGCCCTGATGTACCTGATCATTACGCTGCCGCTCACCCAGCTGGTAGCAAAGCTTGAACGACACAACCAGAGAGGCAGGTAGCAGCCATGAGCGTCGACAAGAACAGCGCCGTCGATAAAAACAGTGCCCCTGCCATCGAGGTCCGCAACCTTCACAAGTCCTTCGGCAGTAACGAGGTCCTCAAGGGCATCGACTTCCACGTGGACCAGGGCGAAGTGGTCTGCGTGATTGGCCCGTCCGGTTCCGGCAAGTCCACCCTCCTGCGGTGCGTGAACCGCCTGGAGGATCCCACCAGCGGCACCATCATGGTGGAAGGCGTAGACATCACCGACCCGGACACGGACCTGGACAAAGTCCGCACCCGGATCGGCATGGTCTTCCAGCAGTTCAACCTCTTCCCGCACCTGAACGTGCTGCGCAACCTCACCTTGGCCCAGCGCCGGGCCAAGCGCCGCGGCAAGTCCGAAGCCGAGCAGGTGGCCAAGCGGAATTTGGCCAAGGTGGGACTGGCGGACCGTGAAGGCGCCTTCCCCGGCCAGCTTTCCGGCGGACAGCAGCAGCGCGTAGCCATTGCCCGCGCACTGTCCATGGATCCGGACATGATGCTCTTTGACGAGCCGACGTCCGCCCTGGACCCCGAACTGGTGGGCGACGTGCTGGGCGTTATGCGTCAGCTCGCCGAAGAAGGCATGACCATGATGGTCGTGACGCACGAAATGGGCTTCGCCCGCGAGGTTGGCGACCGCGTGGTCTTTATGGACGGCGGCGTCGTGGTGGAGCAGGGACGCCCCGAGGATGTCCTGGGCAACCCGCAGCACGAACGCACCCGTGCCTTCCTCTCGAAGGTCCTCTAGGACTTAAGGGCCTCTAAGACCTAAGGTCCTCTAGGACTTAGGGGCCTCTGGGACTTCTCCACACCTTCCACTCAGCAGCATCGAACGGCCCGCACCTGGAGGTGCGGGCCGTTCTTTTTTGTCTCAAGAGCAGGTCAGTTTGTTCTCAGGAGCGGGTCAGCGGCGCAGGGACGCCGTGACCGCGTCTTGGACCCGGGCGTGCAGGTTCCGGAGCATGTCCCGGGCCACGCGCACTTCCAGCACGGACCGGCCGGCCACCGGCGCCGCCAGCGCCGCTTCGAGCTCAGCGGCTGATTGGAGCAGCTGGTGCCGCACCCCGTAGCCGGCGCACAGTGCGGCCAGGTCGGCCCGGTGCGGGGTGCCGAAGAAACGCTCCACCAGGGCGGTATATTTCGGGTCCTCGCCCAGCGCGCCGTGTTCGAGCACCGAGAAGATGCCGCCGCCGCCGTCGTTGAGCACCACTATTTGCAGGTCCGGCTCATCCTCTCCCGTCCCCAGGAGCAGCGCACCGGCGTCATGCAGGAAGGTCAGGTCCCCCACCAGCAGGCGGGTCGGGATGCCGCCCGCCAGCGCAATACCGGTGGCCGTGGAAATGGTCCCGTCGATGCCGGCCAGCCCCCGGTTCGCGTACACGTCCAGCGGATGCCAGTCCGGGGCAGCAACCAGGTCCATGTCCCGGATGACGTTGGAGGAGCCGAGCACTAGGTTCGCGTCCGCGGCGTCCCAGACCAAATCGGCTACGTGCAGACCGGTCAGTTCAGCCTGCCCCTCCAGCATGTTGGTGATGGTGTTACGCGCCGCTTCCGATGCCGTCTGCCAGGCCTCGAGCCAGCCGGGTGCTCCGGCGCCGGCGAATTCGAAGAGCCCGGGAATGTCGCTGATGATCGTTTCGGGCCGCCGTCCCGGCGTGAACCAGTTCACCGGGCGGGGCAGGTACAGCGCCTTCTCGACGTCGGTGCGGGCCAGCAGGGCAGCCACCGGCCGGGACAGGGTGGGGCGGCCGAAGACCACCACGCGTTCGATCTCCGGCCCAAGCTCGGCGAGCAACAGCCGGTACGCGGAAACGGCGTTGGGCCCGAAACGCGCATTGGAGGACGGTTCGGCGAGCAGCGGCAGCCCGGCACGTTGGGCAAAGACGGCGGCGAGTTCCCCCGCGCCGTCGCCGGCCACCACTACGGTGCGGTGCGTCCCGGGAACGGGCGGATCGGTGGCGGGAACACGGTCCTCCGCCGGGACGGGAGCTACGACGGGCAGCGTTTCCGGGACATCCGGGGCGTTGAGGAACAGCGGGTCGGTGTCGCGGGGGGTCAGCGGGTCGCGGAACTGCAGGTTGATGTGCACCGGTCCCACCGGGATGCCGGCCCCCAGCCGGGCCAGGGCGGCCGAAATGGCTCCGGCCGGGTCTGTGCCGGCTTCCACATCCTGAGCTGCCACGGGGAAGCCGGCAAAGATGCCCGGCTGTACCGTGGTCTGGTTGGCGCCGGTGCCGTGCAGTTCGGCAGGCCGGTCCGCGGAGAGCACCACCAGCGGGACACCTGCGTGGTGGGCCTCCATCACGGCCGGAACCAGTTCACCCACAGCGGTGCCCGAGGTGGTCACTACGGCTGCGGGGCGGCGTCCGCCGCGCGCCAGGCCAAGGGCCGTGAAACCGGCAACCCGCTCGTCGATCCGCACGTGCACGTGCATCCGGCCCTGCAACTGCGCTTCGGCCAAGGCGTAAGCCAGCGGTGCGCTGCGTGATCCCGGGGCAATCACGACGTCGTGCACCCCGGCGGCCGCGAGGGCGGCGACGGCGGATCGGGCGGCCTGCAGGGAACTCAACCCATTTCCGGCAATCGGTTCGGGACTGCTGGCTGCGGGCTCAGGGCGGTGCGAAGATCCGGTCACCCTTCCATCCTAGGGTTCGGCGTCACCGGATGCGGTGCGGGCCGTCCACCGTTGACGCACATCCCGGCCGTTCTTAGGCTGTCGGGCAAGCCGGAGCGGCGCCGAACTTAAGCTGCCTCGGGCGTTTTCCGCAGCTGCCCGAGAAGGGGACCCATGCCGCTCTACTCCTACCGCTGCCCGGACTGTTGGGAATTTGATGTCTTCCTCGCGATGGGCGAAGCCACCGGCTTCATCCCCTGTCCCACCTGCGGACACGCGGCTCAGCGCCGGTTCACGGGCCCGCATCTGTCGCATGCCTCCGGCAGCGCCTACCGCCTGCTCGAAAAAACGGAGCGCTCGGCCTCGGAGCCCGGCGTCGTCGCCGTGCCCGGGACCGAAGCTGCCGCCCCACGCGCCACAACGTCCGCGAACCCGCTGCACCGCAAACTTCCCCGGCCCGATTAGCTGCACCCCGCCCACCCCAAGGAGAGACCATGCCAAAGACCGTCTTTTCCCTCGATTCCACCAGGACGTTCGAAGACCAGGAGAGACTCGGCCACAACCGCTGGCATCCCGAAATTCCCCCGGTCGCGGTGGTGCGGCCCGGCGATTCCTTCCGTGTGGATTGCCGGGAATGGTTCGACGGCGCCATTCACAACGACGACTCAGCCGAGGACATCCTCAACGCTCCGCTGCTCGCCGTCCATAAGCTCAGCGGCCCGTTTGCCGTCGAGGGCGCCAGGCCCGGCGACCTGCTGGTGGTGGACATCCTCGACGTCGGACCCATCCCGCGGGAGGACAACGGACCGCTGGCCGGACAGGGCTGGGGCTATACCGGGATTTTCGCCCGGGAAAACGGCGGCGGGTTTCTTACCGACCAGTTCCCCGACGCATACAAGGCCATCTGGGACTTCACCGGCCAGCGCGCCACCTCCCGGCACGTGCCCGGAGTGTCCTTTACCGGGCTGATCCACCCCGGCCTGATGGGCACCGCTCCCTCGGCGGCGCTGCTGCAACGGTGGAACCAGCGCGAGGGCGCACTGATCCAGACCGACCCGTACCGGGTGCCGCCGCTGGCGCTGCCGCCGGAGGCCGGGCACGCAGTGCTTGGCGGACTGCCCCAAAGCGAATGGGACAGGGTGGGGGCGGAGGCTGCCCGGACTGCGCCGCCGCGGGAGAACGGCGGGAACCAGGACATCAAGAACCTCTCCAAGGGCAGCAGGATCTTCTATCCCGTATTTGTGGACGGCGCCAATCTGTCCGTCGGGGACCTGCATTTTTCGCAGGGCGACGGCGAAATCACCTTCTGCGGGGCCATCGAGATGGGCGGCTTCATAGACCTGCGGGTGGACCTGATCCGGGGCGGGATGGACACCTACGGAGTGGGCGAGAATGCCATCTTTATGCCCGGCACCGTGGAGCCTCGGTTCTCCGAATGGCTCGCGTTCTCCGGCACTTCGGTAACGCTCGACGGAGAGCAGCGCTACCTCGATTCTCACCTGTCCTACCAGCGCGCCTGCCTGCACGCGATCGACTACCTGACCAAGTTCGGATACTCCCCCGAGCAGGCGTACCTACTGCTGGGCGCCGCCCCGATCGAGGGCCGGCTCTCCGGCGTCGTGGACATCCCCAACTCCTGCGCCACGGTCTACCTACCCACCGCGATCTTCGACTTCGACGTGCGGCCCTCCGCCGCCGGCCCGGTCCGGATCGACCCGGGCATCGGCGCGCCGCATGCGGCCAACCCGTGACGCGCGGCCTGTCTGGCAGGATGATGGGGTGCGATTAGCGCGGCCCTACGGGGGCCTTCCGCACGAAGTGAATCAGGATGCTTCCATGACCCTTCCTGCCCCCGCTCCTTCAGTGGAGCTGCACGTGCTCGCCGGCAACTACGTGATTGCCAGGCTTTCCCCCGCCGCGGAGGCGCCCGCCGGTCTCCTGGCTGCGGCGCCCCCGGACGGATTCGTTTCGATCACCCGGACGCCGCAGGAGCTTTCGATTGTCTGCCCCGCGGCGCTGGCTCCGGCAGATGCCGAAATTGATGGAACCTGGGCCGCTCTTTATGCCTCAGGCCCCATTCCCTTCGGCTTGACCGGAGTGGTGGCCTCCCTGGTTGCGCCGCTTTCGGCCGCCGGCTGCCCGGTGTTTGTGGTCTCGACCTTCGACGGCGACATCCTCATGGTTCCCTCACCGCAGTTCGATCAGGCCCGCGACCTGCTGCGGGCAGCAGGTCATACGCTTCCCTAGGCCCCGGCCCCGCCGTCGACCGGGATTATTGCCCCGGTAACGTAGGACGCCCGGTCGCTGAGCAGCCAGGCGGCGACCTCGGCAATCTCCTCCGGTTCGGCCAGCCGGCCGAGCGGAACCGATGCCACTATCGACTTGACGACCCCGGGAGCAGCCTCCTCCCACGTATCGATCATTTCCGTGGCCGTACCCCCCGGGGTGATCCCGTTGACCCGGATCCGCTCGGGGGCCAGGTTCACGGCGGCAGTCTCCGTCAGGCTGTTCAGCGCCCGCTTCATGGCGCCGTAGGCGGGGAGGGTGGGGTTCGCCCGCCGGCTGCCGATGCTCGATGTGTTCACGACTGCTCCGCCGCCGCTTTTCCGCATGAGCGCGGCTTCAGCGTTCAGGGCAATCCAATGTGCCCGGAAATTTACCGTGTACTGCTCCTCAAGGTCCTCATCGGTGATGGTTTCCACGCTGCCGGGCGGCTGGATGGCGGCACCGTTGTTGAAGGCGCCGTCCAGCCGCCCATGCAGTTCCCCGACGTGGTCCAGCGCGGCACGGATGCTTGCCGGGTCCGCCAGATCCATCCGAACGGCGTCCGCCACGCCGCCGTCGCGCCGGATACCGGCCACAATGCGGTCCAGGGCTCCGGTGCTGCGGGCAGCGAGCACTACGGCGGCGCCTTCCCGGGCGAAGAGGCGTGCGGCCGCGGCTCCGATACCCCGGCTGGCACCAGAGACGAAGACGACCTTGCCGGCAAGCAGTCCGAGGGATGGGGCTTCAATGGTTTTTGTTTGTGTCATGTCCACAGCGTTCCGCAGGCCCGGAGCCGGAAACAGGCACAGACTGTACTACTCTCCACCGGCGTCGGACGGGCACACTTAGGGGCATGGATAAGCAGGAGCTTGGAGCATTCCTCCGCAGCCGCCGGGAGCGGCTCCGCCCGGAAGACCGCGGCCTTCCCCCAGGTCCCCGCCGGCGCGCCCCCGGGCTGCGCCGGGAGGAGGTCGCGGTGCTTGCACACATCTCCACCGAGTATTACGCGCGCTTGGAACAGGGGCGGGCGCCCCGGCCATCGGCCGAGGTCCTGGCCGGGATCGCCGGGGCACTTGGACTAACGGATGCAGAATCCATGCACCTGCACGCCCTCGCCGGCACGGCACCCCTGCATCGCGGGATGCACCGCCGGGACGTCCGCCCCAGCATCCTGGCGCTCCTCGACCGGCTTCCCCAGACGGCCGGGTTCGTGGTCTCAGCGGCGTTTGAGGTCCTCGCCTGGAACGACCTCGCAGCCGCCCTGATGGAGGACTACGCCAAACTCGATCCCGCGGACCGCAACCTTGCGAGGAAGGCGTTCCTTCGTCCCCGGACAGAGGAGGACCTATACGGCATCAGCGACGGTGCCGAATTCCGGCAGACCGCGGTTCGGCGGCTCCGTTCGGCTCTGACCCGGTATCCGTCCGATCCGTCAGTCAGGGACCTGGTCCGGGACCTGCAGGAGGGCAGCCCCGAGTTTGCCCGGTTGTGGGACCGGCACGACGTCCAGTATGTGCCCACCCTGCGGAAAACCTTCCGCACCGCCATCGGGGATATCACCGTCGACTGCGACAGCTTGGATATGGCGGACCGTGACCAACAGCTGGTGCTCTACAGCGCCCCGGCGGGGTCCCGGGATGCGGACAATCTTGCCCTTTTGGGCTTGATCGAAGACCCCCAGCTCCCGGCCCCCGGGATGCAACGGGAAGGGTAACGGCACGAGCCGGACCTGCGTGCGGGCACTATCGGTCCGGTGATCCTGTCGGTACACGCCCCGGCTGTCAGAGGCGGCCGGGCAGAAGAATCGCCACCTAGGCGCGTCGGGCCAGCAGCCCGTGCACCCGCTCCAACCGGTCCAGCCACCACCGGGTGCGTTCCGCAGGGGCTGCATAGCGTTCCAGCAGTTCCTCGGACACCGTCACGTCCCGCACGGCCAGGGCGCCGCCGTCGGGCAGCAGGGATTCCCCGGTGACGTCGCCGGCCATCAGCGAAAGGGTGCCCAGCCCGCAGGCGTAGGGCAGCTCGGGCAGCGCGGCGGCCAGGGCGACGCCGGTGCGGATGCCCACTGAGGTGTCGATGGCGGAACTCACCACGGCGGGGAGCCCGGCCTGCCGGACTATATCCACAGCCCGGCGCACCCCGCCCAGCGGCGCGGCCTTGATGACGATCAGGTCCGCGGCGTCTTCGCGGGCAACCTTCAGCGGGTCGGTTTCCTTGCGGACACTTTCATCAGCGGCAATAAGCACCGGCACCTCACGGCGGCGCAGCTCGGTCCGCACCGCACGCAGCCCGTCAATCCCGGCTACGGGCTGTTCGGCATATTCCAGCCCGGCCTCGGCCAGCGGGGTCAAGGTTGCGACGGCGGTGGGAATGTCCCAGCCGGCGTTGGCGTCCACGCGGATTCCGGCGTCGGGCAGCAGCCGCCGCACCTCGGCCACGCGGGCCAGGTCCTCTTCCGGGGACTGGCCTGCCTCCGCCACTTTCACCTTCACGGCGGATACCGTGCCGAAGCGGGCCAGCACGGCCTCCACCTGGTCCACAGGCACTGCGGGAACGGTTCCGTTTACCGGCACCGAGTTCCGCACGGGCTCCGGGTAACCCAGCTCGGCGGCTTCCAGGGCCGAGGCCAGCCACGGCACGGCTTCGGCATCCGCGTACTCCGGGAAGGGGGAGAATTCGCCCCAGCCTGCGGGCCCCTGCAGCAGCAGGGCCTCACGGTGCAGGATGCCGCGGAACTTTACCCGCATGGGAATGGAGACCACACGCGCACCGGCGCGCAGGGCAGGGAAATCGGTACTCATCCAGTTCGGCACCATGCCAGCCTACGCTTGTGGAGTTTGAGGCCGCCGCGGTGAAGGCAGGCTCAGGCAACGTTCACGATGATGTGGCAATCTGGAAGCAATGGATACTCGCAACTTGCTGGCACAGCGCTCCCGTGCCCAACGTCCGGCTGCGCATAATCCGGCGCTCTTCCTTTTTGCCGCCCTTGTATGTGCCGCCGGCGTTGCCGCCACCTACTGGTTCTTCGTCCGCACCACCACCGGCCAACTGGCCGACGAATCCGCGTTCAAGGAAGCCGAACTGATCGCCCTGGGCAACCATCTGCCGGTCATCTCGTTCCTGGACAACCTGCCGCTCATCTCGGTTTTCATCGCGGTGATAGTGGTGGTTTTCGTGACCATCCTGCGGCATCGGATTTCCCCTGCCGTGATTGCCCTGGGTACGTTCGCTGCAGCCAACATCAGCAGCCAGCTACTCAAACGCACCGTGCTGGACCGTCCCGACCGGGGCGTGGTGACCCTTGATTTCAACTCGCTTCCTTCCGGCCACACCACCCTTGCCGCCTCCGCCGCGGCGGCGGTCTTCCTGCTGGCCTCCCCGCGCTGGCGCCCGCTCGCGGCGCTCTTCGGCGGCAGCTACGCCATCTTGGCGGGGGCAGCCACGTTCCTGAACCTCTGGCACCGCCCGTCCGACGTCGTCGCCTCCCTGCTGGTGGTGGCGGCCTGGACGCTGGTGGGCGGCCTGGTCATGATGCGCACCAACCCGGAATGGAACTGCTGGCCGGCCACCGGCCCGGCCCAGGGGCAGGCGAAGGTCATTGCCCTGCTGTGCGCCGTGCCCGGCGTCCTGGCCACCGCCGTGAGCCTGGGCCTGTACTTCTACGCCCGGTGGGATTCGGCCCCCGTGGCCACTGCCGCGCCGCTGTATTTCTGGGCAGGTCTGGCGCTGATTGTCGGAGTCGGTTTCCTGATCAGTGCCCTGGCCTGCTGGCTGTTCAGCCAGCAGGCGGGGGACCCTGCCCGACGCTAGCGGCTGCCCGGGCCTTGCGCCCGGGCACCCAGCGCCACAGCACCGCCGCTCCCAGCAGCCCAAGTACGGCGGTAGCCCCGATTCCCGCCGACAGCGAGACAAGGGCGGTTACGGCCGCGAGCAGTCCCGGCCCGCCCATGGTTCCAAGGTCCGCGAGCAGCCGCCAGATGCCCAGGAACTGCGGGCGTCCCGGCGAGGGCGAAAAGTCGGCGCCAAGGGTCATCACAATGCCGGAGCCTATACCGTTGCCAAATCCGATCAGCAGGGCCGCCAGCAGCAGCCCGGTGGGTCCGCTGGCCAGCGGCAGCAGGCCCAGCCCCGCGCCCATGATCAGCATGCACGGCACAGCCACCGAGCGCCTGCCCCAGGTATCCATGGCCTTGCCCGCGGGATAAAAGATCAGCATGTCGATGGCGCCCGATAGCCCGTAAATCAGTGCCGTGGCGGTGGGATCCAGTCCAATGTGCTGGGCCCACAACGGAATCACTGCCTGCCTGGTGGCCCGGACCGCGGCGATCAGCAGCACCCCGATGCCGATGGTCCGGAACACCCGGGCGTGGCTGCGCAGGATGCCAAGGACCGTGGGTGCAGGGGCATCTTCCGGTCCGCGGCCAGCCGGCCCGCCCGGCCCTCCGGACCCGCTGGAACCGCCGGAACCGCTTGAACCGCTGGAACGGAGGGCCAGATCCGGGACCTGGAAACTGAGGATGCCTGCCCCGACGGCGGCCGCGGCACCCACCCAATAGGCGCCCTGGGTGCCCAGGAAGTGGATGGCCCCGGCAGCGGCAAACGGACCAATAAAAACGCCGATCCGGTTGACGCCGCCCAGGGTGGACAGCGCCCGGGCACGGAAATACAGGGGCACCGCCTCGGTGAGATAGCTCTGCCGGGCCAGGCCGAACACCGAGCCGGCCATCCCGACCATAAACACGGCCACGGCAAAGACCCACAGCACCGGTACGGCTGCTGCCAGGACCATGGCCAGTGCGCACCAGGCCGAGGCAGCCACAAGCGCCCATTTCTCACCGAACCGCGTGGTGACCACGGTGGCAGGCACATTGGTCAGCAGCGAGCCGACCCCGGTAAGGGTGATGAGCAGGGCAGCCAGGGCAACGGTGGCGCCGAGGCCGCGGGCGGTGATCGCCACCACCGGCAGGATGGCGCCGGTTGCCAGCCCGTAAAGCAGGGTGGGGCCGTAGGCAGGAACGGCTATGGTTCGAAGGCTGAAATCTTCCGCTGGCACGGCCCCAGACTATCCCCGCACCGGCTGCCGGACAGTGCTGTTACTTCTTCAGCCACTTCCACCGGGCAAGGGTGCGAAGCCGCGTCAGCAGCGCCCGCGACTGTTCGGGCCCGTACGGAAGGATGGGGATGGCCTTGGTCATGTCCACCGATGCCTGGTCCATGGCGCTGCGGGTCACGGCGACCGCGGTGCGCATCTTGTTCATCTGGGTGGTCACGAAATCCACCGTGACCGGTGAGCCGTGACCGGGAATGAACACCGTATACAGGTCTTCCAGGGCGGTAATCTTGCCCAGCGTGCGGATCCAGTCCTTGGGGAAGGAATCCTCGAACTGCGGGTCCGCTCCCTGCTCCACCAGGTCTCCGGTGAACAAGACGTCGCCGGCTCCGACCAGCAGGTCGTGGTCCGTGTGTCCACGGCCCAGGTGGAACAGGGTGACGGAGATGCCGCCCAGATCCAGGTCCACTGGGGCCTCATCCACCAGCTTTGTGGGCTCGGCAATTTCCGTGTGTTCACCCATCCCGGCAGCCATCTCGGGCTCGGCGTCGCCCGCCTGGGACCGGTGGGTGTTGCCGTTTTCGCGAATGCTCGCGGCGCAGCCGGCGGTGGCCCAAATGTCCTCCACACCGTTGGCCAGCATCAGGGCGTTGCCGAAATAGTGGTCGAAGTGCGCATGCGTGTTCACCGCCGTCAGCGGCAGGTCCGTCAACTGCCGGGCGGCGTCGTAAATTTCCTGTGCCATGCCGGGGCCGGCTCCGGTGTCAATGAGCAGGGCCCGCTCGTCGCCCACCACCAGTCCGGTGTTGACGCTGTAAGCGGTGTTGCTGCGCACCCAGATGCGGGGCGCAACCTCCTGCCAGCCCAGCTGGCCGGTTAGATGCTGCTGCGGTGTTTCGGTCATGTCAGGGATCCCTTCGCCGGCCCTACCAACCTATCGCGGACGGGTTGTGCGCGGCACGTATTACGGGGCAGTGGTTACAGGCCAGTCGTTACAGGTCAGTCGTTACAGGTCAGTCGTTTCGGATTGGCAGCTACAGGTCGGCCAGCACCCGGGCCGGGTTTTCGACGGCGTCGGCCACGTACCGCAGGAACCCGCCGGCAGTGCCGCCGTCGCAGACCCGGTGGTCAAAGACCAGGGTCAGCTCCGTCATTTTGCGTACAGCCAGCCGGCCGTCAACCACCCACGGTTTGTCGATGATGCGGCCCACGCCGAGGATGGCCGATTCGGGGTAATTGATGATGGCGGCGCTGCCGTCCACGCCGAACACCCCGTAGTTGTTCAAGGTGAAGGTGCCCGAGGTCAATTCGGCAGCGGTGGCACGTCCCTCCTGTGCCGCAGCGGTCAGCCGGCGGATTTCGGTGTCCAGCTCGCGCGTTGACAGCGAATCGGCGCGCCGTACCGCGGGCACCATGAGCCCCCGCGGAGCCTGTACCGCTATGCCCAGGTTCACTCCGTCGAAGGCCTCGACCGCCGCTTCGGCTCCCCCGCGGAACGCTGTCCCTGAGGCTGCGCCCGGGCGGGTGCCGGACTGTCCACCGGGACGGGCGCCGGCGCCTGCAGATTCCGCAGCCGCTTCCCCGGCCGGAACGTAGCGGGTATTCAGTTCCGGGTAGCGGGCCAGCCCGGCCAGGGTGAACCGGGCCAGGAAGGACAGCAGCGACGGAACGCCCTGGCCGTCCCGCGCCAGGTCGGCACGCAGTTCCACCAGGGCGGTCGCGTCCACGTCCACCCAGACGGTGGCCTCGGGGATCTCGGTGCGGCTCCGGCTGAGGGTCGCGGCTGCCGTGCGGCGCAGACCCCGTAGAGGGGTGCGGCTGGTGATGGCCAGTCCGGTCCGGGGATCCCGGGGTCCGGCCGGTATTGTGGCCGCCGTGCCAGCCGCAGGGGCCAGCGCAACCGCCGTCGGGGCAGCAACCGCCGCCGGGGCAGGGGCCGCCGGGGCAGGGGCCGCCGGGGCAGGGGCCGCCGGGGCAGGGGCCGCCGGGGCAGGGGCCGCCGGGGCAGGGGCCGCCGGGGCAGGGGCCACGGGCACTGTGGCGATGATGCCCGCGACAGGACCGTTGGCCGGCATCCGGCCCGGAACAGACTTGGCTGCCAGGGCCGATTGGACGTCGCGTCGCAGGATCAGGCCGTCCGGTCCCGTCCCGGTGAGACCCGTCAACCGCAGACCTGCGTCCCGGGCCATTCGGCGCACCAGCGGCGAGATGCAGCGCGGAGCTTCAGTGCCGGGATGCTGCTGCGCCGATCCGCCGGCGGCGCCGCGCTCCGCAGGGTTCGGCCCACCGGCTCGACGCTTGGGTGCGCGGGTACGCCGCGGCGCCCGGCCTGCTGCCGGGGTGCCGTAGCCGATCAGCACGTTTCCGGAACCGGCCTTTTCCTCCTGCCGGTAGGCCTCCCCCGCCGCGGAAGCCGCCGCTTCCGCAGTTCCCACCGCCGCAGCGGTTTCCAGTCCGGCAGCAGGCGCTGTTCCCAGCCCGGCTGAAGCGGCATTCGCGGTGTCCCCCTGCGACGGCTCGGCGGCCAACGGCCCCGCAGGCGCGGTATCCACCGAAATCAGGGGACGGCCGACGTCGACGCTCTCTCCCGCGCTGCCGTGCAGCTGCGCCACCCGCCCGGCGAACGGGGACGGAACCTCCACCAGGGACTTGGCTGTCTCCACCTCCGCCACTGGCTGGTCCACCGCCACGGTGTCGCCAACCGCAACGAGCCAGTTGACCAGCTCGGCTTCGGTAAGGCCCTCGCCCAGGTCCGGCAGCAGGAAAGTACGCACACTCATCGCGGCCCTCCCGCCTCTGCGCGGGTTTCCGTCTCGACGACCCCCTCGTCACCGGCGTCCCCTTCGTCCCACTGCAGCTCGTCCACGGCCTCCAGGATCCGGTCCACGCCGGGCAGGAACCAGTGCTCGAGCTTGGGCGCAGGGTAAGGCACGTCGAAACCGGTCACCCGCAGCACCGGGGCGGCAAGGGAGTGGAAGCAGCGTTCCTGCACGCGCGCCGCAATTTCGGAGGCGACAGACGCGAACCCCGGTGCTTCGGCAATCACCACGGCCCGCCCCGTCCTGCGCACCGAGGCATCCACGGTGGCGTCGTCATACGGGACGATGGAGCGCAGGTCGATCACTTCCAAGGACCGCCCTTCCGCTTCAGCGGCAGCTGCGGCGGCCAGGGCTGTGGAGACCGACGGCCCGTAGGCAATCAGGGTGGCGTCCGTTCCGGAACGTGCAACGGCGGCCGTGCCGATGCCGCCGGCTGCCTCGGTCCCGGTCCGCACGGCATCATCGGCGGCGCGGCGCAGTGCCGGCAGATCAACGGTTTCCTTCGCCCAGTAGAGCTTTTTGGGTTCCAGGAAGACCACCGGGTCGTTGAGCCGCACCGCGGCGCGCAGCAGCGAATACGCGTCCGCGACGGTGGCCGGGGCCGCCACGGTGAGGCCCGGGGTGTGCGCATAGTAGGACTCGGAGGAATCGCAGTGGTGTTCCACTCCGCCGATTCCGCCGGCGTAGGGAATCCGGATCACCAGCGGCAGCTTTACCTTGCCGCGGGTGCGGTTGGACATTTTGGCCGCATGGCTGACCACCTGCTCAAACGCCGGGTAGGCAAAGGCGTCAAACTGCATTTCCACCACCGGCCGCAATCCGTTCATCGCCATGCCCACTGCCATGCCCATAATGCCGGATTCGGCCAACGGGGTGTCGAAGCAGCGGTCGGTGCCGAAGCGGGCCGTCAGGCCGTCGGTGATCCGGAAGACCCCGCCCAACGGACCCACGTCCTCCCCGAAGACCACCACCGCGGGATCGGCGGCCATCTCGTCCGCGAGCGCCGCGTTGAGCGCCTTCGCAAAGGTCAGGGGGCCGCCGTCGGTCTCCGGTGCAGGCACCCCTGCGGGCCGGGCCTGCGTGCTGGTTGCTGCCATGGTGTGCGCCTTTCGGTCAGCCGCGGTCAAGTTCGCTGCGCAGCAGCCGGGCCTGCTCGGCCAGTTGCGGGGTGCGCCGGGTATACACGTGTTCGAACAGCTCCTGCGGGTCGGGAACGACGTCGGCGTTCAGGCCGTCGCGCATAGTGGCGGCAACCGCTTCGGCGTCGGCCGCGAGCTCGGTTTCCCGTGCATCGTCCAACAGCCCCAGTACGCGCAGGTAGGTCCGGGTCCGGGCCAGCGGGTCCCGGGGCACCCAGTCCTGCACTTCCTCCGCGGTGCGGTACCGGGTGGCGTCGTCGGCGTTGGTGTGCGGCTGCATCCGGTAGGTATGCGCTTCCACCAGGGCCGGGCCGCCGCCTTCCCGCGCCCGCTCCACCGCTGCACCCAGGACGGCAAGGAGGGCCGCGACGTCGTTGCCGTCCACCCGCTCCCCCGGCATCCCGTACCCCACGGCTTTGTGCGCCAGGGAAGGTGCCACGGACTGGTTCCGCAGCGGCACCGAGATGGCGTACTGGTTGTTCTGGATAAAGAAGACCACGGGGAGGTGGAATACGGCGGCGAAGTTCAGGGCCTCGTGGAAGTCCCCCTCGCTGGTGGCGCCGTCTCCGCACAGCGCCAGGACCACAGTGTCCTCGCCCTTCAGCTTGGCTGCGTGGGCAACACCGACGGCGTGCAGCAGCTGCGTGGCGAGCGGGGTGGCCTGCGGCGCCACCCGGTGTTCATACGGGTCGTAACCGCTGTGCCAGTCCCCGCGCAGCAGGGTCAGCACCTGCAGCGGGTCAACGCCTCGGGACATGACGGCGACGCTGTCACGGTACGTGGGAAAGAGCCAGTCCTGGTCCCGAAGCACCGCGGCGGCGGCAACCTGGCATGCTTCCTGCCCGTGCGATGAGGGGTACACGGCCATCCGCCCCTGGCGCACCAGCGCGTTGGCCTGGTCATTGATCCGCCGTCCGGTCACCAGCTGCGCGTAGGCGTCCAGCAGGGCGTCTCCGGCGGGCAGAAGGTAGCTCGGGTGCACAGAGGCAGTGCCGTTGGCATCGATCAGCTGCACCGGGGTGTCCGACGGGAGCAGGTTCTGCACAGCGGCGCCGGATGCGGCGTCGGGCACGCCGTTGGAGGAGGGGGCCGCCTGGGGCGGACGTCCGGGAGAGATGGTCATTACGAGCCTCCGTCCTTCAGTGCCCGCGGCGTCATTGCACGCGGGAACTTCTGTCTTGCCAGTATGCTGACCGGCGCGCAGGCATAGCCAGCATCCGCGGAAATCTTGGACGCATTGGACGGCCGGGAGTAATCTGATGGACACCTTGCAAATGTGACGCAGATTACTTGGGGAGAGCGTGGACATTATGGCAGCTACACCGGCAACCACAGCAACACCGAAGCCAACACAGGTGCTGGACGATATTGACCGGAAGATCCTGGCCGTCCTGAGGTCCGACGGCCGGGCGTCTTTTACCGCCGTGGCCCAGGCCGTGCACATTTCCCGGGCGCACGCCTATTCGCGGATCGCACGGCTCACCGACACCGGTGTCCTCAGCCGATTTACCGCCCTGGTGGATCCGGAAAAGGCCGGACTGGGCTCCTCCGCCTATGTCACCCTGAAGGTCCGCCAGCATGCCTGGCGGGAATTGAAGGACCGGCTCGTCGATATCCCGGAAATCCACCACATCGCGCTGGTGGGCGGTTCCTTCGACGTCATTGTGCTGGTCCGGGCCGAGGACAACGTCCACCTGCGGCGGGTCATCTTCGACCAGCTGCAGTCCATGCCCGGGGTCCTGGATACCCAGACGTTCCTGGTCTTCGAGGAACGCGACACCCGCTAGGACAAACGGCCCGCCGCCGGGACGCCTTACGCTGGGCGAATGACTTCCGCTGCCGTACCGTCCGCTGTCCCGTCCTCCGCTGTCCTGTCCTCCGCTGTCCCGTCCTCCGCTGTCCTGTCCTCCGCTTTCCCGTCCTCCGCTTTCCCGTTGTCCGGACGGACCGCCGTCGTCACAGGTGTCAGCAGGCGCAGGGGCATTGGCTACGCCATTGCATCCCGGCTGGCCGCCATGGGTGCCAACCTGTTCGTGCAGCACTATGCCCCCAACGACGAGGCCCAGCCGTGGGGTGCCGATTCGATCGACGACCTGCTGCGGGAGCTGCGCGGAAAACTGGTCGGTGATGCCCGGCTCGACCATGCGGGGATGGACCTGGCCCCGGCCGACGGCGCCCGGCAGCTCGTCGACGCTGCCCGGGACGCATTCGGACACGTGGACATCCTGGTCTGCAACCATGCAATGAGCGGCAGCGACGGGCGCCTGCTGGAGATGACGCCGGAGAAGCTGGACGCGCACTGGCAGGTGAACACGCGCTCCACCCTGCTGGCCACGCGGTACTTCGCCGAACAGCATGACGGACGCCCCGGCGGGCGGGTGATCTGGCTGACCTCGGGACAGTCCAAGGGGCCCATGCCTGCGGAAATCGCCTACGCGACGTCGAAGGGGGCACTGGCCGGGATCACGGCCTCGGTGGCTGACGACTTGATTGGCCGCGGCATAGTCCTCAACACCGTCAATCCGGGACCGGTCAACACCGGCTACCTCGACGACGCCACCAGGGACCGGCCCTCGGAGGAACTGGAGGCCGTGCTGGCCCACTTCCCGGGCGGCCGGTTCGGGGAACCCGACGATCCGGCGCGGCTCGTCGCCTGGCTGGTGAGCGACGAAGGCCGGTGGATGGTCGGCCAGGTACTGAACACCGAAGGCGGCTTCCGCCGCTGGTAAATGTTGCGCTCAAACCTAGACGGGCTGGCGCCCGGCAATGAGCCATCCGGCACCGGGACGGAACGGCGGCACGGGCGCCTCCGGGTGCCGTTCCACCAGTTCAAGCCGGCCTGAAACGGCCCGGTCTACGAGAGGGTGGAGGCAAACATGGCCGCGGCATACGACGGCGCCCGCAGCAACTGCTGCAGGCGCCGTGGTGCCGCGGGGGCGGGGTCAGTTCTCGTCGTGGCCCTGATCAGTGCTCATCTGGTCTTCTGCGGGAGGGGTTTCTCCCGGGGGAACACCGCCGCCGGGCTCCAACCCGGTGATGTTGCCATCCAGGGGATCCGGGTTGGTGCTACCGGCTTTTGCCTCGCTGTGCTCATGGTTGCCGGTGCCCTCCTGGGTCCCGGCGCCCTTTTGCGCGTCCTTGGGCTTATCCGGATTAGCCGGATCGTTGTTCGGGTTGTAGCTGTCGGCCATGTTCCGCCTCCTGGTCTGTTTCCTGGTCCCGGCAAGCACGGTTGTAAGCATGCTTACGAGTTCTCTTCCAACCTAGCCCGGTGCGTGCCGCATCACAAGCCGGGACGCAATCCCCGGTGCTTCCGTGCGCTTCCGGAGGGGATCCGGGACGCCGCTCAGCGCCGGAACACCGGCTTGCGCTTCTCCTTGAATGCTGCAAATCCCTCAGCGTAATCCGGTGTCCTGCTCAGCCGCTCCTGCACCTCGTTTTCGGCATCGAGCGCCTCCCAGAAGCCCAACCGCCGGTCCCGGATCTCCGCCACCAGCGCCTTGGAGGCCAGCAGCGCCCGGGCGGGGCCGGCCGCTGCCCGGGCTGCGGCTTCCCGGGTTTGTGCGAGCAGGCCGGCAGGTTCCAGGGCGCGGCTGAACAGGCCGCCCGCCACTGCTTCGGTGCCGCTCATCAACTCGGCGGTGTAGATCAGGTCCAGGGTGCGGTGCGGGCCGAGCCGTTCGGTGAAGAGCCAGTGCCCGCCCGAATCCAGGGCCGCCCCAAGGTTCGCGAACGGCGAGCCGATCTTCGCGTCCGCGGCTACGTAGACGACGTCGGTGGCCGCGAGCAAACCCAGGCCAACCCCGAGGCAGGCGCCCTGCGCGGCAGCGAAGGTTGGCGCCGGGAAAGCGGACATTTTCCGCAGCAGCGGTTTTACGCCCTCCACCAGGTAACCCCGCGCATCATCATCCGCAGGGTTTACCCCCGAGATGTCCCGGCCGGCACAGAAACTGCGACCCGCCCCGAGCAGCAGCAGTGCGCGCACACCGGCCGCCGCGGCGTCGTCGTAGGCCCGTCCCAGCTCACCCAGTGCCTCGAAATCCAAGGCGTTGAGTTTCTGCGGGGCGTTCAGCAGGACCTCGGCCACCCCGTCCCTGATGCTCAGCTCGATCATCGGTGCCTCCTAGGCGTCGTAGTCCACGTTGACTTCGGTGCTGGTGGGCCGGCTCTGGCAGGTGAGCACGTAACCGGCTGCAAGCTCTTCCGGTTCCAGCGCGTAGTTCTCTTCCATCTCCACGGTGCCGGCCACAAGCTTGGCGCGGCAGGTCCCGCAGACGCCGCCGGCACAGGCGAACGGCACGTCCGGGCGCACCCGAAGGGCCGCATTCAGGATCGATTCCCGGGCATGGACCGGACTGGAGACCGACCCCTGCAGCCCGTCCAGCCGGAAGGTGATGCCGTAGTTTTCGCCCGAGCTGTCCGGCACAACGGGACGGCCGGATGAGCCTTCCGGCCGGTCCGGACGGCCGGTGGTAAACAGCTCGAACCGGACTTTGGCCGGATCGACTCCGCGTGCGGACAAGGCATCGCGGCACAGCTGAACCAGCTCGAACGGCCCGCAGAGGAACCATTCGTCCACAGCATCGGCCGGCAGGACCGTACCGATGAGTGCCGTGAGTTTCGCGGCGTCGATCCGGCCGGAGAGCAGCGGAGAAATGCGCTGTTCACGCGACAGCACGTGGTGCAGCGCGAACCGGGACGGGTAGCGGTCCTTCAGGTCCGCCAGCTCTTCGAGGAACATCACGTCCATGGCGGCCTTGTTCGCATAGACCAGGTCAAAGCGGGTGGTGTCCGAAGAGGCCAGGATGGTCCGGGCAATGGCAATGACCGGGGTGATGCCGGAGCCGGCGGCCACGGCGGCAAACACCTGCCCCTCAACCTGCTGGTGTGCCGGCATGCCGGCGGGGCCCCCGCTGTATGCGTCGGAAAGGGCGGCGGGCAGGGAGCGCGAAGTGAAGCTGCCGGCCGGGCTCATCACGTCCAGCGCATCCCCGGCCAACAGGTGCTCGTTGGCCCAGGAGGAGAACAGTCCGCCCAGGTCCCGTTTGATTGCCACCCGCAGCTCCCCCGGGCGTGGCTCGGCGCAGATGGAGTAGCTGCGCCGCAGTTCGGTGCCGTCCAAAACCTTGCGCAGGGCAACATACTGCCCGGGCAGGTAGTGGTACGAATCCACCAGGTCCGGCGGCACCGCGAAAGTGACCTCGACGGCGTCTTCGGTCAGCCGGCGCACTGCGGCAACGGTCAGCGGATGGAAAACGGCACGCCGGACGGGTGCCGCGGGAAGGACGGACATCTTTAGAGCACCTTGAAGTAGTCGAACGGTTCACGGCAGTCGCCGCAGACCCACAGCGCCTTGCACGAGGTGGACCCGAAGCGGGTCAGTTCGCGGGTATTCAGCGAGGCGCACTGCGGACACTTCACGCTCAGTCCCACCCGGACGGGGCCGGCCGCGGCGCGTCCCGACGGCGGGGCGATGCCGTAGGCGTCCAGCTTCGCCTTGCCGGCACTGCTCATCCAGTCGGTGGTCCACGCCGGGGCCAGCTCCAACCGGACCTGCACTCCGGTGTATCCGGCCCGGTGCAGGGCTGCGGTGACGTCCTCGGTGATGGCGTCCATGGCCGGGCAGCCGGAATAGGTGGGGGTGATGGCCACCTGGACCCCGGCCCCGGAAACCTCCACCCGGCGCAGGACCCCCAGGTCCTCGATGGTCAGCACGGGAATCTCCGGATCACACACCGTGGCGGCCACATCCCAGGCCGCCGCTGCGGCGGGGTCTGCCGGGCGCAGGGCGGATTCCATCACGCTCACCACGTGGCACCCGGGTGTTCACGGGCCAGGACCTGCATTTCCGCGAGCATATAGCCGAGATGCTCGCTGTGCCGGCCCTGCCGTCCGCCGCCGGGCGCGGGCTGGACCATGGGCACCTCCAGCTCGGCCTCCCGGAGCACGGCGGAAATGTTGCGTTCGAAGGCCGGTTTGAGGGTGGACGGCAGCACGGCCCGGTCCCCCAGGGCGGTAACCAGGGCGTCGTCGTCGAACAGTTCACCCACGTAGGGCCAGGTCAGTTCCAGCGCCCGGATCATCCGGCGACGGGACTCGTCGGTGCCCAGCCCCAGCCGCAGCACCCACTGGGCACTGTGGTCGCGGTGGTAGTCCACTTCCTTGACCGCCTTCGCTGCGATGGCGGCCAGGGTTGCGTCAGCACAGTGCTGCAGGGCGCTGTACAGCTCGAACTGGTAGAAGGAGACGGCGAACTGCCGGGCAATGGTCCGGGCGAAGTCACCGTTGGGCTGCTCCATCAAGTGCGCAGAGCGGAACCCGGATTCCCCGCGCCAATAGGCCAGGTCATCCTCGGTCCGCCCGTCGGCGCTGCCGGCGTAGGTCAGGAAGGAGCGGGCATGGCCCATCAGGTCCAGGGCTATGTTGCCCAGCGCCACGTCCTCCTCAAGTTCCGGGGCACGGGAAATCCACCAGCCGAGCCGCTGGGCCAGCACCAGCGCGTCGTCGCCCAGCCGCAGCGCATATTCGGCCACCTCGGCGGGTGCACGGGTTCCGGCGGCGGCAATGTCTTCCGGGCGCAGGGCGTTGCCCGGGGTAATCCGGGTGGCGCTGTCCGAGCTCACAGGTGCTTCACCCCTTCGGATTCCGTGTAATAGGTGGCGTGCCGGTAGTCCTTGCCCTGCGGGGACTCGAAGAACTGCCCCTTCGCGTCCGGGTCGCTGGCAATGATGGCCGACACCGGGACCACCCAAAGCGAGACGCCCTCGTTCCGCCGGGTGTAGAGATCGCGGGCGTTCCGCACGGCCATCTGGGCATCGGGGGCGTGCAGGGACCCGGCATGGACGTGCGACAGGCCGCGGGAGGAACGGACGAAGACTTCCCAGAGCGGCCACGCACCGGCCGGGACGGCAGGCTGCGGGGCAACTGGGGCCGCGGCGGCGGCAGTCTCAGTCGCGGGGGCCGCCTGAGTCTCCGGGGCCGCCTGAGCGGCGGGACGGGAGCCGTCGTCGCCGGTTGTAGATCCACCCGTCATGGCTATGCCGCTCCTTCCCGGGACTGCCGGGCCGACTGCCGGGCGGCGTAGGCCGCAGCGGCCTCACGGACCCAGGCGCCGTCTTCGTGCGCTTCGCGGCGGCGTGCCAGCCGCTGGGAGTTGCAGGGGCCGCGGCCGGCGAGGACCTCACGGAACTCGTCCCAGTCCAACGGTCCGTGCTCCCATTTGCCGCTTTCGTCATTGAGGCGGATGTCCGGGTCCGGCAGCGTCAGGCCCAGCACCTTGACCTGTTCCACGATCATGCCCACGAACCGGGAGCGCAGTTCGTCGTTGGAGAAGCGCTTGATGTTCCAGGCCATGGACTGGCGCGAGTTGGGGGAATCGTCGTCGGGCGGGCCGAACATCATCAGCGATGGGGCATACCACCGGTTGATCGCATCCTGGGCCATTTCCCGCTGGGGCTCGGTGCCGCGGGCAAGTTCCAGCAGGATCTCGAAACCCTGCCGCTGATGGAAGGATTCTTCCTTGCAGATCCGAACCATGGCCCGGCCGTACGGTCCGTAGGAGGCGCGGCATAGCGGGACCTGGTTGCAGATGGCCGCGCCGTCCACCAGCCAGCCGATTGCCCCCATGTCCGCCCAGGTCAGAGCGGGATAGTTGAAGATCGACGAGTAGCGGGCCTTGCCGGCAATGAGGTCTTCGGTCATCTGTTCCCTCGGCGTGCCCAGGGTTTCAGCTGCGGAATACAGGTACAGTCCGTGTCCGGCTTCGTCCTGGACCTTGGCCATCAGGATGGCCTTGCGCTTGAGCGAGGGCGCCCGGGAAATCCAGTTCCCTTCCGGCTGCATCCCAATGATTTCCGAGTGTGCGTGCTGGGAGATTTGCCGCACGAGGGTTTTCCGGTATGCATCCGGCATCCAGTCCCGCGGTTCCACCCGTGTGTCGGCGGCGATCAGCCTGTCAAAGTGTTCTTGCCCGCCGGAACCGCTTCCGGTCTCCGCACTGAGAGCTGTCCGGCCCATATTTTCCATGCTCATCATCCCAACCGCACTCGTCCCAACCGCGTTCGTCCCAACCGCACCCGGTGCAACGCGCCGCAGGCATTGAATCCCCGCCTCAGTGGACGGCAGTATTGCTACCGACCGTATTATTTACCGACCGTTCGTTCAGAATATGGAGAGTGGATACGAGGGTCAAGACCCTATGGAAAACTGAACACAGAGAGTTCAACGCGGAGAGGATTACCATGGGTACCCCCGAACCCGATGCCGGGCGCCGGATACCGGGCGCCCCTGCAGGTGCTGCTCCGGGCGGGGCTGACCCTGCCGGGGCTGACCCGGCCGGTGTTGGTCCGGCCGGTGCTGACCTTGCCGGGGCTGGCCCTGCCGGTGTTGGTCCGTCCGGTGCTGCCCTTCCCGGACCGCGGCCCGAGGACCGGGAGGAACGGCCGG
Source organism: Arthrobacter sp. zg-Y40 (assembly GCF_020731535.1). Classification (NCBI taxonomy): domain Bacteria; kingdom Bacillati; phylum Actinomycetota; class Actinomycetes; order Micrococcales; family Micrococcaceae; genus Arthrobacter; species Arthrobacter sp. zg-Y40. The sequence continues at coordinate 585,877 of NZ_JAJFZS010000001.1, forward strand.
CCGTTCGTTCGGCAGCGGTGGTCATTGTGCCAACGCTCCTGGGACTGCTGGGCTTTTTCGCCGTGGCGGCCGCGGTGACCTCCGATGCCGCTACCGTCAACGTCACTGCGCCGGGCCTGCTGCTGGCCTTCACCGCCCTGGTTGTTGCCGGGGTCAGCCCGCTCTACGCACGCAATCCCACCTGGCGTTCGCTGCGGCGTCCGACCCTTCTCCTCGCAGCCTGCCTGGTGGTGGAAGCCGTCCTCCTGCTGGCTGCACCGCACTTGGTCCTATTCTCGCTGCCGGCACTTCCGCTGGCCCTGGCAGGGGGCACCGTCCTGCTGGGCACCAGCCTCTGGGGGCAGTTCCGCAAGGGCCCGGCGCCGGAACCGGTACTGCTCCCCCACCGCGAGATGCCGCCGCGGCCCTTCACCTCGACCCTCCTGGTCGTGGCGGTGAACTGGCTGCTTTTCCTCAGCGTGGGAGCGCTGTGCGCTTGGTTGCTGCTGGGCGACTAGCCCCCGGGCAGGAACAGGTCTTCAATATGCCGGCCCAACACGCGGGCCAGGCTAAAGGCCAGCGGCAGGGACGGATCAAATTTGCCCTTCTCGATGGAAATCACCGTCTGCCGGGAGACCCCCAGGCGTTCGGCCAACTGCACCTGTGATAGTCCCAGGCGCAGCCGCTCCTGGGCCACGCGGTTCTCCATGCCTAAGAATTCCGGTGCCGGGCAACGGCATAACGCAGTGTCCAAGCCCCCAGCCCGGCCGCACAGTACAGCGGCAGCGGCGCGGCCCAACCTGCCACTGCCTGCACCACCACTCCGGCGGCCAGCAGCACTATCAGGTCCGTGAATGCCGCAGCTGCGGCATCCCGCGTCCAGGAGCGTTCGACGTCGGCGGCCGAGGCCGTGTCCAGCCGGCGGGTTTCCCCGGCGTTCAGCACCAGCATCCAGAACGCCGCCGCCGCTACCGGGCCCACCGCCGCGGCGAAGACCGGCACATACAGCGCCGGGTCCCCACCGGTCCGCAGCGCCGCGGCCCAGCCAAGGAGCGCACCGGCGGCCGCACCACTTGCTGCGGCCGCACAAATCGTCAGGAGGCGGGTGCGGCCGCCCTTCGTCTCGGAAGTCATGGCCTGGAGCATGCCATGCCGACTCCGGAGATGTAAAGCGTGCTTTACATCCCCGCCCGCTGACGCCGGGGGTCCGCGGGCTAAGCCGCGAGCATAACGCCAGCGCGGTCCTTCGACGCCGCGGCCCGGATGGATATATTCGAAGCATGACTACTCCCCAGCCCCCGGTTGCCAAGAAAGTCCCGACTGAACGCACCCACCACGGTGACACCTTCATCGACAACTATGAGTGGCTGCGGGAGAAGGAAAACCCCGAGGTGGTTGCCCACCTGACCGCGGAGAATGCGTACGCCGCCGAGATCACGGCCGATCAGGAGCCGTTGCGCGAGGAGATCTTCAACGAGATCAAGAACCGCACTGAGGAGACGGACCTCTCCGTTCCGGCCCGCAAGAAGGGCTGGTGGTATTACACCCGCACCGAAGAGGGCAAGCAGTACGCCATTCACTGCCGCACCGCCGCCCAAGACACCGGGGACCTCGACGCCGACTGGACGCCGCCCGCCGTCCTGCCGGGCGTCCCGGTGGAAGGCGAACAGATCCTCGTGGACGGGAACGTGGAAGCCGAAGGCAAGCCGTTCTTCTCCTTGGGCGGACTGGCCGTGACCGAGGACGGCAACCTGCTCGCCTACTCCGAGGACAACGCCGGCGACGAGCGTTTCACCCTGCGGATCAAGGACCTGCGCACCGGGGAGCTGCTCCCGGACACCATTGCCAACGTTTTCTATTCGCTGGCCTTCGCCCCGGACGGCACCCGCGTCTTCTACACCGTGGTGGATGATTCCTGGCGGCCGTACCAGATCAAGGCGCATACCCTGGGCACCCCGGTCGAGGACGACGTCGTGATCTACCAGGAAGACGACATTGCCATGTGGACCGGCTTCGACCTCTCCGCAGACCGCAGGCAGCTGCTGATCGGCATTAGCAGCTCCGAATACAGCGAATACCGCGTGCTGGACTTCGCCGATCCCACGGACACGGTCCGCACCCTGATTCCCCGCAGCGCACACATCCTTTACGAGGCCGAGCCGCTGACCCTTGACGGCCGCCGCCAGTACCTCCTCACGCACAACCGCGGGGCGCTGAACTCCATGCTTTCGCTGGTGGACGAGGCCGAATTCGACAAGCCCCTGGACGAGCAGCAGTGGCGCACCGTGATCGCCCACGACGACACCGTGCGGGTCAACGGCGCAGCCGTCACCGCCACGCATGTGCTCGTTTCGGTCCGGAAGGACACCACCGAGCGGGTCCAGATCCTCCCGGTTGACGGCCTGGGCACCGGCGCGCAGGGTTCCCCGGTGGAACCGGCCTTCGACGAGGAGCTCTACACCGCCAACCTGGCCAACGCAGAGTTCGACTCCCCGATCATGCGGCTCAGCTACACCTCCTTCCTTACCCCGCCGCGGGTCTACGACTACGTGCTGGCCACCGGCGAATTGGAGCTGCGTAAGGAAACCCCGGTGAAGGGCGGCTACCGGTCCGAGGACTACGTAGCCGAACGTGATTGGGCGACGGCGGCGGACGGCACCCGCATTCCGCTCTCCGTCATCCGGCGGGCGGACCTGCAGCGGGACGGCAGCAACCCGGCCCTGGTCTACGCCTACGGCAGCTACGAAATGAGCATGGACCCGGGGTTCAACGTAGCCAGGCTCTCGCTCCTGGACCGCGGAGTGCTGTACGTGGTGGCGCATGTGCGCGGCGGCGGAGAAATGGGCCGCTCCTGGTATGACAACGGCAAGAAGCTGCACAAGAAGAACACCTTCACCGACTTCGTGGATGCCACGGACGCGGTGGCGGCGTCCGGGTGGGCGGATCCGGACCGGATCGCGGCCATGGGCGGCTCGGCCGGCGGCCTGCTGATGGGCGCCGTCGCGAACCTGGCGCCGCAAAAGTACCGCGCCATCGTGGCGCAGGTGCCGTTTGTGGACGCGCTGACCAGCATCCTTGACCCTGATCTGCCGCTCTCGGCCCTGGAATGGGAGGAATGGGGCAATCCCATCACCGACCCCGAGGTCTACCGGTACATGAAGGAATACACGCCCTACGAGAACATCCGGGCCGTGGACTATCCCAAAATCGCCGCCGTCACCAGCTTCAATGACACCCGTGTGCTGTACGTGGAACCGGCCAAGTGGGTGGCCCAGCTGCGCGAAACCACCACCGGCAGCGAACCTATTGTGCTCAAGATCGAAATGGACGGCGGCCACGGCGGGGCTTCCGGGCGGTACGAGGCCTGGAAGGACCGCGCCTGGGACTACGCGTTCATCCTGGCCGCCCTGGGCGCCCGGGACCTGCTGTCGGCGGCCAAACGGGAGAACGCCGCCTAGGCGGATTCCCGGCGGGCTAGGCGGACTGCCGGATGACCAGTTCCGGCGGGTAGATAGCCGGTTCCAGGCGCGATCCGGGCTCCTCGATTTCGCGCAGCAGCATTTCGGAGGCGCGCCGTGCCATCTCGACCATCGGGTTCACCACGGTGGTCAGCCCGGGCTTGCTCGAGGCGGCCAGCTGGTGGTTGTCATACCCCACCAGCGCCACGTCCCCGGGAACCGACAGGCCCCGCTCGCGCAGGACGGTCAGCACACCCAGGGCCATGAGGTCCGACGCCGCGAAGATGGCGTCAATCCCCGGATCGGCGTCCAGCAGCCGGGCTGCTGCCGCTGCGCCGCCTTCGGTGGTGAAGTGCCCGGACTCCGCCCCGGCAGAGACCAGCCCTGCTTCAGCGAGCCCGGCACGCCAGCCCTCCGTGCGGTCCTGCGCGGCGGTCATGTCCGCCGGTCCGGTCACCGTGGCGATCCGGCGGTAACCGCGGCCGGCTAGGTGCCGCGCCGCGAGCAGTCCGCCGGTGTAGTTGTCAGTATCCACGAACACCAGTCCCTGGCGGCCATGCCACGGCCGGCCGATGAACACGGCCGGCAGCGGCGCGTCCGCCAGTTCGATTTCCAGAGCGTCGGCCTTGTGGTGCGAGACCACTATGGCCCCGTCCACGTGGCCGCTGCGCAGGTACCGGATGATCTGGCCGGCTTTTTCCCCCTGCCGGGCAATCAGCAGCACCAGCTGCACCTCGGTGTCCGCCAGCGACTCGGTGATCCCGTTGAGGGTCATGGCGAAGAAGGGATCCACCAGGACCCGGCCGTCCGGTTCGGGAATCACCAGGGCAATGGAGTCGGCACGGCTGGTGGCCAGCGACCGGGCTGCCCTGTTGGGGGTGAAGCCCAGCTCTCCGATAGCGGCGTCAATGGCCGCCTGCGTCCGGGCGCTGACCCGGGCCCCGCCGTTGATCGCCCGCGACACGGTGGAGCGGGAGACGCCGGAAAGCGCCGCCACGTCTTCCAGTGTGGGACTGCTGCGGCGGGGCTTGACCTGCGTTCCGCGGGTGCCCTGGTTGAGGGAGCTCACTGAATCGACGATACGACATCCGGTGCGGCCGCGGAGGACCTTTCCGGCAAGGCATTGGTACGTGCGGTTTCGGCGAACCACCGGGCGCTGGCCTTCGGTGTGCGGACCTGGGTCTGGTAGTCCACATGGACAATGCCGAACCGCTTGGCGTAGCCCCAGGCCCATTCAAAGTTATCCATGAGCGACCAGGCAAAGTAGCCGCGGACGTCGACGCCGTCTGCTGCCGCATCGCGGACAGCCTGCAGGTGCGCTTCGATGAACCCCAGCCGGTCCTCGTCCTGGACCACGCCGTCCACCACAACGTCGTCGTCGAACGCGGCGCCGTTTTCCGTGATGTACAGCGGGACCCCGGCGGGCCCGGTGTAGTCGCGCTGCAGCCGGAGCAGGAGGCGGTGCAGGCCCTCGGGCTGGATTTCCCACCCCATGTTCGTCACCGGCAGTCCGCGGGGCACGGAGTAGACCCCGTCCGCGGCGGGATACGGGCTGGCCGACGGCCGCGAAACGGGCGCCTCGGTGCTCCGCAGTGTGGCCGGACGCGTCTTGGTGACGGCCTCGCCGTGGTAATAGTTCACGCCCAGGAAATCGACCGGTGTGCTGATAACCGCCATATCCCCTTCGCCGATGTGCTGTCCCAAACCGTATGGGGCCAGATCAGCGAGGACGTCCTCGGGATAACTGCCGCGGAAAACCGGGTCGGCGAACACCCGGTTGAACTGCCCGTCGATCCGGCGGGCGGCGTCCACGTCGTCGGGGTTCTCGGGATCCAGCGGATCCGCGACGGTGAAGTTCAGGGTCAGGCCCACGTCCAGGGACGCATCGCGGGCCTTCAGCTCCTGCGCGGCAAGTCCGTGGCCGAGCAGCAGGTGGTGGTTGGCGGCCACGGCCAGGGACCGGTCCTGCAGCCCGGGTGCGTGCTCGCCGCTTGCGTAGCCGAGATAGGCGGAGCACCAGGGCTCGTTCAATGTGGTCCAGGCCTTCACCCGGTCCCCCAGGGCGTCGTGGACGCTCAGGGCGTACTCGGCAAAGCGGTAGGCAGTGTCGCGGTTGGCCCAGCCCCCGGCGTCCTGCAGCGCCTGCGGCAGGTCCCAGTGGTAAAGGGTCAGCCAGGGCTTTATTCCGGCGTCGAGCAGTTTGTCAGTGAGCCGGCTGTAGAAGTCCAGGCCGGCCGGGTTCACTGCGCCGCCGTCGGGCCGGATCCTCGCCCAGGAGGTGGAGAAGCGGTAGGAAGCCAGGTTCAGCGACTTCATCAGGGCCACGTCTTCATCAAGGCGGTGGTAGTGGTCGCAGGCGACGTCGCCGTTCTCGGCGTTGACCACTGCGCCCGGGACCCGGCTGAAGGTGTCCCAGATGGAGGCCTTGCGGCCGTCTTCCCACGCGCCACCCTCGATCTGGTAGGCGGCGGTGGCCGCCCCCCACAGGAATCCCGTGGGGAAGTTTCCGTTGGTGTGCTGCGTCATCCCTTAACCGCTCCCTGCATAATTCCTGCAACCAGGTGCCGTCCTGCGACGGCGAAAACAATAAACAGCGGAATGGTGGAGAGCACCACTCCGGCAAGGACCACCGAGTAGTCCACGAAACGCGCCGACTGCAGTTGCGCCAAGGCCACCGGCAGCGTCGGGTTCTGCGCGTTGAGCACAATCAGGGGCCAGAAGAAGTTGGTCCACGTGGCCACGAAAGTGAACAGTGCCAGCATGGCGGCAGCCGGGCGGGCGGCCGGCAGGGCCACGTGCCAGAACGACTGCCACATGTTCGCGCCGTCCATCCGGACGGCTTCAATCAATTCGTCCGGCAGGGCGTCCTGGAGGTACTGGGTCATCCAGAACACGCCGAACGCGGTGACGAGCCCGGGAATGATGACGGCGCCCATGGTGCCGGTCCAGCCGAGCTTGGACATCACGATGAACAGCGGGATGACGCCGAGCTGCGTGGGAACGGCCATGGTGGCCACCACGAAGACCAGCAGCGCCTTCGAACCCTTGAAGCGCAGCTTGGCGAAGGCGAAGCCGGCCAGGGAGGAGAAGATCACCACGGAGGCGGCGGTCACTGTGGAGACCAGGACGCTGTTGCCCAGGGCCCGCCAGAACGGGATGCTGTCGAGCACTGTTGCGGCATTGGCAAAGAAGTTACCGCCGGGGATCAGTGGCACTCCCTTGGCAATTGCGGTGCTGTCGTGGCTGGCGACCAGGACGGACCAGAGGATCGGCAGGGCTGAGCCCAGGATCACTGCTCCGAGCAGCCCGTAGGTGAGGAAGCCGGGCCGCTTGTTGTATCCGCCCGTCTTCGCCGCCCGGACATGGACGCGTCCCGGACGCTGGTCCTGTCCGCCGCGGTCACGGCGTCGCTTGGCTGCTTCGGCGGCCTTGCGGCCGGCGGTCTGTTCGACCATGGGTACGGAAGTCATTTCCGTCCTCCCTGGGTGGCGATGCGTCGGGTGATGAAGAAGTTCAGTGCGGCGATGACCACGATGATGACGAACAGCAGCCAGGCCACTGCAGAAGCACGTCCCAGGTTGCGCTGGCCCCAACCCAGTTCCCAGATGTAGATCGTCAGGGTCTGCCATTGGCGGTCTGCACCGCCGAGCCCGTACGTGTCGAAGACGCGGGCCTCGTCGAAGATCTGCAGTCCGCCGATGGTGGCGGTGATGACAACGAAAATCACGGTCGGGCGCAGCATGGGCACGGTGATGGAGATGAACTGCCGCCAGCGGCTGGCACCGTCGATAATCGCGGCCTCGTACATGTCCCGCGGGATCGCCTGCATGGCGGCCAGGAAGATCAGCGCGTTGTAGCCGGTCCAGCGGAAGTCCACCATGGTCGCAATCGCGACGTGGCTGGCCAGGGAGTTGGCATGCCAGGGAATGGCCGGGAGTCCGATGGAAGTCAGCGCACCGTTGATGGCACCCGACTGGTCAGCGAAGAGGTTGCCGAAAATCAGGCCCACGGCTACGGGGGCAACGATGTAGGGCAAAAGCACGCCCATGCGCCAGAAGGTCTTGGCACGCAGGTTGGCATCCAGCACGGCGGCGATGGCAATGGCAAGAATGATTTGGGGCACTGCGGAGATCAGGAAGATGCTGAAGGTGTTGCCCACCGCATTCCAGAAATACGGCTGGGAGAGCACAAAGGTGAAGTTCTCGGTGCCGGTGAAGCCCTGGTTGCCGCCAATCAGGTTCCAGTTATGCAGGGAAACCCATCCGGTGTAAATCAGCGGGAAGAGGCCGACGATGGCGAAGATGATGAAGAACGGCGAAATGTAAAGGTACGGGGAGACTTTGACGTCCCAGCGGGCCAGCCGGCTGCTGAACCCTAACCGCCGTACCGGCGTCCGCGCTGCCGGCGGCTTGACGGTGACAGCCATGGCTGACTTCCTAACGTTCAAGGGGGAAGAAGTTGGGTCCGGTGCCTGCAGCGCCATCCTGCGGACTACACACAGTGGCAGCCACAGGCACCGGAGGTTAGGGGGCTACTGGAGGGCGTCGACGCTGGCGACGAACTTCTCCCAGGAGGAGTTGGCGTCATCGGTCTTGAGGACATCCACCCGGTTCAGTGCCTGGGCCATGTTGGTGTTGATGGTGAAGTAGTTCGGACCCTTGAACGGAGTCATGGTGACCGCGTTGGCCCGGTCCACGAGGATTTTGCCGACCGGCGCATTGTTGAAGAACTCGTTGGTGGAGTTCAGCAGGGTGTCGGACTCGTAGGCCTCGGTTTGGCTGGGGAAGGTGCCCTTGGATTCGAAGGCCTTGATCTGCTGCTCAGGGGCGGTGAGCCACTGGGCCAGCTTGATGGCTTCTTCCTGGTTCTTGCCCTGGCTGGGAACGGTCAGGTAGGACCCGCCCCAGTTTCCGCCGCCGCCCGGGAACACGTTGGCAATGTCCCAGCCTTCAACGCCGGTTGCGTTGCCTTCGATGCTGCCCAGCATCCAGCCCGGGCAGAGGGTGGTGGCAAAGGCGCCGCTCTGGAAGCCCGCCGTGTAGTCATCGGACCACTGCTCCAGGTGCGCCGAGAGGTCCTTGTCCACGGAGTTCTCGAGGACCTTGGTGTAGATCTCCTTCACTTCCGGGTTCTCGGTGGCAATGACTGTGCCGTCATTTTCCTCGTAGGCGTTCTTCACCTGGTTGATCTGGCCCTGGTAGACGGCCATGGCCGAGTCGTACCATGCGGCGTCGGACTTGGCGGTGAACTGCTCGCCAACCTCAAAGTAGTGGTCCCAGTCGCCCTCGAGCAGCTTGGCGACTTCCTCGCGGTCGGTCGGCAGGCCGGCTGCGGCGAAGAGGTCCGCCCGGTAGCAGACGCCTTCGGGACCGACGTCGGTGCCGTAGCCGATCAGCTTGCCGTCAACTGTGGCGTCTTCTTCCTTCCAATCCAGCCAGCGCCCTTCAACTTCCGGGCTGGAAAGGTCCGCGAACTGGTCCGCATACTGCTTCAGCTCCGGCAGCCAGTCCACTTCGATGCCTTCGATGTCCGACAGGCCCGACCCGGCTGCCAGCTTGGTGTTCAGGTTGTCGTGCGCGTTGTCAGAAGTGGCCTTCTTGTCGTGCACGATCTTCACGTTCGGGTTGGCTGCCTCGTACTCCTTGAAGAGATCCTCGTAGCCGAACTCGTTGAACGTGCTGACGCTGAGCGTCACCTGTCCGTCTTCTCCTGATGCTCCGTCGTCGCCGCCTCCGCAGGCGGTGAGCAGAAGGGCTGCGGCTGCGACCGATGCGGCAACCGCGGGACCCCGGCGGCGTGCGCGGCCTGCCGATATGGGTGTGGTACTCATTGCTGACTCCTTTGTCGATTACGAGTGCACGAGTGCGTGGCGGGTGTTTACGCGCCTGCCGTGCGGTTGCCTAACGGATGCGCCCGGGTGCCTGGCCCGGCGGTGATGCCGGCGGTGTGGGAGCGCTCCCACAAGCGATGCCTAAATGCTGATGTGCGGTGCATCACATGTCAAGTGGGAGCGCTCCCACGTTTCGCAGAAACTCGCGGCAGCCGGATAGAACCACAGGTCAGGGGCACATAAGGCGTGGTCGGGTTACCGGATTGTTATCTGGATCCGGCTCCTGCCATGCCCGGAAGTTAGCACTCCGCCCGCACCACGTCTTGATCGAGCTTCCGCGAAGATCCCACGTAGTGGTACGGATGTTCCCGCTGGGGTCCCACGCGCCCCTCCAGTCCCCGTGCGTGGGAACTTCTGCGGTCTGGAACCGGTGCGTGGGAACTTCTGCGGCCTGGCGCCGGTGCGTGGGAACTTCTGCGACCGCGGGGGCCGGTGGGCCCGTTTGGCCGGACATCCCTCCCGACCGCGCGGTCCCTACCAGCGCGCCCATTTCCCCGGCCCTGACGCCGTGGCGGCCCGAAACTGCCGGGACGCACGGGCACAACGCCGGCACCATGGCGGCCGTTTAGCTCAGCTGCCCCGGACGCGCAGAAGGCCCGGACCTGGGGTCCGGGCCTTCTGGGAACTCTGCGGGCGGGACTGCTATCCCAGCCTGCGGGCAGTGCGGTTAGGAGCCGCTGCCTTCGGCATCCGCTTTCGGTGCGGAGAAGCGTCCGCCGTCGGCTGCGGCGTGCCGGGCCGGACGGGCAGCGGACTCTTGCGCCTGCCGGGCCAGGGCAGCATCGCCGGCGGCCGGACGGCCAGCCGACTCTTGCGCCTGCCGGGCCAGGGCAGCATCGCCGGCGGCCGGACGGGCAGCGGGGCTTTGTGCGGAGGCAGCGGTGGTTTGGCCTGATGCAGCTGGGCCGGATTCCTCGGCATCTCCGGCAGGGCCGCCGTCGTCGTGCTTGGTGCTGGCCTTACGGGACTGGCGCAGTACCTCGATAACGATCGGAATCACCGAAAGCACTACTACGCCCACGAAGATCAGGTCCAGGTTTTCCCGGACAAACGGCACGCGGTCGCCGAGCACATAACCCAGCAGGGTAACGCCCACGCCCCAGAAGAAGGCGCCGATGACGTTGAAGGTAACGAAGGTTTTGTAGTTCATCTTTGCGACGCCAGCCACCACGGGCGTGAAGGTCCGCACCACCGGAACAAAGCGTGCCAGGATCACGGCCTTGCCGCCGTGGCGCTCGAAGAACACTTCGGCCCGGTGCACGTTTTCCTGTTTAAACAGCCGGCTGTTCTCCCGTTTGAAGATTGCCGGGCCGGTCTTTTTGCCGATGTAATAACCGGTCTGGTCGCCCACGAACGCGCTGACAAAGACCAGCAGGCCCAGCAGCCACACATTGATGTGGATGGTGCCCGTGGCCACCAGCAGGCCCGCGGTGAAAAGCAGGGAGTCACCGGGCAGGAAGAACCCGATGAGCAGCCCGGTCTCGGCAAAAACAATGCCGCAGACGAGCAGGACAACCCAAGGTCCCAGGGCAGGATTGGCCAGGAATACCTGAGGGTCCAGCCACTCGGGCAAAAGGGCAGATGTGGGAGGCCTTACGGGCCCGGAAACGGCAGCGGCCGCGGTAAGAGTCACCTCCCTAGGGTACGCCATGACCTGCTGCACCCTCTGGGAACACCGGCAGGCCCGCGGGTGCCCGGGTCCTTGACAGCCATCCTCCTGCCGGGATTACCTAATGAACATTCGGTAAATAAAAAGGAGGGTCCCATGGCTGACACCGGCGTCACCCCGGGCAAATCCCCCGCCCATCCCCTTCTGGTTTTCGATGCCGCCTCGCAGTGGCTGGGCATCGAAATCCTGGAACTCCGGGACGGCGCAGCGCGCATCTCCATGTTGCTGCGCCCGGAAATGCTCAACGGTTTCGGCATTGCGCACGGCGGCATGGTTTTTGCCTTCGCCGACACCGCCTTTGCGCTGGCCTGCAACCCGGAAGCCGGCGGACCGGCCCGGCAGCGGATCGAGGTTACCGTGGCTGCGGGGGCAGACATCACCTTCCTGGCGTCGGCGCAGGCGGGCGACATCCTGACCGCTCACGCCGAGCACCGGGCGGGCCGCGGCCGCAGCGGTGTTTATGACATTGAGGTGCGGGCCGACCGCCCCGACGGTACATCCGACGTCGTCGCCCTTTTCCGCGGACGCTCACGCACCATCCGCGGCCCGCTCCCGGACCCGCTCTCCCGTCCCGACACCGGCCGGGAGCCGGCCCCGTTCCCGACAGGAAACAGCGCATGAAGACTTCCCCCGCCAAATCCGCCGCCGCGAATCCCGCCGCCCTGGATCCTGCTTCCCTGGATCCCGAGGAGCGGATGAGCCGGGACGAACTGGAGGACCTGCAGCTGCGGCGCCTGCAGCAGACGCTGGCCTACGCCTACGAGCGGGTTCCGCTCTACCGGACCAAGTTCGACGACGCCGGCGTGCACCCCTCGGATTTGCGCGAGCTGGGCGACCTGCGGCTTTTCCCGTACACCACTAAGGAGGACCTGCGTTCAACGTACCCCTTCGGCATGTTCGCGGTACCGCAGCACCAGGTCTCGCGCATCCACGCGTCCTCGGGAACCACGGGGCGGCCCACGGTGGTCGGCTACACGTCCGGGGACCTGGACCGCTGGGCCGCCCTGGTGGCACGTTCGCTGCGTGCGTCCGGGGTGCGGCCGGGCGACAAGGTGCACAATGCGTACGGCTACGGGCTGTTTACCGGCGGGCTGGGCGCACACTTCGGAGCGGAGAAACTGGGCTGCACCGTCATACCGATCTCCGGCGGGCAGACCGAACGCCAGATCCAGCTGATTCTGGACTTCGAGCCGGACACCATCCTCTGCACCCCCACCTATCTGCTGGCGATCGCCGACGCGATGGCTGCCGCCGGCATTGATCCCCGGTCCACGTCGCTTCGAACCGCGGTGCTGGGTGCCGAACCATGGACAGAGGAAATGCGGCATGAACTCGAAACCCTGATGGACCTGGATGCCTGCGACATTTACGGCCTCTCCGAGGTGATGGGCCCGGGCGTGGCCGGCGAGTGCGTGGAGAGCAAGGACGGTGCACACATCTGGGAGGACCACTTCCGCCCCGAGATCATCGATCCCTTTGATGACACCCGGGTGCACAACGACGGCGAGCCCGGGGAACTGGTCTTCACCTCCCTGACCAAGGAAGCGCTGCCGATCATCCGCTACCGGACCCATGACCTGACCCGCCTGCTGCCCGGCACGGCGCGGCCGTCCATGCGCCGGATGGGCAGGATCACCGGCCGGAGCGACGACATGGTCATCCTGCGCGGCGTGAACCTCTTCCCCACCCAGGTCGAGGAAATCGCGCTGCGCCTGCCGGCCCTCAGCCCGCACTTCCAACTGGAAATCACGCGGCCGGAGCGGATGGATGAACTCACCGTGCGGATCGAGCGGCGGGAAGAGACCTCCGCACCGGAGGCCGCCACCGCCGCCGTCGAGTTGGCAGCGCAGATCAAGGTCCACGTCGGCTCCTCCTGCACGGTGGAGGTGGTGGAACCGGGCACGCTGGCACGCTCCAGCGGCAAGCTGCGCCGGATCTACGATCTGCGCCGGCAGCCCGGCGCCGCGCCGTCGTGATGAACGGCCCGACGCCGGTGCGCCCCGGCGTGGGAAAATGGCGCCATGCCTGATGCCGCCCCCGATCCCGCTGCTGCCCCCGATGCACCTGCTGCTGCCGTTCCCGGCCGCCGCGGCCGCCCCGGCTATGACCAGCAGAGTGTGCTGAACGTGGCCGTGGACGTGTTCAACCGGCACGGGTACGAAGCCACGTCCATGGGCATCCTCGCCGAGAACCTGGGCATCACCAAGTCAGCCATTTACCACCACGTCCCCTCCAAGGGCGAGCTGCTCCGCATGGCCCTCGACCATGCCCTGGACGGGCTGGAGGCGGTGCTGGATGACCCGCGGGCCTCCGACGGTGCCGCCGACGGTGCGGCCGACGTCCGGCTCGAATTCGTGCTGCGCGGCACCATTGAGGTGCTGACCGAGCGGCTGCCGTTTGTGACCCTGCTGCTGCGCCTGCGCGGCAACACCGAGATTGAGCGCACCGCGCTGGCCCGCCGCCGCGAGTTCGACCACCGGGTGGCGGACCTGGTGGACGCGGCGCGGCGTGAAGGCTCGGTGCGCAGCGACATTGATCCGCGGACCACCACCCGGCTGCTTTTCGGCACCATCAACTCGATTGTCGAGTGGTATCGGCCGGGCGGTCCGCTGCCCGCGCAGAAGCTCGCGGACAACATCATCACCATGGTTTTCGACGGGCTGCATACCCGCCTGGGTCCAGGCTCGGCCTGATGGGGAAGCGCCGGCTGCTGTGGGCGGCCCTGGCAGTTGCAGGGCTCGTCCTGGCCGCTTACGGCGTGGTGGTGGTCAGCGACGTCCTGAGCCCGGACACCGTCTGCGACTGGGCAGTACGCCGCAGCAGCTGCCCGTAACCCAGCGTCCCCCGGCAGCTATTTGGCCACCAGGGTCAGCACGTCGTAGGTGGCTACCAGCTCATCGTCCTGGTTGGTGAGCACCGCGTCCCACGCCACTTCGCCGTAGTCGTCGGTCTCCCGCGGCGTGATTTTCTTGGCGGTCAGCGTGACCCGGATGGCGTCGCCCGCAGCCACCGGAGTGATGAAGCGCAGGTTCTCCAGCCCGTAGTTCGCCAGTACCGGACCGGGTGCCGGGTCCACGAACAGGCCCGCACCCCAGGACAGCAGCAGGTAGCCGTGCGCCACAATGCCCGGGAAAAACGGATTGGCCTCGGCCGCGGCCTGGTCGGTGTGGGCGTAGAACGTGTCGCCGGTGGTCTCGGCGAAGGCACTGATGTCCGCCAGGGTCACCGTGCGCAGCCCGGAGCGCACGGCGTCGCCCACCCGCAGCTCGCTCAGCGGCTTGCGGAAGGGATGGCCGGCGTCGAACCGCTGGTCCGCACCCGTGTGCCAGATGCCGGTGAGGGCGGTGAGCATGTTCGGCGAGCCCTGCACGGCGGTGCGCTGCATGTAATGCAGCACCGCGCGGATGCCGCCCAGCTCCTCTCCCCCGCCCGCCCGCCCGGGACCGCCGTGGACCAGGTGCGGCACCGGGGAGCCGTGGCCGGTGGAACTCGCCGCATCCTCCCGGTTCAGGATCAGCACCCGCCCATGGTGCCCGGCAATGCCGGCGAGCACTTCGGCGGCCACCTGCGGATCATTCGTGCAGACGGTGGCCACGAGCGACCCGCCCCCGCGGGCAGCCAGCCGGACGGCGTCGGCCACACTGTCATAGCCGACCACCGACGCAACGGGTCCGAAGGCCTCCACACTGTGCAGTGCGTCCGCGTCCTTGTTGTCCCAGGTCAGCAGCACCGGTTCCATAAAGGCGCCCGACGGCGCCGGGCCGGTACTGCCGTCGGCAAGTACGACGTCGGGTGCCTCCAGCGAGCCGAGCGCCAGCGTCCCGCCGGCGGCTAGCAGTTCACGGACGGCACCGCGGACACCGTCGAGCTGCTCGGTGGACGCCAGCGCCCCCATGGTCACCTGCGCGGCCCGTGGATCACCCAGCACCACCCGCTCCCGGATGCGGTCCGCGGCGGCGGCTACGACGTCGTCCACCAGTTCCCGCGGCACCAGGGCCCGGCGGATGCCGGTGCATTTCTGGCCGGCCTTGACCGTCACCTCGGTGACCAGCGATTCGATGTAGGCCTCGAACTCGGGTGTGCCGGGCACGGCGTCGGCTCCCAGGATGGCGGCATTGAGTGAATCCGTTTCGGCCGTGAAACGAACGCCTCCCACCGCCACATTGGGATGCGCACGCAGCTTTTCGGCGGTGGACGCCGAGCCGGTGAAGGAGACCAGGTCCCGGTAGTCCAGGTGGTCCAGCAGGTCCCGCGCCGGGCCGGAGATCAGCTGCAGCGACCCGGGAGGCAGGATCCCGGACTCCACGATCAGCCGCACGGCTGCGGCGGCCAGGTAGCCGGTGGGGGTGGCGGGTTTGACGATGCTCGGCAGCCCCGCGAGGAAGGCCGGCGCCAGTTTTTCCAGCAGGCCCCATACCGGGAAGTTGAAGGCGTTGATCTGCACGGCCGTGCCGGGCAGGCGGGTGTAGACGTGTTCGCCAAGGAAAGACCCGTCCCGGGACAGCCGTTCCGCCGCGCCGTCGGTGATGACCGTGGCGTTGGGCAGCTCGCGGCGCCCCTTGGACCCGTAGGCGAAGAGCACTCCGATGCCGCCGTCAATGTCCACCAGGGAGTCCTTGCGGGTGGCCCCGGAGCGGGCGGACACCTCGTACAGTTCCTCCCGGCGGGCGTTGAGGAAACCGGCCAGTTCCTTGAGCAGCAGGGCCCGCTGGTGGAAGGTGTACTTCCCCAGTTCGGTCTGGCCGGTGCTGCGGGCATGTTCGACGGCGGCGGCCGTGTCCAGCCCGTCCGTACTGACCCGGGCCAGCAGTTCGCCGGTGCTGGCATCCCGCACCTCGGTGCCCGCTCCGCCGTCGCCGGGAGACCACCAGGCGTCCCGGACGTAGCTGGGTACGTAGTCAACGTCGAGGGCTGTTGCCGTCATGGGAAAACCTTTCGCACGGGACGCGTCCTGCCGGGCACCGTTGCCCGGGACTGCTGGAATGTACCGACGGGCCTGCAAGAAGCCAGCGATTACTGACCATACGGTCGGTATATCGCCAGCGTAGCGCAGAGGTGCATTGCGCCACACCCCTCCCGGCAGCATTCCGGCCGCTCATACTGCCCGGGTTATCGATGAAAAACCTGCCGCCAGGGAACCGGATAAGGGATTGGCGATTGCCCGCGTGCCCTGCGCTGGGAAAGACTGTCCGCCTTGGAGCCGTTGATTCCGCTGCCCGAAGGAGTGCAAAGATGAGCCCTCGCCCAGGTCTTTCCCGCCGTTCACCCGGTGTCCCTTTCCGCAGTCCGTTCCGCCTCCCGTTCCGCCGTTCATTCCGCGGCGGGAGGCTCGGTGTCCTGGCCCTGGCTGCGGCGGCGCTCCTAGCCGGCGGTGCGTCGTCCGCCGCGGCAGACGGTCCGGCAGGCGGCTCCCCGGGCAACTTCGGCGGGGACTCCGTGCAGCACCGGGGCGGAGACGGCCACGGGCATGGCTGGGGCCACGGCGGCGGGCATGGTGGCGGGCACGGCTGGGGCCGCGACGTCGACTATGTGGCCTTCGGAGACTCCTATGCCGCCGGCTACGGCGGCGGTCCCGTGCTGGATGCCTGCGGCCGCACGGAACAGGGCTATCCCGCGCTGCTGGACGCCCGGCGGCGCGTGGATCTGGAAGCCGATGCCACCTGCGCCGGCGCCACCGCCCTGACCACCCCGGCTGACGCACCGGTGGACCTGCCCGAACAGATCAGCAACGCGGCGGCCAGCGGCACGCTCAACGACCGGACCGACGTCGTGACCGTGACCATCGGCGGCAACGACGTCCGGTTCGGCACCGTGGTGGCCGCCTGCGCCGGGACCCAGCTTCCGGCCACCTGCGCACCGGCCATCGAGCAGGCCAGCACCTACGCCTCGACGGTCCTGGCTCCCCAGCTGGCGGCGGAATTCGCCCGGATAGCCGAGGCAGCCCCGCGCGCCACCCTGGTGGTCACCGGATACCCGCACCTGTTCGAAACCGGTGCGCCGGGCCCGCTCAGCGCGGAGGCGCAGGCCCTGTTCAACGCCGGAACCGACGCCCTGAATGCGGTCATCGCCGGACAGGTTCCCGAGGACGGCGTCTTTGTGGACGTGGTGGACGAATTCGCCGGACACGGAGTGGGATCCGCCGATTCCTGGATTCGCTTCGAAGGCGGCCCGTTCGACCTGCATCCCACCGAGACCGGTTACCGGGACGGCTACACCGCGGCCATCCTGGCGGATGCCGGCAGCGAATTCCGGACCGGGTGCCGGGGCCGCGGCTAGTCTTCGCAGCTAGCTGCCCAGCACGTCCGCCAGGTCGAACTTCACGGGTTCCTCCAGCTGGGCGTAGGTGCAGGACTCCGGCGAGCGGTCAGGCCGCCAGCGCACGAAGCTCGCCACATGCCGGAACCGATTCCCTTCCATGTGGTCGTACTTCACCTCCACCACCCGCTCCGGACGCAGCGGCACAAAGGAGAGATCCTTCTTGCCGCTCCAGCGGCTGCCTTCCGAGTTGCGGGGCGTGCGGGTGCCGGCCTCCTGCTCCTCCGACGCCCAGGGGTGCCCTTCTTCGCCCGCCACCAGCGGCTGGAGCTCCTGGAACAGCTCCCGGCGCCGGTCCATGGAGAAGGCTCCGGCAACGCCCACGTTGGTGAGCTCGCCGTCGTCGTTGTAAATGCCCAGCAGCAGCGAACCGATGAGGTCCGGGCCGGACTTGTGCACCCGGTAGCCGGCCAGCACGCAGTCAGCGGTGCGCTCATGCTTGAGCTTGGCCATGGTGCGCTTGTTCGGGGCATACGCAGCATCCAGCGGCTTGGCAACCACTCCGTCCAGCCCGGCACCTTCGAACCGGTCAAACCAGTCCCGCGCCTGCTCCGGATCATCCGTTGCGGCGGTGACGGACACCGGTGCCTGCGCCGTTTTCAGCGCCTGGACCAGGGCCTCGCGGCGTTCGGCGAACGGTTTGTCCGTGTAATCCGTGTCTCCCAGGGCCAGCAGGTCGAAGGCCACGAACCGGACCGGGGTGGATTCGGCGAGCAGTTTCACCCGGCTGGCGGCCGGGTGGATGCGCTGCTGCAGCAGCTCGAAGTCCAGGCGCTTACCGTCCGGCGCCACCATCACAATTTCCCCGTCCACCACGCACCGCTCGGGCAGGTTGGCCTTGAGTGCCTCCACCAGTTCGGGGAAGTAGCGCGTCATCGGCTTCTCGTTGCGGGAGCCGATCTCGACGTCGTCGCCATCCCGGAAAATGATGGACCGGAACCCGTCCCATTTGGGCTCGTAGAGATACTCGCCTTCAGGCAGGGAGCTGGCGGCTTTGGCCAGCATGGGCGCAATGGGAGGCATCACCGGAAGTTGCATGTGCCCATTCTTATCCGATTGCGGCCCGTTCCCCCAGCCCCGCGGTGAACGCGGTGAGCAGGTCGCGGCCCTGTTCCCAGTAGCCCACGCCGCTCTTTTCGTTGATGTGCGCCAGCTCGCCGGCATTGATGAACGGCAGTTTCCAGGCCGCTGCAATGACCTCTGCCGCCGGCAGCGCGCAGTACGGGTCGCTCTCACTGGCGATCAGCAGGCCCGGAACCGGCAGTTCCTGCAAGCGCGGGTTCCGGAACGTCCCGGCCGGCTGCGGGAACGAGGCTGCTACGGGATCCGGCGGGCTCACCAGGAAGACCCCGCGGGCGCCGTCCGGGTTGCGCAGCAGCCATTCCGCGGCGGCCAGGCAGCCCAGGCTGTGCGCCACGAGCACGGTGTTCCCGTGCTGTGCCCCGGCGGCTTTGTCCAGCGCGGACATCCAGTCCTCCAGCTCCGGCTCGTCCCACGACGACGGCGCGATGCGGGTGACGTCCGGCAGGTCGGCTTCCCACCGGCTCTGCCACTGCTCCGGCGGTGAGCCCTGATAGCCCGGGACCAAGGTGATGTGCACTGTTCCTGCTTCCTTCCGCTGCGTTTCCACGTGCCCGGCCCGGAAGTCCGGGGAGGACGGGAATACGGCCGAACCTTACGGCGCTGAGGCTGATATGAAACGAATAGGGTTCCTGTCCTTCGGACATTACCGGAATGCGCTCGGCTCACGGACGCCCAGCGCACGTGACGCATTGCTGCAGCAGGTGGAGCTGGCCGTCGCAGCCGAGGAAATCGGCGTCGACGGCGCGTACCTGCGGGTGCACCACTTCGCCCCGCAGTTCTCCGCCCCCTTCCCGCTGCTCGCAGCCATGGCCGCGCGGACCAGCAGGATTGAGCTGGGCACCGGCGTGATCGACATGCGCTATATGAATCCGCTTTCAATGGCCGAGGATGCCGCGGCCACGGACCTGATCAGCGGTGGCAGGCTGCAGCTGGGCATCAGCCGGGGATCCCCCGAGCCGGCCCTGCGCGGATATGAGTCCTTCGGTTACGTGCCGGGGCCGGAATCCACCGACGCCGACATGGCCCGGCAGCACACCGAAGTGTTCCGGGCCGCGATTGCCGGTGCCGGCGTCGCCCAGGCGGATCCGGCCATGACCGGCAGCACCGGAGCCATGCCCATCGATCCGCTGTCCCCCGGCCTGCCCGAGCGCATCTGGTGGGGATCCGGCACCCGGGCCACAGCCAAGTGGACGGGCGAGCAGGGCATGAACCTGATGAGCTCCACCCTGCTGACCGAGGACACCGGTGTCCCGTTCGACCAGCTGCAGGCCGAGCAGATTGCCGTGTACCGGCAGGCCTGGGCCGACGCCGGCCACCAGGGCACCCCGCGGGTCTCCGTCAGCCGCAGCATCATCCCATTGGTCACCGGGGAGGACCGGCATTATTTCGGGCTCCGTGCGCAGGCCGAGGGACGGGACCAGGTGGGCCATCTCGACGGCGGTTTGGCGCGGTTCGGCAAGAGCTACATCGGCGAACCGGATGTCATCGCTGCTGAACTGGCCGCCGACGCCGCCGTGCAGGAAGCCGATACCGTGCTGATTACCGTGCCGAACCAGCTGGGCGTGGACTACAACGCGCAGCTGCTGGAAAGCGTCGTGAAGCTGGTGGCGCCGGGGGCAGGCTGGCGGTAACTCTTTCGCTGGCTTTGACCGGCCTCGCTGGGAACGTGGGCACCTACGGGGCCTGGCTCCGGCACCTAGGACGGTGGCCGTGGCACCCACGGGGCCTGGCTCCGGCACCTAGGACGGTGGCCGTGGGCACCTACGAGGCCTGGCTCCGGCGGCAACGAAATTCCCCGCTCGCAGAGCTCGCGGGGAATATTAAAGCCGCCTCCGCCAGGCCCCTTCGTTGTGTCCGGTACCTACTGCGCTCGATACGGCTTCCCTTTGGTACGCGGCCGGGGCTTTCGGCGCGCGCAGTTACACTTTGGAGGCTGCCGGACATTAACAGGGCATGAGTGTAGAAACTTTCCGGAAGGAACAACGGGACGTGGACAGGGAGAAGCGTTTCCTGGCCGCCCATGCCGCCGGACATGACCGCATCTACCGCTACTTCCGGCGCCGAACCGAAAACGCCGCCATCGCCGAGGACCTGTGCGCCGAGGTCTTTCGGATCGCCTGGGAAAAGACCGGGCAGGAGGAAAGCCTTTCGGTCATGGTGCTGTTCGGGATCGCGAAAAACGTCCTCCGCAACCACGACCGGTCCGCCTCCCGGTCCGCGAGCCTCCTCGGAGCCCTCCAGCTTGAACGCGACCACGAGCGGAACGACGACGACTCCCGCATCCATGAGGCGCTCGCCCGGCTCGGGCCCGATGAGCGGGAGGTCCTCCTCCTGACGTACTGGGACGGTTTCAGTTCCAGCGAGGTCTCGGACCTGCTCAACACCAGCGCCACCGCCGTCAGGATGCGTTTGCACCGGGCACGCAAGGCGCTCGGCCGCCTGCTGGACACGGAATCACTTTCAGAAGGAGCGAAACGATGAGCCATACCAATATGCCCGGCGGCATTGACCGCGCACTTGCATCCGCTGACCCCGCACGTTCCGTTCACGAAACGGAGCTGGCCGGCAGCCGAGCCAGGTCGCTGGCCGTGATGGACGCTCCGCAGGCGGCGCAAAGCACCTCGCCCTCCCGCCTGCACGCCGTTCCTCCGCTGAACGCCCGCCGCGCCGGAGGCCCGAGGACCACGGCGCCCCGCGCCCGACGCCGTCTCTTGCTTGCATCCGCCGCTGCGGCTCTGCTGGTGGGAGGCATAGTGGTGGCCGACGTCGTCCGGCCCGGCAGTCCCGGTGCCACCGCTGAGGCAGCAGAAGTCCTGAACGCCGCGGCTGACGCCACTATCCGCACCTCTGATCCCTTGGTGGGGCCCGGCCAGTACCTGAAGATCGACACAACCGAGCTGACCTGGGGCGGCAAGCAGATGGCCGACGGCAGCGACCTTTCCTGGCAGGAAACCGTCAGCGATCAGCTCTACATACCGGCAGACAGGAACGGTGAATGGGTCTGGGACCGCGGAGAGCGGATTCCCCTCGAGTCCTCGTCCGACGCCGCCAAGAAGGCGGCCGCCGAGATCGCCCAGCTGCCGCCGAAGGGTGGGGTGCCGAACCCGACGGTCGGAATCCAGCGCGGCCCGGGCGGAGCTTTCTACGGGCAGGCGCCGATGGTCATCATCGGCACCTCCCTCGACGAAGCCGGAAGCCTGCCCCGGGATCCCCGGGAACTGCTGGACCTCATTTACGAGCGCACCGAGGGAGCCGGCAAAACGCCGGAAACCGAGGCCTTTGTAACCATCGCTGACGGTTTGCGCACCGGGGCCGTCCCCGCCGACCTGCGCGCAACCATGTATCGGGCCGCTGCACTGATCCCCGGCGTGGTCATAAGCGACAAGCAGGCAACCGTTGACGGCAGGACGGGCGTCGCCATTGGGATCCCCTACCCAGAAGGAACATCACGGACCGACATCATCATCGATCCTGACTCGGGACTGGTCATCGGCGAACAGGACGTACTGCTGCAGGACTTCCCCAACGCTCCGGCCGGCACCGTTTCGGCATGGACTTCGGTGAGAACCTCCGTGGTGGACTCGGCCCCGTAGGTTCTAACCGCAGCCTTCGGGGGGTGCTGGGATCCCGGGGCTCGGAGCGTCGTTGCGGCACAGGGCACCGGGCACCGGACGGGCCGGGTTAGGCGCGGTGCGGCACCAGGGCACCGGACGGGCCGGGTTAGGCGGCTTTAATAACTTTCGCGAGCTCTGCGAGCGGAAGTTTTCGTTGCCGCCGTTCCGGCCCGCCCGGCGCCCGACCCGCGCGGCGCCCGCCCCGGGACCCGGCCCGCCCGGCGCCCGACCCGCGCGGCGCCCGCCCCGGGACCCAGCCCGCCCGGGACCCGGAAACCCGCACCCCTGTCGAAATGTCGGCGCCCTCCGCTACAGTAGTTTTCAGCTTCACGAGATGTGGCCTTCGCCCGGTTCGCCGGGCATAAAAGCTCCGACTGGCCCCACACCAACCCCACTGTTCGGCGGGTGGTTCGGATGACGAAGCGGCCTGCTTCATCCGCTGCAGGCAAGGACAACCTGAAAAGGAACCCACTGTGAGCATTTCCAGTGTCAGCAACTCCGGCTTCAACAACCCCGACTTCAACAGTTCCTCCCCGAGCAACTGCACCGGTTTCGCTCCGGGCCACAACATCCATTGGATCCACGGCCGCCGACTTCAGGGCTGGGAGCACTGGGCCGACGTCGCCGTCACCGCGGATCCGCAGCTGGACCTCATCTACCTGGTTATCGACGGGCAGCAGCAGTTGATGTGGTTCCACAATGTCGGTGCGGTCGCAACCGCGTTGGAAGCCGCCGTCGACACGCCCCAGTGGTGCCAGCGGTATTCCACGCTGATGGTGCCCGGCGGGTTTGGCTCCGAAGCCCGGAGCTCTTTTTTCTACTTGGCCCGGCCGGAGCGGGTGCTGCCATGCAACGGCTCTCCGGTCCGGGCACCCGAAAGTGAGCGGCTCGAGAAGCCCGGCTCCTAGCTTGCGGACGGTAGCTGGCCGCAATTCAGTGCCGACGGTGGCGCTGCGCTCCTAGGCTCTGGGCCATGACGAACATACAGATCTGCGTAGACTGCACCGATGCCCACGCTCAGGCCGATTGGTGGGCGGAAACCTTGGGCTGGACGTTGGAGCCCACGGACCAGGGCTTCATCTCGTCCTTGCTGGACCAGGGCTTCGCAAAACCCGAGGACGTGATTGAGCACAACGGTGTCCGGGTCTGGCGTGACGGCGCAGCTATCTGCCCTGCCGATCAGGTGGGACAGGAGGACCGGCTGCGCATCCTGTTCCAGCCCGTCCCCGAGCCCAAGACCGTCAAGGATCGAATCCACCTGGATGTGCGGCTGGAGGGCAGGGACAAGGACGAAGCCCGGGCCGCATTGGAAGGTCGAGGTGCATCCTTCCTGTACGAGGCCAGTCAGGGCCCGCACTCCTGGTACACGATGGCCGATCCCGAGGGCAACGAGTTCTGCATCAGCTGACGCGCACCTGCTCTTCCAGCTTCTGTACAGCTGATGCGGCTTGGAAGGGCCAATACCCGCATCAGCTGTACAGAGGGCGTCCGCGGAACCTCCAAAACAGCCGTGAGACCCTACTGCTGCAGCAGCTCCGGCGGCACGGCATAGATGATCACCACGCTAAGCAGGTTCTTCGCGGCATGCACCCCGTAGGACAGCATGAAGTTGTTCCCGGCCCACACGTACATGCCCACCAGCACGGCGCCGGTGGCCAGATAGGGCATCAGCACCGGCAGGGACAGCGACTCCTTGCCCACAATGTGGATGGAGGCGAACAACAGGACCGACAGGATGCAGCAAGCCCAGATGTTCCAGTAGCGGCTGAGCTTGCCGATCAGCAGGTGGCGGAAAATGTACTCCTCCACGAAGGGCGCCAGCACCACCACCAGGGGCACCACAAGCCAGGGCGACATCTGCGTAACCAGGCCCTGCACGGCCTCCTGGTTCACGGCGGTCTCCGCCTCACCGGTGATGATCAGGCCCACCATGGAAGCGATGATGGTGAGGATCACGCCGATCGGAATCAGCGCCGCTGAAAGGACCGGCCGGGTAGCGAGGATCCTTGCTTCCCGTGCCGCATAGGCACGGGCTGCGATGAGGGCCAGGACGCCGCCCACCGCGTAGAAGGCCAGGTTGAGCACATACGCGGCCACCAGCGGATCCGGGATCAGCGTGGACAGCCCCGGAATGTCAATCGGCACAAAGCTGAGCAACAGCAGGAACAGGACGTAGTAGCCCGCCGCCACGGCATCACTGCGGGTGAAGCGGTACGGCAGCCAGGGGATTTGCGCCGGCGGGCGGCCGGACGGGGCCCGGTATTCGTTAGCTGTCATCAGTTAAGGATAGGAGCCCGAAGCGGCCCCGGGCAGCCTGCTCCCCCTAGTTCAGCTCCGCGATCACCGGGGGCATGGCCTCCAGCAGCTCGCGCGCCAGGAAACTGAGCGGGCCGCGCGAGGCCGAGAGCCGGTCCCCCGACACGGCGTGCAGGTAGGTGCCCCAGCATGCAGCCTGCTCCGGCGTGGCACCGCGGGCCAGGAAACCGCCCACCGCACCAGCCAGGACATCACCCGAACCGGACGTACCCAGGCCTGGATTCCCGGCGGGCACTTCCCAGCTGGAGCCATCCGGTGCCGTGATGAGGTTCTGTGCGGTGACCACGGCCGAATACTTGCGGGCCACCTCGGCCGAGGCTTCGGCCAGGTCAAGGGACTCCTCGTCCGCGCCTTCATCCCCCAGCAGGTGCAGGATCTCGGTGCGGTTAGGGGTCAGGACCAGCCGTCCGGCGAGTGCCTCCGCGAGCTTCGGCTGGCCGGGCAGCACACCCAGCGCGTAGGCATCCAGCACCACCTGGGTCTTCTCCCCCAACAGCGGCACCACGGATTGCAGCAGGGCCGCAGTCTGTTCGGCGTCGGCCATTCCCGGGCCAATCACCACCGCAGCTGCGGATTCCAGGTCCGCAGCGAGAAGCCCGCCTGCGGCACCGCCGTCTATGCCGCCGTCGGCTTCCGCGAGTCCCACCACGCCGGATTCGGGAATGGCAACGGCCACGGCCACGGCCACGGAGTCCGCCACGCCCATGGTGAGCCGGCCGGCGCCCACGCGCAGGCCCGCAAGGCCGGTCAGCATCACGGCTCCGGGGGTGCGGCGTTCGCCGCCGACTACCACTACGGTGCCGCGCTCCTCCTTCCCGGCAGTGTCGGTGGAGAGCTGCCAGTCGCGCAGCAGTGCGGGGGTAACGAGTTTAGCGGGGGTGGACGTCATGCTCATCTCCAGAGTGTTCGGTGACGGGTGCTCCGCTGTCCTGCAGGTGGAGCACGCTGTTGAAGGTGTGCACTTTCCACGGTCCGGTTCCGGACGGCCGCACCAGGCGGGTGACCGAGCCGTTGCGGACGCTGTTGGCCGCGGCGAGATCCAGCAGTTCCTGTTCGCTCAGCCGTTCGCAGATGTAGCGGATCAGCATAATTACTGCGTCATGGCAGACCACTGCCACCCGGTTGCCGTCTTCCTCGTCATCGAGGTCGCGGAAGACGGAGCGCAACCGCAGGGCGACGTCGGCCCAGGACTCCCCGCCCGGCGGCCGGTACACGAATTTCCCCAGCCAGGCCCGGCGCTCGGCTTCCTCCGGGTAGCGGGCGGCGACGCCGGCGCTGGTCAGCAGGTCCAACACGCCCAGTTCACGGTCGCGGAGGCGTTCATCGAGGCGCATCGGCCCGGCGCGTCCAGGCAGTCCGGCCAGTTCTGCGGTCTGCTGTGCGCGCAGGTACGGCGAGCACCACACCGAATCCGGCAAGTCCCCGGCAGGCAGCTCGGCGAACCAGCGGCCCAGCGCCGCGGCCTGCTCCTCGCCGTCGGGACTGAGCGGGACATCCGGGTCCCGCCAGGCAATGTCAATACGTTCGGCACCAACACGTCCGGCGCGGGTGGCGGCTACGTTGCCCGCGCTCTCGCCGTGGCGGATCAGGATCAGTTCGGTTGCACCCATGCACCCGACTGTACGCCCGCCGCCGGCCGGACACCGGTTTTCAGGTACGCGTCCGTTCATCCACCCGCCCGCCGTTGCGCACCGTAAAGGTCAGCAGGAACGCGACGGCGGCAAAAGCGGCCAGCAGCAGCAGCCCCACAAAGTAACTGCGGCTTTCCGGATCATAGGTGGCCCCCATAACCAGTGGCGGGAAGTATCCGCCAAGCCCGCCGGCGGCGGCAATGATGCCGCCAATGGTGCCGACGTCCTGCGCCGGGGCAGCACGCCCTACCCACGCAAACACGCCGCCGGTGCCCAGCCCCAGGAAAAGCGCCATCAGGATGAACGCGGTACCGTACACCCGTTCCTCCTCCGGCCGCAGCGCCACGATCACGGCCAGCACCACCGTTCCGGCGAGGGAGGCCAGGGTGACCAGCTTCGGCCCCACCTTGTCCGCAATAGTCCCGCCAATGGGCCGGGCAATGACGGCGGCCACCGCAAACCCGGCGGTCCGGGTCCCGGCCGCGGTTGCGTCATAGTCGTACACGTTGCCCAGATACGTGGGCAGGTAGTTCGAGAACGCCACGAAAGCCCCGAACACCACCCCGTACAGGAAGCACAGCTGCCAGGTGACCCGCAGCGTGAAGGCGTGGGTGATCTTGGGCAGCACCGGTTCCGTGGGGGCGGACCAGGCCGGGGACTCGCGCAGGACCAGCCAGCTGATCACGGCCATGACGGCCACCACGACGGCGATGGTGATGTGCGCGCCCATGTAGCCCACGGCGTCGACCAGCCTTGGGGTGAAGAAGGCGGACACCGCGGTGCCCACCATCCCGGCGCCGAAAACACCGGTGGCGAAACCCTTTCGGCTGCGGTCATACCAAGCCGAGCAGAACGGGATACCGATGGCGAACACCGTTCCGGCAATGCCCAGGAAGAAGGCGATGACCACCAGGAACGGAAAGTTGCCCAGCCCTCCGACGATGCCGGTCAGCAGCACCAGCGGCGCGGTGACACCCAGGATGACGGTGAACATGATCCGCCCGCCGTACCGGTCCGTCAGGGCACCCACCGGGATGCGGGCCACCGAACCGACGAGGATGGGCATGGCCACCAGGATGGAGGTCTGGCCTGCGCCCAGGTCCATGTCGGCGGCGTAACGGCTGGAGAGCGGCCCGATGATGGTCCAGGCCCAGAAGCCGACTGTGGAGGCAATGGTCGCGACTATCAGGTTCCGCAGCTGGCCGGATTTCAGGTCCGCCCCTGCGGCCGGCGAGGTAGATGCTGTAGACATGGGTGCCTGCCTTCAGGAGGGAGAACTCAGTTCCGCGGAACGCCGCGGCGGTCGCGGTCAGGGGTGCCCACCGGCGCCCAGCCGCGGGGCGGAGGCGCAGCACCGGGAAGAGGCCGCTTCCCCCGGGAGCGGTAGACAATGTAGGGCCGGAACAGGTACTGCAGCGGTGCGGTGAACGCGTGCACCAGCCGGGTGAACGGCCAGAGGGAAAACAGCACCAGGCCGAACAGGGTGTGGATCTTGAAGGACACCGAGGCCGCGGTCATGCCCAGGATGTCCGGCTGAAGGATGAAGATCGACCGGAACCAGGGCGACACAGTGTCCCGGTAATTCACGATGTTCGTGTCGAAGACGGAGAAGACGGTGGTGGCCAGCCCGGTGAGGATTGCGGCGAGCAGGAAGATGTACATCAGCTTGTCGTTGCGGGTGGTGGCCATAAACACCGGACCGGTGGTGCGGCGCCGGTAGATCAGCAGCACGATTCCCACCAGGGTGGCTACACCGGCCAGGGTCCCGACGCTGAGGGCGAAGAAATGGTAGGTGTCCTCGTTCAACCCGATGGCGTCCATCCAGGTCTTGGGAATCACCAGTCCCACAAAGTGACCCACAATCACCGCGAGGATGCCGAAGTGGAACAGCGGCGAGGCAATGCGCAGCAGCCGGGATTCATACAGCTGGGAGGACCGGGTGGTCCAGCCGAACTTGTCATACCGGTAGCGCCAGATGGAGCCCAGGATCAGGACGGCGAGCACCAGATAGGGCAGCACTCCCCAGAGCATCACGTCGTCCAGGCCCACCTGCACATTCCCCGGCGGCGGCACGTCCAGCGGCACGGTTGCTTCCGGCACGGTTGCTTCCGGCACGGTTGCCTGCGGCATTTCCGCCCGTAGATCCACTGCGATCATGGGCTGTTCCTTTCACTCACCGGCAGCAGCCGCGAACTGTAGGGTTCCAGGCCCACGGTTTCGGTGGGCGGCCCGTAGCCCGCGGTACGCATCACCGCAGCGGCATCCTCGGGAGAGACACCGGGCAGCGTGGTGCACAGCAGGGTCAGCACACCCTCATGGGGCAGCCCGTCATCGCGGAGGGCTAGGCGCAGCAGTTCCACGGACGGCCGGTAGCGCTGCAGCAGCTCGTAGCCGTCCTGCGGTGAGACTTTGGCGGCGAACTCGAGCACCAGCGGCAGGTAGTCCGGGAGCTCGGTGCCCTCGGGCAGGACTCCGTGCGAGCGGTAGATCTCCTTGAAGGCTGCGAGCGCTTCGCCGCGGCGCCGGGTGTCGCCGTCGGTCCAGTAGGTAAGGTGCAGGCTGTGCCGCTTGGAGAGGTCGAATTCCTGCACGTAGGCCGACTGCACGTCCCGCAGGGGCGTGTCGGCGAACCAGCCAAACAGCGGGTCCAGCTCGCTGCTGCCGGCGCCGGCTTCGGCCAGGGCCGAGCGGATGGCCGGCACCAGGTCCAGCAGCTGCCGGTCCGGATACTCCAGCAGCAGGGCAGCTGCCTGCCGAATGGCCCGGCTGCGCGCGGGGTGCTGGTCAGCGTACGGCTCGGGGGCCAGCGTGCCCTTGCCCGGTTTGCCCAGCAGCTTCTCCAGCAGGCTCACGGGCGGACCCCCGGTCCGGAGGAGGGTGGCTCGGGACCGTTCCGCCCGCCGGAGTCCGACGCCGGTCCGTCGCCTTCGGCGGAGTCGTACCCCGCGCCTTTGCCCTCGGCGGCGTCTGCGTCCGCTGCCCCGCGGTTGTTGTTGGCGGGGAACAGTCCGCGCGGTGTTCCCCGCCCGTCCCAGTTGAGCAGGTTCACCCGGCCGCCCAGGTTGCCGTTCCCGGTGGGGTCCTCCCCGCGCTGCCGCGCCTGCAGCGCGTCGAAGTTTTCCACCGCCACCGGCGTCGGCCGGCCGGAGGCTTCACCGAACACCCCGGTCTGTCCCATGCCCGGCCCGCCCTCCACATCCAGGGAGCAGCCGATTTCCTCGAGGTTGTGGGCGTCCTCCAGGTGCGCAGTGGGGATGACGTACCGCTCCTCGTACTTGGCCACGGCCATCAGCCGGTACATAGCCACAATCTGCTCACCTGTCATCCCGACGTCGGCCGCAATCCGCTCGTCGGGAGCGTCACCGAGGGTGATGTCGCGCATGTAGGCGCGCATGGCAGCGAGCTTGCGCAGCACCCCGGTCACCAGGTCGGTGTCCCCGGCGGTGAACAGTTCGGCCAGGTATTCCACCGGTATCCGCAGCGCCTCGATGGCGCCGAAAAGATTGTCCGCGCTCTCGCCGTCGTGCCCCTGCTCGTTGAGCACGTCCACAATCGGGGACAGCGGCGGTACGTACCAGACCATGGGCATGGTCCGGTATTCCGGATGCAGCGGCAGCGCCACCCGGAACGTCTTGGCCATGGCGTAGACCGGCGAGCGCCGGGCCGCGTCAATCCAGTCCTCCGGGATCCCCTCTGCCCGGGCGCCGGCAACCACTTCCGGATCATTGGGGTCCATCATCAGGTCCAACTGTGCCTCGTACAGGTCTTGAACGTTGGGGGTGGAGGCGGCCTCAGTGACCTTGTCGGCGTCATACAGGAAAATCCCGATGTACCGCAGCCGGCCCACGCAGGTTTCCGCGCAGACCGTGGGGATACCAACCTCGATGCGCGGATAGCAGAAGGTGCACTTCTCGGCCTTGCCGGAGCGGTGGTTGAAGTACATCTTTTTGTACGGGCAGCCGGTGACGCACTGCCGCCAGCCGCGGCAGCGGTCCTGGTCCACCAGCACAATGCCGTCCTCTTCGCGCTTGTAAATGGCTCCGGACGGGCAGGAGGCCATGCAGGAGGGGTTCAGGCAGTGCTCGCAGATCCGCGGCAGGTAGAACATAAACGTGTTGTCGAAGTCCGCCTTGACCTTCTCCTCGGCCTCGCTGCGCAGCTTCTGCAGCACCGGGTCCTGCCGGTTGGTGCGCTCCGAACCGCCCAGGTCGTCATCCCAATTGGCGGACCAGCGGATATTCATGTTCTCGCCGGTGATCAGGGACTTGGGCCGGGCCACCGGGAAGTCCTTGCCGGCCGGGGCGTTGATCAGGTTCTCGTAGTCGTAGGTCCAGGGCTCGTAGTAGTCATTCAGCTCCGGCTGGACCGGGCTGGCGAAGATGCCGAAGAGTTTGGCCAGCCGTCCGCCGGCCTTCAGCTTCAGCTTCCCGCGGCTGTTCAGTTCCCAGCCGCCTTTCCACCGTTCCTGGTCCTCGTACCGGCGGGGATACCCCTGCCCGGGACGGGTTTCCACGTTGTTGAACCACACGTATTCGGTGCCGGCGCGGTTGGTCCACGCCTGCTTGCAGGTCACCGAACACGTATGGCAGCCAATGCACTTATCCAGTGCCATCACCATTGCGGTCTGGGCCATGATGCGCATCAGTAGGCCACCTCCTGGGAACGCTTGCGGACAACGGAGACGATGTCGCGCTGGTTGCCCGTGGGGCCGAGATAGTTGAAGGCCCAGGACAGCTGCGCGTAGCCGCCGATCATGTGTGTGGGTTTAACCAGGATCCTGGTCACCGAATTGTGGATGCCGCCGCGCCTGCCGGTGGCTTCGGACTTGGGCACGTCAATGATCCGTTCCTGTGCGTGGTAGACGTACAAGACCCCCGCGGGCATTCGGCTGCTCACGATGGCCCGGCCCACCAGGACACCGTTGGTGTTTACACATTCCACCCAGTCGTTGTCGGAGACCTCGATAAGGGCGGCGTCCTCCTCGCTCATCCACACCGAGGTGCCGCCGCGGGAAAGGGAGAGCATCAGCAGGTTGTCCTGGTACTCGGAGTGAATTGACCACTTGTTGTGCGGCGTCAGGTACCGTACGGCCACGGATAACTCGCCGCGGGTACCCAGGGCGGGCTCGCCGAACAGCCGGTGCATGTCCAGCGGCGGCCGGTACACAGGCAGCGCCTCACCCATGTCTTGGATCCAGTCGTGGTCCAGGAAGAAGTGCATCCGTCCGGTCAGTGTGTGGAAAGGCTTGAGCCGTTCGATGTTGATGGTGAACGGGGCGTATCTCCGGCCGCCGGTCTCCGAACCGGACCACTCCGGGGAGGTAATGACCGGTGTGGGCCGGTCCTGCGTGTCCCGGAAGGTGATCTGCCGGTCCTCCGCGCCTTCGGCCAGGTCCGCCAGGGGAATCCCGGTCCGTTTTTCGAGGGTCCGGAAGCCCTGCACCGCCAGTTCCCCGTTGGTGGTGCCGGAAAGCAGCAGGATCGCTTCGGCCATCCGGGCATCGGTATCCACTGCCGGCCTGCCCGCTGCCGCTCCCCGGTCAAAGACGCCGTGCTTACGGGCCAGCTGGACCAGCGGCCGGGAGACATCGTATTTGACGTACTTGGTGGTGAAGCCCAGCTTCTCAGCCAGCGGGCCTACAGCGGTGAACTTCTCCCCGATGGCGGTGTAGTCCCGTTCAACCACCGCGAGCGAGGGCAGATTCTGCCCCGGGACCGCCGGGATGTCCGTGCCTTTCCAATCCGGCGCGTGCCCGCCGGGCTGGGCGATTTCGCCGGGGGTGTCATGGGTGAGTGCCGTGGCTACCATGTCCTTGCGCACCCCCAGGTGCGTGGCCGCCTGGCGGGAGAATTCCTCGGCGAGCAACCGGAACAGGTCGTAGTCCGTTTTCGCTTCCCAGGGCGGGGCGATGGCCGGGGTGAAGGCGTGGACATACGGGTGCATGTCGGTGGAGGACAGATCGTACTTTTCGTACCAGGTGGCGGCGGGGAACACGACGTCGGAAAGCAGCGTGGAGCTGGTCATCCGGAAGTCCGCGGACACCAGCAGGTCCAACTTCCCCTGCGGGGCGTCCTGGCGCCACACCACGTCTTTGGGCCGGGCGTCGGCGTGGTCCTTGCCCATGACGTTGTTCAGCGTGCCCAGCAGGTGCTTCTGGAAGTATTCCTCGCCCTTGGCCGAGGAGCCCAGGAGGTTCGAACGCCACAGGATCAGGGTGCGCGGCCAGTTCCCCGGGGCGTCCACATCCTCCACGGCAAACCGCAGTTTTTCCTCCTTCAGCTGCCGCGCAACCCACCCCGCTTCGGTATCCGCTTCACCGCGCGCAGCGGCGGCGGCGGCGTCGTCGGCAACGTCCAGGGAGTTCCGGGCATCGAACTGCGGGAAGAACGGCATCCAGCCCATCCGGGTGGACTTCGCAATGACGTCGGCGGTGTGCATTCCGCGCAGGTGGCCGGAGGCCAGCGGGGACTGCATGGCGTCCGAAGAATACCCGTCGGAACGGAACTGGTCCGTATGCATGTACCAGAACGCGGTGCCGACCATGAACCGTGGCGGCCGGTTCCAGTCCCCCGCAGAGGCCATGGCCGCCCACCCCGTGATGGGCCGGCACTTCTCCTGTCCCACATAGTGGGCCCAGCCGCCGCCGTTCCGGCCCTGGCATCCGCACAGCATCAGCATGGCCAGGATGGCACGGTAGGTGACGTCGCCGTGGTACCACTGGCAGATGCCCGCGCCGAGGATGATCATGGACCGGCCATTGGATTTCTCCGCGTTGGCCGCGAAGTCCCGGGCAGTGCGGATGACGGCTTCGGCACCCACATTGGTGATTTCCTGCT
Source organism: Arthrobacter sp. zg-Y40 (assembly GCF_020731535.1). Taxonomy (NCBI): domain Bacteria; kingdom Bacillati; phylum Actinomycetota; class Actinomycetes; order Micrococcales; family Micrococcaceae; genus Arthrobacter; species Arthrobacter sp. zg-Y40. The sequence goes on from NZ_JAJFZS010000001.1 coordinate 618,668, forward strand.
GCCAGGCCGGGGTGTACGCAGTGGCGGCGTCGTGGTAGCCGGCGGCCCACTGGCCGGGCAGCCCGTCCCTGCCTACCCCGTACTGCGCCAGCATCAGATCGAAGACGGTGGTGACGGTCCGGCCGGCCACTTCCAGCACGGGCACTCCGCGCTGCACCACCGATCCGACGCCGGACGGATCGGTGAAGGCGGGCAGGTCCACGCGGCTAACCTGCTGGCCGTAGGAGGAGGCATCCACCACCGACAGGGCCGGCACCACGCCCTGCAGGTCGAGGTTCCATTTGCCGGCGTCGGCCTCGTTGTAGCGGAAACCCACGGAGCCGTTGGGCACCACCGGGGTGCCGGCATCACGGTCCAGCAGCACGGTCTTGAAAGCGGCGTCCGAGACCTTCTTCTGGCTGCGGCCCAGATCCGCCGCGGTCAGGAACTTTCCCGGCACCACCGTCCCGTCATCCCGTTCCTCCAGGTGAACCAGGAACGGCAGGTCCGTGTACTGCACCACGTAGTCCTCGAAGAACGGAACCCTCCGGTCCACGAAGTTTTCCTTGAGGATCACATGCCCCATCGCCATGGCGAGCGCCGCGTCGGAACCGGCGGCGGCCGGCAGCCATTCATCGGCGAACTTGGTGTTGTCCGCATAATCCGGGCTGACGGAAACCACCTTGGTGCCCCGGTACCGGCCCTCCACCATCCAGTGCGCGTCCGGGGTACGGGTCACCGGGATGTTCGAGCCCCACATCATCAGGTAGGTGGCATCCCACCAGTCGCCGGATTCCGGGACGTCCGTCTGGTCGCCGAAAACCTGCGGGCTGGCCACCGGCAGGTCCGCGTACCAGTCGTAGAAGCTGTTCATCACCCCGCCGATCAGGTTGATGAACCGGGCCCCGGCGGCGTGCGAGACCATGGACATGGCAGGGATGGGTGAGAACCCGGTGCAGCGGTCCGGCCCGTAATTCTTGATGGTGGAGACGTGCGCGGCGGCAGTCATCTCCAGGGCCTCGGCCCAGCTGGAGCGCACCAGCCCGCCCTTGCCGCGGGCCTGCTGGTAGGTTCGGCGGCGCTCGGGGTCGTTGATGATCTCTTCCCAGGCCAGCACCGGATCCTTTGTGCGGGCCTTGGCGTCCCGGTACATTTCCAGCAGCACTCCGCGGATGTATGGGAACCGGACCCGGGTGGGGGAATACGTGTACCAGGAGAAGGCCGCACCGCGCGGACAGCCGCGGGGTTCGTATTCGGGGCGGTCCGGGCCCACCGAGGGGTAATCGGTCTCCTGCGCTTCCCAGGTGATGATCCCGTCCTTGACGTAGACCTTCCAGGAGCAGGAGCCCGTGCAGTTCACCCCGTGGGTGGACCGCACCACCTTGTCGTGGCTCCACCGGTTGCGGTAGAAGGCGTCCCCCTCCCGGCCGCCCTCGCGGAAAACCGCCCGGCCGTCATCGGTTTCATCCCATCGGGTGAAGAACCGGCCAAACTTGAGCATTGCATCTGATGCGGGGCCATCTATCCCCGGAACGGAGCCAGCCATAGCTACTACCTTGGAGCAGGATGCCCTGCAGAGAACAGGGGTGCGGCGGATTAAGCGGCTGCGGCCGGCAACACGGCCCGGGGCACGGGAGGGTTGCGGTGCGTTCCGGGCTGCCCGGGTTGTCGGGAACGAACCGCGCCGGGCGATAAACTCGGTTTGTGAGCACAGAACTTCCAGCACAGGTGTCCGATATTTTCGACCCGCAGCAGTGGCGTCTTGTATCCGGATTCGAAGACCTGCAGGACATGACCTACCACCGGCAGGTGGAGCGCGACGCCGACGGCGCCGTCCTGCGCGACCTGCCGACCGTGCGGATTGCCTTCAACCGGCCCGAGGTACGCAATGCCTTCCGCCCCGGCACCGTGGACGAACTGTACCGGGCCATGGACCATGCCCGGATGACCCCCGACGTCGCCACCGTCCTGCTCACCGGCAACGGCCCCTCCCCCAAGGACGGCGGCCACTCGTTCTGCTCCGGCGGCGACCAGCGGATCCGCGGCCGTGACGGCTACCGCTATGCAGAAGGGGAAACCAAGGAGACCATTGACCCGGCACGCGCGGGGCGGCTGCACATCCTGGAAGTCCAGCGGCTCATCCGCACCATGCCCAAGGTGGTTATTGCCGTGGTGAACGGCTGGGCCGCCGGCGGCGGGCACAGCCTCCATGTGGTTGCCGATTTGACCATCGCTTCCCGCCAGCACGGAAAATTCAAGCAGACCGACGCCACAGTGGGCAGCTTCGACGCCGGATACGGCTCGGCGCTGCTCGCCCGGCAGATCGGCCAGAAAAAAGCCCGTGAAATCTTCTTCCTCGCCCGTGAATACTCCGCCGAGGACATGGTGGCCATGGGTGCGGTCAATGAAGCCGTGGACCACGAGGACCTCGAAAAAACGGCGTTGGAGTACGCTGCCGATATAGCCCGGCAGTCCCCGCAGGCCATCCGGATGCTGAAGTTCGCCTTTAACCTGGCCGACGACGGCTTGGCCGGGCAGCAGGTCTTCGCCGGCGAAGCCACCCGGTTGGCCTATATGACGGACGAGGCGGTGGAGGGCAAGGAAGCATTCCTGGCCAAACGCGACCCGGACTGGTCCTCATTCCCCTACTACTTCTAGGACCGCATTGGAACTGCTCCCAGTCCTCACCAGGCCCGGCTTCGATGCCGGCATGCTGCTTGCCCCGCTGGCCGACGCGCTGGCCGGGGAAGGCCCCGCCGTCGCGCCGCACACCGACCCGGGCCAGGCGTTCGAGGGCGAGCTGCCCAATGACGACATTGCCCTGGTGATCAGCACCTCCGGGTCCACCGGCACCCCCAAGCAGACCATGCTCAGCAGCGATGCCCTGGCCGCCTCCTCCATGGCCACTGCGGTGGCGCTGGAAGCGGACGGCCAGTGGCTGGCGGCCCTGCCGGTGAACTACATTGCCGGCATCCAAGTCCTGGTGCGGTCCCTCTACGCCGGGACACAGCCGGTCTTTATGGACCTGTCCGTCCCGTTCACCGCGGAAGTCTTCACCCGCGCCGCCGAAGACATGACGGACCGCAACCGCTTCACCTCGCTGGTGCCCACCCAGCTGCACCGGTTGCTGCAGGATCCTGCCCCGGAGACGCTGCGCGTGCTGCGGCGTTTCAATGCGATCCTGCTCGGCGGAGCTCCGGCCGGTGCTGCGCTGCTGGAAAAGGCCGGCAGCCTTGGGCTGAACGTGGTCACCACCTACGGCATGAGCGAAACCTGCGGCGGCTGCGTCTACAACGGGCTTCCGCTGCCCGGCGTCGACGTGATCCGCGAAGACGGCCGGCTGTGGATAGCCGGTGACGTGCTCGCCGACGGGTACATGGGCCGTCCGGAGCTTACCCGGGACCGTTTCCGGTTCAACTCCGGCCGGCGCTGGTTCCGCACGGATGACACCGGGACGGTCGACGGCGAGGGACGGGTCAGCGTATCCGGCCGGCTGGATGACGTAATTGTCAGCGGCGGCGTCAAGGTCTCCGCGCAGGTGGTGGCCGAAGCGGTCGAAACCGTGGCCGGGGTGGAGCAGGCCTTTGTCCTGGGCCTCGAGGACGCCGAGTGGGGCGCCCGGGTGGGCGCCGCCGTCGTTGGCAGTGTTGACCCTGAACTGGTCCGCGACGCCGTCCGCGCCCGGCTGGGCGCCGCGGCAGTGCCGAAGGTGGTCCTGCTGCTGGAATCCCTGCCCCTGCTGCCCAACGGCAAGGCGGACCGGATGACCCTGCTGCGGCTGCTCGCCGCCGCACGGCACTGAACCGCCGGGTACAACTCTCCAAAACCGAAGAAAAATTAAGGATTACAACTGTGGCTACAGCCGCCCAATGGATAGAAGGCGCCCGGCCCCGGACGCTGCCGATGGCAGTCGCGCCGGTGATTATCGGCTCCGCCGCCGCCTATGACCTCGGAGCCTTCTCGCCCCTGCGTGCCGTACTGGCTGCACTGGTTGCCGTCCTGCTGCAGATAGGCGTCAACTACGCCAATGACTATTCCGACGGCATCCGCGGCACCGACGACAACCGGGTGGGACCGCTTCGCCTGACCGGCTCCCGGCTGGCGACCCCCAAGCAGGTCAAGTACGCGGCCTTCGGCTGCTTCGGCGCAGCAATGGTCGCCGGTCTGGGCCTGGTGGTGCTCTCCTCCACGTGGTTCCTGATCCTGGTCGGGATCGGCTGCGTGGCGGCGGCCTGGGGCTACACCGGCGGCAAAAACCCTTACGGCTACATGGGCCTGGGCGACGTGTTCGTCTTTGTGTTCTTCGGCCTGGTGGCCACGCTGGGCACCACCTACACCCAGGCACTGGAAATCAACGCTGCCGCCGTGCTGGGCGCCGTAGGCACCGGACTGATTGCCGTGGCACTGCTGATGGCCAACAACGTCCGGGACATTCCCACGGACCGGGTGGCCGGCAAGCGCACCCTGGCAGTCCGGCTGGGCGACGGTCCGGCCCGGATCAGCTACGTCATGATGCTGGCGGTGGCACTGCTGCTGCCGCTGTTTATTGTCGGCAGTTACCCCTGGCTCCTGCTGGTGCTGCTGCTGGTGCCGGCCTGCATCCTGCCGGCCGGGCTGATGCTCACCGGCAAGACCGGCCGCAGCCTGGTTCCGGTGCTGAAACACACGGGCTTGATCAACCTGGGCTTCAGCGTGCTTTACGCCGCGGGACTGGTGATCACCCGCATCCTGGCCTAGGCCGGGTCAGCACGGTGCAGCCTAAGCCGTTGCGGGGCTAGGCGTCGCGGCGGCGGTCCGCGTCGGTTTCGACGCCGGGACGGTCCGCCACCATGCCGTCCTCCGCCGCGGCGTCGTCAAGTTCGCCGCGGTTGCGCTTGGGTGCGCGTTCCTGGGTGAACCGGCGCTGTACCGTGCGTGCGGCTTCATCGCGCATGTTGCGTGCAAACAGATAGGTCACGCACCAGGCGATAACCGCGGCCGCCAGCGCCGAGGGCACAATGCCCAGCCCCAGCCAGATGCTGATCGCAAAGAAAACGGCCACCAAACCAAGGCGGAGTGCAGTAAATTTCCAGAAAGCCACGCCTTCATTCTAGGCGCTGGGTACCCCTGCTGTTCCTTTCGCCGCCAAAGGACCGGGCAGGCGCCCCTCCTCTACACTGTTGGTATGCCCCGTCTTGTGTTGTTCGGCGTCATTATTGTCGCTGCCGTGATCATCTACGCCGTCATCGAGTGCATCATGTCCCGCTCGAACGAAGTGCGCAGCATCTCCAAGGTTTCCTGGCTGTTCGCCATCATTCTGGTCCCGGTCCTCGGCGCCCTGCTGTGGTTCCTGTTCGGCCGTCCCACCGGCGGGGGTTCCGGGCCCAGGGAGCCGCGCCGTCCTGCCGCCCCCGACGACGACCCGGACTTCCTGCGCAACTTGGAGAGCCGCCGCCGCCAGGCACAGAAAGAGGCCGCACGCCGCGAAGCGGAGCTGAAAGCACGCGAGGAAGGCAGCGGAAAGCAGAATGACAGCGGCAAGCAGAACGACGACGGCCTGCCGGGCGCCTAGGCTGCACGCCCCTTTTCAGCCGCAGCACCCCGGCGATGCCGGAACCCTGTAACGCGGAAGGCCCCGTCCCGGAGATCCGGGACGGGGCCTTCCGCGTTGGTGCGTTATTGACCGTTGGTGCGTTAGGGCTTCAGTGCCTTACAGGCCGGAGTAGCTGTGCAGGCCGGAGAAGAACACGTTGACGATTCCGAAGTTGAAGATCACGCACAGGTAGCCGACGATCGACAGCCAGGCAGCGCGGGTTCCGGTCCAGCCGCGGGTGGCGCGTGCGTGCAGGTAGCCGGCGTAGACCACCCAGATCACGAAGGTCCACACTTCCTTGGTGTCCCAGCCCCAGTACCGGCCCCAGGCCTGCTCGGCCCAGATGGCCCCGGCCATCAGCGTGAAGGTCCACAGCACAAAGGCCACGGCGTTGATGCGGTAGGACAGGTTTTCCAGGCTCTGCGCGGACGGAACAATGCGCATGAACGCCATCCGTGCGGGCCGGCCGGAGCGGATACGGGATTCACGGTCCGCCTGCAGCAGCTGCAGTACGGACATGGCGAACGTCAGGGTGAAGAGCGACGAAGCCAGCACGGCCACCGACACGTGGATGATCAGCCAGTAGCTCTGCAGGGCGGGTACCAGGTGCGCCACCGGGGTGGGGAAACCGATGGTGGCGGCCATCATCATGACCAGGACCAGCCCCAGCACGAAGGTGCCCAGGAAGCGCAGGTCGCGGCGGGTGATCACCAGCAGGAAGACCACGGCCACCACCAGGGCGCCGGTGGTGCAGAACTCGTACATGTTGCCCCACGGCACGCGGTGGGCCGCCATGCCGCGGCACAGGACGGCGGCAGCGTGGATGGCGGCAGCCAGCACGGTCAGGGCAACGCCCACCCGTGCGGCGTTGCGCCGCGGACCGCCGTAGCCCATGCCTGCGTCTGCGGTCTGCGAACCCCGGCTTGCCTCGGCATCCCAGTCCCGGGCGTTGCCGTTGCCGGCGGGAACTGTTTCACGCACTGCGTTCTTCTGCTCCACCCGGTTCTCCACCGTCTGGATGATCTTGCTGCTCTTGGCCAGGTCCCACGCAAAGGCCAGGAAGGCGACCGTGTAGGTGAAGGCCGCAAGCAGCATAAACAACTCGCTGTAGCGCGCGAGGTCGTAATCGATGGGGTCCATTACCGGTCCTTACCTGGTTCATCATTCGATGCGGGGGGTGCGGGGTTCCCGGCCTCGTGGCCGGACTCCGCCGCCGTGTTTGCGGATACGTCGGCCCGCTCAACATTTTGTCCTTCAGTGCCCTGCGGCACCAGCCACTTTTCAGCCAACAGGCCACGGATAGCAGCTGCTTCACCGGTCAGCCGGGGATCCTCGCCGCGGGCAAGCAACCCGTACTCGACCATGGTACGGCCGTCCGGGTGTGCTCCCGCGCGAACCCATACCCGCCGCCGCGCGAGGAACAGCGAAGCGGCCAGGCCGGAAAGGGACAGCACCGAGAACACCAGTGCCCCGGTCTTTCCCGGATCGTAGTGGATATCCAGGGCGGCGTAGCGCTTGAGCCCGTCGAAGCTGATGGAGCCCTTGCCGTCCGGCAGCTCGTACGTCTCGTTGGCATCCAGCACAATGCCGCCGGCAGGCAGGTCGCGGTTGTTCAGCGGGGTCAGGTCCTCGGTCTCCAGCACGTAGACGTTGGACGGGACACCTTCGTCCAGGCCCAGGTCACCGTAGTAGGAGTTCAGGTTCAGCTGCGGTTCCAGCGGATCCGGATCATAGGAATAGCTCACGCCGGTCTCGTCCATGGCTGCACTGGGCAGGAAGAAGCCCACAAAGCCCAACTGGTCCGGCTTGGCGTCGGGTGCCTTGATAACGGCCAGCGAGGTGTACACGCCGTCGGTGGGCACGGCGACAACCGGGCCCTCCAGCGCCACGTTGCCCTCGCCGTCGCGCACCGTGACCATGGGCGCATAGCCGTTGCCAACCAGGTACACGCGGGTGCCGCCCAGGGTCAGGGGTGAGTTGACCTTCAGGACCTGCTTCTGTTCCTCGGCGTCGGGGCCGTCCTTCACGGTCATGCTGGCGGTGAAGTCCAGCGGCTGGCCGAAGTGCGTCTCGGATTCGCGGTCAAACTCGACGTCGAACTTGTCCAGGGTCAGCGAGTAAGGGCTCAGCTGGTTTTCGCTGAAGTTGGAGCCCGGGGTGAAGGTGTCGTAGCTGACCAGTGTGTTCACGAAGGACTCACCCTCCACCACGATTTTCTGGCCGCTGTAACCGAACAAGCCGCCCACGGCCACCGAGGCGAGGACCCCGATCAGGCAGGTGTGGAACATCAGGTTGCCCAGTTCCTTCGCGAAGCCGCGCTCGGCACTGACCGAGGGCCGTTCCCCGTCTTCATCCCGGATATCCACCCGGTAGCCGCGCCGGCGCAGGATCTTCGCGGCGTCGCGCACTGCTTCGGCAGGGGTCAGCGAACCGGCGGGAATCGCCATGGTGCCGTATTCGGGCATCCGGGAAAGCCTGCTCGGGGTGCGCGGCGGCTTGGAACGCAGTGCCTTGTAGTGCGCTTTGGCCCGCGGAATAACGCAGCCGATCAGGGAGATGAACAGCAGCAGGTAGATTGCCGAGAACCAGACGGAGGAGTACACGTCGAAAAGCTGGAAGCGGTCCAGCCAGGGCCCGGTGCCGGGATTGTCCTTGATGTATTGCGTCACCACTGACGGATTTGCCGGGCGCTGCGGGAACAGGGATCCCGGAACGGCGGCCACTGCCAGCAGCAGCAGCAGGAACAGTGCCGTCTTCATGCTGGTCAGCTGGCCCCAGGCCCACCGCAGCGTCCCCCACACGCCCAGGGCGGGCAGCGCGACGTCGTCCCTGCGGCCCTTCTGCGGGCGGGACTTGGACGGGCGGTCCTTCAGTGCTTTCACGTCAACCGATTCCGGGGTCTAGGTGTTCTCATGGTTCCTCTGGTCTCACTGTCTGTCTTTGAGTGCATCAGATCGGCAGGGTCACGTTACCCAACCAACCTTGGAGCTGGTTGATCCACATGTTCCAGACGCCGCTGATCATCAGCACGCCCAGGATGATCAGCATGCCTCCGCCGAAACGCTGCAGCGCGAGCCGGTGCCGCCGGAAGATTCCCAGGGCGCCCATGCCCCGCCGGAATCCGACGGCTATCAGCAGGAACGGCAGCCCCAGGCCCAGGCAGTAGACGAAGGTCAGCAGCGCACCTTTGGCGGCGCTGGCGTCGCTGCCGGAAAAGGACAGCAACTGCACGGCTGAAAGGGTCGGGCCGATGCACGGTGCCCAGCCCAGACCGAAGGTGATGCCCAGGACGGGCGCACCCCACAGCCCGGCCGGGGGCTTTGCCTCGATCTTGCGATCACGCTGGAACCAGCTCATGCCGCCCATAAAGACAATGCCCAGCAGCACTACCACCACGCCCAGGACCTGCGGGATCCAGCCCTGTTCGGAGCCCTTCAACCAGGCGCCAAGCTGGCCGATCCCGGCACCCAGGGCAACGAAGACCGCGGAGAAACCCAGCACGAACAGGCCGATACCCGCGAACATGCGGCCGCGGCGCTGCTTTTGCAGGTCCACCCCGGTGAGTCCGGTGACGTAGCCGAGATACCCCGGAACGAGGGGGAGCACACACGGGGACAGGAAGGAGACGAGGCCGGCCAGCGCAGCCACGGGGATAGCCAGCAGCACGGACCCGTTCAGCACCGTGTCGGCAAAGGCGTTGGCGGTGGACTCAGCGGCAGGAGCCAGCGCGGCGGGAAGGAAGGACACGGCCCTTACGCAGCCAGCGCGTCGCTGATCAGGGCCTTCAGGGTGCCCTTTTCAGCGAGTCCGAGGATGCGGGCTGCCACGCGGCCCTGCCGGTCCAGCACCAGGGTGGTGGGCACGGCCTGCGGCGGGACATAGCTGGTCATGGCCAGCAGCACGCCGCCGTCCTTGTCCATGAAGCTCGGGTAGGGAATGTTGAAGTTCCGTTCGAAGGCCTCGGCCGTGGCCGCCTCGTCCCGGATGTTCACGCCGTAGAAACGCGCACCCTCGGGCTCAAAGGTATTGTGCAGCTCAACCAGGTCCGGGGCTTCCTTCCGGCACGGGGCGCAGGCCGCGTACCAGAAGTTGAGGACCACGACGTCGCCGGCCCAGTCAGCGGAATTCACTTCGGTGCCGTCAAAAAGTGTGGCACTGAACTCCACGGCATCGCCGCGGTCGCCGGGGGCGTACTCGGTGACTGAGCCGTCTCCGGCAATGTAGTTCTTGTTGTCTCCGGCGTTGGCCTGCTCGGCCAGGGGGTCATCCGTGGAGCAGCCGGCGACGGCAGCGGCAAAGGGGACGCTGAGGGCTAGTCCGGCGCCGAGGCGCAGGAACGAGCGGCGGCCTAGGTCCCCCGCAGGGCTCTGACGGTTCTTCAAGGATTTCCAGCTTTCATCGCGGCACGGAGAAGCCACTTCTACAACGCGTAGTAATTCTATTATGCGCCGGGCACGTTTGCAGCACCGGGCAGCAGGTCGGCACTGGGCTCGGCGTACCGCACACCCGTCAGGACCGCGCCGTCGAAGTCCAGGGTGGTGACGGAAGTGAGAGTACATTCACGCTGGCGCGGGTCATGCCAGAGCTTCTTGCCTTCCGCAGCGAGGCGGGTCACCCAGATGGGCAGCTGGTGGCTGACCAGGATCGCCTCCGCGTTGTCCCCGCCCACTTCCACCGCACGCATCCGCGCGTCGTCGACGGCGGCCATCACGCGCGCCACCTGCTTGGCATACGGTTCGCCCCAGGACGGACGCATGGGATTGCGCAGCAGCGGCCAATAGCGGGGGTTGCGCAGCTTGCTCTGGATGCGCGACATTCCCTCGAAGCGGTTTTCGGCTTCAAGGATCCGCTCTTCCGTGACGATCTCCAGTCCAAGGGCGGCCGCAATCGGGGCAGCGGTTTCCTGGGCACGGGTCAGCGGGGAAGCAACCAGGTGAACCAGGTTGGCCCCTTGGCTGCGCTGGTCGCTGAAGTGTTCCGCCACACGGTCCGCCATCCGGCGGCCAAGATCGGACAAGTGGAACTCCGGCAAGCGCCCGTAGAGAACCTTGTCCGGATTAAAGACTTCACCGTGGCGTACGAGATGTATGGATGAGCGGGACATGTGTCCCAGTTTCGCAGAGTTGGAGCCAGCCGCTAAATTATCGGAGATCAGGAACCCAATTAACTTGAACGTTTAACCAAACCGTGCAACACTAAATGCAAATGCATGAAGATGCTCCGGGAGCCCTCCCGCGGCACTGTCACAGAAGGAGTTCTCCCATGATCCCCAGCGGCCTCACCACCGGAACCTGGAACTTTGATGCTTCACACAGCGAAGTCGGCTTCACCGTCCGCCACGCGGGCATCAGCAAGGTCCGCGGAAACTTCGACAAGGTGGACGCTACCCTGACCATCGGCGAGACCCTGGCGGACACCGCCGTAACCGCCGTCATCGCAGCGGATTCCTTCAACTCCAATGACGCCAACCGCGACGGCCACGTCAAGAGCGCCGACTTCTTCGATGCCGAGCAGTTCCCGGAACTGACCTTCGCCGCCACCGGCATCGAGGGTTCCGGGTCCGATTACAAGGTCACCGGCGACCTCACCATCAAGGGCATCACCCGCACCGTGGTCCTGGACACCGAATTCAACGGCGTTGCAGTGGATCCCTTCGGCGCCACCCGCTCCGGCTTCTCCGCCAGCACCGTGATCAGCCGCAAGGACTTCGGCCTGACCTGGAACGCCGCCCTGGAAACCGGCGGCGTGCTGGTGGGAGACAAGGTCACCATCAACGTGGACGCTGCCTTCATCGCAGCGTAACCGCCCGGCACCACCGCGTTAGCCATACGGCGCAGGGCAATACCCCCAGGCAGCCCCGGACCACATCGGTCCGGGGCTGCCTTTTTGCTGTCTGGTCGCTGTTTAGCGCCGGGCTGCCGTTTAGCGCCGGGTGCCGTTTAGTACCCGGTGCCGTTTATCTTCCGGCGACCGTCGGGCTTTCAGCGACCCCTGACCCCGCAGCCGCTGCCGCGATAGGCTGGAGGCTCGGCTGGGGGGCGCCCCGGCCGCCCCTGCCGGAGCAACAAACCGCCCAGCCGCCTAAGACTCCAACCAGTTAGCAGGCGGACATGACTACACCTGAGAACGCTCCCGAGCCAGGTCGCGAAAACAACCCTCCACCCGCCGGTGCCCCCGGCACTCCGAACCCTTACGGATCCCCGCAGCCGGGAGGCGGCACGCGCCCCGAGCCCCAGTACGGCCAGTACGCCTCCGGGCCGTACGGATATCAGGCGGCACAGCCCTCCGGGTACGCCTATCCCGGCGGCGGTATGGGTAAACGTGCTCCCAAGGGACCGGCTCCGCGGGAAGTGGTGATCGGATCCTGGCTCATCCTCGCTGCCGGCGTCCTGAGCCTGATCAACAACATCATTACTTCCTTCAGCCTGCCCTCGCTGCTCACGCCCGAAGAGCAGCAGACACTCACAGACTCGGGCATGACCCCCACCAGCGTGAATTCCTTCCTGGTGAGCTTTGGCATTGTGGTCGCCCTGATCGGTTTCGGCTTCTACATCCTGATAGCCGTCTTTGTCCGGAGGGGGAAAAACTGGGCCCGGATCCTGGGGACCGTGTTCGCTGCCTTCGCCCTGATCGGCATCATCACCATGGCCGCCACGTACTTCACCTCACCGCTGGGGCTGCTCTCACTGCTCTCCAGCCTGCTGGGCATTGCGGGCATTGTGATGCTCTATCTCACCCCCTCCAACCCTTATTTCCGCACCACACCCCTGTACCCGCCGTATTGACCCGGCGAGTCCAGGAAGGGCCCCCGGAAGGCCCCGGACTGCAATATGGATAGTCCCGCCGGTTTGCGGCGGGACTTTTCCCTTCCCGCTGCGGGTTCAGCGCAGGGGTGGTCACACGGCTTCAGTGCCCGCGTAGCGTTAGGTATTCTCCCGGAAGCGCGGCCCTGCCCGCAGTCGCCTCCGGAGACGCCGTTTCCGCCGCGAAGGGGATCACCATGGCCTCACTTCTTCCTAACCGCCGACGCCAAAACCATCAGGGGCAACTGACAGAACCGGTGAATGATTTCACCTTCCCGGCTCCCCCGCCGCATCCGCCGTCGAAGAATCTGCCGAAGGGTATGGATAACAGCGAAGCCCTGGACAGCAACGCTCTGGACAGCGCTGCCGCAGCCGGAGGCCCCTCACGGAATGAGGAAGAAGTATTGGCCTTGTGGTTCCGGAAAGGAGTCCTGGGACTTACTGCTTGGCTGGCCGCCGGGGCCAGGGGGGTGGGCCGGTGGCTCCTCGCCGGAGCACGGGGACTCCAGGCGTGGCTCCGCATCGGGTTGCACATAGCGGCGCTTCGGCTGCGCGCAGGTGCCGAGCGGACCCAAGCAGGCGCGCGCGCCGGAGCACACCTTGTCCAGACCGGCGCCCAAACCACCTCACGCCACATCCACGCCGGCGCACACGCAGCATCCCTGCGCATCCAAGCCGGCGCCCACGCCACCACCCGCACAGCCCGCGCCGGAGCACACCGAGTCCAGGTCAGCGCCCAAACCACCTCGCGCCACATCCACGCCGGCGCACAAGCAGCATCCCTGCGCATCCAAGCCGGCGCACACGCCACCACCCGCACAGCCCGCGCCGGCGCCCACGCCACCACCCGCACAGCCCGCGCCGGAGCACACCGAGTCCAGGTCAGCGCCCAAACCACCTCGCGCCACATCCACGCCGGCGCACAAGCAGCATCCCTGCGCATCCAAGCCGGCGCACACGCCACGTCCCGCGCAATCCAAGCCGGGGCCCACCAGGTCCAGACCGGTGCCCGGACCGCTGCTGCTCAGACGCGGGCCGCGGCCCGGTGGATGCGAAAAAAGCTCCCCTCTGCCACGGGCAACCCGGTGCCCTTCATCGCAATTTCCTGTACTTGTGTTGCCGGTGCGGGCGCGCTCAACCTCGGTGACACCTTCGCAGCGGTTTCCCGCCTTCCCGTTCCGGAGTCCCTGCCGGGGGTGCTGTCCATCCTCGAACGGTTCGGCGTCAACGGTTCGCAATACGTCAGGGCCGTGGCGATCGTGGAAGTGGCCTACGCCCTGGTGTTCTTCGGCGTCGCGCTCCTGCTTGCCGTCTGCATTTGGGAAAAACGCCGCTGGGCCCAGGTGACGGCAGCCATACTGGCAGTGGCAGCTCTGGCGTACGCCATCCCGGCGGGCACAGGCGTTCAAACGGCCGCCGCAGCAGCCGCCGCCCTGGGGGCTGGCTTGACCTTCACCAAGGGCGCGGCTCCATGGTTCCGTTCCCCGCGCCGCAGCGCCGCACAGGTCGACGCGCAGCAGGACTACACCGCAGGTCACGGAATGGATAACCCGGAGCCCGACGTCGTATCTCCGGGCCGGGCAGAGCCGGCCCGCCCGGACGCTGTTTAGCGTGCCAGACGGGCCCGCGCGTCGGATGCGATCTCCGATACCTGGGCCCGCTGGGCATGGTAGGCCAGGATCTGCAGTTCCGTAGCCATGTCCACCTTGCGGATCTGGACGTTCGGCGGTGCCTGCAGCACCACCGGCGCGAAGCTGAGGATGCTGGTGATGCCGGACGCCACCAGCCGGTCGCACAGTTCCTGGGCGACGTCGGCCGGGACGGAGAGCACCGCCATGTTCGCCCGCGTTTTCACCAGCACGGTTTCGAGCGACTGGATGGGGCTGATCTTCAACCAGCCGACCTCCTGGCCGATTACCATCTGGTCCGCATCGAAAAGGGCCACCACTTCGAAGCCGCGGCTGCCGAAACCGGGATAGCCGGCCAGTGCACGCCCCAGGTTGCCTGCACCCACTATCGCCACCCGCCAGTTCAGCGTCAGTCCCAAGGCCGCAGAGATCTGCCCGCTCAGGTACGGCACGTCGTATCCCACCCCCCGGGTCCCATAGGAGCCCAGGTAGGAGAGGTCCTTGCGCAGCTTCGGGGAGTTCACTCCCGCTGCCTCAGCCAGCTCCTCGGAGGACACCCGCTCTATGCCGTCAGCGAGCATCACGGACAAGGCACGCAGATAAATGGTCAGGCGGGCCAGCGACGCCGGAGGGATATGCCGCTGGGTTCCGGGCCTGGCGGCCGGCGGGGCCTGGTCGCTGTTTGCGGTTTCCCGTTCCATAGCGGTCTGCTCCTCGGCTGAGCGGGCTTCTTCCGGCATCATCATGCCCCCAGCAGCCGTCTGAGGCGCGTTTCATCGATGGTCCAAAAATCCCTTTGCACACCGTCGATGAACAGCACCGGTATCTCCTCGCCGAAACGGGCCGCGAGTTCGGGGGCTTCCTCGGCATTTTGCTCCTGCCAGGGCACGCCCAGTTCCCCGCCCACGCGCTTGAGCACTAACCGGGCCTCTTCACACAGGTGGCAGCCCGGTCGGGTCAGGAGGACAACTTCGGGTCCGGCGGATTCGCTCATAGTTCCAAAATAGCGCCAAACCTCGCGATTTCCGCGCCCGGGCCTGGATTTGCGTAGACTCGGAATATGCCCCGATCCACTGCAGTCCGAGCCAGCGGGACCACGTCTGCAGCGGGCAAGCCGGGCGAGGCGGCCTTCTTCGATGTGGACAACACGCTGATGCGCGGAGCCAGCCTGTTCCATGTGGGCCGCAAGTTGCACCAGCGGAAAGTCTTTACCCTGCGGGAAGCCGCCGGCTTTGCCGGCAAGCAGCTGCGTTTCATGCTCCAGGGCGAGAACCTCAAGGACGTCCACTCGGTCCGGGACGCGGCACTGGCCTTCGCCATCGGACTGTCGTCGGAAGATGTCCGCACGCTTGGTGAAGAGGTCTACGACGAGATGATCGTCTCAAAAATATGGCCCGGCACCCGCGCCCTGACCCAGCAGCACATGAAGTCCGGCAGGCCGGTATGGCTGGTGACCGGAACCCCGGTGGAGGTCGCTTCGGTGATCGCGTCGCGGCTCAACCTCACGGGTGCCCTGGGCACGGTCAGCGAGGTATCCGACGGCCTCTATACCGGGCGGCTGGTGGGCGAGTTCCTCCACGGGCAGGCCAAGGCCGACGGCGTTTTGGCACTGGCGGAAAAGGAAGGCCTGGAGCTGGAAAACTGCTGGGCCTACAGCGACTCCTATAACGACGTTCCGTTGCTGAGCATGGTGGGTCATCCGGTAGCCATCAACCCGGACGCCCGGCTGCGCCGTCACGCCCGCGAACGCAACTGGCCCGTTTATGACTTCCGCTCCGGCCGCAGGGCAGCAACCTTGGGCCTGAAGTCCGCAACCGTGGCCGGCGCCGCCTACGGCCTCTGGCGGGGCTTCACCCGGGTCCGCGGCCGCTGAGCCGAAGCACGCCTTAAAAGCCGAAGCCCGCCGTCCCGGAAGACTGGCGGGCTCTGCCACAGCGGACCGGCAAACTGCACGGGACGCTGACAGCGGTCGCGGAGAAGTGGTTACTTCTTATTGCGGCGCTGGTGGCGGGTCTTGCGAAGCAGCTTGCGGTGCTTCTTCTTGGCCATACGCTTGCGGCGCTTCTTGATTACTGAACCCACAGAGTCCTCACAAACTAATTAGGAGTCACCGGTATCCATCCCCTGCGGCCCAAGGCCGCAGGGAGTGCACGCCGGTAGTTACTTGCGACGATTAAAACGTTCCTTAACAGGGTACAGCGTCGGCGCTGCGGTAATTGACAGCATGGAACCGCTGGCGTGCTGCTTCCTCACGCGGTGTCGGAACGCCGGTCAATGACGGCGTCTCGAAGCACCTTCTGCACGGCCGACTCCGGAACCCGGTAGGACCGGCCAAAGCGGACCGCCGGCAGCTCACCTGAGTGGACCAGCCGGTAGACCGTCATTTTGGAAACGCGCATGACATCGGCGACTTCCGACACCGTCAGAAACCGCACATCCGAGAAGTTTCCCTCGTCTGCCATTTATCCCTGTCCCTTTGCTCATTAGCTGCCGCTCCCGCAGCTCGGCATTGGAGAATACTGAGCTGAAAGACATCGCGTAATACGCCACGGCGACGTGAGTCCGGCCCCGTTTGTCCCTACTGTAGTGGCTGGAGTAACCATAGTGGAAGTTCTTTCCCTCCACGATGCCCGGCAGGAACGGAACAGCTAGATAACTCCCTGGGCCAGCATGGCATCGGCCACCTTGACGAACCCGCTGATGTTCGCGCCCACCACGTAGTCGCCCGGCGCTCCGTACTCCTCCGCTGTGCGCGCGCAGCGCTCATGGATGTTCACCATTATTTCGGACAGCCGGCGCTCGGTGTGCTCAAAGGACCAGGAATCCCGGCTGGCGTTCTGCTGCATTTCCAGGGCCGAAGTTGCCACCCCGCCGGCGTTGGCTGCCTTGCCGGGTCCAAAGAGCACGCCGACGCCCTGGAACGCCGAAATGGCCGCCGGGGTGCAGGGCATGTTGGCGCCTTCGGCCACCGCCCGGACCCCGGACTGGATCAGGGCCAGCGCGTTGTCCTCGTCCAATTCGTTCTGGGTGGCGCAGGGCAGGGCGACGCCGGCGCCCGCGTCCCAGATCGACCCGCCTTCCACATACTTCACCGAGTGTCCGCGGCGCTGGGCGTACTCGGAGATTCGCCCGCGTTCGATTTCCTTGATCTGCCGCAGCAGCGGCACGTCAATGCCCTTCTCGTCCACCACGTACCCGGAGGAATCGGAGCAGGCCACCACGCTGGCGCCCAGCATCTGCGCCTTGTCAATGGCGTTGATGGCGACGTTGCCGGATCCCGAGACGATCACGCGCTGCCCGTCCAAGCTCATGCCCTTGGTTTTGAGCATTTCCTCCACGAACATCACCACGCCGTACCCGGTGGCTTCGGGGCGGACCAGGGACCCGCCCCAGCTCACGCCCTTACCGGTGAGCACGCCGGATTCGTAGCGGTTGGTGATGCGTTTGTACTGCCCGAAGAGATAGCCGATTTCCCGGCCGCCCACGCCGATGTCCCCTGCCGGAACATCCGTGTACTCCCCGATGTGCCGGTACAGCTCGGTCATGAAGGACTGGCAGAAGCGCATTACCTCGGCGTCGGACTTTCCGCGCGGGTCAAAGTCGGAGCCGCCCTTGCCGCCGCCGATGGGCATGCCGGTAAGCGCGTTTTTGAAAATCTGCTCGAACCCGAGGAATTTGATGATGCCCAGGTAGACGGACGGGTGGAACCTCAGCCCGCCTTTGTACGGCCCCAGCGCCGAATTGAATTCCACCCGGAAGCCTCGGTTGATCTGGACCGCACCTTTGTCATCCACCCAGGGAACCCGGAAGATGATCTGCCGCTCCGGCTCGCAGATGCGCTGCAGGATAGCCGCTTCGGCGAACTCCGGGTGCTTGCGCAAGACCGGCGCCAGCGAATCGAAGACCTCCACCACGGCTTGGTGGAACTCTGTTTCGCCGGGATTGCGGCGGAAAACGTCGTCGCGCACACGGGTGAGTACTCGTTCCATGTCCTGCTCCTTATGCGTCGGGGCACCGTCAGCACTACGCTAGTCCGGCGGGTGCCCTGACGCGATGCGCGCGTAACGAACGGGCCGCACGTCACCCCTACGGGCGGCGGCGGCGGAATTTGGGCAGCTGTCCGAACAGGTCCGCGGCACGCTCTGCGGCACGGCCGACGGTTCGGCCCAGGTTCTGGACACCGGCGTCCAGGGGCAGCGGACGGGCCTCCGCAGCACCGGGAACGAGGGCACCGGCGGCAGCCGCCGCCGCGGTGGTGCGCGCGGTTCCCACGGAAGCCAGGCGCGGTGTATGCCCGCTCAGGGAAGGCAGTTCGAAGGCCCGCAGCCAGAGCACGAGTTCCTCCAGGGGGGCGGCCTGCAGCGAGTAATAACGGCGCTGCCCTTCAGCGCGCATGGTGACGAGTCCTGCGTCGCGGAGCACCTTCAGGTGCTTGGACACGGTGGGCTGGCTGACCTCCAGCTCCTCCACCAGCGTCCCTACGGACTTGTCCCCGGTACGCAGGGCACCGAGGATTTCGCGGCGGGTGCCTTCCGCGATTACAGCAAATACATCGTCACAGACCATGGATTTACCCTAACCGCATACGGGTGCCCGGGCATCTTCGGGCTCGGCTAATCGAACCAGGGATCCAGCCCGTGCAGCGGGAACAGCTCCTTGCGGGTGGCCATCACCGTGCGGTCGATCCCGTCATTTGGGTCGTATCCCACTTCCCAGGAACGCCACCACAGGTCCGCCCCGTCCCCCATGACGTCCGTGCATTTCACTCCGTGTTTTTCCAGCACGTAGTCCCGCCAGGCCGCGGGCACCGGCGTTGAGGGGCGCACCCGCCCGTTGGCAGCCACGGAAATGAGCAGGGCCCAGGAGCGGGGCACCACGGATGCCACGTTGTAGCCGCCCCCGCCGGTGGCAATCCAGCGGCCTTCGCACAGCCGGCCGGCCAGGTCACTGATGGTCAGCGCAACCTGCCGCTGCGCCTCAACGCTGATGCGCAGGTTGGTCAGCGGATCGTCCTTGTGGCTGTCGCACCCGTGCTGGCTGACAATCACTTCCGGGGCAAACGCCTCGGTCAGCTGCGGAACCACCGCGTGGAAGGCCCGCAGCCAGCCGGCGTCCGTGGTGCCGGCAGGAAGGGCGATGTTCACGGCCGTGCCCTCCGCGCCCTTTCCTCCGGTCTCGTTGGCGAACCCGGTGCCGGGGAAAAGGGTCAAACCGCTTTCGTGCAGCGAAATGGTCATCACCCGGGGATCGTCCCAGAAAATGTTCTGCGTTCCGTCGCCGTGGTGGGCGTCGACGTCGATGTACGCCACCCGCTGCACGCCCCGGTCGAGGAGGCGCGCGACGGCGGCCGCGGCGTCGTTGTACACGCAGAACCCCGCCGCCTTCTCACGGCCGGCATGGTGCATTCCCCCGGAAAAGTTCACTGCGTGCAGCACACTGCCCGAAAGCACGGCGTCCGCGGCCGCCAGCGAACCGCCCACCAGCCGTGCGCTGGCCTCATGCATGCCTGCAAAGGCCGGGTTGTCTTCGGTGCCAAGGCCCATGGCCGCATTGCAGTCCGACGGATCGGCACTTGCGGCCTGCACGGCACTGACGTAATCAAAGCTGTGCACGGTCAGCAGGTCCGCGGCGTCGGCAACGTAGGGCTGTTCCAGACGGACGCCTTCCACGTCGAAAAGCCCCAGTTCCCGGACAAGCCGTGCAGTGAGGTCCAACCGGTGCGGGCTCATGGGATGGCCTGCACCGAAGTTGTAGGCCAGCAGCGATTCATCCCACACAATGCACGTTGGCATAATGGGAAGGCTGAGCCCGGAACTGATCATGCAGACAGGGTACGTGATCCGGGGGTTACTCTGATATTGGGGTCCGTGCCCGGCTGCCGGATCAAACCCTTTAGCGCGCTCTGCTGGATTATGTTTGCTGTGCTGAATCACCGCGGACAAGAACGGAAACTGGAACCAAGAGACCATGGCACTTCCTCGGCAGCCACTCCTGCAAATGAACCCCCGAAGCGAACGTTCGTTCCTTTCCGCAGCCCGCGAATTCGTCGACAACATGGTCAGCGGCCGTCCGGCGCGCCTGGCACTGACGGTCTTCGCCCTGGTCATCCTGCTCTTTACCGCCCTCCTGAGCCTGCCGGTGGCCTCCACCAGCGGCGAGGCCACCCCCCTGCACGATGCCCTGTTCACTGCAGTATCGGCTGTGTGCGTCACCGGCCTGACCGTGGTCTCCACGGCCACCTACTGGTCAACGTTCGGGCAGGTGCTGATCCTGATCGCCATCCAGGTGGGCGGCCTGGGCATCCTGACACTCGCTTCCCTCCTGGCGCTGGCCGTCAACAAGCGCCTGGGCGTGCGCGGCAAGCTTCTCGCCCAGGAAAGCATGAACACCGGGCGGCTGGGCGAAGTAGGCCATCTCCTGCGCATTGTCTTCAGCACCGCCGTCGTCATTGAACTGGCCCTGGCCGCGGCCATGGCGCCGCGGTTCATGATCCTGGGCGAATCCTTCGGGCAGGCAATCTGGCACGCGGTGTTCTACTCCATCTCCGCCTTCAACAATGCCGGCTTCACCCCGCACTCGGACGGCCTGGTCCCCTATGAGGAGGACCTGTGGATCCTGGTTCCGCTGATGCTGGGGGTGTTCATTGGCTCCCTCGGCTTCCCGGTGATCATGGTCCTGCTGCGGACCCGCCACCGCCTCAGCAAATGGAACCTCCACACCAAGCTCACCGTCCTGGTGTCCCTGATCCTGCTGGTGGTGGGAGCAGTGGTGTGGGGTGCCTTCGAATGGTTCAACACCCGCACCATCGCTGACCTGTCCTTCTCGGACAAGATCATCCACGCCCTGTTCGCCTCGGTCATGACCCGCTCCGGCGGGTTCAACCTCGTCTCCATGTCGGACCTGGATTCCAGCACCCTGCTCGTCACCGACATGCTGATGTTCGCCGGCGGCGGCTCGGCTTCCACCGCCGGCGGCATCAAGGTCACCACCATCGCCGTGCTGTTCCTGGCCGTCGTGGCCGAAGCCCGCGGCGACTCGGACGTCCGGGCCTTTGGCCGGACCATCCCGCAAAGCGCCATGCGGGTGGCCATTTCGGTGACCATCCTGGGCGCCACCCTGGTCTCCGTAGCCACGCTCGCCCTGCTGGTCATCACCAACGAAACCCTGCAGCCGGTACTGTTCGAAGTGATCTCCGCGTTTGCCACCGTGGGCCTCAGCACGGGCCTCAGCGAGGTCCTGCCGCCGTCGGGCAAGTACGTGCTCTCCCTGCTGATGTTCGCCGGACGCGTCGGCACCATTACCCTTGCCGCGGCCCTGGCCGTGCGCCAGCGCAACACCCTGTACCACTACCCCGAAGAAAGGCCGATCATTGGCTGACAGACCTCCACACAACGCCCCGGTACTGGTGATCGGCCTGGGCCGCTTCGGTGCCGCCACCGCCGAACAGCTGGTCCGGCAGGGACGCGAAGTCCTGGCTGTGGAACGCGACCCCGCGCTGGTGCAGAAAGCCTCCGGCATCCTCACCCACGTGGTGCAGGCCGACGCCACCAACATCGAGGCGCTCAAGCAGCTGGGCGCCGAGGACTTCTCCGCCGCCGTCGTGGGCGTGGGCACCTCCATCGAGTCCAGCGTGCTGATCACCGTGAACCTCGTGGACCTGGGCATCGAGCACCTCTGGGTTAAAGCCATCACTCCGGCGCACGGCAAGATCCTTACCCGGATCGGCGCCAACCACGTCATCTACCCGGAGGCCGACGCCGGCCGCCGCGCAGCACACCTGGTGGGCGGCCGGATGCTGGACTTCATTGAATTCGACGACGGCTTCGCCATCGTGAAAATGTACCCGCCCAAGGAGACGCAGGGCTTCACCCTGGGCGAGGCCAATATACGGGCGAAGTACGGAGTGACCGTGGTAGGCGTGAAGTCGCCGGGCGAGGACTTCACCTACGCCCAGCCGGACACCAAAGTCTCCAGCCGGGACACCCTGATCGTGGCCGGGCACGTCGATCTGCTCGAGCGGTTCGCGGCACGGCCGTAGGGTCTGGCGTCCGGGGTGGCGCTGGCAGGGCCTGCGGGCCCGGCTCCGGCGGCAACGAAATTCCTCGCTCGCAGAGCTCGCTTGGAATATTAAAGCCGCCTCCGCCACGCCCTGCGGCGATGCAGACCTTCTCCGCGCCTCATCTGCAGGGGTGCTACCGGGCTACACGGCGCCTCGGGACGAAGCGCACCAACCGTGAGGCCTTTCGACCGGAAACGAAGAGCCCCGAACCTCAGGGATGCGGGCCGTTCCCGGAAAACCCTGCGGTTTGTGTGAAACCCCTCGTTTTGTGCAATTCCCCGCACCGCGCGGCGCAGGGAATGCCACAATCCGCAGGGAATACGACAAACCGCAGGGTCCCGGGGCGCCGTGCTGGACTTGCAGCGGCAGGACCCGGCGGATGCAAAGGCGTAATCGACCGCCCGGAGGCAAGTCAGCGGGCCAGGGCTAAGCCGTCAACTGCTTCGTGATTTCTTCGGCGCGGGCCGTCGCTGCCCGGGCACCGGCTTCGATGATGGCCGGAAGGCCGCGCTCGTCGAAGGTCTTGATGGCTGCCTCCGTGGTGCCGTTGGGGCTGGTGACGCCGCGGCGCAGGGCCGTGGCGTCGGCGTCGGGCTCGGCCAGCATGTAGCCGGCACCGGCGACCGTTTCGCGTGCGAGCAGGGCGGAAAGGCCCGGGTCCAGGCCCAATTCCACACCGGCACGCGCCATCGCCTCAGCCAGGTAGAACGCGTACGCCGGGCCGGAACCGCTGACGGCGGAAACGGCGTCGACCTGTTCCTCGGGCACCTCCACCACTGTTCCGGTGGCCGCGAGGACCCGGCGGGCCAGTTCCATCGCTTCGGAGCCGCCCGAGGTGCCGGCAGAAATGGATACGACGCCGCGGCCCAGCCGGGACGGCGTGTTCGGCATGGCGCGGACTACCGGCTGACCGGCCGGAAGCAGTGATTCCATCAGCTCCAGCGGTACGGCCGCGGCGACGCTGAGCACGACGGCGCCCCGGGGCAGCGCGTCAGCGACTTCGCGCAGCAGGTCCGCCACCCCCACGGGTTTGACGCCCACAATGACCAGGTCCGCTCCCGCTACGGCCTTTCGGTTCGACTCGGCGTCCTCGCCGCCGGCCAGCACCGTGATGCCGTGCGCCGCGCGCAGCTCTTCCGCCCGCTCCGGGCGCCGGACCGTGGCGGTGACCTGCTCAGCGGGCAGTCCGCCAGAGAGGATCCCGCCAAGGATCGCTTCGTTCATTGAGCCGCAGCCCAAAAATGCCAGTCGGGGATTCGATGCGCTGTCCATGGCTTCGATTCTGTCATGGACCTTCCCCGGGCCGGTTAGGGAAGCGGTCAGGCGGCCGGTCAGGCGCCGAGACTGCTGCTGGGGCCGCCGACCGGCGCTTTGGGACGCAGGTGCTCGCGGGCGAAGTCCAGGGTCTGTTTCAGCTGCTCTTCGCGCTCCCCTGCTCCCCTGCTTCTCCGGGTGCTGACCTCAATGGCCACCACACCCTTGAAGCCGGCGCCGGCAAGGTAGGAGAGGGCTTCGGCGCAGCGCTGCGTACCTTCGCCCGGGAGCAGGTGCTCATCCTTGCCGTTGGGGGTTCCGTCGGT
The DNA here is from genome assembly GCF_020731535.1 of Arthrobacter sp. zg-Y40. NCBI lineage: Bacteria > Bacillati > Actinomycetota > Actinomycetes > Micrococcales > Micrococcaceae > Arthrobacter > Arthrobacter sp. zg-Y40. The sequence continues at coordinate 642,289 of NZ_JAJFZS010000001.1, forward strand.
CAGGTGGACGTGGCTGAGCCGGTCACCGAGTTTGAGGATCTGTTCAAAGGAGTCCATGCCCGCAATCGCTGCGTGGGAGAAGTCCCACGTCACGTGCTCGTAGGGTTCCGGAACCGGGTTCCAATGCGGCAGGTATGCCTTCGCCTCACGGCCGCGGACGCGCCACGGGTACATGTTCTCCACCGCGATGGTGACCCCGTACTGCTCCGCGATGGTCTTGACCCCTTCGGCGAAGTTCTCGGCATAACCGGTCTGCCAGCGGAACGGCGGGTGCGTCACCACGGTGGAGGCACCAACCTCGGCAGCCATGGCCGCGGACATCTCAATCTTGGTCCAGGCTTTGCCCCAGACCTGCTGGGTCAGGAGCAGGGTGGGTGCGTGGATGGCGAGGATGGGCTGCTGGTACCGCTCGCTCAGGTCACGGAGGGTGTCCGGGTTCTGGCTGATGGAGCTGTTGGTGACCATGATTTCGACGCCGTCATAGCCGAGGTCATGGGACACGGCGAAGGCGTCGTGCACCGAGAGCGGATACACGGAGGCACTCGAAAGCGCGACCGGGATTTCAGTCGGTGCGGTCAGCGGCTGCCCGGCGGCCGTCGAGGGGACGGCGGAAGGTGACGGAGTCATTTCAGCTGTGCTTTCCGTTGGTGGAAGGACCGGCTCCCGCAGGGACGAGGAACTCCTCGCCTTCGGCGGGGCCGCGGGGAAGGTCCCCGGTCGTTTCAAACCGCAGCGTATCGAAACGCCGCAGGATCAGGCCCTCGCGGAGCGCCCAGGGGCAGATCCGCAGGACGGGCACGTCAAAGGCTTCCATGGCGGCCTGGGCTACCAGTGCCCCGGCAAGCATCTGCGGTGCCCGCAGCGCGGAGACCCCGTCCAGTTCCGCACGGTCCCGGGAACTCATCGCTCCCAGCCGCTTGGTCCAGAGGGACAGGTCCTCCAGCGTGAGCCGGCGGGGCACAAAAGGTCCGGCGGCCGACGGCGCGGCCCCGGCAATGCGCGCAAGCGAGCGGAAGGTCTTGGATGTTCCGGTCACCAGGTCCGGGCGCCCGACGGCCGCGAACTCCTCCGCCGTCTCGCCGACCAGCCCGCGGATGTACTTGCGCAGCTTCTTGATGCTCTTGGGGGTGGGCGGGTCATCGGGCAGCCAGTCCCGGGTCAGGCGGCCGGCGCCCAGGGGCAGGGACCGGGCAATCTCGGGCAGCTCGTCATGGCCCATCGCCATCTCGAAGGAGCCGCCGCCAATGTCCAGGTCCAGGATGGTTCCCGCTCCCCAGCCGTACCAGCGGCGGGCAGCCAGAAACGTCATGGCCGCTTCGTCGCCGCCGGACAGTTCTTCCAGCCGGACGGGGGTCTCGCGGTGCACCCGGGCCAGGACCTCGGCACCGTTGGCTGATTCCCGGATGGCCGACGTGGAGAACGCCAGGAGGTCCTGGGCGCCGTGCCGGCGGGCAAAGTCCCACGCCTCGCTGACGAACCCGACCAGCTCATCCTGCCCCGCTTCGCTGATCGCGCCGTCGGGGTCCAAATAGGACACCAGCTGCAGGGGACGCTTGTGCGAGGCGAAGGGAGACGGGCGGGCACCGGGACGCGCGTCCACCAGCAGCAGGTGGACGGTATTGGACCCTATGTCGAGGACGCCTAGGCGCATGTTTCCATTATGGACTCTGCCCGTCCCCTACTTCTTCGCCGCGGCCTTCTTCGGAGCCGCCCGCTTGCGCACCGGCTTCTTGGCGGCCGGGGCCTTCTCCCGCTTCTCTGCGAGCAGTTCGATCGCCTGCTCGCGGGTCAGTTCCTCGATGGCCGTGGACCGGGGCACCGTGATGTTGGTGATGCCGTCGGTGATGTAGGGGCCGAACCGGCCGTCCTTCACCACAATGGGCTTCTCCGACACCGGGTCAACACCGAACTCGGCCAGCGGAGCCGCTGCCTGCCGGCCGCCGCGCTGCTTGGGCTGGGAGTAGATCTCCAGTGCCTGCTCCAGGGTGATCGTGAAGATCTCCTCTTCCGAACCGATGGAGCGCGAATCGGAGCCCTTCTTCAGGTACGGCCCAAAACGGCCGTTCTGCACGGTGATCTCGTTGCCCTCGGCGTCGGTACCCAGGACGCGCGGCAGCTTCATGAGCTTCAGCGCCTCCTCCAGGGTGACCGTCTCCACGCTCATGGACTTGAACAGCGAACCGGTGCGCGGCTTCGCCTTCACGGGCTTCTTCGGCGGCTTGGGCTTGCCGTTCTTGTAGTACTCCACCGGCTGGTTGGCCAGGTCCTCTTCGGTGGGCTCCGGGATCAGCTCGATCACGTACGGACCGTAGCGGCCGTTGCGGGCCACGATGGTCCGCCCGGTCTCCGGGTCGGTGCCGAGCACCCGTTCCTCGGGAGCCGCCGTCTCCATCAGTTCGATGGCCTTTTCGGCGGTGAGTTCGTCCGGGGCCAGGTCCTCGGGCACGTTCGCCCGCTCCGGCTCGGTTCCCTCCGGGGCGTCCGCGGGCAGCGGGCGCTCCAGGTAGGGACCGAACTTGCCCACGCGCAGCATGATGCCGTCGGCAATTTCGATGGAGTTGATGGCCTTGGCATCGATTTCGCCGAGGTCGTTCACGATGGTGTGCAGGCCGGTTTCAACCCGGTCGCCGTAGTAGAACTGGTTCAGCCATTCCACGCGTCCGGCTTCGCCGCGGGCAATGCGGTCCAGGTCTTCTTCGAGTTCTGCGGTGAAGTCGTAGTCCACGTAGTCCGTAAAGTGCTCTTCCAGCAGGCGGACCACGGAGAACGCAATCCAGCTGGGCACCAGGGCCTGTCCGCGGCTGCTCACGTAGCCGCGGTCCATGATGGTGGAAATGGTGGCGGCGTAGGTGGACGGACGGCCGATGCCGAGCTCTTCGAGCATCTTCACCAGCGACGCTTCAGTGAACCGCGGCGGCGGGGAGGTTTCGTGGCCGCCGGCGGCAATGTCCGCAGCGGTCAGCCGGTCCTCGGCTTTCAGCACCGGCAGGCGCGCACCCTCGGTGCCCTCGGCGTCGTCGTCCTCGCGCACGGCGTCGCGGCCCTCTTCATAGGCGGCCATGAAACCGCGGAAGGTGATGACCGTACCGGAGGCCGAGAACTCGGCGTCGCGCCCGTCGGTGGAAACTGCGCCGATGCGCACGGAGGCGGTGGAACCCTTGGCGTCGGCCATCTGGGAGGCGACGGTGCGCTTCCAGATCAGTTCGTACAGCCGGAACTCATCGCCGCGCAGCGAGGACGCCACCTGGGCGGGGGTGCGGAAGGAGTCACCAGCGGGCCGGATGGCTTCGTGGGCTTCCTGGGCGTTCTTGGACTTGCCCTTGTACACGCGCCGGGCCTCGGGCACGTACTCGGGGCCGTACAGTTCCGAGGCCTGCCGGCGGGCGGCGTTGATCGCCTGGTCCGACAGCGCCGGGGAGTCCGTACGCATATAGGTGATGTAACCGTTTTCATACAGCCGCTGGGCCACCTGCATGGTCACTCGGGAGGAGAAGCGCAGCTTACGGCCGGCCTCCTGCTGCAGGGTGGAGGTGGTGAACGGAGCGGCCGGACGGCGCGTGTAGGGCTTGGTGTCCACGGAGCGGACCGTGAACGCAGCCGATTCCAGGCCGGCGGCCAGGGACACGGCCGAGGCTTCGTCCAGGTGCACGGCGGTCTTGGATTTCAGCTCCCCGCGGTCTGTGAAGTCCTTGCCGGTGGCTACGCGGGCGCCGTCAACGGCCACGAGGCGGGCCTTGAACCTCTCGGCAGCCTCGGTGGCGAAGGTGCCCACCAGGTCCCAGTACGACGCCGGGCGGAACGCCATGCGTTCCCGCTCGCGTTCGACCACCAGGCGGGTGGCTACGGACTGCACACGCCCGGCGGACAGGCCGCGGGCCACCTTGCGCCAGAGCACGGGGGAAATTTCATAGCCGTACAGCCGGTCAAGGATGCGGCGGGTTTCCTGGGCGTCCACCATGGCCACGTCAACGTCGCGCATTTCCAGGAGCGCGCGCTGGATGGCTTCGCGGGTGATTTCCGGGAAAGTCAGGCGGTGCACGGGCACCTTGGGCTTGAGGACCTGCAGCAGGTGCCAGGCAATGGCTTCGCCCTCGCGGTCACCGTCAGTTGCGAGATAGAGCTCGTCGGCGTCCTTCAGGGCGGCCTTGAGCTCGGCCACCTTTTTCCTCTTGTCCGGGGACACCACGTAGTACGGCTCGAAGTCCTTGTCGAGGTCCACGGCGAACTTGCCCACCGCTGTCTTCTTCAGCTCTGCGGGCAGGTCGGAGGGCTGCGGAAGATCGCGGATGTGCCCCATCGACGCCGTCACCTCGAAGCCTTCGCCCAGGTACCCGGCGATGGTCTTGCCCTTGGCCGGAGACTCGACAATTACAAGCTTCTTCTTGCCGGTCTTCTTGTCCGTTGCCTTAACTGGCACTGTTCTCCTACGTAACGGGGTTCAAAATTATCGGGGACGCCTTGCGCCCTGGGTGTCCGGTGCATCCACGCCCCGGCCATCACAGTCCGGTTCATCCACAGACAGTATGCGCGATGCCCCAGCACTAGGGTAACCATAAAGCACCGCCGGCACTGACCTGCAACAGGATCGGCCGGGACCTATCTGTAAAGCGGAACGAGGAAGCCGTCCACCACCAGATTACGCACTTCCCGGACCAGGTCGGAGCCGAACTCAGGATCGGAGCGGTCCAGCAGTGCTGCCAGGGCGGAGGTAATCTGCCCGACGGACAGCTCGCCGTCGCAGGCGGAAACGAAGCCGGTGAGCTCCGTGCTCATCAGATTGGTCCGGCGCAGCCCGGCGCCCTGGCGGAGCAGGATCACACCCGGGTGTTCGGCGCCGGGACGCTGGTGGCGTTCCTCGGTCACGTCGTCGGCCACGGTCAGATGCGCGGAAGACAAATCGGCCTGCGCTCCCGCCCAGTCGAAACGCCGCACCGCGGCGTCCAGGTGCGGGCCCATGGGCTGCTCCACGGGATGGGTGATCTCCTCGAACCGGCGCAGCGGTTCGGCGCCGGCCTGGCGCCGGCGGCGCAGCCACAGTGAGCCGAAGCCCACAGACCCGACGCCGCGCGAGGCGAAGTCTGCCAGGTAACCGGCATAGGCGGCCGTGTATTCCTCCCGGTCCCGGCCCTGGGCAGCATCCCGCAGCCACATTTCGGCGTACTCGGCCGGGGTCAGCGTCTCGCGCTGGATCACCCAGGCATCGGTGCCCTCGGGCAGCCACTGCTCGATGCGCGCGAACCAGTTCTCCTCCTCGCCGGCAGGAATCTCCCAGTTGCCCAGCATCTGTGCGGTGCCGCCCGGACGCAGCACCTGCTCCAGACCGGAAACCAGCGCGGACACGATGCCGTCGCCGGCAAGCCCTCCGTCGCGGTAGGTGAAGCGGTCATCTTCAGAGTCGGCGCCCGTGCGCGGCGTGATGACGAACGGGGGGTTGGACACCACCAGGTCGAATTTCTCGCCGGCCACCGGCTCCAGCAGGCTGCCCAGCCGCAGCGTGAACCGGTCTTCCGGCTGGTCCGGGTCGATGTCCAGCTGGGCGGCGTTGAGCATCAGGTTGAAGCGGGCGAAGCCCAGCGCGCGTTCGGACACATCGGTGGCGGTGACGTGGTCCGCGTGGCGGAGCAGGTGGAAAGCCTGGATACCGCAACCGGTGCCGAGGTCCAGGGCCCGGCCCACGGGATTGCGCACCGTGAGCTGCGCAAGGCTCAGGGAGGCCTGGCCGATGCCCAGCACGTGGTCGCGGCGCAGCACGCCGGGGCGCTGGTGGCTGCCCAGGTCGCTGGCGACCCATAGATCACCGTCGGGGTTCCCCTCGGTGGGCGTGCCGCCGTCGTCGGCGCCGTAGGGCCGCAGGTCCACCGCCGCACGGAAGGTGCCGAAAATGAGGCCGCGCTCAATGAGCCCGAGTTCCAGCAGGCCTTCGGTGCCCGTGCGCGGCATGGCAGCATCCAGCTGTGCCCGCTCCACGGTCTCCCCCAGCAGCCAGAGCAGCACCGGCAGTGCTACCCGGCGCGGTTCTGCCGCATCGGCCTCGGCACGGCAGGCCAGCAGCGCCGGCACCAGCTGGTCCCGCTGCAGGGCCGCAGACGCTTCTTCGCCGAGGAACCCGGCCACACCGTCCACGGTGTAGCCCGCCTCCCCGAGGTCGGCGGCGAGCGCTTTAAGCAGCCAGGTATCCCGGCTGCGCGGTGCGGAGGGCACGAAGGAGAAATCAGTCACAAACCCAGTCTATGACCGTGCGGGCCGCAGTCCGTGCAGGGCCCGGCTGCGCCTGCCCGGACTCCGGCGGCACCCGGCCTCAGCCGGACCCTTTCCTATGCTTTTCCCTATCCTGCCGCCGGTTCCAGCGGCTCCGCGGAGGTGCCGCCGGAACCCGTGGAGTGTGCTGATGGGAGCGCAGCGGCCTGCCCTTCGGATGCCGTTCCGGCAGCGGGCGCCGCTGCCGCATGCCGGGCGGCCCGGTAGCCAAAGACGACGGCCGGGGCAATGGTGGCCCCCGCCCCGGGATACGTGCGGCCCATGACCGACGCCGTGGTGTTGCCGGCCGCGTAGAGGCCGGACATCACGCTGCCGTCCTCCCGCAGCACCCGGGCATCGGCATCCGTCAGCAAACCGCCCTTGGTGCCCAGGTCCCCGGGGTACAGGCGCACGGCGGAGAACGGCCCCTTCTCCAGCGGTCCGAGGTTCGGGTTGGGCTTGACCCGCGGATCGCTGTAGTAGTTGTCGTACACGGTGTCCCCGCGGTGGAAATCCTCGTCGATGCCGGTCTTGGCGAAGCCGTTGAACCGCTCCACGGTGGCCTGCAGGGCAGCCGGCGGCACACCCATTTTCTCCGCCAGGCCCGTGAGGGATTCGTCCTGGAGCAGCAGGCCCTGCTTCTTCCATTCGCGGCGGCCCTGCAGCAGCGCGTTAAAGAGGTAGCGGCGGGCGTGCCGGGCATCAAAGACCAGCCACGCCGGGTCCCCGGGGACCTTGCGGTTGTTTGCGAGCATGTGGTGTCCGAAGTCCACGTAGGATTCGGACTCGTTCAGGAACCGGTTGCCGGCTGCATCCACCACCAGCGAGAAGGGCATGGAGCGTTCGGCGAGGGTGAAAGTGACCTCGCCTTTCGGCCCCACGCAGGTGGGCCCCCACCAGGCATCGTCCATTAGGGCAAGCGCTCCCCCGCGGGCTGCCACAATATCGATGGCCTGCCCCAGGTCCCCTTCGGGTGCGGAGGAATACTCCTTCTCCAGGCCCTGGTACTTTTCCCGCCACTGCGCGTTGCGGGCGAAACCGCCGGCCCCCAGCACCACGCCGTGGCGGGCCCGGATACGCACGTCCCGGCCGTGGCGGCGGACGACGGCGCCCAGCACCGTGCCGTCGTCGTCCTGGATTAGGTCCACCAGCGGAGCCGACAGCCAGACCGGGGTCTGCTGGTTACGGACGATGTACATCAGCGACGAGGCCAGCGCCCCGCCCAGCCCGTAGAGCCGCTTGCCGCGCGCCAGCCCGCCGAGCGTGCGGAAGACAAACCGGGCACCCCGGATAAAGCCGCTGGGCGTGGACCAGGCCCGGGACAGTTCCCATACATCGTCGGTGGCCAGCGGGGCCGGGATGCCGGAAGCGGCCGGACGCGACTGCTTAAACCAGGGACCCAGCAGCTTGGTGTCGAAGGCCTTCACTTCCAGTGAGCGCCCCACCATGCCGCCGGGCCGGTCCGGATAGTAGTCCGGGTAGTCCTTGGACCGCATCCACTGCACGCCCAGGCCGCCCAGGAAGGTCACCACATCGGGCACGGTGCGCAGGAACGCGAGCTTGCGTTCGCGCGAGGAGGCCGGACCGACGTCGGCGATCACCTCTTCCATATAGGTCAGCGCGTTCTCTTGGCTGTCCTGAACGCCGGCCTGCTTCATCAGCGGGTTGTTGGGCATCCACAGCCCGCCGCCGGAAATTGAGGTGGTGCCGCCCCAGAGCTTGGTGCTTTCCACCATGAGGACGTCCAGGCCCTCGTCGGCGGCGGTGATCGCCGCGGTCAGGGCGGCGGCGCCGGTGCCGACCACCAGGACGTCCACCAGCCGGTCCCAGTGCTCCGGCCCGCCCCGGGGTGCTGCTGCCCGGTCAGCGGGCTCCGGAACTGCCGTCCGGCCGTCTCCGGTTTGGCTGTTGCCTTCGTCTACTGCTGCGTCCGCCACGTCAACACTCCCCCGCTTTGAGCCGCGCCCGTCCCCGGTCCGTCCGGCGAAGTGCCGGGTCCGTTCGGGCCTGCCGCGGGCCGTCGGCCCGTGTGCGGGACAGTAACAGCGGGGGTGCCGGAAGTACACAGGTTTATTAGGCTCCGCCTAAGTAGTGCGGAAGCTCCTGCCGCCGCGGCGGCGGGTCACTCGCCGGTCAGCGGCCGGTCAGCGGCGGGTCACTCGCCGCAGCCGTCCGGGCAGCGCAGGGTGGACGGATCGGAGGCGCAGTCCGCGCAGTACAGGGTGAGTTTGCGGCAGGACGGATTGGAACAGTTTTCGAACTTGCTCGTGGGCGCCTCACAGCGCACGCAGCGGCCGATGGTAACGGCGTCGTCGGTGAACTCGGTGTGCATCCGCTTGTCGAAAACGTACAGCGAGCCTTCCCAGAGGCCTTTGTCCCCGTAAGTCTCGCCGTACCGGACAATGCCGCCCTTCATCTGGTAGACCTCCTTGAACCCGCGGTTCACCATCAGGCTGGAGAGCACCTCGCAGCGGATGCCGCCGGTGCAGTACGTGACGACGGGCTTGTCCTTGAGGTCGTCATACTTGCCGGACTCGAGTTCGCTGATGAAGTCGTGCGTGGTGGACACGTCCGGAACCACTGCGCCCTTGAACTTGCCGATCTGCGCTTCGAAGGCATTGCGGCCGTCGAAGAACACCACTTCCTCACCGGCTTTTTCCTTCTGCTCCACGAGTTCGTGGAGTTCCTCGGGACGCAGGTGGGTGCCTCCGCCCACCACGCCGTTCTCGTCCACCTTCAGCTCCCCGGGTGCGCCGAAGCTCACGATCTCGTCGCGGACCTTCACGCTCAACCGCGGGAAATCCTCGGCGGAACCCTCGGAATACTTCACGTCCATCTTCTTGAAGGCGGGGTATTCCCGCGTCGCCTTCACATAGGCCTTCACCGCGTCCAGGTCTCCGCCCACGGTGCCGTTGATGCCGTCGCGGGAGATCAGGATGCGCCCGCGCAGGCCCAGCTTTTCGCACAACGTGCGCTGCCACAGCCGGACGGCGTCGGGATCGGAGAGAGGGGTGAAAGCGTAATACAGTGCAATTCGGTTCAGTGCCACAAGACAAGGGTAGACCGCCGGAGGATGGCCCATTTTCCCCGGGCCCGCATACCTTTCCCCACAGGTGCCCGCTAATGTGCATCTATGAGAGCGCTGGACGATGATCTGCTGGAGACCTGGGTCTCCGGCTGGGCACAGGCACGTGGTTACCGGACGCGGCATGAAGGCCGTTTTCCGGCCGCGTTGCTCCATGACCGGACCAACGACTGGGAGTATTTCGCGCTTGAGCCCTCCCACGACGAGTTTGCCGCCCTGGCCTCCTCCGCCCGGCACAGCCCTACCCGGCTGTTCACCATCGTCACCACGCGGGTCAACGAGATTTACGGTGCCGCCACCGTTTACGGTCTCCAGGTCCGCTCCACCGACGAAGTGCTGATGATCGCCGATATGTCCGGCCAGGACATCGAGGCGCCGGTGCCGCCCTGGGAGGACTTCGAGACGGAAACCACCCATGAGGGCAACGTGGGATCGGTGACCGTGCTCTCCGGCGGCACGCCGATTGCGCAGGGACGAGTGGCCGTGGTGAACGGCCACGCCGTCTTTGACCGGATCGTCACCGAGCCCGGGTTCCGCCGGATGGGGCTGGGCAGCTACGTGATGCGGGCGCTGACCGCCCTCGCGCTCGAGGACGACGCCGACTCCGGACTGCTGGTCGCGTCCGTGGACGGCCAGGAACTGTACCGGTACCTCGGCTGGGAGTCGCTGGCCAGCGTCGTAATGTTCGAGCCGCGGCTCTGACGTCCCCGATCCGCTGGTCCGGCCCGGGGGTGCAGGGGCCAGTGCAGGGGCCGGAGTCTGAGGGGGAGGTTCCCCCTGCAGTGAACATGGTCCGGCTCCGGTTCGCCGGTGGGAGAATGGGCTCGTGGCCCTACATGATTCCCTGATTCCGCTGCTGGGCGGCGGCGCAGAGCCGGAACAGCTGATGCATGTGCATCAGATTCCAGCCCGCCGGGCAGTCACCGCACCGTGGCCCGAGTGGGCGCATCCCGACGTCGTCGCCGCCTACCGGAACCTGGGCATCCAGGAACCGTGGGCGCACCAGATGGAAGCCGCCGACGCCGCGCACGGGGGCAGGCACACGATCATCGCCACCGGCACCGCCTCCGGGAAGTCCCTGGCCTACCAGCTGCCGGTAGTGGACGCCATCCACCGGACCTCCCTCGATGACCGCGCCACACTGGAGCCTTCCGGCGCCGTCGCGCTCTACCTCGCTCCCACCAAGGCCCTGGCCGCTGACCAGCTCGCAGCGGTGAAGTCGCTGAAGCTGCCGACCGTGCGGGCCGAGACGTACGACGGCGACACTGACACCGGTGCGCGGCGCTGGATCCGGGACCACGCCAACCTGGTGCTGGCCAACCCGGACATGCTGCACTTCGGGGTGCTGCCCAACCATGCCTGGTGGGCGCGGTTCTTCCGCCGCCTGAAGTACGTCATCATCGACGAGGCGCACAGCTACCGCGGCGTGTTCGGCTCCAACGTGGCGAACCTGATGCGCCGGCTGCGGCGGATCTGCCGGTACTACGGTTCCAACCCGGTCTTTATCGGTGCTTCCGCCACTTCCGCGGACCCTGAGCAGTCCTTCAGCCGGCTGATCGGCGCCCCGGTCACGGCGGTCACCGAGGACCGCTCCCCGCACGGGTCCACCACGGTGGCTCTGTGGGAACCGCAGCTCACCGAGCTGAAGGGCGAAAACGGCGCCCGGTCCCGCCGGACCGTGGTGGCCGAGACTGCGGACCTGCTGGCGAACCTGGTTTCCGCGCAGGTGCGGACCATTGCCTTCATCAAATCGCGCCGCGGCGCCGAGACCATTTCCACCATCACCCGGCGGCTGCTGGACGAGGTGCACCCGTCGCTGCCGGGACGGGTCGCGGCTTACCGCTCCGGCTACCTGCCGGAGGAACGGCGCGAGCTGGAGCGGCGGCTGCGCAGCGGGGAGCTGCTGGGTATCGCCAGCACCTCGGCCCTGGAACTGGGGATCGACATTTCCGGGCTCGACGCCGTGCTCGTGGCGGGCTGGCCGGGAACCCGGGCCTCCCTCTTCCAGCAGATCGGGCGGGCCGGGCGCTCGGGGCAGGACGCGCTGGCGGCCTTTGTCGCCAGCGACGACCCGCTGGACACCTATCTGGTGCACCATCCGGAAGCTATTTTCGATATTTCCGTGGAAGCCACTGTCTTCGACCCGTCCAACCCGTATGTGCTTGGCCCGCACCTGTGCGCGGCGGCTGCGGAGCTGCCGCTGACCCCGGACGAACGGGAGCTCTTCGGTCCCACCGCCGCCGGGCTGCTGGAGCAGCTGGTGGGCCAGGGGTATCTGCGGAAACGACCCTCGGGCTGGTTCTGGACGCATCCGGAGAGCGCGGCATCCATGGTGAACCTGCGTGCTGCCGGCGGCGGGCCGATCAACATTGTGGAGTCCGAAACCGGCACCCTGCTGGGCACCATGGATTCCCCGCAGGCGCAGTACCAGGCCCACACCGGGGCGATTTACGTCCATCAGGGCACTACCTTCCTGGTGGACGAGCTCAACGAGGCCGACCACTGCGCCATGGTTACCCGCACCAACCCGGAGTTCTACACCCAGGCCCGGGACATCACCCAAGTTGAGGTGCTGGAGACGGAGCGCACCGAGGAGTGGAACGGCATCCAGGTCTGCTTCGGGACGGTGAAGGTGACCACGCAGGTGGTTTCCTACCAGCGCAAGGCCCTGATTTCGAACGAAATCCTGGGCGAGGAGCCGCTGGAGCTGGAAGCAAAGGAATTGTTCACCAAGGCCGTGTGGTTCGTCATTGATGAACGCTTCCTGCTGGAGGCCGGACTGGCTGCTGCTGACTTCCCCGGCTCGCTGCACGCCGCCGAGCACGCTTCTATCGGGATGCTGCCGCTGGTGGCCACCAGCGACCGCTGGGACATTGGCGGGGTGTCCACCGCGTTGCACGCCGATACGGAGAAACCCACCATCTTTGTCTATGACGGCCACCCCGGCGGAGCCGGTTTCGCCGAACGCGGTTACGACGCCGCCCGGATCTGGCTGGCGGCGACCCGGGACGCCATCCGGGCCTGCGAGTGCGAGGGCGGCTGCCCGTCCTGCGTGCAGTCCCCCAAGTGCGGCAACAAGAACAACCCACTGGACAAGAAGGGCGCAGTCACGCTCCTGGACGTTCTGCTGAAACATGCCCCGGACGAGGCGCTCGCGCTGAGTTAGCCGGAGGGACAGGGGCGCTACCCCTCGGGTGCAGGGGACGCTCCCTTGGTGTGGGCGAGGGGGACGCTTACCGGAGCCCGGCATCCTTGGAGGCTGCACCAAGACGCCTGCTGCCCTCATTCCGGCGGCCCTGCGCGTGCGGCGGCCGCTGCCGGGACTGGAAGTGCGGGCACCAGCACCTCTGCCCGCACTGTGACCGTGCCCCGGCCGGCATCGGCCCTGCAGTCGGCGAGCCGCGCGTTGTTCCGGGCCGCCACGCCCCGCGCTACCTCGCAGGCGTCTTCGCTGGCTCCCGCGCCGACGGGTCCCGGAGGGCCCAGCCCGCGGAGTGCGTCGGCACCGGCGAGCGCGGCCAGGTCGGCTGCTGCACCGGCCCGGATGGCCGCCACCGAGACCTGAACCATAACCAGGCCGAACACGGCAGCCCCCACCAGCACCAGACAGATCCCAATGGAAGCGACGGTTCCCGCTCCCCTGTCCCGGACGTCTGCTTCTCCGGCTTTCTCCGGGGTCTCAGCGCGGAACCCCATCGGGCAGGCCTCCATCCCCGGGAAAGGCCAAAGCATCTGCGGAGAGCTCCAGCGGCAGCATGTTCAGCAAGGGCAAGGACAGGGCGCTGCGCACTTCCACCGTGATCCACGGTCCTTCCCCGGACAGGACCAGTTCCGCCGACGGACCGGCCACCCTCGCCGCCGCTGCCTGGGCAGCGGAGCTGTCTGCCCGCATCACCTCCCGAGCCGCTGCCCGGGCCGCCTCCTCCAACCGCAGCTGCGTCACACCCGCTGCGATTCCGGTCAGCCCGGCGGCCAGTACCAGCACGATTGCCGGCAACGCCACCGCAAACTCTGCCGTCACTGCGCCACGGTCGCCTAGTACCCGGCCTCCCGCGGCCCGGTCTGGTTCCGCAGCCCGGTCTGGTTCCGCAGCCCTGGCCCGCATCCTTGCCCTCACGCCTGTCCTCACCCAAGTCCTCACACCTGTCCTCACCCAAGGGTCAGTGCGGACCGGATCAGCGAGACCAGCATGGACCGCACTTCGTCGCTGCCGAGTACAACCGCCAGCAGCCCGGCAAAAGCAACCGCAGCCGCTGTGCGTTCAGGGAAACATACTTTAGGTTAGGCTGTGACGCATGTCTCGCATCGCGACGCCTCAGCCCCGCATTGCCATATACGCCCGTCAGTCGGAGGACGTTGACCAGGGCATCGTCCAGCAACTCGATGATTGCCGGGCGGAGGCCGCCCGGCGGGGCTGGCAGGTGGTGGCTGAGTTCCGGGATAACGATACCGGCGCCAGCAAGGCCCGGGGCCCGAAGACCGACTGGTACAAGATGCTGCGTGAGTTCGATGCCGGTACGTTTGACCTATTGCTAGTCACGGAAACGTCGCGGCTGACCCGAAGCCTCACTGATGTGCTCGACGTGTGCCCGCCCCGCCGTGATATCCGCGTCGTGGTGATCCGTGAGGGCATCGACACCGACGTCGATGACTTCATGCTTAAACAGCTCGTGCTCCTCGCCGAGCGCGAGGTCAAAATCAAGGCGGCGCGCGCAGCTCGTTACGCCGCAGAGCGCCGCAAGGAAGGCCATCCGGGCGCAGGCAAGACGCCTCACGGATACCGATGGGTGCCCGCATCCGCCCGAGGTCTGGCAAACACTCGCTACGTTGTAGATGAAGCCGAAGCCTCGGACGTCCGAAAGATTTTCACTGAGTTTCTCGTAGGTGCGTCGCTCGGACAAATAGCTCGAGACCTCAACGACGCTGGCAGTTCAACGCGCAAAGGCGCACGGTGGCGCTCGGACAATGTGCGCCGGATCCTCATGAACCCGTTCTATGCAGCGCTGTTGCCGCCGGCCCAGCCCTCCGGCAAGCATTCCCTGGCACAGATCGACCTGGGGGCGTGCACTCCTGGTGCTTGGGAGGCGATTGTGGAAGTCGAACAGTTGATCACCGCACGCGGCCGCCTGGTCGGTGTCAAACCTAATCACAATGGCACCGCCCGTAGATGGCTGCTCTCCGGCCTGGCCACTTGTTCCGTCTGTAGCGAGCCCGTTCGTTCAGCGCGTGGAGAGACGCATCCAACAGCCCGAAAGGACGGCAGCGGAACCGCTCCCAGCCAGCGCTACCACACCTACCGCTGCGTAAACGGTCACTTCATGCGGAACGGGGACGTCATCGACGACTATGTCGCAGCGTTGTGCATTGCCCGCCTGTCGGAGGCCGATGCAGCGGCCCTACTCGCGCCTGAGCCCAACGGGGCAGATATTTCCGCGCTGCATAACCGCCGCGATGCGCTCCGAGCGAGCAGAAAAAACGTCTTCTCCCTCATCGACGACGACCCTGCCCGTCTCGCGGACGCAGAGGATCGACTTAATGATCTAGAAGACCAGCTGAGGACACTCGACGAGGAAATCACGCGCGTCACCAGCCGGAGCCCCTTTGCCGACCTGGTCGGTGTCGAGGACGTCCGAGCTTGGTGGGAGTCCACTACCCTCGCTCGTCGCCGGGCGGTCGTGAACTTTCTGATGAGCGTTTCTATTTGTCCAGTCGGGAAGGGGCGCCGAGTAGGTCGGGTGACCGTAGCGGAGACTGTGCGGGTCCTGCCCAAGGCTTGAGTCTCGTCCCCAGTGCCTCCAGCTGCCTCTCTAGAATGTTCGATCTTCGAAAGATGGTTTGTTCCCACTTTGTTCCCACCGCTGAACCATGTTCTTGTGTCCGGCTGTGGTTCTCCGCGATGTTGGTCCCCGGATCTTCTGCCTAACCATTTCGGAAATATGCGAAAAACTGAGGTCGGGATCCGGTGACGGGTCCTGCACGTATGGCACCTGGGTGGCGTTCATCAGATCGCGAGCTGCTCAGCTGTGACAGTGACCTCAGAAGGTGCAACCAGGGCGCCTGATCCACTTCTCCGGAATTTCCTTAGCGCTTCGCGCCGGCGGAAGCCGTCGGTTGCCGCATGGCGTTGTCATCACCCCCGGGTCGGCGGTAGCCGACCGGTGCCCCGCGGCACCCTCCAGACAGCACTTTTCGCCAGGGCCGCGGGTTCTCTTCTGCTTGTCTCAGAGACACCGCGACAACGTCGCAGGGGTCTCTGTCCACGACGGGCGGCAGCCCGAGTGGGATCTGGGGCCACTCGCGTCAGCGATGGTTCCAGGGGCACCCCGACGATGCGCAGCATTGGCGGGGCAAGAGAGCGCCAGCGAACGCAGTAGGGGCCCGGAGCGCAGCGGAGGGTGAGGGAGCACAGCGACCGAAGCGATGTCGGCGGCGCCGACCACCGAGCGCAGCGAGGTGCCATCGCCGCTTATGCCCTTTGCCTTTATCTCTCGTATCTGGAGCTTTAGCGGAAGATCGAGAGGGTTTCTGTTGGTTCACCAGAGGAAAGTAGCGCCTACCACCCTGTTTCCTACCCGACCATTTATGGTTCCTACTCGTAGGAGGGAGGGTAAAGGTGGCGCTAGTTTCCGCGGGTTTCGGGTCTTTTGCTTCCTACCGGGTCCTCAGGTGCATGGCACCCGGTAGGAAGCAGACGGAGCGTGACATTCACTTGGAAAGTAGCTTCCACCGCTGGCTTTCAACCCGGCCATTTATGGTTTCCACTGGTGGAAGGTCGGGTTGGAGTGGTGCTACTTTCCGCGGGTTTTGGGCTGTTGGCTTTCCACCGGGTTTTGGGGTGCGTGGCACCCGGTGGAAAGCGGTGCTGCGAAGCAGCGCAACGGGGTCCGCCGAAGGGGCGGCACCGTGTTCATGCCCAAAAGGAGACGTAGTCAGCGTCTTCATTTCTCACACCGACAGGGCGCTGTGACGCAGGAGCAGCGATCCCGTACGAGGTGGCACCACGGCGACTGCTGAGGAACGAAGACGATTCCGAGAGGTCGAAGAAGGCGCTGCCCAGCAGCGGTTGAAAGCTTGTCCTGGGATAGGTTTGCAAGTCGACGACCTCTCCGGCAACAGCCGGCGTGCTCGAAACGTAGCCGCTGCAGCGGCTGTCACAGCTCCTGTTTCAGCGCACGTGGCCACAGGTTCACCGTGGCCGCAACGAACCGCTCAGCCGGCCGCGGCCGGTTCCGGAGGCACTGCAGAACGTCGTTCCAGGATCGCCGACGGACTCTGTGGATTCTTCCCGAAGGGAGGTAGCCGGCGGCCTCAGCGGATCCGTTCCGGACCTCGAATCGACACCCGCTCCACCCGTCCACATTCCTGGCAGCTTGCCTTCTGCCCTGACGTGGCACCCCCGGGCGCCGGGATGGTAAAAATGCGGCCCTAAGGCTGCAGCGTTGTGTACAAAGCTGGCCCGATTATGGTCTAAAACTGTCCCGTCAAGGGCGGCAACTGGTGTTTTTGAGTGATTTCTTGGTTACTTGCGGGCTTTCAAGGGTACCGGGCCCCTTTTGGGCCAGATCTGGGCATGATCCGGACGGATCGGACCCTAATCTGCCCCAGCGCGATCAACAGCACTCTCGTGGCCTGGCAATGGCCCACGTCTGACCCATGTCTGGCCCAGAATTGGACACAGTGCAGGAGTGGCCTCTATCGATATCCCGGTTCTGGACCGGAACCGGCCCAGAACCGGGCTGGTTCCGGTCAGTCATTTATTTGGATGTCCGTCAGAAAGCAAGAAAACGAGGGCTGAAGAACCATCGCTGGGATCCGTGATGTGGCTTCCGCCTAAGTCCCCGCTGAGCTTCACCCATTAGCAACGAACACACCGGCCTCACCTCCTTCCGGGATCGATGGTTTGGTCGTCAAGGGTGCGCGACCAGGATGGCTGACACCGCGGAACCGCGAGGCGAAATTGGTGGGGCAGCCGTTTGTGTAAGGCGTTCCCTCCGGCTTGGGGAACTGGGTTCGGAGAGGACAGGGGGTGGATGAGGTAGCGCTAATGCGAGGAGTGCACGGGGTGCGCGGACGACGCTCGTTTGCCCTGACAGGATGCTCATCACCTGGGCTTCCCTTCGAAGCTCCCGGCCCCAGCAAACGACGGCCGGCGCACTTAGTCAATATAGCCAAACATGCATTTTATCCTCATTTATCAATAGATTTTTGAGGTGCGAGATATGCCCACTTTTCCCATTTCTATTGGTTCGCAAAACTCGTGCCGTTAGATTATTATTTAGGTACCCCGATATTAGACGCCGAGTACGGCGTCAGGATTACACACCGGGACCTCCGCATTGAATGACTTACTGCTGATTCGAGGTGATGCATGAAAAGCGATGTGAACATGAACCGGATAGTGCCCTCGTTCTGGGGTCAGAGAAACTTCTATTCCAATAGGGAATGGTGGACCCGTGCCATGTGGGCCTTTGAAGCGATGGCTTCCCCTAGCGACCGCAAGTTTGGATATGGTGCCGCCATGCTGACCGTGCTTGCTCAGAGCGGTGCCGCCAACAATGAGGAGAAGGCCCTTCTTGACACAGCCTGGAAAACGACCGGCACCCAGATGAGGGACTCGGCGATACGCCGACTCCTCATTGAACGCAGCACAGTTTCTGCGTCCGATGACAATTCTCGGTCGGAGCGTCCAAAGCATATTAGGGAAGGTTACGGTTCTCTCTACCGAGAGGTCCTCGCTGCTCGCCTGAAAGCCGTCCTGGATCAGGAGCTCGGCCGTCAGACCTCCCCCCTTGTGTGTGAGCTTGCGGATCTGCAAGTCAAAAGGTTTACCTGAATCGCGCCGGATACTGGCCTATCCGGGCAGATTTCTCCAGCTACACACATCAACAGGGCAGGCACTACACGAAGGATAGGACGATAGGCGATGACCAAACTGACGAAACTGCGCGGATTCCGGCTTGAGAAGGAGCTGGAGGACTATCTGGAGGACCATCTTTCTCTTATCGTGCAGGATTTATTGATCATCGGACGACAAGTGAAGGTGGGCGGTGGGCTAATTGACCTGCTCGCGATCGACTCTGCCGGCGTAATACACATCGTCGAGCTGAAGCTGAACGAAGCATCCCCCTCCGTCATTGCTCAGGTTCTTGGCTACCGCCGCTCAATCAAGCGGATGAACAGAGACGAATTGATCCAGATCGTCGCTGACGGTGATCTGGAGATCGACTTGCCGGTGGCTTTCCAACAACGCTTCGGACGTCCGCTGCCAGAAACCCTGAAGGATTTTCCGGCACTAATGATCATCGCAGCGTCCATCCATCCAAGAGCCGCCGACAGCGTTCTGGAGCTCCTGGATGAGGGCTGGACGGTCAGAACGTTCAGGTACTTCGTACGCTCCGCCGGCGTGAGACTCATCCCGTGCTGCCGTACGGACAAAGACGTGAAAGAGGGCAATCACACAACGACGAGTCCTTCGGCACCCCCCGATCGTATGAATGCCATACCGGAACGTCTACCATCCTGTCGGGTACCTATTGACGAGAACGTCCGACTGTTTTGGCAGGCCCATGTTCAGGACTTTGCACCATTCGTGACTTTTAGCTTCATATACGAGCGCTATCGTGACTGGGTTCACGCGCAAGCGGTCGAAGGCGTGCAGCTCCGCCAAAGCGGACTATTTGCCCGTCAGCTGTCTGCAATCACCGGCGAATCCGGCGAATGGACACGCGTTTACGTCGCTCATCGCAGCGATATGGCGGCCTACAACACGTTCATGGTCCCGCCGTCGGCCTCGGAATATCGCGCCAGCGGTCACACCGTAGCGGCGTACAAGTTGAACCCTGTCGACCTGGTTTCAAGTTCACGAAGAAACTAAGCATTACTCAGGATCCGCATACAGCTGCTAGCAGCCGGGGGCGTCGGCTGCCGCTTGCTGCCGGCACGTGTGTCACAGGCAGACGGAGACCACATACGAGGCGATGCTGGCCCCGGTGGCAGCCGGTAGGTGCGTACCTCATTGCCGTCGAGCCATGGCTCAGGATAAGTCTGATGGGAACTGCGGAACGACTTGAGGTTCACGGTTGTCCGCTACCTTTCCTGGTACGCCAGCGGCCAAGAGCTCCTCATGCAGATTGCGTACCCCGTCAATACTCCAGTCTTTGACCGCGAGCAGGGTTCCATCGCCGAAAGGCTCGGCGATAGCTGACTGTAGGGCAGGGGGCACACCCATGCTTGGTTGGGCAACCCATGAGAGGTAGCTGGCATAGGATTTCGCGTAGTCCTCAACCTGTTGGGATGTTCTGAGTGTTCCGAATCTGGCCCAATCTGGTTGCCATATACCCACCAACTTGCGAAACAGATCTGCTGCGTCATGTGAATCACCGATGGGGAAGTCAGGCTGGAAACGAATCATGACATCGTTGCCCGAGGCAGTCTTCCTATGGCCCGCGGCTCCCTCGATGGACACTATGGTTCCATGTTCCCCGTCAGGAGCTAGGAATGCCGTCAGTGGAGCGCGACCCTGAACAGTGCCGTCCTCATGGACCTGTGCGTTTCGGGCAACCTGCTCTTGCAGCTCTTCCAGAGAGTCAGGCGTTGGGGGCCGGTATCGGCTGTAGAGGTCTTCGTTGGGATCAACCCATTTCGGAGCCGGATACCGAGGGTCGCCGGCGGGCACGACCGCGTCCAGGGCCCGCATGGTGGCCCACTGGCGAGCTGCGAGTTCTTGCGGAGTCTCAGCGCGGCTTCCCCACACCAGCATGAAGTATGCGTACTCATCCTCCGGAGGAAACAAATCGATTACGGTCTGTTTCATGGTTTCAACCTATCAGCGTTGTGCCAGTCATGGCATGGGCTTGTGAGTGAAGATCAAGTTGGCGCGAGCAGGATGGTCTGGCGGGAGGAAAGCCATGAATTCATCCATGACCGATTTCTCGGTAAATATCATTTCGTGGATATAACCGGGTGTACCGGAATTCATGAGGGCGTCATGCTGACTCCGCAGCTCTCGCGCCCAGCGGGTAAACTCCTCGTTCTTTTTCTCCGGCCACATCCAGTCGTAATGACCCTTGATCTCTGGAAAGTACTCCTTCGGAGGATCACCGATCCAGCCATGGCCGTCGAAACTGACCTCATTGCCGTCCTCGTCCTTGAGGATGTATTCGCGGGCATGTCCTGAGTCGACCCGATCAATGCCGGAGAAGTACTGTTGTTCCGGGGCCCCGTGCAAGCTGCGCCCCACGTCCTTGAAGTAGCCATTACCGCCATCGCTGTCCCCGACCTGTGGCTGGACTGCCGGATCCCGCCCGCTGTCCGGGCTATAGGAGTCAGGGAAGACCTTTCCGCCACCGCCTTTTCCTTCGCGGAACATGGCGTTGTCCGGCAGCTTCAGCTCCTGTGGCTGGACGGGAAGACGTCCGTCGGGTAGGGCAGGGGTAAGGCTGCCAAAGCCCCCGTGTCCACCCGAAGACGGGACCAGCTTGCCCAGATGTTCAGCCAGAGTGGCAGCCTTGGTTCCTGCAGCAGTTAGGTGCTCGGCAACAGTCCCTGCCTTGGTCCCGACCTTGACAGGAGCGGTGACAATACCTGTGCCACCGACAAGGAGGCTCGCGATATCGAAAAGGTTCCCACCCAATGCGAGGCCCGGCCGGTCCGAATTCCACTGGTCATACCGGATAAGAGTAGAACCGATGCTAGCCCATTCATCCAATACTTCGGAGGTTCGATGAGGGTCTGCAGCCTCTGGGCTGACCACGATAAAGACGGTTTCACCCATTCGGTGCATGTTCTTCCATGCAGTACCGGCGTTACCCCACCCTTGGAAACCAATAAGAACCCCGAGGCCGGTGACGAACTCCCAGGCGGCCATATGGAATCCTTGTGGCGTGTCGCGAATAATGTTCCAGGTGTCGCTGTACCAGGGAAGGTCTCTGGAGAGGTATCCGGAAAGCTGCCCAGCGTATACGTCGGAGTCGTAACCGTAAATAATGGACTCAGGGCGACTTCGTGCTTGGTACTCTGGGTCCCATTCATCGAATTCTTCATAGACCCGTCCGGATCCGGTGATGCTGGCGATTCGGGCAGCGGTCTCCCGCTGGGCTTCGTCCAGGTCTTGATGGAGGTGTCCGACGTCCGACGCCAGTTCGTTGCGTGCGTGAACTGTGTCCTCGTCGTTATCCCATTCCTCCTGTTCGGATTCCGGGTAATCCCGGTTGAATGCTGTGATTCGCTCTTTGACCCACCCCATGCGGACCTTAAGCAGGTCGACGGAGTCGGCATAGGTCCGCATCAGAGTATCTATCTGCGTGCTGTGGATTGAGAGGTCTTCTGCCGCGGTGCGGGAACTGTCCAACGCAGTGAAGACTTTCTCGTTACCGGACACGTCATAGGTTCCCGGTGCCGTGAGCCTCAGCCAGGTCTCCCAGAGCGAGTCCATGAGTTCATGCACCCGCTCTCCGATGGCGGCGGTCTCTGCGGCATGCGTTCGGATCTCCTCACCATCTGGCAGTCGCTGTTCAAATGCTCCTATGCCAAAATCCATCAGAAAGCCTGAGCAGGTCCGCGGCCAACATAACGCGGCCCGTCCGCTGCACCGGGAGCATCGTCCACATGTTGCTGGGCGGCCATGGCCGCCGATTCCCGGGCCGTATCACTCATTTCGTGATCGCCCTGGACCAGCGCCATGGTGGCCTCTGCCACCGCGTTCACCGCGACCATCGTCCGCCCGCCGGCGGAACGTATGGGCCGCTTAAGCATGAAGTTGGAGAAAGTACTCAGTTCGGTGGTGATGGGTGGCGCCTTACAAGCATCGGCAAGGTTCACCATGTTGGCGTCCGCCACCATGAGCAGGTCGTTGAACTCTGTTGCCATGGCCTGGACGTCGTTCAGAATCGCAATTATCGCGTCAGGGGCAACATCGAAGTTTCCGTCCGCGGTACCACCGGGCGTGGCGCCGGGTACGGGGGCAGTGCGCTGCCCGCTTACATCAAACTTCATTTATGTCCCCCCACCTGCGGTGTTTTGCTATACCGGGGACATAAAACCCGATGGGACGGCAAGACGCAATAGTACTCATAGGGTCCTCCGGCGGTTTCCCTGACGACAAAGAAGCTTTCTGAGCAACTCCTGATCTGCGTGTCAGCAGGACCTAGAAACCTTCGCCGGGAGTTTCTCCGAGGTCCAGCGAGTTTCGGGCGGCCGACGTGCCCGCACGAAAGGACTTAGGCAGACCGCGGCCGGCTGGACAAATGGCCTAAATAAATGTCGCTTACTGCTCTGACAACTGCCGCTCTGCAGCGTCGCCTTTCCGTACAGATGCGAGTGACGCTAGGAGTCGCTGCGCATTTCGGGGCGAGCTAAGCAGATAGTTTGTTTCCATCAAGGAGTCGTACGTATCTTTGGACATCAATACTGCTGACCCACGCTTGGCCACGATCTCGATGTCTATCCGGTCCAGGTTGACCTGTTCGACGAGACGGGTCAGATCACGTCTGGCCTCCGCTGCTGTTATCGCCATTACCGCCTCCCGGGCATAGGTGACATATTAGTACTTCGCTTTGCGTACCGGTTCCTCTGAATCCATGAACCCTGGCTACATCGCTCCCGATAACCAAAACGATAGTAAGGGTTTCCTCTATGGATCAGCAGGCGATCTTCATCGACGCAGGATTCCTGTTGGCAGTCGGCGGCATGCAGACGGCTGGGACCTCGCTCCGCTCCGCAACGACCGTGAATTTCGAGCCCCTCATCGAGGGTATCCGAAAGTGCACGCAGGAATTCAGTGGCTTACCCACGCTCCGCACCTACTGGTACGACGCTTCTAAGGACGCTCTATTCACTGAGCAACACAAACGCATAGGCATGATCTCGGGTGTGAAGGTTCGGTTGGGACGCATGTCTGTAGACGGTACTCAGAAAGGTGTGGATCTGAAGCTCGGACTCGACTTGGTGGGGATTGCTCGGAACAGAGGTGTGAACACCGTGTTCCTCCTCTCAGGAGACGATGATTTGGCGGAGGCTGTAGAAGCCGCCCAGGACTTCGGAGTCAAGGTCGTCCTCGTCGGCTTTGAAGACTCAAGCCATCGGCTTGGTGTGACCTCTGTTGCGGAACACTTGGCCCTGCGTGTGGACAGCATCATCACTTTGCCTGCGGACCTGGTGCGGAAGTGTTTCTCCAAACAGGAGAAAGCTTCACCGCTGAGCCCGGTAACCTCCGCGGCGCCGGCACTTCCAGCGCCGCCCTCGGTGAAGGCAGTCGCTGGCGCAGTGGCTGTAAACAGTGCAGCGCAGAAGCCCAAGCCCACCGCGGCAGTGCACCCGACTGCTTCCGTTCCCTCTTTCCGAGCACCGCGGCCGGACAGTCCGGAATTGGTATACAGCTCCGGACGGAGTGGCACGGGGGCCGGTTATGAGGATTCAGCGATGGGTGCAGCCTACGACGTGGGTTTTGCGGTAGCAGAGTCCTGGTACAACAACACCACCCAAATTGCATTGCGGGAGTTGGTGGCTGAACGCCCTATCCTTCCCCCGGAAATCGACCGTGTGCTTTTGAAGGACTGTGCATCGAAGATCGGTGAGCAGAAGACCGATTATCAGGGGATACGCAAGGAACTGCGGCGTGCGTTCTGGGAACGCTTGGACCAGCTCGCCTGATCGTCCCGGCCTTGAACTAGCACCTATTGGCTTAAGGGGAAGGGGCAGCGGGTTTGCCCCTTTACCGTGGCCGACGCCCCATGTGCCATCCAACGATGTCCATAGCACGCAATGGCGTAATCGGCACCGCTGGGTCTGCCATGCTTACGATCTCGTCCCAAAATCCCCGCTGCTCACACAGGTCCCTCTGCAGAACCGGTAACCAGGCCATGGCAAAGTCTCGGTGCAAGCGCCCATTTACTGCTGGTACGGGCCGAGAACCAAGCTCGCTGTAGCAGCGACGAATGTTTTCATCGAACAAGGGAATGAGTTCCGGACGTTTTCGATGCAGTACCTTCATGAGCTTTGTCTTACGGACGTGGGGCGTGGGGTGTTTGTCCAGGATGCCAAACATGTCTGCGACTACGCTGAGGGTCTCGGGGCCGGCATCTGCAAAGTCGCCGACTAAGTCGGGATGCCTAAGCGCCTCGTTCATGGCCTCGACTAGGCGCTGCAGGCCGTAGTAGGCGGGAATCATCTGCTGGCCAGCGTTTAGTAGACAAACGGCCAACAAATCTGCGTCACCCACCATCCCGCCCGGTGCTCCAAGGTAGGAGTCGTACGCCGGGTAGGCCCATTTGCCGTTTCCGCTGAGGTAATCCCCCGCGTATTCCAGAACCTCATCGCAGGGTCGCTCGACCCCACCAACCCGCACCATGTCAGCCATGCGTCCTAGCTTCACACACTGTGGCAAGGCGCAACGCCAAGGGTAAGGCAACCAGATATTAGCTTTGTGCCTCGCTGGCGCGTTCGGCTTCAACAGAGTTGCCAAACGCTGATCGGTGCTGTCAGCAGCTTTCTAGGGAATCAGCGGTTCTCTATGGCCTGTTCGGCAGCTAGCTTGATGGTCCTCAAGGAAGCAGCCTTGTATGCGGCGGCTTTGATGGATTCACGGGCGCTGGCCTTCTCGGCAGTAGCCCGTGCCTGACCAGCATTGTCCGCAGCGGCCTGATCCTCAATCGACGTAGCCTCCGGAGGTTCCGGGGCAAATCCCTGAGCGCCGTCATCGGCGGAAGCGCCGACGCCCGGGGCGGCGACATAACCGCCGCCTGAAGGCACGCTGAAACCGTTGTGTATCGGAGCCTCGTACCCGCCGCCGTTGTTCACCGGCGGTTGGTATCCGCCACCGGTGGCGGGCTGATTCTGCACAGGAGCTGGAGGAACGTATCCGCCGCCGGTGCCGCAGCCATAGCATGGAGGTGTGTAAGCACCGCCGTTGTTGTTGACCGGGGGTGTATATGCGCCACCCGGGATGGGAGATCCTCCGAGATCCACGGTGGTGGAACCGCCGTTTCCTACATCATCGGGAACCTCGTAGCAAACGCCGGGAAGGTCACCCACACCGTTAGAACATACGGTCCTAGCGTCGGCGGGGGCCGCCCCAAGGAGCAATGTTGAGCCCAAGAGCGCCAGCGAAACTAAAGCGGAAACGAAATTTTTCATAAACCTGTTCATGGAAAGGGGACCCCTGGTTAGTCGTGTAGCACCGCACCCTCGGACCTGGTGCTTATCTTTTCTCGACATGAATGTCCCCCCAGGGCTGTTTGAGTCATTGTTCGACTGTCTATAGTGCCAGCCAGAGCAACCTGATGATCCCGCGACGCAGAATCTTCGAGGATTTTTAGGAGTTGAAAATATCAAGTATCGCCGCGGCCCTGCACAATTCCATCACACATGATGCTCGGGTTGATCCACGAAGCATGGAACGGCGATTTGTTAAGTGTTGCTGACGTCGCGTAACTTTTGAGATCACACCAATAATCAGCCCAGTGGAAGACCCTGATATGAAGAAAACAAAGATCCTGGGCATGCTTGTCCTCTCCTCAGGGTTGCTGCTCAACACCACCAGTTGCGCTGGCAATGAGTCGGCTCAGACAGAACTGACGACAACTGCAGAACCACTATCGAGCCCCGCAGAAGCTGCAAAAACCATTGAGAAGTTCTTTGAGGCAACCACGTCTGATGAGATTGCGGCGGATCTGCCGGATAACGCTGATGATGAGACCTTTTCCGAAGCCCTGCGGTATACCGATCCCACGGCCGGGTCCGATGACGTCGCCACGGCCATGGCAGACTTTGCCTTGGTGAAGGTTTTGGATCCCGCAGCAAAGCTGTCCATTGAAGTTGATGCATCCCAAATTGTCGTGAAAGAGCGCACAGCGACAGTTCCAGTGGCGGCGATTTCGGTGAAGTCCGGGGACAAAGAGCTGGCCAACTCAGCAGCGTTGGCGGAAGAAGTCAACAGCCTGGTCTTCCGGGAAGGGGCATGGCTGATCGCGTTCCCCTCAGCTCCGATCGCCTCGTCCTCTCCGACAGGCCATTCTTCCGCTCCCGCCAGCAGCCCATCGACTTCCGCGAAGTAGCCGGAATCGGAGCGCGTCACCGCCGCCCTGCTATATCGTCCCTTGACCATTGATCATCGTCCTTCGGACGGGCGGCAAGACAGGGGCCGAAGCTGTTGGGACAAGTTCGTCACTTACATCGGTCCGTTCCTTGGACCGGCGAAACTGAGACGTGGCGACAACGGCTTCACTTTCCAACCCACATCATAATGTCGGTTATGGTGTGGTTCTCTGACCTAGCCGAGGGAAGACCAACCCCACCCAAGCCGCTGTGTCATTAAGGGCATCTGGTCGCAGGCTTTCAGGAACGAGCCCTAGCCACGGCGTCCCGTGGTCTGGCCCTCGACCGTCTGCTCCACGCAGCCCATGTTGTCCGCGAAGAGCACAGTTGGCCGCTGGCCCGATGGGCCTCGCGGGACCCACCCCGCCCCGCTAACCGTCCTACATCAGGTTGCTCCTCCACTGGACTTCAGAACACGTTCTGAGCTACTGTTGTTGCATGAGCGCAGCCACCTTATCGAAAACGACATTCAAGTCTTCTGACCTGAGCCGCGCACCCCTTGATGTCTTTGCGGCAGCGACCGATCACCCTATCCAGGTCACCCGCCGCGACGGCGAATCCTTGGTGCTGATGTCCGAGAGCGCCGACAAAGCGCGAGATGCGCTGCTGGAGTTGGCGGCACAGCTGGTTGCCGTCTCAACGAGCACCGATGGGACCCTCGCCAGTCGTATGAGCGACCGGTTCCCGTGGATGTTGGCCCTCAACCTGGCTGACCAGGAAGCCTGCGCGACTGCTGTGCTGGCGGCGGCTCGTGCATCTTTTGCCACACATCAGCCCCACTTGGCCGTCGCAGAACTCACCTCCTGGCGCGAAACTGCCACCGCTATCGCCGCCGGCCTGGGCAAGGAGCCGGTTGAATGGCTCGACGAAGCCGAAACTGTCGAGCGCCCATAGCGCATGGCGAAGGAGCTGAAGGTTGAGCGGCCGACGAAGAAGAGTGAATACGACATCCGGTTTGCATCAGTCCAGGCACGCAAGGGCTGGACTGACCTGGTGGCTACGACCAAAAACCCGCTGGTCGATGCGTGGGACTTCCTGACCCGGACGCCTGAGCTTGCAACACCCACCAACTACCAGCTGAAGGGTGACCTGGCTCAGGTGAGTCGAAACGGCTCCCAGCATGACCGCTGGCAGCACAAACCGACCCTGAAGGGTGGTGCTCGCATCTGGTTCTACGTCGAGGGGCAGGTGGTTTACCTGGAGCAGATCCACACCAGTCACCCCAACGAGACGAAGTAGCGGCCAGGGGCAAACGGAAAGTCCCGCAGATCAGACGCCCACGTAAAACTCTGCGCAGCACTTCTTGGACTCCAGGGCTACGCATTTCTGCTCGTTTGCCGTAAGCCCCCTTACCCAGCTGCGCGAACCGATTGAGCCGATTAAATGAGTGCAGTGAGCGCCTTCTCTTCTCACTGCTCTATTGGGCTCCGTGGGTCCAATAATCCACGTTGTATTGCTCCGTGTGAGGGAGCAGAGCCTCGATTATCACGATGCCTGCTGACATGAAGTCTGCTCCATCCTTCCTAAGAAGTCCCAAGTGGGCTGCGGAATTTCGCGCCTCCAACACGAGTTCCTGCTGCAGCTGCGTCCATGGCGAGGTCGAGGTTTTTGCCTCAATCATCGAGCGGGCGCTCGACAGGACATCCGCGCCCATTCGTGTCCTCAGCTTGGGGTGCTGCGGAAGGTATTCAACCTCTCCGGAGAGAAGGAGCGTCGAGATGGTGTCCGCGGCCACTAGCCCCGGGTTGACGTACGCAAGGAATGCCTTGGTCAGGAGCTCGACAGCGGTGCCACATGACACGGCCGAAATGAGGTTCCCAGCGGTTGTCTTTTCCTGGGCCCTCTTGATCGCCTCGCCCATCATGTAGCTGGAGGCACGCCAGAGGTGCATTGTGAGGCCGGCGAAGTCGTAGAGTTCGCCATCGTACTCCCAGGCCAACGGCCAATCGAGGTGGAGGTATCGAGGATCAGAGGACAGTGCCCCGTTCCCAGATTCCAACCTAAAGGAAGCAAAATTATTCTGATCCACGCGCCTCATCCTACTGGCCCAGCTAAGCGGGTGTACTCCTGTCCCAGAGAAGAAACTCGGGGCCGGTCTACTCCGAAGACAACATGTTCGACCAGCACGGGTTCAATGCCGAGGTCATCTGCCGTTCGGGCATGCATACGGTGTTTCGCGGTGGCTACTGGTGCTGTGACCACCCACGGCCATGCAAGATTAGATCTCACCACCCGCGCCGCTTATCCGCACAGTTTAACGCGGAAGCGGTGGTGGATTTTGATTGACGCGCGAGCGTAGCCAAGGCGGTCGATTAATATATTCGCGGGAATCTGAAGGGGATTTTAGGTCCATCAGAGTATCTGCCCTGCGAGGGCTGGGAGTAACTACGAACACCGATTCCTTCTCAGTCACCGACCATCCACACTCCTGGTAGAAAAGCTTCAGCTGCGCGTCGTCGGTCAGCAGAGGTATACCTTGGACTTGGGACGTCGCGGCCACATACATGTCATTCATGGTGTTTCGCGCCGTGCCCTTGACCCGATATCCGCCCTCAATGAACTCGTTCGCGAGGACGACCGCCTCAGCCGCGATCTCTTCGTCCAAAGGGATCACAGCTTCAACGTCACTGCGTAGATACTCCCATTTGCTGAGCACTCGTTTGAGTGTCTTGCCTCGGAGACCTCTCGAGGCGAAGGCGCGGAGGAGGCGATCGTGCCCGCCACTATGTGCGACCGCGATGGCCACATGCCCCAGTTCGAGCGATTCAGCGCGAAGACGCGAGCGGGGTACAGGAAAGCGATCAGTGTGCCTTGAGACCGAGAGCTTCTCGTGGTCGATGGCCCAGCGAACAAGCGCCTCCGGTGGCGCCCCATTGCGGATGGCGGTGACGCGCTCATCGAGTACCGGCAGCGCATAGCGGTATCCGGTCTCCCTGTCTGGCCGTTGCATGCCGAGGAGCTCTTGGGCGGACACCGAGGATGTAAACAGCGGTCCATCGAGCCATGAGCCATGCCCTGTCACCCAGCCAGGGGAAAGCCGATTCGTATCCAGCAGGTACATGATCGCTATCCTAGCGTTCTGGCTACACTGCCTAACCCCATCGACACCGCCGGCACCCCGATCGTGGACAGCATCGTCGTGGAATGGTTGGACCCCCTGCCAGGAGATCGACTCATCTGGAACTCGGCACCGTTCCGGCAGATACTCTGCGTTCACGGGATGCCTTGCCGAATGGGCGGAGGGCATCAGCGTGGAACCCGAGCATGTCGAGTAGCTCATTTTTCGGCCGAGTTTCACCCGGAGCGGCTGAGCATGGCTTGGCTAAACGCCAAGTTCGTCGCCCTTGACCAAGGCGGTCCAGCGGGCTGCGAGCCTACCAACCGCATCGAGGAAATGATCATTCAGCCCCGCAATTGAGGCGTAGCCGACCAGCCCTAACATCACGGCGTGCGCCATGCGACTTTCCACGCTGTCCGCCGGATGAAGCGGCTCCATATGGAGTTCATACCCAGGGTCGCTCGACATCTTCTCGTAGTAAGGTCGCGCGCTCTCGATGGTCGGGTGGGACAACTGTGACAATTTCAGCCAAGCCATGTAGGAGGCCTTCAAGGCCGGATCCTGGTCAACGACATGCTTCAGGTGCTGGAGATTATCCAGGCTCTGGAAATCCTGGCTGGCCTCATCCACCTCCGCATCCATTGTGGCCAATTGCTCGTCGGTGAACGACCAGCTATCAGATTGCGCCTTCTTCATCCTGTGGATTGACGCACTTCTGGTCCGAAGCGCGATTTCGAAGGCCGTGGTCCGCGCCGTAATGGCCCAGTGCAATCGCATCGAATGCTCCAACGCTGTGCGCTCCAGAGGAGCGGCTTCCTGCCTAAACCCATTCTGCTGCAAAAGAAGGGCAGCCTCCGCGCTCCGGATCATGCGTACCAGCCAACCCCAACTTAGGGCAACTACGGCGGCCCGGGACTTGTCTTCTCGGGTCCAGTCACCGGTCGGGAAACGAACAGGAGACGGTGCTTTGCGCCAAAGTTCCATCAGGTCAGAGAATACTGCTGGAAAGGAATCGTTGTTGCCCATGCCCTTCAACGTAGGTGCAGAAAGTGGCGCCCGACAAATTTCTGGGACCCGGCAGGGGCGCGCTGGCGACGGTGCGGCGCACGTGCCGAGCGGAGGAAGGCGGGAGTGCCACAAATTGTTCTGTTACTAATGCGCTACCGCGGAACGTCCCTGTGAGTAAGCATAAACATGTCCTCAACACGGAATCGTCATCGATTTGCCATGTGGGGAACTGGGCCAAGGACTTTAACCGTGAACAGGTGCCGGTTTCCATGTTGATGCGCGCGAACCTGCGCCCCGCTGGGACCCGGCATGCCTATCAGAGACGGTAGGCACTCTTGTTGCGCTCCATGACCATGCCGACGAACCCTTGCACGATTCGGTTTTCGTGCAAGGGTTCATTAGGGATTCCCGTCGGCGAGGGTGATGGCTTGAGGCCGTCCAGCAGCACGAAGACCTCGGGCGGAGCGACTGCGAGCAACCGCTTCACCTGCTCTTCGGTTGCTGGCTTCGCATGAAGCGATCTGAAAAGGACCTCCTCCAGCACGTCCTTGCGGCGCATGTGGCTGTTCAGCCGTTGTTGTTCTTCCTCAGTTCGGTTATTGATCGTCATGATGGGATCTCCTCGCAGTTAATGTCGGTGACGTGCCATGTACAACGCCTGTCGTCACATGTCGTTAGTTCTCGGTGGTCGCGGGCTACCTCAGGCCAGTCGGGCTTTTCGTCTCGGTAGCAGTCAGCCCAGTCACGCCCGCGCGCGCCCTTTTCCGCCAGGACAGGAACGGGCATCGCTCCCGGCGAGATCTGGTGGGAGAACTGCAGGGCATTAAGCACCGCGTTTTCCGCCTCCTCAACCCGGCTTTCGGGGACGGAAAGCACAAGCTCGTCATGGATGATCGCCCGCAGGCACGGGAGCAGCCATTCAGGGAGTCGCAGCACGCCTTCGGTCATGAGGTCCCGGGCAGTGCCTTGACCCATCGCGGCCGGCGCTTGCGTGTACTCCCTGCCGGGCATCACACGCATTCGACGGCCGAATGCGTTCACAAGGATCTGCCCCCGGGCTCGATCCCGGATCGCTGATTTGAACCCGGCGAGACGAGGGAACTGAGCGTCAAGGGTGGCCAGTTGCCGTTGAGCCTCCTCAACGGGGATCCCCGCGTACGCGGCCAGCCCGCTCGCCCCCATCCCATACGAGGTCGCGTGCGTTATTGCCTTCGCGTCGCCACGCCGGGGGTGGTGGCCCGCCGTGCGGTCCCAACCGTTCTCACCGAAGACAGCTGCAGCCATCTCGTCGTGAAGATCCGTACCCGGACCGACCGCCGCCATATACCCCGGGTCCTGAGCATGCATCGCAATTGCCCGGGCATCGACTTGGGACAGATCGACACTGATGAGCACGTGTCCCACGTCGGGAAGCAGTAGCGCCCGTTCAAGTAGGTTGCCCCGGTCCCTCTTGCCCTGGACAGTGAGGCCGGGCTTCGTGACTGAGAACCGTCCGAACGCCTGTGGCGCCGTGACGCTCGGGTGCACGCGTCCGTCGGCGCCTGTGTGATCGAAGATCGTCTGCGCAGACGAGCGTTCGCCATTGAAAGCCCTCAGCGTGCTGCAGAGCTCGAGCAGGCCAGCGTTGTCGGGGTGCTGCGCTTCGAGAGCCTCCAACACATCTTTGCCGGTCGCGAGGTTCCCCTTCGGAGTCCGCGGGATCCCAACCCCGAGGTCAGTGAAGGCCCGTTCGAGCGCGGCCTTACCGGCATTCGTGGCCTGAGGCTTCGCTCCCTCGAGCGGCAAACCGTACGTCTGGTGCAGGCGCTGCTTATGCAGGTGTACCCGTTCCGCCTGAGCTGCAAGCACCTCTTGGACGCTGTCGACATCAACTCTCCAGCCGAATTTGGAGATGTGCCCGAGCCGCCACATCACATGGTGCTCCCGCCAAACGTAGTCATCAACGACCAGGTGCTGGGCGAGCTCGCGCACCAGCTCGACGTCATGAACGAGGGACCGCACATAGTCAGGGTGGTCGACCGGGATCCGGTCGTAGCCACCGAACTGATGGGCGAGCACCCTGAGCATTGACTCAAAGTCGTCGGGTGCTTCGCTCTGGCCGAGTACTCGCTGGCACAGGGCATCAAGGTTGTACCGTCGGGCATCAGTCTTGCCTGACAGCGGCGGGTCATTCTGCCGTGCGGCAAGAAGCGTGTCGATCACCCGGTGATCGCGAACGAGGCGGGCAAGATCGAGTCCGTGGTATCGCTCCAGTGCGGGCAGGCCGGAGGCGAGCAGGTTGTGCCCGACCACGAGGTCCGCCTGCAAGATCATCTCGATCACCGCTCCGATGTCGGTGGTGGTGACCACTTCCGATCCGCCGACAGCAAAACCGGCGAGACGGACAAAGCCTGGTCCGTAGTCCCAGATGCGATCCGCATCTGCGGTTTCGAGGTCGAGGTAAAGGGTGCTCACGAGGCATCACCGCCGAGCTCTGCGATCGTTTTGCCTGTCATTGGCGGCATCGCTCGGGCGGCCCGCTGTTTGAAACCGCCACGTCCGGTGAAATCGATGAGCTCTCCAGGAGCGGCACCCGCCGCCGGACGCGGTCCGGATGTCCCGGAGGCGTTCCGGTGAGAGCCATTCAGCGTCGCAACGCCTGCCTGCCGTTCAACAACATAGGCTTTCCCCCTGCCATGCAGTTTGCCGGCCTGGACGATACGAAGGCCCGCATACCATCGTGGGTGCTGACCGTAGTACATCGAGAGCTTGCGTGCATCGAGTTCGTCCCAGGACTTGCCGTAAGGCGGAGGTGCGTCTGGGTCTGCCTTGGCCCTGGCTAGGACTTCTGACGCTCCAAATCGGCTTCCAGCGGAGAAAAGGGATTCAACCCAGGCCCAGTGTTCAGCGTTGTCAACAGCCTCGCTGTCCGCACTCTCACGAACCTCAAGGACATTTGAGAGGAACCCACGGATGCCGGCAAGGTGAAGGATTCCGCCGACAACCCGTTGCCACTCAGTGAATGATTTGAACCCGAATGCACGCGGGGCCTCAGGGCACCCCCTGTCGTACCAGGCCCGGACGAGAACCAGCACAGCGCATAGCAGCTCCTCGCGGTGATCCGGCACCCAAGTATCGAGGTCGTGACGAAAATTATCCCGGGTCTCGAGGTCATCGCGGTCGGAGGCCATCCGGCAGGTGTAAACGCGGCGGGCCATGTCCCCAGGAATATCGATGTTGTTGCCAAGGCCGTACCAGCTGGCCAACTGCGGAAGGCTCAGCATCTCAGTGGAACCAAGCTTGCGGCCTTCATAGATCTCGGACGTCAACGCCGCACCGAGTGAGTTCGAGAGCAGACGTGAGCCGCCATCGTCCTGCACCTCATCGAGACAGATAGTGTCGGCACCCGCTCGAAGTTTGGCGATGATCCGCTTATCCATCTCTTCGTCGGACTTGGGTGTCGTCTGAATTGGCGCGGCTGCTCCGAAGGCAATCCGGTGGATCACATCAAGGCACCCTCCTTTACCCACGCCACGGTGGATTCCGTTGAACAGGAGCATCGGCGCCTTGCCGAGGGATGGGCGAACAAATGGAGTGATGAGGCCGGTGATCGCGGCGGTCTGGTCCGCCTCAGAGTCAAAAACCCATCCGTCGAAACCTCCTTCGCCGTCCATAGCGAAGAGATCATCGCGGATGAGTGAGACTGCCGCAGTTATGTCCGCGTCCGTCGGATGGTCAGGTACATCGATGCCCTGGACATCAGGCGTGAGATCAAGGTAAACACCACTCTTGGCGTGATAACCGGAATCAGTGAGGACCGTGCCGTCGGCGAGTACGAGGGGTGAGCGGGTCAAACCAGTGAGGTACGGGAACGCGTCGTAGTGGTCGGCGACAAGATCAATGAGATTATCCGAAAGGCCCGCTGGTATCTGCCCTTTCGCGCCTTCACTGTACGGATACGTGACGTCCAGCAGTTCACGCCGGAGACCTCGCCGGTCAAGCGGTGTCACGTGAAGCGGCCCATCGCCCCCTTTGGCATCCTTCACACGCCGGACGCGCACGAGCTCCTGGTCGCGCTGGAAGACCCGCACCCCACCGGAACGATCGATAAGCGCCTTGAGGAGATCTAGTGAGGCCTGCCGCTGGTCTCCTCCGACGTTGACTGGGGTCCGTTCAGGTGACCCCGTGGAGGAAGCAGAACAGGCGGCCGCACGCTTTGCTCGCAGTGCTCTCCGCATTTTCTGCTGTTCCCGCTTGTCCAGATCTGCAGGTTTGATCTGTGCCTTTGAGATCAACGACAACAACATGTCCCGCCGGGCTTCGTCGTCTGAGAGCCGCGCGAGCAGGTCGTCCAAGCCATCCTTGCCGGCACCGGGAATACGGGCGAACTTAACGCTCGAGGCGGCGTACGCCTCGCAGGCCTCGCCAAGGGCGGCCGCCCCGTCGAAGACTCGGATGTTCGTTTTCGCGTCAGCGTCGGGCACGATCACGACGTCGCAGCCCTGCACAACGGCAAGATGCGGTGTCGGTGCCCCCGGATCGTCTTCGTGGTCACCGGCGACGTGCCAGGACCAAATGCCCGGGATGCGATAGATCGACCAGGTTTCCGGTGCCCAGGAGAGTGCTGCCAGCGCCTGCTTGACACCCTCAACGATGAGGGACACTTCAGGACTCTGTGCGGCGCGCACGACCGTTAGCCTGGGAGGGTTGTCGGCCTTGCCCGGAGAGACGTACTTAAGTTCGCGGCCCGTCTTGTCTCTCACGCTCCCGGGGGCGGGCTTCACCTGTCCGGTCTCGGAGCCGTCAGGATGGACCATCGGGTAGACCAAGCACGGAAAGACGGCGTCCCCATGGACCTTGGCAATCCATTGAGCCCAGGGCGGTAGTTCATCGCGCACGTAGGCGCTGCGGACTCCTTGGGCGACGGCAACCGAAACAGGGATGGCGCTTTCGTGAAGCTCCCAGGCGTGCTCAGGAGCCAATGCGGAATGGCACGCCGGATTACCGGGGAGTTCTGTTGTTGCTCCGTCGCCCGCAAAATCGGATCTGGTGGGTTCGGGAGCATCGTCTATAATGTTCATGAGGACCTTGTTTCCTCCGGGGCCTGGAGCAGGTGCGAACTGCTGCTGGGCCGGATCGTCTAAGAATTGTCTGCAAGAGCTCCGCTTCGGCGGGGCTCTTGTTTTGTTTCAGCCGGAGGCAAGGAGCCTGCTCAGCTCGGCCTTGCGCTGTTCACTCAGGCGTGGCCAAGACGCGACCATATGAGCCGCAAGGGCGGCTAGATCGGTAAGGTCGTGCGTGGAAGACCCCTGGATTCGAGGGCTTGAGGCGGCGACGTCCACTGGCGTCATCAGCCGCTCGAGATCAGATTCCCTGACCATGAACTGCTTTCCGATCCGGACAGCGGGAAGGCGGCCAGCATGGACGTACTTTCGAAGTGTGTGCGGTTTCGGCCAGCCTCGCTCGTGGGCAGCGCGAAGGGCGAGAAGCGGGTCGTCTCCGCTGGACAGACGCAGAGTCTGCGGGAGGCATACGGTCGAAGTAGACATTTAGGACCTCTCAGTGGGGTCCCATGCGTCCGTCGTTCCGGGAGTCGGAGGTCACCGCCACCCAAGAAGATTCGTGTGTGGACTGTAGCGTTATTGCGACCTGTCGTATCTCAAGGATAGCGATATGATGTGATTATCGCAATATTTACCTATAGATCGTGTAGTAGTCACAACAAGAAAGGACAGCTGCCATGACGGCCGCAACAGAGATATTCGCCCGGAGGCTCAACGAGGAGCGGCAGCGGGCGGGGCTGTCACAGGCAGCGCTTGCTGCGCGCATCACCGACATGATCGGACGCAGTATTGATCCCAGCGCTATTGCCCGGGCGGAGAAGCACGAACGGGCTATCCGGCTCGATGAGGCCGTCGCTATCGCTGACGCGCTCCAAGTGCCGCTCACATCTTTGCTGCGAGACAGGGATGCCATCGATTACGAAATCGACGAACTACGGCGTGACCTCAGCTTGTATCAATGGAAGCTGAGCAAGGTTGAGGAGGAAGCTCAGCAAGCGGCGGACTCGATCTCCGCGACGCGTCGTCGCATTGAGGAACTCGAGGCAGCGCGCGGCGAGTAACGCAAAGGTGTTGCCGCCGGTCGGTCCTGTTGCCTTGGTGGGACGTGCTGCTCGTCCATTCGTCCGATGGAGAGCAACAGTTGGTGCTCTCCACGTCGTTCTCCCTGCTTTTTCCTGGCAGAGTGTCCCGGATGATGCACCGAGGAGAGCAGGAGGGCAAGCCCGCACGACCCCCGGCAGGAACAAGTGCGTGTGCGTGCGTCGCGGGAACGGTGTCAGACGGCTCCGCACACAACATTTGATGGTAGAGCCTTCCTTGTATTGCTCTCCTGCTCTCCCTCCGGGCAACTTCGCCCGAGTTCTGCGGGCAAATGCGGAGAGTAAGTAACCGATTCGGTGCTCTCCGCTTTCTCTCCTGCCCTCCCAGCTGATGGTGAGAGGCCGTCCTTTCAGGATTTCTCAACCGGTAGGGTCTAGGTCATGACGATGACGCTTGAACCAATCCTGCGAAGCGTCTGCACGATCCGGCAGTCAGTGAATCCGCTGACCTTCCCCGTCATCCCGCCGCACATCTCGGTCATGTTCATCCGTGACGGCGGTGACCGGGCCCGGCTGTGGGGCGTAGTGCAGAACCCAGACGGGATCTCGAAGGGTAGCCTTCGGCGGACGTTCGACCTGGTGCTTTCCGAACAGGTGAGCAGCTGTCATCGCGCTTTAACGGTCCCACGGCCGCCTACCTGGTCATGGAGATCCCCGACCCCCAGTCGGCACATTCCCCGGCTCCGACCGATTTGACCGCTTTGTCCTGGAACGAACGTACGTGTCGTGGGCGTATACCTGATCACCGACACTGACACCGATGACGGTGCGCACTACTGGTCAAACCCGGCATCGTGCTCAGTGCGATCAGCTGTCTTGCATGAGATGCTCCCCGTCGACAGAAAAGCGCCCCGCCGGGATGATCCTGGCGGGGCGCTGACGCTGGTGCTGTTCTGTCCGGGTACCTAGAGCACCGGTTCCAAGGCCCAGTCGCGCACAGAGCGTCCTTCCAGGAAGCGCCATTCTTCGCGGCACTGGCCGCAGTCGATCCGGTGACTGTGCTCGCGGAATCCCGGGATGTTGTCGTGTTCCTCGACGATTCGTCCATAGCCGCAGGGGCACCGGTACTCAAGGCGTTCCATGTCGCCGCTGCCGGCCCCGTAGCCCCCAACGTCCTCGCGGTGGCTGCTGATTCTCATCGTGCGGATACCAGGGGACGGCTCCATCGTGCCGAGCCACTCCCCAATGGCTGCCCGCGCCGCGTCATACGCTTCGGGGGAGTGCGTCAGCTCGTTGAGCAGGAGCACAAGCTCGTCGGGGGTCTGTGCGATGCGGTGTGCGCTGGTACGGATTCCCTCGGCATAGTCGGTGGCGAAATCACCGATCGGCTCGTCCCGGTCAGCCTGGGCGAGCAGCCACGCGTGGAACGTAGCAGGTTCTTCGACTACAGGCGCCGGCCGGACCCAGGGGTCACCGGCGGGTTCTCCGGCTGCGCACCGGGCAAGGGCAGCCTGGAGGTGCTCGTAGCCTGGCGGGCGGAAGTGGTGGCCCTGCGGCCGGGTCTGTCCCGAGCGCACCATCTTGAACAGATAATCGTGTTCGTTGTCCGGGACACCGATCAAAAGGTTCAGGCTGCTGCCGCCGTCGTATTCGGCGATGGGCAGGCCAAGGGCCGCTGCAGCCCAGATCAGCCGGCCGTTGGACACGTATGCTGCCGGCGTATCGGTCAGGAGAGCTTCCACGGTGTGCTTGAGGGTGTAGCTTCCGACTTCCGGTGTCTCCGTCTTCGCCAGGGGACTGAACATACGCAGGGCCTCAGTGATCAGGGCCAGCTCAATGTAGTCGTTCTCCCCGTCAAAGCTCCAGCTGTTATCCGCGTAGAACCCGCTTTCACCGAGGACGAAGTCGTCCCCGGTTCCACCAATCAGGGGGTGGTCTTCGAGGGTTGCGATCAGCTGCCGGGCACTGACCCGCTCGCCAAGGATCCCCTGGGCAAGAGGCTTCTGCATCTGCCGCAGGGCGGCTGTGTAATTGATTCCCGTGAATTCTGACCAAGCGCGGGCGTCCTGCTGCAGGGCGCGGTTCTGGGAATGGTTGTTGGACGTCATCTCAATCTCTGTTCTGGGCGTTGCAACCCACGCGTACAAGCCCTTTGACATGAGAGAGATCTCGGACCAAAAGGGAGTTTCCACTGGATCGGCAACCGTTGTCCTCAGCGTCTTCGTCGCGTGGGGACTCAGACTCGGAGATGGGCAGACCAGACTGCCCGAGATCAGCATAGCCGGGAGTTCCGGGCATGTCCACGGGTCCTAAGTCCGGAATGACCGGATTGCGCCGGTGACTGGGGAACGCAATCGGCTTCCCAAGGGTGGGCCAGCTCATAGAGTGAACACCGAATCGCCAGAATGGCAGACTTGTCGGCGGCACGGCAGCATGGCCCACACCGTGTACCGGCCGTGGTCATGAATACGCTTTTTATGCTCCACCGCGGCAGCCGTATGGCTCGCCGCCCTGCTTGTTGCGGTGCTCGGCAGCGGCGACGTGCGAGAGCTGCTGTTCTCGCTTATCCCGAACCCGCAGAACTTAGGCAACTTGAAGCTCGGATTACGTGGGCGGGTCAGACGAGTCCCAGCAAGCTCATGACCGGCGAAACGACTTCTGGTCTGTTACTCCGATGAGCTGTAATGTACGCGGCCCCCGGACAGTAAGATGAAGGTGACACCGTCAGCGGCTTTCACAGCCAGTTTCGAAGATCGGAATGCAGAGCGAAAGCGTGCCTCTCCATTTCCCTGGATTGCGAAGCGCAGTCGTTCCCCCTTCCTGAGGGCGCCAATCTCGGCTCCGTTCCAGAAAACGCGAATGAGCAACGGATCAAAGACTCCGCTCTGGTTGGAACGCATGACTTCCACTGCGCTTCTGGGCTCTGCCACGGTACCCAAGGTTGGCGGAACGGCCGAAGCTGCGGCTGCCGGGTTGTCTTTCCTCTGAGTTTCTGGTGGAGAAGAAGGGTTGGAGTACGTCGATTCCGAGCGGTATCGATGTAATAACTCGGCAGTGCTCGTTCGTCCCCGCGATCGGGCATAAAAAAGTGCTGAGTCTCCATCCTGATCTACTGCGTGGAGGTCAGCACCGAGGCGATAGAGTGCGGCAAGACAATTTTCGTGACCGGCGCCAGAAGCCAGCATGAGGGGCGTTACGCCCCCCATTGCCCGCTCGTCTACCCGCGCGCCATTAGCAACTAGAGCCTCGACTCCCTCACACCACCCGCTCGCGGCCGCAACATGGAGGATGGTAGATGGCTGTCCCAAGAGAGTGCTGCGCGCATTCGGATCCGCACCATATTCGAGCAACATCTCGAGAATTTCCGTATTTTGCGGACCCATGGCGTAACTCTGCGCATCGTCCCCGTCGTCATCTGTAGCGTTCGGATCGGCTCCGGCATTTAACAGTGACTGGACCTCATCCACGATTCCGTTCGCGGCCCAGAACATCAGAGGCGTCTTACCGTTGATCAGTTGCGACCCATCCCAGTACGAGGGCGGAACAGTTGACGTATCAGCAACGAAAAGATCAGTGCGTCGCAGCAGTTGTCCGACAGTCCAGTCCGGCGCGGCGAATGCGTGTCCATTGTCTTGGTTATAGAAGGAGATTGCACGGCCGTTCCTATACATCGCAGCTGAATCGGCCCCGGCACGAAGCAAGGTAAGCGCGACCGCGTTATTGAGTGTTTCAGCCGCGATCCTGAGAGGACTTTCATTGATTGTCCCCACCCCGTCTGGCGATGCACCAAGTTGCAACAGCAGCTCAACTACATGGAGCTGGCCAACCTCCGCCGCCATGTACAGCGACGTGTGGTTTTCCTCATCGCTAGCATCGATTTCCGCTCCACAGTCAATGAGCGCCCTCACCAGAACTTGGTCCCCTTGCTGGGCCGCCATCATGAGTGCAGTTCTGCCTTCGAAGCGCCCATCTGCGAGTGCGCCGTTAGTGACGAGTACACGGACTACGTCCGCATAGCCGGTTAAGGTTGCGGCTATGAGGGGGGACTCGTGTCGACCCCGTTGGTTTGCGTCTGCACCCGAATTCAGCAGGACTTGAACTACATTTATGTGTCCGCTTCGTGCTGCGTGCACTAGCGCTGTGTCCCCATCCATGCCTATGACACCAGGGTCTGTGCCTGTTTCCAGTATTCGTCGAACCGCATTTTCGTTTCCGGCCGCGGCTGCTTGCGCAAGGTCGGCTATGGGTTTGTTCGGTTCCTGATGCTTGAACCCGTTGAACGACGCCGTCCCGATTTCGGGAACATCCGGCACCAGCGCCAGTACGGCAGAGCCAGCAACACTAAGCGATCTAACCCCGACGAGTCCCGAAACCTGGACGGGACTAAAACGACTCGTGTCCGTTCCGTCCCCTAGCTTTCCTTGCCAGTTTCCACCCCATGCCCAGACCGTGCCGTCTTGCTTCAGGGCATAAAGCGAACTGTAGTCTGATATCAGGGCTTTCACGTCTGTGAGCCCAATGACCTGGACGGGCTTCGACTGGTTGGCTGTCGTTCCGATACCTAAAGTCCCCTCTGAGTTGTCGCCCCAAGCCCAGACATCGCCGTTCCTGGCCAGTGCCAAGACCGACCGACCCGCTACGACTATTTCCTGGATTGCGGGCAGTCCCTCAACGCGTACACATCTGGATTGGTCGGCTGCGTCGCCGATCCCCAAGAGGCCGGTGATTTGGTGGCCGCTACCGAAAAACCCGGGGCTATCCGAATTTGCGCCCCACGCCCAGACTGATCCGTCCTCGCACACCGCAAATGTCCTACCCCACCCCACCGCGACGGTCGAAACATTACTAAGCCCGCCAACCTGAACTGGATCTTCACGGTCCGAGGTTGATCCGTCTCCTAGCTGTCCACAGTCATTCTTGCCCCATCCCCAGACAGTCCCGTCGAAGCAGATGGCAAATGCCGAATCATCACCCCCCACAATGGATCGGATCTTTGCTGCCTTTGGGAACGTGACCTGCTTTACCTCACCGTCTCCAAGCGGGTCGTCACCAGTGGGGCGCCAGGCTAGTACCGACCCATTCGCACGGATTGCGTACAGTGCAGCCAGCCGGGAACCTAGTCCTTCCACTGGCTTAGTTATGGAAATTATTCCGTCAAGACCTGTAACTGGTTTAGGTGTCGCATAATCAGGAATGATGGGCCATTCCCGTGCTTCCCGGAAAGTGCCCCATGCCCACACTTGACCGTCCGCTTTGAGCGCGTATGTGCTTGTGAAACCTCCACATACTGCTTTAACGTCGCTGATTGTGCTCAAGCGGAGGGGCCGGGATCGTACGAACGAACCACTCCCATCCCCCAACCTCCCTGCGAGGTTAATACCCCACACGAAAAGGTTGCCGTCGGGTGTGATGGCGTAAACAGACGGTGACTTCGTGTCACTATCTGAATAGACGATAACCGAATCTAGTTCCGGCAGATTTGGAATCTCTTGTGGACCCGAATAGTAGGTTTCGCCGGGCATAAACTGGTGATTACTTGTGGAGACCTCTGGGCTCTCCAAGAGGGCTTCGTTGTTCCCCCAAGACCACAACGCCATATTCTGTCTCGCTTCCAACTCAAGCTTCGCATACACCGATTTAGTGCGAGCATATCGGACCCTTGAAGGACGGAAGCGAATCAAGTCTCTGAACCATTCTTCGCCCTCATTGAAAGCCTCTCCTATGAAGTCGCGCTTCAGCAGGTTGGGGTTGGAAAGAGCCCCATGGATCTCCCAGGCATCCAGCTACGGGAATGAGGCTCCGGCTCTTTCGCTTCCCGCGGGTGCGTTACCTGAAAAACGATGCCGGTAAGGTCACTTGGGCGGAGCCCTGGTCGATTGTTTTCACTAACCTGGACACCGTAGTTCCTGAACATCATGGTCAGAAAGTACGGGAGTGGTTCGATACCCGCGCGAGTATGCATTAGTCCGACCATAGCGGCGAGGGTGGCAATGGCATATTCCGCGGTGGCCATCCCCGCCTCCCGGTCCGTCCACGCGGGAACAGCCGAACCAGACGAAAGAGACGGATGAGGCGACGGATTCGGAGCGGCCGGAGCATCAGCGGGCTTCATAAGCGAAAGCGGGCGGCTGGGAGCTGCCGGCGGGGTGGACAGAAGGTACACGCCGTGGCGTCCGTCGGACTCCGGATTGCTGCAGCGGGAGCCGGAGCGTGCACCGGGCGCCGGGCGCACGTTCGCTCCTGCCCGGCCCGCAGCATCCGGGGCCAACCGTTCTTGCCGCAGCGGTCCGGACACTGGCAACCGTGATGCGGGCAGCGGCAAACGGTGCGGGGCTTGGGGCAAGCGGTGCATAGCGGGCGGGATCAGCGGTGCGGCCAGCGGTTTCGGCGGTGCGACCGGCGGATTCAGTGTCATGGTGCGTTCCTCCTGCTTGGAGTTCCGTGGAACTTCGATCCTGCCTTCCGGCGTCGTGCGCCGCCGGAGCCCGCGTCCCGCACAAGGACAACGGCTCCCCGATTGCCTGCTGTGGAGGAAGGAAAGCAGCGTTCGAGGAAGGACGGTTATTGCCACCCCGGGACCAGGGACAGCAGGAGCGGCACCACGGTCAGGGCGACGAAGGCGGGCAGGGAACACAGGCCCAACGGCACGACCAGCCGGACCCCGAGTGTGGCGGCACGCCGTTTGCTTTCCGCCCGGC
Source organism: Arthrobacter sp. zg-Y40 (assembly GCF_020731535.1). Classification (NCBI taxonomy): domain Bacteria; kingdom Bacillati; phylum Actinomycetota; class Actinomycetes; order Micrococcales; family Micrococcaceae; genus Arthrobacter; species Arthrobacter sp. zg-Y40. Next base: position 685,548 of record NZ_JAJFZS010000001.1, read on the forward strand.
GCCGGCGGCGCATGGCATCAGCGTGGGAATGGATGACGGCCGCCGACGGTGCCCCCGTTGTCGCGGTGAAGCGCAGTGCGGGCCCGAGGGCAAGGAAGGCCGCCGATACCGGTTCCGTCCCGGTTCCGGCTGGTCCTGCCTCCTCGCTGCAGGCAAGCTGCCATGCGGTCTCCCACGGAGCCCCGAGGCTGGAGGCACCCAGCAGGCGGCCAAGGCACCGTGCGGTGGAAGCGTCCACACCTTCGGCGACTATCGCCAGGGCGGAGGACAACGGTTGTCCGGCTTTGAGCATCGCCGCCACCAAATCCAGCATTAGGGCCGGATCACTGACACCCGCCTCCGTGTTCGGCTGGGCGGCACTCGGGCCTGGGCCGATGCCCGGCAAGCCCCTTCCGGGCGCCAGGAGCAGGACTGCGGCAGCGGCCAGAAGGACGAACACTGCCAGTCCGTTCATCGCTGGTCCGCCGGTTCCGCCGGGTCGGCCGCCCTTCGCACTATCCAGCCCGACCATAAGTACCCGGCCAGCCACAAACCACAGCCAGAACCCGCCGCGACCCATCCAAGCGGCGTCCCCGCCAGTATCTGCAGCGGATTGCCGCCCAACAGATAACCAAGTCCCATCCCGCCGGCCGGCAACCAGGTCAGCAACCGGACCGTAGCCCGCGGTCCGGCCAACGCCGCTGCCCGGTCCGCGGCAGCATCCCGGGAATCGTCCAACTGCCCTGCGTAGCGCATCAGGACGGCGGCCAGCGGGGCACCGCTGCGTTCGGACACCCGAACGCAGGTGGCCAGGCCGGCCCATAGCAACCCGACCTGCCCGGCCCTGTCCAGCCGGCCGCCTGCCGGCGGCCGGTCCGCAGTGCCGGCTTTCCGTCCGGCCGGCCACGGTCCCGCGCTGCGCCGTCCGCTGTCCCGCACAGCAGCGTCAGCGAAGACGGCAACCGGACTCAAACCGAGGGCTGCTGCTGCCCCGGCGGCCTGGAGCACCGGCAGGAAAGGATGTATCCGGCCGCCGGCCGCGTTTTTCGCGGTGTACAAGGAGGCAGCGTCAGCCCATACACGCTGCGCGGACCGTCCCGCTGATAACAGTCCTGCAAGCTCACGGACAAGCAGTGCCGGAGCATCCGGGTCCGGGTCCGCCGTCCGGGCGCGCTGCAACCGCACGGCCGAACCGTGAAGAGGCTTGCCTTCAAGAACCTCCCGGACCGGCTCCGGCCACCTGCCCCATACGAGGAAGGCGGCCCCGGACAGCAGCACGGCAAGGGTCAGTCCGGTCACGGCCGCACTTCCGGATGCCGGGTCCGGCGCGCTCCGGGCATCAGCAGGCACCGCCGGCCAAGCGGTCCGCCAGCCGCTGCTGCAACTGCTCCCACGCTTTGTCCTGCCGGTATTCCCCGCCTGCGCGGACAAGCGCCGGAACAGCCTTCAGCACACCGTCCTCCAGCGCCAGTACCGCTACCTCGGACACCACGCGGAGACCGGTTTCCCGTTTCAGGTGGATGATGACGTCCAGGGCCGCGGCTGCCTGCAGGGCTACCGCCTCCGGCGTCATGCTGGCCAGAGCACCGAGGGCGGCCAGCCGGGCAGGCACATCCGCAGCCGAATTGGCATGGATGGTTCCGCCCGCCCCGTCGTGGCCGGTGTTGAGGGCGGCCAGCAGCTCCCGGACTTCCGCGCCCCGGCATTCGCCCACCACCAGCCGGTCCGGCCGCATGCGCAGGGCCTGGCGGACCAGTTCCGCCTGCTCCAGCACCCCGCTGCCTTCCACGTTGCCGTGTCTGCTCTGCAGGCCAACCACGTGAGGGTGCAGCGGAGCCAGCTCCGCGGCGTCTTCCACGAGCACCAGCCGTTCCTGTGCTCCGCTGAGGGCCAGCAGCGTGGAGAGCAGGGTGGTCTTGCCGGAACCGGTGGCCCCACTGACAAGGAAGTTCAACCGGCGCCGCACAATTTCCCGAAGCACCGCTTCACACCGGCCGTCCATGGTGCCGCCGCGGCCCAGCTCAGCCAGCGTGAAGGCGCGGTTACGGTGGATCCGGATGGAGAGCAGGGTTGACCCCGTGGAGACAGGCTGAAGTACCGCGTGAACCCGGTAACCCTGCAATTGGACGTCAACGCAGGGGCACGAGGCGTCCAGTCTCCGTCCCCCCGCGGCAACCAGTCGGGTGGCGAGTGCCAGCACATCGGAGTCTGCGGCAAAGCGAACCCCGGTCAGCTCCAGCCCGTGTCCGGCGTCCACCCACACCCGGTCCGGGCCGTTGACCAGGATGTCACTGACGTCCGGCAGCATAGCCAGGGGCTGCAGCGGCCCAAGGCCTTGGAGCTCGGCGCGGACCCGGTCCACAGCCTGCAGGGTTCCCTCCGATCCCAGCAGCCGGCCGCTGGCTTGGACCGCCTCCGCCAGCCGTGCCCCGGTGACCGGTTCCGGATGCGCCAGGATCCGGTCCCGCACGCGGCTGAGCAACGGATCCGGACCCACCGGGACCGCTGTGCCGGGGAATGCAGCACCTGGGAACGCCCTGCCCGGAAAGGCAGCAGAGCGGCCTCCGCTACTCCCGGGACTCACGCGGCCCTCCCGGCCATCAAGGTTTCCGCGAGGATCCGCCGCGACGCCACGGCGATCCTGCGCCGGGCCGGGCCGGCCAGGATGCGCCCATTCTCCGCGGCCTGCTCCATGCCCCGCTGGAACGGCAGGTAACCGGCCAATGGGTACCCTGTGGCTTCGGCTACCCGCTGTTCGTCCCACCCGTCCGCGAGCGGTCCGCGCACCACCACCTGCACCGGCGTCCCGGCCAAATCCGGCTGCAGCGACCGCGCCGCGAGGATGCCGCCGGCGCGTCCAGGAACCACCAGCAACACCTGGTCACAGAAGGGAAGCAGGAATTCCAGGCCCGTGGAGCGGCCCAGGTCCAACACGGTTACGCCGTATCCCCGACGGGCCGCATCCATAACGGCCAGGACAACGCCGCCGTCCCTGGACGGTTCGCCGTTGCCGCGGGCGAGCAGCGAAAACCCTGCCACCGCAGGCAGCCCGGCAGCCAGCTGGACGGGGTTGAGGGTCCCGCTCAGCCCTGCAAGGTCCGGCCAGCGGATGCCCTCCGCCTCAGCGGTCCCCAATCCCCACTCCAATCCGGCTCCCCAGTGGTCTCCATCGATCAGAAGGACCGATTCGCCGGCTTCCGCAGCCGCGGAGCTGATCCAGCAGGACGTGGTGGACGCCCCTGCACCGCCGCAGCCACCCAACACCCCTACGACCAGACCGCCGGGGCCTGCCCTGCCCCGGCCCAAATAGCCGGCAAGCCAGGCTGCTGCGGCAGGCAGGATCGCAACGCGTGCCGCGGCGCTCCCGGCGGCGGCCTCCCAGACCTGGGTATCCGCTGCCAGTCCGACCACAATAATTTCCGCTTTCCCTGCTCCGGAGGGGAAGGCTGCACCGAATCCGGCACCGGAGCTGTTTCCGGAATTCCGCAGGTAGTCGGATCCCACGAGCACCGCATCCGGCTGCAGGGCCACGGCAGCCGGGACACTGCCGGCCGTGGTGATCTCCACCCCGGCCGCCGCAGCCAAGCGGGCCACCTCGTCCTGCAGTTCCTGGTCCCCGGACACCAGCACCACCGGACCGCGTTCCCGGGCAATGGCTCCGCGCAGCCGCCTGCCCCGCCTCCCGGCAGATGCCGGCCTCAGCCTGCTCCGTCCCGTTGCGGCCTCCGCCGTTGCGGCCTCCGCCGTTGGGAAGTCCGCCGTTGGGAAGTCCGGTGCTGAGATGCCCGCCTCTGAGATGCCCGCCCCTGAGAAGTCCTGAGCCAAGCCGTGATCCTTTTCCATGGCACCCACCGTGCCAGTCCCGGTTCCTGCCCGGGGGCGAGGCACCGGCCGGGCAGCCAGACCCGGTCCCGGTTCCGGATGTGGAGGAAGAGAGGGACCAGGTTCCGGTTCCGGGAACCGCCGCAGGCCGCCGGAACCTGCCCCGGCGCTGTGTCGTTCCCTGCTTTCACCGGCGGCACTGGCAGGATGACCGGCATGAAGCACATCGGCATACTGCTCTTTGACGGCGTGGAAGAACTCGACGCCGTCGGTCCGTGGGAAGTCCTGGCCTACTGGACCCAGGTCTTCCCCGAAGACGGATACGACGTCGTCCTGCTGTCCGCCGACGGTACCCCGGTCGCTGCGGTCAAGGGCATGCTTCTGACGCCGCAGCTCTCCGCGGCTGAAGCCCCGCACTTTGAGGTGTTCCTGCACCCCGGCGGACACGGCACCCGGGCGCTGGCAGCGGATCCGGAGCACTTGGATTGGATGCGCGCCCTGCGGGCCGATGTCCCCCTGATGGCCAGTGTATGTACCGGAAGCCTGGTTTACGCCGCTGCCGGCCTGCTTTCCGGCCGCCCGGCAACGACCTACTGGGATGCACTGGACCGGCTCGCGGCATGGGATTCCAGCATCGAAATCCGGTCCGAGGACCGCTGGGTGGACGACGGCGACGTGGTCACCAGTGCCGGGGTCAGCGCCGGCATTGACATGGCCCTGCACCTGGTCCGCCGGCTGGCCGGAGAAGAACGGGCCAAACAGGTTCGGCGCGGAATCCAATACGATCCCGAACCTCCCGTGTAGGAAATCCCTACCCGGAATCCTGCACGAAATGTCCGCCGGCGGCGGTAGGGTCGGCGCAGGCAGAGGACCCCGCGGACAAGGAAACGGATCACCATGGCACCCGAAAACTCCACGCACTATCCATCCGGCCCGGAACACCTGGACGTGCTGATCATCGGTGCCGGCCTCAGCGGCATCGGCGCGGCCTGCCGCCTTCGCCATGACCATCCCGGCCGCTCCGTGGCCCTGCTCGAATCCCGGAGCCGGGCCGGCGGGACCTGGGACCTGTTCCGCTACCCGGGGATCCGGTCCGACTCGGACCTGTATACCTTTGGCTACGACTTCCGCCCCTGGCGGGATGAGAAAGCCATAGCCGACGGGCCGAGCATCCTGAGCTACCTCAAAGAGACAGCGGCCGAATACGGCGTCGACACCCTGATCCGCTACCACCAGCGGGTGGTAGCGGCGGACTGGTCCAGCGCCGATGCACGGTGGAACGTGACGGTGGAGATGATGCGGACACCGGAACCAGGTCCCGACGGCACCCGGCCCGAACCGGTGGGGACCGGGGAACTCCTGCACCTGAGCGCCCGCTGGATCTTCAATGCCGCCGGCTATTACCGCTACGACAAGGGATACACGCCGGACCTTCCCGGCAGCGAAGATTACCGCGGCCGGATTGTGCATCCGCAGCACTGGCCGGAGGACCTGGACCCGGCCGGAAAGCGGATCGCCGTGATCGGCAGCGGCGCCACCGCGGTCACGCTTGTACCGGCGCTGGCCACGCTCGGAGCAGAGGTCACCATGGTCCAACGGACCCCCACCTACATCCTGCCCATACCGGCGGAGGACCCCATTGCCCGCCGGCTGCGCGGCGTCGTTGGCCCTGAGCGCACCGGCCGGATCATGGCCGAGATCAGTGCCCGCCGGCAACGGGCTATTTGGGCGTTCTGCCAGCGCTGGCCAAACCTGGCCCGGAAGGCCATCCGCAAAATCCAGTCCCGGGTAGTGCCGCCGGGGTTCGATCTGGACACCCACCTGAACCCGCCCTACCAACCCTGGGACCAGCGGCTTTGCGCAGTGCCGGACGGCGACTTCTTCGCCGCCCTGCGCGGCGGCCACGCTGCGCTGGTGACCGGGCAGCTCACCGGATTCACGGAACACGGACTCCGGCTGGCATGGGGCGAAGAGGTGGAGGCCGACGTCGTCGTGACCGCCACCGGGTTCACCATCCAGGTTCTGGGCGGCATGGAACTGCGCCTGGACGGTGCCCCAGTGCACCTGCCCGAGCATGTGGCCTACCGCGGAGTGATGCTCAGCGGCATCCCCAACATGGCCTTCGCCATCGGTTACACCAATGCGGCCTGGACCCTGAAGGTGGGGTTGCTGACCCAGTGGTTCTCCCGTCTGCTGACGTCCATGGACCGGCACGGTTACACCGCGGCGGTTCCGGTGGCGCCGGAAGCGCTCCAAACGCGCCCGCTCCTGGATTTCGGGGCCGGCTATGTCCAGCGCAGCCTGGCGTCCCTGCCGCGTCAGGGCACGCAGGCACCGTGGCTGATGACCATGAACTTCCTGGCGGACCGCCGGGACCTGCAGAACGGCGTCTTGGCGGACGAACACCTGTGTTTTACGGGTCCGGAACGCCCGGGCGCCGAAGCCGGTCCGGGTGCGGACCGTTTTGCCACCCTCGCCTCCGGGGTGCGCCTGTGCTTCCGCGTGGACGGCCCGGAGGATGGTGAGCCGGTAGTCCTGGTTTCCGGTCTCGGGCTGGACCTGACCGCCTGGCCCGCGGCGCTCGTGGACGGGCTGGCAGCGTCTGGCTACCGGGTGATCCGCCTGGATAACCGGGATGCCGGACGTTCCACCCGAATGGACACCCCTGTGCCGACCCTGCTGCATCAGGCGCTCGCCCGGCCCATGCCCGGCGCCTACCGGATCGAGGACATGGCCGACGACGTCGCCGGGCTGCTGGACCACCTCCAGGTGGCCCGGGCACACGTGACGGGGATGTCACTGGGCGGGATGATTGCCCAGTCTTTCGCGGCCCGCCATCCGGCGCGGACCCTGACCCTGACCTCCCTGATTTCGACCACGGGCGCACCCAAGGTCGGTGCCGCGGCGCTGTCCACCAAGGTCCGGTTCGCACAGCGCCCACCCCGCACCCGGGAGGAGTTCGTCCGCGCCCAGGTGGGAATGATGCGGCACCTGTCCGGCCGGGCCAATCCGGCCGATCCCGCCGTCGAGGGCCCGCTGGCCGCCCTGGCATGGGAGCGGGGTGCCTACCCGGACAGCGGGCACGCCCGGGCCCGGCAACTGGGCGCAATCCACGCCTCGCAGGACCGCACCGCCGACCTGGCCGGAATCGGGGTGCCCACACTGGTGATCCACGGCGACCGGGACCCTATTGTGCATCCCAGCGGTGGCCTGGCCACGGCGGCGGCGATCCCGGGTGCACGCCACGTGACCATGCCCGGCATGGGGCATTACTTCCATGCCGCCGCGGTGCCGGAACTGCTGCAGCTGATCACCGGGCACCTCCGCGCCGCCAGCCCGACGGCGCCGTCCCCGGAGCCGCTCCCGGACCCGTCACCGGAGGCGCTTTCTGAGGTTTCTACTGAGGTTCCTGCTGGCCCATCCCGGGTGAAACCGGCACAGCATTGATCTTGGAGTTGGCCGGCAGTTTCCGGACGCGGGAAAAGCCCTTGGCATCGAGGTGGTTCTTCTCCCGGAAAACGGCCACGGCGTCGTCGTAGGCCTCGTTCACCCGGGCGCCTGTGCAGATCTCGGCGGAACCGTCGTTGAAGATGATGCGGATGGCCGCGGAGCGCGGAAAGTGCCGGTCCATCCGAATGAAGCCGTCATTGTCCTGCTGAAGAGTGATCAAGGGATTCCGTCCTGCGTATAAGGTGACAGTCCAGTCTGCCCTATCGGACATGCGCCCGATGCCGCCGCACGGCATCAGCCGGCCCGGAGCGGCTAGCCGCTTCTTCGAAGGGTGAACATAAAGGGGCCCTGCGGGCCGCGGTAGTCCATGGCGCCCAGGAGTGTGTTCCCACTGACTCGCCGGAACGAATCGATGATGGGCTGCGAGTCGTAAACCATGGCCGCGGAAAGTACGCCGCGGTACTCCACCATCCGCAGGCGGGCCCGTGGTTTCCGCGTCCGGACCAGCTGCAGGAGGGGGCGGAGTGCGCGGCCCGCCGCCGGCTGGCGCAGCAGGGGCCCCAGCCGCAGCACCGTGCCCAGCGGCACGAACCAGGGGTTGACGTCGAACGGCCCGCCGTCGCCGCCGGCAAACAGCAGAGGGTGGGCGTCGTCAGGCCCGTCGAACTGCTTGCCGTACCAGCCGAGCCGGGTCAGGACGCCGTCGAGGGGGTGCGACGTCGGCACCTCCGCTCCCTGCCAGGACCCCGTAAGCTCCTGAACCCGCACCGGCGGCAGGGAATCAAAAAACCCGAGGGCCTGCGCCGGAGTGGTTCCACCGCTGAGTTCCCGGAGCATTAAATCCGGTCCATCGATCCGTGGTTCGCCCATCCGGTAAGACTAGCCTTCGGGGCTCCGCCCGGACACGGCGGACCGGTGCTGCACCGATCCGGGTGAGAATAGAGGCATGTACATCGTCCTCGCGCCCGGCACCGGTGTCGACTGGGCGGATGGGCCGGCCGGCTCCTGGACGCTGCAGGAAACCGACGACGCCGGCGTTCCCGCGGCTCCCGCCGTCGTTGTGCCGTTCGCGGACCTGCCCGCCGCGGTGCGGCACTTCGACCAGGCACACCGCGGCTCGGCACCGGTGCGCTGGGTCTGGGAATCGGCCCGAGGCGTCTATGGCCGGATGCTGGCGGCCGGAATCACGGTGGAACGGTGCCATGACCTGGCCCTCGTACGCGGCATCCTCCGTTATGCCGAATCCGTACCGGCAACCCCTTACACGGAGAAGCTCCGGACACAGGCGCCGGATGAGGATCCCGTACCGCGGCAGCTGTTGCCCGTACAGGCCTCGCCGGACCAGACCTCCATCTTCGACACGCTCGAAGCTCCCGACGGCGCCGCGGCCGGGAGCGCCCACAGCACTGCCGGCGAACTGGCGGCGGAATTGGCCGACCAGTTGGACGCAGTCGCGCGGTCCTCGTCCCCGGCCAGGCTGAACCTGCTGGCCGCGGCAGAGTCCACCGGCGGAATGATCGCAGTGGAGATGGAAAGCTCGGGGATACCGTGGCGGCGGGACATCCACGAAGCGATGCTCCAAGATGTGCTCGGTCCGCGGCCGCGGGAAGGAGCACGGCCGGAACGTCTTGAACAACTCGCGGCAGAGCTGCGCCGGCTGCTGGGCAACCCCGGTTTCAACCCCGATTCGCCCCAGGAGCTGCTAAGGGCCCTGCACCGGGCCGGCATAGAAGTACGCAGCACGCGTTCCTGGGAATTGGAGCAGCATCATCATCCGGCGATCGAACCGCTGCTGGAGTACAAAAAACTGTCCCGTCTCCTCACCGCCAACGGCTGGACCTGGCTGGATAACTGGGTTCGGGATGGCCGGTTCCGGCCCGAGTACGTGGTGGGCGGTGTCGTCTCCGGCCGCTGGGCTTCCCGCGGCGGCGGTGCCCTGCAGATTCCCAAGACGGTCCGCGATGCGGTCCGTCCGGACCCCGGGCACCGGCTGGTAGTGGCAGACGCTGCCCAGCTGGAACCGCGGGTGCTGGCGGCGCTCGGGCAGGATTCCGCCCTGGCGGCAGCAGCCCGCGGCAAGGACCTGTATCAGGGCATTGCCGACCAGAACTTCAACGGGGACCGGGCACAGGCGAAGATGGCGATGCTCGGCGCCATGTACGGGGCCACCTCGGGCGAAGCCGGACGGTTGATGCCGGCGCTGACCCGCTCCTACCCGCGCGCCATCGAGGTGGTTGAACGCGGTGCTCGCGCCGGTGAAGCGGGGCGGACGGTCAGCAGCCATTTGGGCCGGAGTTCGCCGCCGGTTTCCGACCGCTGGCTGCGCGCCCAGCAGAGTACCAACGCCGAAGAACAGCGCCGCGCTGACTCGCTCGCCCGTTCCCAGGGCCGGTTCACCCGCAACTTCGTGGTCCAGGCCACGGCGGCGGAATGGGCCTTGTGCTGGTTAGCGGAGATCCGGCGCCGGCTGCGTGCAGCTTCGGCCCAGGCCCCGGCCGGCGACCTGGTCTTTTTCCTGCACGATGAAGTGATGCTGCATGTGCCGGTTCCCCGCGTCGATGAGGTCACCGCACTGGTGTCCGACGCCGCGGCTGCCGCCACCCGGCTGCTCTTCGGTTCCATTCCGCTGGAATTCCCCGTGCTGGTCACCGCCGTCGGTTCCTACGCTGACGCCAAATAGCGGCCCGGCCGGCATTCACTTCACCGCAGGCCAGCTGCCGGCACCGCTTTCCGGACCTAGTCCAGCTCTTTTCCAAGTGCCGGGGCCATGGTCCGGGCAAAGGTCGAGTTGAGATGGGTTGCATCGTAGTACACGGCCACCCCGCCCACGGCTGCATAACAGTCGTGCAGATCGCAGAAGTAGTCGGTGAAGTCCAACAGGCGGATCATGTCACTGTCCATTCGCTCAGCAGCACGGGAAACCGGGTTCATCGCCATTGCTTCCTCCCTCGGGACGGCGCAATCCGCCGGCGTGGCGGCATGCCGGACAATGCAGTCGCCATCACGGACCGAAGCGTTCAGCGGCGGATCAATGATCGGAAACACCGTTGTCCCGGCATCAGTCCACCGCTGCCAGACCCGCATGAGTCCGTCTTCGAACTGGTCGTCCTGTCCTCGTCCCGTTCCGTCGTCAATGAACTCCTGTTCGGCGTACATGCTCACAAAAACCTTTGCGGGCCGATCCGCTTCGATGGCATCGACAGTGAGCCGGGACCAGCGGGCGCATTTGTCCCTGTCGATCTGGTCGAGGATGCCCCCGTTGAAGGACACCAGAGGGACCCCGTCGAGAAGAGGGCACCCGCCGAGAGTGGTCCATTTGGCGTTCCACCCCCGTTCTTCGGCGAGGGCCAGGACCGTTGCGATCCAGTGCTGGGCATGGGAGTCACCCGCGATCCACACCGTCTCGGCGTCCGGATCCCCGTCCGAGAAGTCGCAGGACGATGGCCCGCCCCCTTCCAGGAGACGGTCCGGGACCTTCCCGCACCGTTCCGGCACGTGCCAGTATCCGTTGTCATCGCTCATATCCGGAACGGCCACCGGGATGGCGAATGGATCTCCGCAGTCGCGGTTGCCGACGGCGGCCGTACCGTAGCAAGGCCCGGCAGCACCGGCTGCCGCCAATTCGATGGCCTGGCTTTCCTTTAGCTGTCCGGCCCCGGCCACAAGACAGGCAACCGCTGCGACCACCGCCATACCGGCCACCGGACGGCGGAACCCGTTTCCCTTCACCAGCTGACGCCGGCCGCCTCGACGGACGATCCACCGGTCCTCCACCCACTGCTTCGTTGCCCAGGCGAGCAGCAGGGAGAGAACCAGGATCGCAAGCTTGTGGGGGCCGGTTGGCACTTCTCCCAAGACAAAGGGAGCGGCAACAATGAGCGGCCAGTGCCAGAGATAGAGGGAATAGGAGATTTTGCCAAGGAACTGCACCGGGGGGAGCGCCGTGACCCGGCTGTGCTGCAGGCGCCCGGCACCGGTTCCCGCCACAATCACCAACGCGGTTCCTGCCACCGGCACTACGGCGGTCCAACCGGGGAAGGCAGTTTCGGGGCCGTTGGTCAGCGCGCTGGCAATGATCATGGCGAAACCGGTCACGGCCAGGACGTTGCGCGCCGGCCGCCCCATCCCGCGGACTCCGGCGAGGGCAACCACGGCGCCGGCCGCAAACTCCCAGACCCGTACGGGAGTGACGAAATACGCCTGCTCCGGCCGGGTCTGCGTCATATAGATGCTTCCGGCAAAAGACACCGCTGCTGCAAGCACAACAACCGCCAGCAGCATCCGGTCCGGAGCCGACCTCACCCGGCGGGAAACGGCGGCAACGAGAACCAGTGCAAGCGGCCAGAACAGGTAGAACTGCTCTTCCACGGAGAGCGACCAGTAATGCTGCACGGCGGATGCGGATTCCGTCATGGCGGAGTAGTCGACGCTTTTGGCCGCGAGCAGCCAGTTCTCTGCATAGAAGACGCTTGCCAGCACCTCCTTGGCGGTGGCACCCCACCGGGGATAGGGCAGGAACAGCACCGCCAGAAGCATTGCGGCTCCGAGGACCAGGAATGCTGCTGGAAAGAGCCTGCGTGCCCGCCGCGAGTAGAAGGCAGCGAGGCGGACTCTTCCCGACGCTTGGATTTCCCGGAACAGATGGGAGGAAATAAGGAATCCGGAAATGACAAAAAAGACATCCACGCCCACAAACCCGCCCGGAAGTGCGGCCGGCCAGAGGTGGTTTGCCACCACCAGGCCAACCGCCACGGCCCGCAGCGCCTGGATGTCGGTACGAAACCGGCCCGGCGTCGGCTCTACCGGACGCACCCCGCCTGACCAGTGGCGGGCAGCCGGAACCACCCCTACTGCCAGCAGACTGACATTGGCCACCAGTTGTTCCCCCCACAAACACGCCGCCGGCACTTGTTCCGCGCCCACAAGCCGCAACGAAGACACCCCGTGCACTATCCGCTGCTGCCCCTGGGGGCGGAGGGAGCTGTGTGTCCGGGCACACCGCAACATGGGCGGCGCAACGGATACTCTATACCGCTCAACGGGCCTTCGGCCGTTTCGGGTCGGCACCGTGTCATCGGCGGTGCATCAGAGCGCCGGAACAACCTCACGGGTTTCGTCCCACGGCTGCGTCCATCCCAATTCGTCCAGCACGCTGGAGAGGATGATGCCGGTGAATCCCCAGACCAGCACTCCGCCGACCAGGAACGCGGGAGTGCGGGGCGCACCCTTGCGGCCCGGGAGGACGGCCATGCGCCGGTTGTCCGGATTCAGCAGGTCAGCGACAGGTACCCGGAAAACCGACGCCGACTCCCCGTAGTCCACCACATCCACCGGGGTGGGTTTGTCCCACCAGCCCAGGACGGGGCTGACCAGGAAGTTGCTGACCGGCAACCCGATGGCAGGGAGCTCGCCGAGTACGCGGACGCCTGCCGGATCGAGCCCGGTTTCTTCCTCCGCTTCGCGCAGCGCGGCATCCACCGCGGTGGCGTCGGCGGCGTCCACGGAGCCGCCCGGGAAAGCCACCTGCCCCGGATGGTCGCTGAGTGTAGCCGCCCGCTCAATCAGCAGTACGTCCAAATCGTCCGGAACGGCGTCGGCGGAGAAGTCCGCAGGCCTGTCATCGAGGACCCCGAAAAGGATCAGCACGGCAGCCGGGCGTGCCGTGGCAGGGTCCACACTGCGTTGCAGCAGCTCCATGTCCGCGTTGAAGGACGTTTTCCCGGCGGCTACCGCAGCGGCCAGCGCCTCGAGGTCAGCGCGTGCACTCATGCTTCAAGCCCGAAGCCGGCGGCCCGCAGCTGGGCACGGGTCTCGGCCGCCATCATGCGGGCATGCAGTTCCTCGCGTCCGGGCGCCAATTCGTACTTCAGCAGTTTGCGGGCCTTGTCCGGGTCTGTCTCGCCCTCCCCGTAGGAAGGGCAGAGCTGTGCGACGGCGCAGGCACCACAGGCGGGTTTCTTGGAATGGCATACCCGCCGGCCGTGGAAGACCACCCGGTTGGACAACGGCGTCCAGTCCTTCGGTTCGAACAGGGCTGCCACGTCCTCCTCTACCTTCACCGGGTCCTTCGACATCGTCCAGCCGAAACGCCGCGCCAGGCGGCCAAAGTGGGTGTCCACCGTGATGCCGGGAATGCCGAAGGCGTTGCCCAGCACCACGTTGGCAGTCTTGCGGCCCACACCGGGCAGGGTGACCAGATCCTCCAGCCGGTCCGGCACTTTGCCGTCAAACTCGTCCACCAGCTTGGTGGACAGTGCCTTGACGCTGGCAGCCTTGGCGCGGAAGAAGCCGGTGGGCCGGATAATCTCCTGCAGGTCCGCCTCGTCCGCTTCCGCCATGGCCCGCGCGTCCGGGTACCGGCCAAACAGGACAGGGGTGACCGCGTTGACCCTGATGTCCGTGGTCTGCGCGGAAAGCACCGTGGCAACCAGCAGCTCAAACGCGTTGCTGAAGTCCAGTTCGGCCACCGCGTAGGGGTAAACCTCGCCTAGCAGCCGGTTGATCCGCCGTGCCCTCCGCTTCAGTGCAAGGAGGGACGGATCGCTGCCGGTTGCCTTTGCCAATGCCTGTTGTCCTTCTGCTGACGGTTGAAATGCCGGTTGCGGGCCGCTGCCGGGCTAGGTGACCGGGAGCTGGCCCGGTTTCCGGCCCTGCGGGGTGCACCGCAGGGCCGGAAAGAACCGCTGGTTACTGTTCGGCGTCGACACGCTCGATGTTGCTCAGGTCGCGCAGTACGCCGATGCGGCCGGTGCGCTTGTCCTGGACAAGGAATTCATCGCCGCGGTCTTCCAGTCCCAGTTCCCAGTCACCGGGGTGGAACATGAACAGGGGCAGTCCTGTGCGTTCGTCAACAATCTGGCGGGGGGTTCCTACAGCGAACCAGAACGCTTCCACCACGGCTTCGGACTCGTCGCGGGTAGCGGTGATGGGCTCAGCGGGCTCGTCCGCGGCAGCTCCGGCAGCGGGATTTTCAGCGGCGGGGTTTTCGCTCTCGCGAACCACCGGGTTCACCGTGGTGGCGGCCAGGGGTTCCTGCCGGCTGCTTTCCGGGGTTGGAGCCTGGGCGGCCGGGTGCGCATCCTGGGCGGCCTGAACGTTGTCGGCGGGGCGTGCGGTCTGCGGCGCCGCTGCGGAAGCGCCAGCGGCGGCACCTGCGACAACCCCTCCTCCGGCGGCAACAGCAGGTCCCTGCTGGGCTTCGGCTTGGTGCGCTGCACCGGCCTGGCCGGTTCCGGCGTCGCTGCGGCGGATGGGGTTGGTGAACCGGCGTGCTGCGGGGGCTTCAGCCTTGGGCCGTGCCGGGCGGGCGCGAAGCGGCAGCGCTTCACGTGCCATGGGGGCCGCGGTGCGCTCGGGACGGCCTTCGAACTCCTTGGCGAAGAACGGCAGGTGCGGGGCGAGTGTGGTCGCGGCCACCAGGCCCAGGGAGCCGATGAGGGCGATCAGCGGACCGACGGCGAAATCGGTAACGGTCTGGATAAAGAAGAACGCGAGCGCCAAAACAGCAACCACGGAGGCGAATTGGTCCAGGGACAGCGAACCGACCCGGGGCTTTGTGCCCGGAGCAAGCCGGCGGCCGGCGAAAAGCCCGGCAACAACCAGCGGCAGCAGGATGCCGATACCCAGGAAGAACAGGGAGAACCCGTTCCAGAGGTTGAAGTCCTCTTCGAACCTGAGTGAGCTGACGGTAAAGAACGGGAGGATGCTGCCCACGAGCATCACCAGGACAGATCCGCCCACTACGGTGTCACGCAGGCTGAACGGGCCGAACAGTGCTTCCTGGCCCCCGGCATCGGCGGTACCGGGACGTGCCCGCCCTCCCGCGGCCGTGGACTGCCCGTCGGCGTGCGAAGCGTCGGCCATGCCGCGGGTCTCATTCTCAACAGGGGGGTTGTTCATACTGATCTCCATTCACGACCACCACCGCAGCACCGGTGGACGGGCCGCCGGGAACGGTAGGCCGCATTTACGGTACAAAGGCGGTTGCTTCCTTCCCTCAGCCTAATCAACGACGGCGAGGCAGACTAGCCGAGTGGCGGCGCGCCCCGGGGCAGTGACATACCGCTCACCGCATTTTCACGCCGTTTTGCAACTGTTTGTGTGAGCCCGGACACAGCCCTTCGAAACCGGCGATAGTGTGGATGGCAGCCGGCACCATTCCCCTGGTGCTGGATTTCTGCGAAGTGAAAGGGTTCAAACATGTCTGATCAGTCCCCTGCGAAGAAGCACGGTGACGCCTTCGAGAACCTTCTGCACGAACGCCGGAGCTTCCCGCCGAGTGCCGAATTTGCCGCGTCTGCGGTGGCCCAGCCGTCCCTCTACGAGGAAGCAGCAGCGGACGGTCCCGCCTTCTGGGCCCGGCAGGCACGCGAATTGCTGTCCTGGGACAAGGATTTCGACCAGGCACTGGACTTCAGTGATGCCCCCTTCGCCAAGTGGTTCGTAGGCGGAGAGCTCAACGCCGCATACAACGCCCTGGACCGGCATGTGGAAGAAGGCCGGGGCGAGCGTGTTGCCATCTATTTCGAGGGTGAGCCCGGCGATACCCGGACCTACACGTACGCCCAGCTGACCGAAGAAGTGAAGAAAGCGGCCAACGCCTTCGAGTCCCTCGGCGTGGCCAAGGGCGACCGGGTGGCCGTCTATCTCCCGATGATTCCGGAAGCAGTCATCACCATGCTGGCCTGCGCGCGGATCGGCGCGGTGCATTCAGTGGTGTTCGGAGGTTTCTCCGCTGACGCCCTGCGCAGCCGGATCGACGACGCGGAAGCCAAGCTTGTGGTGACTGCCGACGGCTCCTACCGCCGGGGCAAGCCCAGCATGCTCAAGGGCGCCGTTGACGAAGCCCTCGCAAGGCCGGGCCATACGGTGGAAAACGTAGTGGTGGTCCGCCGCAACGCAGAGCCGGTGCAGTGGAACGACGGCCTGGACCAGTGGTGGCACGACGTCGTGGACACCGCGGATACCGAGCACACCGCAGTGCCGCATGACTCCGAGCATCCACTGTTCATCCTGTACACCTCCGGCACCACGGGGAAACCCAAGGGCATCCTGCACACCACCGGCGGGTTCCTCACGCAGACCGCCTTCACCCACCTCAACACCTTTGATCTGCACCCGGAAACGGACGTGTACTGGTGCACCGCGGACATCGGCTGGGTCACCGGCCACAGCTACGTGGCTTACGCTCCGCTGATCAACGGCGCCACCCAGCTGATGTACGAGGGCACACCGGACACGCCGCACCAGGGCCGCTGGTGGGAACTGGTGGAGAAGTACAAGGTATCCATCCTGTACACCGCCCCCACCGCCATCCGTACCTGCATGAAGTGGGGCCGGGATATTCCGCAGAAGTACAACCTGGATTCCATCCGGGTGCTGGGATCGGTGGGCGAACCCATCAACCCCGAAGCATGGATGTGGTACCGGCAGGTCATCGGTGCCAACGGCGGCAAAAAGGAAAACCCGGCGCCGATCGTGGATACCTGGTGGCAGACCGAAACCGGGGCGCACATGATCGCACCCATGCCCGGCGTCACGGCCACCAAGCCGGGCTCCGCGCAGGTAGCCGTGCCGGGCATCTCGGTGGACGTGGTGGATGAAATGGGGAAGCCGGTGCCCAACGGATCCGGTGGCTTCCTGGTCATCAAGGAGCCGTGGCCGGCCATGCTGCGCGGCATCTGGGGAGACCCGGAACGGTTCAAGGAGACCTACTGGTCCCGGTTCGACAACATGTATTTCGCGGGTGACGGCGCGAAGAAGGACGAGGACGGCGACATCTGGCTGCTGGGCCGGGTCGATGACGTGATGAACGTTTCCGGGCACCGGCTCTCCACCACGGAGATCGAATCCGCCCTGGTGAGCCATCCCTCGGTTGCCGAGGCCGCCGTCGTCGGTGCGGCCGATGACACCACGGGTGAGGCCGTGGTCGCCTTTGTTATTCTGCGCGGCAGCGCCCAGGACGACGACGACATTGTCACCACCCTGCGCAACCATGTCGGCAAGGAAATCGGGCCGATCGCCAAGCCGCGGCACATCCTGGTGGTTCCCGAACTGCCCAAGACCCGCAGCGGCAAAATCATGCGCCGCCTGCTCAAGGATGTGGCCGAGGGACGCGAAGCCGGTGATTCCAGCACGCTGGCGGATAACACTGTGATGCAGCAGATCGCCGAATCCCTGCGCAGGTAAACCCTTCCGACGGCAAAACACAGCAGGTGCCCTCCCCGGACCGGGGCGGGCACCTGCTGTGTTGAGGAGCGGGTTGGACTAGCCGACGGTGACGTCGAGCTCCACCTCGATATTGCCCCGCGTGGCGTTGGAGTAGGGGCAGACCTGGTGGGCTGCCTGGACCAGTTTGTCCGCGGTTGCCTCGTCCACGCCGGACATTTCCACGTGCAGTGCGACGCCGAGCTTGAAGCCGCCTTCTTCCTGCTTGTAGATGCTGACGTCGGCCGTGACGGCAGCATCTGCAATGGGGGCCTTCTCCGCACGTGCAATCATCTTCAGCGCGGACAGGAAGCATGCGGCGTATCCCGTGGCGAAGAGCTGTTCGGGGTTGGTTCCCTCGCCGGAGCCGCCCATCTCGGTTGGGGTGGAGAGATTGACCTCCAGCTTGCCGTCGCTGGTGCGGGCTTCTCCGTTGCGTCCGTCGCCGGTAGCGGTGGCAGCAGCTGTGTACAAAGCACTCATGGGAACTCCTTATGTGGGGAAAGTCTGTAGGATCAAGGTAGACTAACTAGTACGTCTACCGCAAGTAATGCCGGCCGAATACCGTGAAGGAAGAGGGGAAAGCAATGGGCACGCAACCGTCAGGGGTACGCGAGCGGATCCTGGGCAGTGCTTCGAGCCTGTTCTACACCGAGGGCGTGCGGGCCGTGAGCGCGGACAAGATCATTGCTGCTGCAGGCACCACCAAAGTGACTTTCTACCGGTATTTCCGCTCCAAGGATGATCTGGTGGTGGCGTACCTGCAGGAGCAGTCCGCAGGAATGCAGGAGCGGGCCGCAGCCCTTGACCCGGACCCCTGCACGGGCCTGCGCCAGCTGGCAGAAGTGATGGGAACCGAGGCCTGCTCCCCCGGCTTCCGCGGGTGCCCTTTCATCAATGCCGCGGCTGAGTACCCGGACCCGGAGCATCCCGTCCGCATGGTCATTACAGGGCACCGTGCGTGGCTGCATTCACTTGTGGCCGGCCGGCTGCGCCTGCTCGGCGTGCAGGAGGCGGACAGCCTGGCCGACCAGTTGCTGATGCTGCGCGACGGCGCCATGGTGCACGGATATGTGGAGGACGGAACCGCCGTCGGGCCCGCACTGGCGGCAGCCGGCGAGGCACTGGTCCTGCCCCGGATCACTGCGGGAAAACCCAAACCCGAGGCCCAGGTATGACGCCAATGTGACCTTCGCCTCACGGGCTTGGGAAAAGCGGCGCCGGATAGGAGAATTCCTTCTCGTGTCTACTTCACTCGCACCGGCCGCACCTGCCGGACCACACTCTTCCAAGATGGCCCGCAAGGTAGCGGGGGCGTCCTTTATCGGCACGGCCCTGGAGTCCTATGACTTCTATGTCTTCGGCACCGCGGCCGCACTGATCCTGAACCGGATTTTCTTCCCGGAAGTGGATGCAGCAACAGGCGTCCTGCTGTCCTTCCTGTCCCTGGGCATGGGCTTTATTGCCCGGCCGGTGGGCGCCATCCTCTTCGGGCACATCGGAGACCGGGTGGGGCGCAAGACCTCGCTGATTTGGACCATCATCCTGATGGGTGTCGCCACCGGTGCGGTTGGCCTGCTGCCGGACTACAACACCATCGGCATCTGGGCGCCGCTGCTGCTGGTGCTGCTGCGCCTGCTGCAGGGCCTGGCCGTAGGCGGCGAGTGGGGCGGGTCTATCCTGATCGCCACCGAACATGCAGCTCCGCGCAAGCGCGCCCTCTACGCGGCCATTCCCCAGATCGGCTCTCCGGTGGGGACCATCCTGGTTACCGGCATCTTCCTGCTGCTGGCGCAGGTTTCGGACGAGGCCATGGTGGCCGGGGTATGGCGCATTCCCTTCCTGCTGGCCTTCCCCTTCATGGGCATTGCCCTGTACCTGCGCCTGGCCATTGAGGAGACCCCGGTATTCAAGGGCGTCGAGAAGGCACACCAGGTAACCCGGGTCCCGTTGCTCGAGGTACTGCGCACACAGTGGGCAGCAGTGCTGGTTGCTGCTGCCGCCGCCCTGCTGGGCATCGGCTCCTACTTCCTGATGACTACCTACACCCAGTCCTACGGAACCAAGATCCTGGGACTGTCGGAATCCACTGTCCTGAACGCTGCGCTGGTCGGATCGGTGCTCCAGCTGGCTACCATCCCGGCCTTCGGCTTCCTGGCCAACCGCATCGGCTCCGCCCGGATGGTCATGGCCGGTGCCGTCGCCACCTTGGTGATCTCCTTCCCGCTGTACTTCATCATCAGCAACGCCAACACCCCGGTCTACATCCTGACCATCCTGATCGGCGGGATAGCTCCAACGGCGGCCTGGGCCGCACTGGGCGGACTCATGGCCGACCTGTTCCCGGCCCGGACCGGCTTCACGGCCCTGTCCCTCGCCTACAGCATTGCCGGCATCCTCTCCGGCTTCACCCCCTCCGTCACCCAGGTATTCTCCAATGCAACCGGCGCCGCCTGGTGGCACCCCGGCGTCGTACTGGCGCTGATGTCCCTGATCACCATCGCGGGCGCGCTGGCGGCGCGTCACATGACGCAGCACAACACGGCTGCTGCGCCGCAGAAGACAGGATCCGCTCCGGCATAGTTAAGCCATGACTACTGCCGGCACACGCAACATCCTGGTCCTCAACGGCCCCAACCTGAATCTCCTGGGCACCCGTGAACCTGGAATCTACGGGCACTCCACGCTGGCGGATGTGGAGGCTGCGGCCATGGCTGCAGCCTCCTCCCGCGGCTGGAGCGTGGACTGTGTGCAGTCCAACCATGAGGGCGACCTGATCGATGCCATCCACGCGGCACGGGGCACAGCTGCGGGCATCGTCATTAATCCCGCGGCCTACAGCCACACCTCGGTAGCCATCGCGGACGCCCTCTCCGCCGTGGAACTTCCCGTGGTGGAGGTACATCTCAGCAACATCCACCGTCGCGAGGAATTCCGGCACCACTCCTTCGTCTCCGCGGTAGCCTCCGTGGTGATCTGCGGCGCAGGTATCAGCGGCTACCGCATGGCTGTGGAGTACCTGGCGGAGTCGCTGGAGCCGGAGCGTGGCTGAGGCCCCGTCAACGGCGCAGCGGTATGCGCGCTTCGCCCGCTACGAGGCCCGCGGCGCCTCGGAAGTCTACGAGCAGTGGTGTGAGGAAATCAGCCGGGACGCCAAGGTGCTGGAGCTGATTGACGGGCTTCCCCGGGTCAAGCGCCAACCCAACCTCGTGCTGGCCGCTGCCCGCAGCCGGGGCGCGGAAGCCGGCACTTACAGCGGGTTCCGCGCTTTCCTGCTCCAGGACTGGGACGGTATCCGCGACGTGATCCTGCGGCGCAGCACGCAGACCAACGAGCCGCGCCGCTGCGCCGTCCTCCTGCCGTCGCTGGCACGGATCGCCCGGGACGAGGGACGCCCGCTGGCGTTGATCGAGGTTGGTGCGTCCGCGGGTTTGTGCCTGTATCCGGACCGATACGCCTACCGGTACGACGACGGCGCCGTCATCAACGGTCAGGGCCGGGACAACTGGGTACTGGCGTGCCGGACCACCGGCAATCCCCCGCTGCCGTCGTCGGTGCCGAACATCATTCACCGGTCCGGAGTGGACCTTAATCCCCTGGACCCGGCCGATCCGGCCGACCTCGCTTGGCTGGACGCCCTGATCTGGCCGGGCATGGATGAACGCCGCCGGCTGCTGGGGGTTGCGGCCGAAGCAGCGGCACACTCCCCTGCCCGGATTGTGCGCGGCGACTTGAATGCCGAGATTGCCGGACTGATTGAGGCTGCGCCGGCCGAGGCCGCCGTCGTTGTTTTCCACACAGCGGTCCTGGCCTACCTGCCGGAGGGCGACCGGGAAATTTTCCGCGACACCATTTTCAGCTGCCTCGGCGTTCCCGGCCGGCCGGTGCACTGGCTCTCCAATGAGGGCCTGGGCGTGATGCCGGGACTTTCCGCTCCGCCCGGTTCCGCGGATCCGGGTTTGTTTGTGCTGCACCACAACGGCACGCCGGTGGCGCGGACCGGCCCGCACGGCCAGTCCCTGGACTGGCTGTGACCGGCACGGCCGGAGGGCGCGGTTAGCCTGCGGCTCCGTTATGCGCGTGGCGTTCGGTTGGGGCCGCCGCTACTTGGCGGTGCAGGACCCGGCGGAAACGGCCTTGCTGAAGCCGGGGGCGTCCTCAATGACCGGGCCCACCTCGGCAAGGGACAAGGCATAGCCGATGGGCTGGTCCCCGGTGGTTTTGGCGAAAATGACTCCCGCCACCTGCCCGTCAATGTCCAGCAGCGGTCCGCCGGAATTGCCCTGCTGGACGTTCGCTGCCAGCGTGTAGACCTCCAGCACCTCCGGTGAGGTGCCGTAGATGTCACGCACGGCTACCTCGGAAAGCCCTTCGACACTCGCTGCCTGGAGCCGGAAGGGCCCGCCGGCGGGGTAACCGGCGAAGGCGGCCGTAGTGCCGTCCGGCAGCGGGGCGCCTACCGGGATGGGCGCCGCGTCCAAGTCATCCACGGCGAGCACGGCGAGGTCGCGGGCCGCGTCGAAGTACACCACCCTGGCCGGCAGGACGGACCCGTCGGGAACCTCCACTACCGGCTCGTTGACGCCGGCCACCACGTGGGCATTGGTGACCACCCGGTCATCCGCCACCACAAACCCGGATCCCGTCTGGTTCTGTCCGCACTGGTAGGCCGTACCTGTGATCTTCAACACGGAAGCCGAAGCCTTTTCCAGTGCTGCCGAGCTGACTTCCGCGCTGGGCGGCACCGCCGTTTGCGGCGCCGCACTGTCCAGGATGGTCGGCAATCCCTCGGAGACCGTAAAGGAACGGATCTGCGCACTCCACGTCTTGACCTGTTCAGGAGTGCCGTCATCAATCGCATTGAGCACCTTGGACCCGGCAATCTGCTGGGATAGGTACGGCACGCCAAGCGTCGTGACGCTGAAGGCCAGCATGGCCATCACCAGGGCCGCAACAACCAGGTTCGCGGCCCCGCCAAGCAGCCGGTCCAGGACCCGAAGAGGCGGGAAATTCAGCCACCGCCGGATCATTCCGCCCAGCGCCGCACCAGCCGCATGCCCTATCAGGACAAGGATTACGGCGGTGGCGATCACCACTGTCAGCCGCCAGCCGTTGTCCGGCACCCATCCCGCTACGAGGGGGATGGCGAAGAACGCGGCCACGGCGCCGGCAACGAATCCAACGATTCCTCCCAGAGTCACCACCAGCCCGTTGCGCAGCCCTGCCACCAGGTAAAAAAGCAGGACAAGGAGCAGGACGATGTCCAGAAGTGTCAATCCGAGCACTAAAAGCTCCAAAAGGGGGTTCGGGCGGCTCGACGGGGGTTGGCCGCTGCGTTTGACGAGTTTATCCGTACAACCTGAAGAACCCGTTACCGCTTCTTCGGAGCCGTGCGTGGGCCTGCTCTCTTTTTCTCATCCATAGGCGAACAAACGTGCTTCAGGTGTCACTGGCGCGTGACGTGCGGCAAGATAATAGGTAGAGAACACTATTTACAGGAGATTTCATGGATATCGAGGTACTGCGCCGCGCGCCGTTGTTCGCCTCTCTGGGAGACGACGTATTCGCCGCTCTGACCGAAGAGCTCACTGAGGTCGACCTTTCCCGCGGGGCCTCCGTTTTCCGCGAGGGCGATCAGGGCGACCAGCTCTATTTCATCGTCTCCGGAAAAATCAA
This sequence comes from Arthrobacter sp. zg-Y40, assembly GCF_020731535.1. Lineage (NCBI taxonomy): Bacteria > Bacillati > Actinomycetota > Actinomycetes > Micrococcales > Micrococcaceae > Arthrobacter > Arthrobacter sp. zg-Y40. The sequence continues at coordinate 708,681 of NZ_JAJFZS010000001.1, forward strand.
GCTGGGCCGTTCAGCCCCCGACGGGCGGGAGAACCTGCTGGCTATCCTCGGCCCGGGTGAGCTGTTCGGGGAGATGGCACTGTTTGATCCCTCCCCGCGCAACGCCACGGCAACTGCCGTCTCGGAGACCCGGCTTGCCGGTCTTCGGCACGAGAACCTGCGGGCATTGATCGAGACCCGCCCCGAGGTTTCCGTCCAGTTGCTCCAGGCCCTGGCACGCCGCCTGCGCCGCACCAACGAGTCGCTGGCCGACCTCGTTTTCTCCGACGTTCCGGGCCGTGTGGCCAAGGCGCTGCTGGATCTGGCGGACCGCTTCGGCCGTCCGGCCACGGACGGCATCCTGGTAGCCCACGAGCTGACGCAGGAAGAACTGGCCCAGCTGGTTGGCGCCTCGCGTGAAACCGTGAACAAGGCCTTGGCTGAGTTCGTCCAGCGCGGCTGGCTGCGCCTGGAAGCACGCGCAGTGGTCATCTTGGACGTCCAGCGGCTGCGGCAGCGTTCGCGCTAGGCAGTTGTAGACGCCCTAAAACGCAGGAGATACAGGAACGGCGCCGGACCCCTATGGGGGCCGGCGCCGTTGCTGTATCCGGCAGCATCAACGTCCGTGCGCAGAAGATCCTTCAGCGGCGCCGCCGGGATTCACGGCCAGGCGCGGTTCGCCGTCCACTTCCACCAGTTCCGGCCGGTAGACCGCAGCGGGCCGCCTGCTGGACAGGTAGGCGATGCAGCCGCGTGCCGAACCGACCTTTTCAAGGGTGATTTCGACGGCGGGAACCACCAGTTCGCCAAGGGTCAACCCCTGCGTATCCGGACGCCCGATTTCGTCGCCCAGGGCCGTGGTGTCGCGTGCGGCGACCACGTCGGCAGCAGCTTTCCACCCGGCCCATACGCCCTTGCCCTCCAGCAGTGTGGCGTCCTGGCCAACCGGAGCAATGGCGGCGAAGTAGCGGGTGTCGAAACGGCGCAGGGCAAAGTCTGCGCTGTGCCAGTTGGAGAGCGGACGCAGCAGGTCCGTCCGCAGCCCAAGGCCCCGCTTGCCGAGCAGTTCCAGGAAAGAGGCATCCTGGGCGGCGATGGCGGTGCGGGCCGCCATCCACTCCGGGCCTCGGTTGCTTTCCAGCAGGGTGGCTTCATCCGGGCCGGCCAGCAGGACTCCGGTTTCCTCAAACAGTTCCCGGATGGCCGCTACTACGTGCCGGCGGGCCAGCCGGGAATCGTCGATCCCCATCGACTTGGCCCAGGCGGCGGGCGCAGGCCCGAACCAGGTGGCCTGCGCGTCGTCGTTCTCTTCCACGCTGCCGCCCGGGAAGGCGACCTTGCCCAGCGGGGACTCGCCCCGCCGGTAGGAGAGGTACGTTTCAGTACCGCGCGGGGAGTCCCGCAGCAGCACCACCGAGGAGGCCAGGCGCGGTTTGCGCGGCGTCCGGTCGGAGCGTTCGAACCAGCTTTGGGCCGCTACCCGCTGATCGGGCGCGACCGGGAAGAGCCGGATAGTCGAGTTAGGCAAATTCCACGATCATTTCTACTTCGACGGGCGCATCCAGCGGCAGGACGGCAACGCCGACGGCGGAGCGCGCGTGGGTTCCGGCCGCACCGAATACCTTCCCCAGAAGCTCCGAAGCGCCGTTCACAACGGCTGGCTGGCCGGTGAAGGAAGGGTCCGAAGCAACATAACCGACAACTTTCACGACGCGGCTGATGCGGTCAAGATCACCGATCTGCGCCTTTACCGCCGCCAGTGCGTTGATGGCACAGATCGCTGCGTACGACGCGGCGTCCGCCGGATCCACCTCTGCACCCACCTTGCCGGTTGCCGGAAGCGTCCCGTCCACGAACGGCAGCTGGCCGGACGTATGGACGAGGCTGCCGGTGATTACCGCCGGGACATAGGCAGCCACCGGAGCTGCGACATCGGGAAGGGTCAGGCCCAGCTCCCTCAGCCGGATCTCAACGGCCGATACTGCACCGGCAGCGGCGCTCACTGGCCTTTTTCGCGTTTCATATAGGCAACGGAACCCGTGCCGTTGGGCGCGGCGGCAATCTGCACCAGCTCCCATCCTTCGTCCCCGTGCATATTCAGGACCTGCCCGGGCGTGTGAAGCGGAAGTGGTGTAATGAAGTATTCCCATTTGGTCATAAGGGAAAGCGTAACGTGCTTGTAGACTGTCTCGCATGGCAGCACGCAAATCACCGTTCTTCGACACGGCGACCACACTCGGAAAGCTCGTCGCGTTCTTCGGCATCAGTGCTCTTTGCGGAGTCCTGGCAGCCGGTCTCCTGGTTCCGGCGGCCGCGGCAGCCGGCACCGCCGCTTCCGGCTCCATTCAGTTCTTCGACCAGCTCCCCTCGGAGCTGCAGCGCGGAGCCCTGGCCACGCCGTCCAAGATCTATGCCAATGACGGCTCGCTCATCGCCACTCTCTATGACGAGAACCGCCAGCCGGTGACCCTGGACCAGGTCTCGCCGAACATGGTGAATGCTGTCCTGGCCATCGAGGATGACCGGTACTACGAGCACGGCGGCGTGGACCTGCAGGGCATCATCAGCGCACTGGTCTCCAATGTCACCAACGACACCACGCGCGGTGCCTCCACCATCACCCAGCAGTACGTAAACAACGTCATCATTGACACCAATCGGCAGAACGACAAAGAAGTCGTTTTCAGCGGCAACAAGGACTACGGCGACAAGCTGCGGGAAATGAAGCTGGCCATTGCGGTGGAGAAGGAGCTGAGCAAGGACGAAATCCTTGAGGGCTACTTCAATATTGTTCCCTTCAGCGGCACCACCTACGGCGTCCAGGCGGCGGCACGGTACTTCTTCAATGTTGACGCCAAGGACCTGACCATCCCGCAGGCCGCCCTGCTGGCCGGCGTCGTCAACGGCACCACGTACTACAGCCCGGAACAGAACCCGGAACGCTCCCTGGAGCGCCGCAACCTGGTGCTCGAGCGCATGCTGGAAACCGGCCGCATCACGCAGGAAGAACACGACGCAGCCGTAGCCACCGGGCTGGACCTGAACGTGACCCCGGTCTCCAGCAACTGCGTGGGTGCTGCCCAGGCCCCTTATTTCTGTGACTACGTCACCCGGCTGATCACCAACGACCAGGCCTTCGGGGATACCCCCGAGGACCGCGAGAAGCTGCTTCAGCGCGGCGGCCTGGAGATCAAGACCACCCTGAACGCCACGTTCCAGAACGCGGCGCAGACTGCCATTAACGAGACTGCCAACCCGGATTCCACCGACGCCGAGATCGGCCATTCCATGGTTAGCGTGGAGCCGGGGACGGGCAAGATCCTGGTCATGGCGCAGAACACCCGGTACACGCCGGAACTTGCGCCCGGCAACTCGGTCCAGAACTTCAATGTGGACGTCTACCAGGACGGCGACAAGTCCAAGTACCTCAACGGCCTGGGCGGCTTCCAGCCCGGCTCGACGTACAAGCCCTTCACCGTTGCTGCGTGGCTTGATTCGGGCAGGACCCTGAACACCACCCTGAACGGCTCCAAGCGGACCTACCCCGTGGGAACCCGCTGGAACGCCAGCTGCTACGAGGGCGGGGCCTACGTCAGTACGGACCCGTGGACCCCCATCAACTACGGCGACAAGAACTACAAGACCACCACTGTGCTGGACGGTCTCGCCAACTCGTACAACACCATCACGCTGGCCGAGGCCCGCGAGATCGACCTGTGCAAGTACCAGCAGATGGCCTTTGCCGCCGGCGTCCACAACGGCAAGGGTGAGGAAGGCAAAGAAGAGATGCTCTCCGTGGACCCGCCGTCGACCTTCGGCGGCGGCGGCGACGCCTCGCCGCTGTCCATGGCCACCGGTTTTGCGACGTTCGCTGCCGAGGGTCTTATGTGCAAGCCAATCGCCCTTGAATCGGTGACCGGCGCCGACGGCACCGAGTACCCGGTGCCGGAGCAGTCCTGCTCGCAGGTAATGCGCAAGGAAGTTGCCCAGGGCGTCAACGTGGCCACCCAGCGGGTTATGACCAACGGCTCGGGCCTGAACCTCCAGGTAGGCGTCCCCACGGCCGGCAAGACCGGTACCAACGACTACCGTTCGCAGACCTGGTTCATGGGTTACAGCACCGGCATGGCAACCGCGTCATGGATCGGCAACTGGAAAGCCAACAACACCACCATGTCGGACAAGCTGATCGGCGGCCGGGTCTATCCCGAAATTGACGGTTCGTTGATTGCCGGCCCGTCGTGGAAGAACTTCATCCAGCGCATTGCCGGACAGTACACGGCGAATCCGTTCACCGCTCCGCCTGCCAGCATCATGGGCGGCGGGCAGCCGAAGGCAACGGTCCCGGCTCCTCCGGCAGCCCCCGCGGCTGACAAGGACACGCCCGCTGCTCCTGCACCTGCTGCTCCTGCTCCCGGGGGTGACGGCACCGGCAACAACGGTGGTGGAAACGGTGGTGGAAACGACGGCGGCAACAACGGCAACGGCAACGGCGGCAACCCGGGCGGCGGTGGCGGCGGCGCCGGAGGGAACGGTTAGTGTCCGCTTTTCCCCTCGCGTCAACGGCACGGAAAGCGGCTTGGCTGGCCGGGGGCGTCGCTGCGAGCGGCGCCTCTGCGCTGGCCTACGGCTGCTTCATTGAACGCAACCTCTTCAGCGTCCGGGAGGAGACCGTCAGGGTCCTTCCGGCTGGAAGTGCGCCCTTGCGGGTCCTGCACCTTTCCGACATCCACTTTGTTCCCGGCCAGGACCGCAAGGTCCGCTGGCTGCAGGGGCTGGCGGACCTGGAGCCGGACCTGGTGGTGAACACCGGTGACAACCTCAGCCATCTCCAGGCAGTGCCTCCGGTGCTGGAGGCGCTCAAACCGGTGATGCGGTTCCCGGGAGTGTTTGTGCCGGGGTCAAACGACTACTACGCGCCCGTGCTGAAAAACCCGTTCACCTATTTCACCGGGCCGTCCAAGCACAAGCGGACCCCGGACGAACTTCCGTTCGGCTCCCTCTTCGGGGCGTTCCGCGAAGCCGGCTGGCGGGACCTCACCAATACCGGCACCGTTATGGACCTGGCCGGTCTGCGCCTGAACTTCTCCGGTGTGGACGACCCGCACCTCAAACGCGACCGGTACCAGGGCTTCCGTGACCTTGACGACGCCGACAGCACCGGCGGTACGGCGGTACCGGCACCCGAAGTAAAGATCGGCGTTGCCCACGCTCCGTACCAGCGGGTGCTCAACCAGTTCACCGGTGGTGGAGCCGACATTATCCTGGCCGGCCACACGCACGGCGGACAGGTGTGCATTCCCGGGTACGGCGCCCTCGTCAGCAACTGCGACCTGCCCACCTGGCAGGCCAAAGGCCTCACGTCGTGGGCCCACGGGGGACGCCGGGTTCCCCTGAATGTCTCCGCAGGCATCGGAACCTCCCGGTTCGCTCCGGTGCGGTTTGCCTGCCGCCCCGAAGCGGTCCTGCTAACCCTCACGGCCCGCGACTCCTGACCGGCGCAGGCCCGGAAAACCGGCCTCCGGCGGGGGCAGCGGAGGCCGGTTTCGCAGAATCGGGGTTTGTCTAGTATCCTTGTAAAGTTGCTTCGCGAGGTGGTCAAAGACCTTCGAAACAATGGTTACGGGGTGTGGCGCAGCTTGGTAGCGCGCGTCGTTCGGGACGACGAGGTCGCAGGTTCAAATCCTGTCACCCCGACCAGCAAGGCTCCGGTCAGAGAAATCTGACCGGAGCCTTTGTCGTTAAGCGGGGCCTTTGTCGTCAAGCGGAGCCTTTTGCGTTAAGCGGAGCCTTTGGCGTTTGAGCGGGCTTTCTTGCGAAAAGCGGCAGCTGCCGGCGCCCTGCGGCTGCAGGGCACCGGCCGGACGCTCCTACACGAACGCTTTGCCCGTCAGCCGCTCGTACGCCTCAACGTAGCGGGCGCGGGTGCGTTCCACGACGTCGTCCGGCAGCGCCGGGGGCGGGGTGTCCGATGCCTTGTCCCAGCCGGAGGCGGGCGAGGTAAGCCAGTCCCGCACATACTGCTTGTCGAAGGAGGGCTGTGCCTGTCCCGGGGCGTACAGGGCCGCGTCCCAGAACCGGGAGGAGTCCGGGGTCAGTATTTCATCGCCCAGGGTGACTGTCCCGGTTGCCGGATCCAGGCCAAACTCCACTTTGGTGTCAGCCAGGATGATGCCGCGTTCCCGGGCGATGGCCTCGGCCCGGGTATAGATGTCCAAGGTCAGCGACCTCAGCTGCTCCGCCGTCCCGGCACCCACTGTATCCACCACGGCCTCGTAGGTGATGTTCTCGTCGTGCTCGCCCTGTTCGGCCTTGGCGGACGGCGTGAAGACCGCCGGCGCAATCCGGGATCCGTCAACCAGTCCGCCCGGCAGCGGCAGCCCGCACACGGTCTGTGAAGCGCGGTACTCTGCCAAGCCTGAGCCGGTCAGGTAGCCGCGGGCAATGCATTCCACCGGGTACATGTCCAGCTTCCTGCAGATCATTGCCCGCCCGGCAACCGCCTCCGGGATGCCCTCGTCCGCGGACAGGACGTGGTTGGGCACCTCGGCCAGCTGCTCGAACCACCACAGGCTCAGCTGGGTCAGGATGCGGCCCTTGTCCGGGATAATGCTGGAGAGCACATGGTCATACGCGCTGATCCGGTCCGAGGCCACCACCAGGACCCGGCCGTCCCCGGTTTCCTCCGCCTCGCCGATGGGCACATAGAGATCGCGGACCTTCCCGGAATAGACGTGCCGCCAGCCCGGCAGCTCGGGCGCCGAGCCCAGCCCGCTCATGCCAGGTCCCCTTCAATGGCTGCTTCCGGCCGGGCGCCGGCACTGCCCTCGGGCACCTGCACTTCCCCCCGCGCGGCCTTCAACGCAATGTCGGTGCGGTGCTGGGAGCCCTCCAGCCGGATGAGGTCCACTCCCGCGTAGGCACGCTCCCGTGCGGCGGCCAGGTCCTCCCCCAGTCCGACGACGGCGAGCACCCGGCCCCCGGCGCTGCGCACCTTGTCCTTCTTCAGCCGTGTCCCGGCGTGCAGCACGTGTACGCCGTCAAGCCGTTCGGCCTTCTTCAGGCCGCGCACCCGGTCACCGGTACGGGGCGCGTCCGGATAGTTTTCGGCGGCAACCACGACGGCGACGGCCGGGCGCGGGTCCCACTTGAGCTGTTCCATGGCGTCCAGTTCGCCCTTGGCTGCTGCCATCAGCAGTCCGCCCAGCGGTGTCTTCAGCCGGGCGAGCACGGCCTGCGTTTCCGGGTCCCCGAAGCGGGCGTTGAACTCGATGACCCGCACCCCGCGGGTGGTCAGCGCCAGGCCGCAGTACAGGACGCCCACAAAGGGGGTGCCGCGGGATGCCATTTCATCGATGGTGGGCTGGGCAACCCGGTGGACCACGTCATCGACGAGCCCGGCAGGTGCCCAGTCGAGCGGCGAATAGGCGCCCATGCCGCCGGTGTTGGGTCCGGCGTCGTCGTCGAACACGCGTTTGAAGTCCTGGGCGGGTGCCAGCGGCACCACGTGCCGGCCGTCCGAGAGGACAAAAAGGGACACTTCGGGACCGTCCAGGAACTCCTCGATGACCACGCTCCCGCCGGCGTCGAAGCAGGCCCGGGCATGTTCGAGTGCGGCATCCCGGTCCGCCGTCACCACCACGCCTTTGCCTGCGGCCAGCCCGTCATCCTTGACCACGAAGGGGGCGCCGAAGGTGTCAAGGGCATCCGCGGCTTCATCCGCCGTCTTGGCCACCCGGGCCATGGCGGTGGGGACGTTGGCCGCCGCCATGACCTGCTTCGCGAAGGCCTTGGATGCTTCCAGCTGCGCAGCGGCGCGGGAGGGGCCAAAGACCGCGACACCGGCCTCCCGCAGGGCGTCGGCCACCCCGGCGGCAAGCGGCGCCTCGGGGCCGATCACCACCAGGTCTGAGCCGAGGGAGAGCGCGAGCTCCGTCACGGCCTGCGGATCAGCAGCATCCACGAGGTGCACGGGAACCAGCTGCGCAATACCGGCGTTGCCGGGGGCTGCGTGGACCTCGCGGACATACGGGTCGGCTAAGAGGGATCGGACAAGGGCATGTTCGCGGCCGCCTGGGCCAACAACGAGTACCTTCACAGTAGTTCAGGGTACTTGCTGGCATCGGACCCCCGAAAGCAACTCCCCCACATGACGCGCCGGCCCCTGAGTCCACCTGCCTGCTACCTATTTGCGCTTCGCGGGTACCCGCATGCGTGGGCACCATTGCAGGTAGCCGGCACCCGTCCGATAGTGGAACTGCGGCAGGCGCCGCAGGCAGCGCACTCCGCGGACCGGCGGGGGGCAGCAAGATCGACGGCGGTGCCGGGGCCGTCATCGCCGGCTTGCCCCCCGCGGACTCCGCACCCGCTTAGACTGAATGGCATGCCTGCAACTTTTACCGCGTCCGACGCCGTTGAACTGGCCGTACTTGAGCGCAACGGTTTTATTGAATCCCGCCACATCGGCTCCGCCGTCGTAATGGCCGGCGACGGGACCGTGGTCACCGAACTCGGCGACATCACTTCCCCCATCTTTCCGCGCTCCACGCTGAAGCCGTTCCAGGCTGTGGCCGCCATGCAGGCCGGAGTCCCGTTGCGCGGTGCGCAGGTGGCACTGGCCGCGGCGAGCCACGTGGGCTCGCGCGAGCACATGGACGTGGTGCGCGGGATGCTGTCCGCGGCCGGCGTCACCGAAGGCCACCTGCAGTGTCCCGAGGACTGGCCACAGGACACCGAGGCCCGCAACGAACTGATCCGGGAGGGCAAGGGGCCGCAGCGTCTGGCCTTCAACTGTTCGGGCAAGCACGCCGCGTTCCTGTGGGCCTGCACCGAGAACAACTGGGACCACGCCACCTACCTGGATCCCCGGCATCCACTGCAGCAGCGCATTGCCGAAGTGATCGAGGAATTCACCGGCGAGACCGTGCAGCACTGGGCCGTAGACGGCTGCGGCGCGCCGTTGGCCGCTGTGTCCCTGACCGGGCTCGCACGCGGCATCGGGCGGCTGGCCAAGGCTCCGTCCGGCAAACACGGCAACGCCCGTGCCGCTACCGTGGCCACCGCCATGCTGGACTACCCGTGGGCTGTCCACGGGCACGGCCGGGAGAACACCATTGTGATGGAAGACCTGGGCATCATCGCGAAGAACGGCGCCGAGGGCGTTCTGGTGCTGGGCACCGAGACGGGCGCCTCGGTGGCCCTGAAGATGCTTGACGGCAGCACCCGCGCCGCCTCGCTGGTGGGCCTGACGCTGCTCGCTGCCAGCGGCGCGGTGGATCCGCTGGCCGTGGAGAAGGTCCTGGCAAAAATCATGCAGCCGGTGCTGGGCGGCGGACGCCCGGTGGGCAGCCTCCGGCTGGGCGCACCCGTCACCGCACTGCTGGGCTAGCGGTGGCACGGCGCCGGATCACCGCCGAGGACGGACGGTCTGCCCTGCGGGCCGCCGCCGGCGGCGGAGCTGACCGCAACACCACCGCCACTGCGGTGCGTTACGCCTTGGAGGAACTCGCTGCCCGCGCTCCGGGCAACAGCGTGGAGGTACGGGTTCCGCCGTTTGGTGTTACGCAGTGCGTGGCCGGGCCGCGGCATACCCGCGGCACCCCGCCCAACGTCATCGAGACCGACGGCGCCACCTGGCTTGCGCTGGCCACCGGGCAGCAGACCTGGGCCGACGCCGTCGCGGCCGGGAAGGTCGCAGCATCCGGGCTGCGCGCCGACCTTGCGGACGTGCTTCCGCTGTTCCCGGCCAGCCGCTAGGCCTGCAGCCGGGCCCCCGCGGCCCAGCCGGGTCCTCCCGTCCAGCGCCGGGTTGTTAAGCGCCTGGAACGCGGCCGGGTGTTTACGGCCGGTAGAATCGAAGCATGCAGCACACCCCCGAGCGCCGCGAGATCACGGTCCGCCGCGCCCCACGCTTTGTCCCTTTTATGGCGCTGGGAGTGATCGCCGGATTCATTGCCGCCATTGTTCTCGCCTACGGCGGCCCGGAGGATCCCGAGTTCACCCGCTCCGCGACGCTGGGCTTCTTCACCATGATGTTCGCTATGCCGGGCCTGGCGCTGGGCGCCCTGCTGGCCCTGCTGCTTGACTGGCTCAGCGTGCGCAAGAGCCGCCGCGCCACGGTGGAGGGACTGGATTCCGGCGAACCGGAGAGCTAGCGAACAGCGGCATGCGTAACGTTGCGCGCATACGGACGTGAGGCATCTATCAGCGTGAGACAATGCTCTCATGGCACGCGGAGACGGACAGCTTTCCCATGATCTACTGCCCGGCGAAAAAGGCCCACAGGATGCCTGTGGAGTCTTTGGCGTCTGGGCCCCCGGCGAAGAGGTAGCAAAGCTTACCTATTACGGGTTGTACGCGCTACAGCACCGGGGGCAGGAATCGGCGGGCATCGCCACAAGCGACGGCAACCGCATCAGCGTCTACAAGGACATGGGCCTGGTCTCACAGGTCTTTGACGAGACCACGCTCAACACCCTCGTGGGGCATATCGCCGTCGGGCACTGCCGGTATTCCACCACCGGCGCGTCGCACTGGGCCAATGCCCAGCCCACTCTGGGCGCCACCGCCGCCGGCACCGTGGCCCTGGCGCACAACGGCAACCTGACCAACTCCGCTGAACTGTATGAACTGATCATCGAACGCGAGGGCCGGCCCCGCTCCGGGGAAATAGCCCAGGGAAACACGTCAGACACCGCTTTGGTCACCGCCCTGCTCAACGGCAGCGACGGCCGCTCCCTCGAAGACACGGCCATGGAACTGCTGCCCAAACTGCGCGGCGCGTTCTCCTTCGTGTTTATGGACGAAGGCACGTTGTACGCGGCACGCGACACCTACGGGGTTCGCCCCCTGGTCCTCGGCCGGCTGGAACGCGGCTGGGTGGTGGCTTCGGAAGGTTCCGCACTGGCCACCGTAGGCGCCAGCTTCATCCGGGAAATCAAGCCCGGTGAATTCATTGCCATCGACGATAACGGCGTCCGCAGCCGGACTTTCGGGCAGCCGACGCCCGCCGGCTGCGTCTTCGAATACGTCTATCTGGCCCGTCCGGACGCCACCATCGCCGGACGCTCCGTCTACGAATCCCGCGTTGAGATGGGCCGCCAGCTGGCCCGGGAACACCCGGTGGAAGCAGACATCGTGATCCCGGTGCCGGAGTCGGGCACACCCGCCGCCGTGGGATACGCCGAGGAATCGGGCATCCCCTTCGCCCACGGCTTCGTCAAGAATTCCTACGTGGGGCGGACCTTCATCCAGCCCAGCCAGACCCTGCGCCAGCTGGGCATCAAGCTCAAGCTCAATGCCCTGGAATCAGTGATCCGCGGCAAGCGCGTGGTGGTGGTGGACGACTCGATTGTGCGCGGCAACACCCAGCGAGCCATTGTTCGGATGCTGCACGAAGCCGGCGCCGTGGAAGTCCACGTCAAAATCTCCTCACCGCCGGTAAAGTGGCCGTGTTTCTACGGCATCGATTTCGCATCCCGCGCCGAGCTCATCGCCAATGGAGCCGCCGTGGAGGAAATCCGGGCGTCCATCGGTGCGGACAGCTTGGCCTACATCTCCGAAGACGGCATGATCGGGGCAACCCGCCAGCCGCGGGAACGCCTGTGCACGGCCTGCTTCACCGGCGTTTACCCCATCGAGCTGCCCTCCGCGGACCGGCTGGGCAAGAACCTCCTGGAAGCGGACCCCGGGAACCCTGCGGAGAGCAGCGGGGCCAACGGCTGTGACCCCGGCCCGGACAGCGAATACGAGAACCTGCTCAACGATTCCGAAAAGAAAGAGGCCGTATGAACGCGCCCGACACCTCCATCACCTACGCCTCCGCAGGGGTGGACGTTGAAGCCGGCGACAAAGCCGTTGAACTGATGAAGGCCGCGGTGAAGGCCACACACAATTCCTCGGTCCTCGGCGGGGTGGGCGGTTTCGCCGGGCTCTATGACGCATCCAAACTGCTGTCGTACACCAAGCCGCTGCTGGCGACGTCCACGGACGGCGTGGGAACCAAGGTGGCCATTGCCCAGGCGCTGGACATCCACGACACCATCGGCTTCGATCTGGTGGGCATGGTGGTGGACGACATCGTCGTGGTCGGCGCCGAGCCGCTCTTTATGACGGACTACATCGCCTGCGGCAAGGTGGTGCCGGAGCGGATCGCCGGCATTGTCCGCGGTATTGCCGCCGCCTGCGAGGTGGCCGGCACGGCCCTGGTGGGCGGGGAAACCGCCGAACATCCAGGACTGCTGGGCGAAAACGAGTACGACGTCGCCGGTGCCGCTACCGGTGTTGTCGAAGCGGACCGGCTGCTGGGCCCGGACCGGGTGCGCCGCGGCGACGTGGTGATCGGGATGGCTTCTTCCGGAATCCACTCCAACGGCTATTCCCTGGTCCGCCGCGTGATCAACCACGCCGGCTGGCAGTTGGAACGCCAGGTCTCGGAACTGGGCCGGACACTGGGCGAAGAACTGCTCGAGCCAACCCGCGTCTACGCGGCAGACTGCCTGGATCTGGCCCGGTACGACGCAGCCGGTGTGCACGGCTTCAGTCACGTGACCGGCGGCGGACTGGCCGCCAACCTGGCCCGGGTCCTGCCCAAGGGGCTGCAGGCCACAGTGGACCGCTCCACCTGGGAACTCCCGCCGGTGTTCAAGCTCATTGCCGAACTGGGCAACGTGCCCCAGCCGGACCTGGAACGCACCCTGAACCTGGGCGTGGGCATGGTGGCGATTGTGGACGCTGGCGGCGCCGATGCCGCACTGCGGCGGCTGGCTGCATTGGGAGTGCCCGCCTGGGTGATGGGCAGCGTGGGCGACGCCCAGGCGCCGGACGGCCCCGACGTCGACTTCGTCCAGGGCGCCAAGGGCGTGGACGGCGGAGTGGTGCGGCTGGTCGGCAGCTACGCCTGACGAGACAGCAAGGCGGCCCCGGACCGCCCGGTCCGGGGCCGTTCTGCGTCCGGCCGCCCGGCAAGCGCGGCGTTAACGCCAATCAGCGGACCCACCAGAAGGTGGTCCGCTGAAAGGATGGCAATTGGCCAACGTATTGAGGCTGCCGCTAGCCTGCGCGGCGATTGCCCTCATCATCGTCATCGTCGCCAAATTGATCCGCGTACTTATCCTCGTACGCCGAGTAGTCCGGCTCAGCCGGCTCCTCGGGATATCGACTGGATGGACGGCTCGTCGGTCCAGAAAGCTCACGCTGGAGCGCCGAGTAGTCCGTGGCAGGGGTGAAGTACTTCATCTCCCGTGCCTGCTTGGTTGCTTTTGCCTTTTGACGGCCGCGCCCCATGGCGTGACCCCCTTTTTGCGTCGATCCGGAGGCGGGTCGTTCGGGCAGATGAACGAGGCCTCGGAATATTTGGTCAATTTGTCGTAAGTACAGATTACATGTTTTCCCGCCGCCTTGTGCCCCCTGCAGTTCCGTCCGGGCTGCCCCGGGAGCACATCAGGCCGGCCTCCCCTGCACCTGCCCCTGCGCCGCCCCCCGAATATTGGCTAAAGTCAGGGGTAGATACAGTTTTGGGGCGCATCACAGCGCCACCTACAGGGAGGACCACCGTTCACCATGAGCGATCAGAAAAATACACCGGGGGCGGACTCTCCGCTACCGGGGGGGGCAGGAAACCCCACTGCTTTCCCCGATCTGAGCGCGCATTCGGACTCCCCTGCCTGGCTATCCGCCGACGGAAGCCACGACACAGGCCTGTGGGAGCGCACTTTCGCCGACAGCAGCGGTGCTGTCCGCACGGGCGCGCAGCCGGCCGAACCAGCCGACGCCGATGCCGATGAGACGCCGGGGAAAGCCGATGAGGCACCGGGAAAAAAGACTGCCGTTGCAACGGCTGTGGGTGCCGTCCTCTCCCGCCTGGCGGACAGGGCAACACGAGCAGGGAAGGGCGCCGACAGTTCAGAGGCGGTTGCCGGTACCGGGTCCCCCGAGTCCGCAGAACGTGCAGAACGTGCAGAACGTGCAGACGATGACACTGTGCCCGCAGAGGCTGCAGACGATGACACTGTGACTGCAGAAGGTGACGCTGTAGCCGCGGAATCCGCACCCGAGCATGACGCCGTGCATGCGGAGGGCGCTGATGCTGACTCCCAGTCAACCGAAAGCGCCGGCGACAACCCGTCCGCCGAAAGTTCCGGCGTCGAAAGCACCGCGGACGAACCCGGGGACATGGAGGACGACGTGGAACTGCCGCCGGAACCGGTGGTAGTGGCCCCCGAGGAGCTGGAGCTGGAAGAGCCGTCCCTGGCCGAACCGGCACTGAGCAGTGACGCGGTGGAGGCCGCCGAGCTTGAGGACGTGGCTTCCGAAACAGCCGCCGTGGAGGCCAATGCCGCCGAAGCGGGCCGGCTTTCCGGTCTCGAGCCCGCTCCTGCCGGCGCAGAGATTCGGGTTGACCCCGCAGCTGAAGAAGCAGCCGAAACGGACCCCGAAGCCCCCGACGCGGCGCAGGCAGGACCGGGCTCGCCGGAGACCGGACGCGAAGAACCCGCGGCCGAAGAAGCCGTAGTTGAAGAACCCGCAGCTGAAGAAGCTGCGGTCGAAGAACCCGCGACTGAGGACACCGAGGAAGGGGCTGGGGAAGCCCCATCCGAAGCCCGGTCCCACGCCGGGCCAGAGGATGCACCCGGCCTGCTGCACGGAATCAATGCAGCGGCGCCCGTGACGGATGCCTTGCCTGCGCAGGACAAGGCTGAAGCCGAAGACACACCCGAGCCGGAGCCAACAACGGCTTCGGTTCCGACCGGCGATACCCGCCGTTCCCGCCGTCTGGCGGAAAGCCAGGCTGCTGCCGCTGCCGCCGGCGCCGCACGGAAGCCTAAAGCAGACGCCACGGGACAGACGCCGGCAGTTGAGGAGCCGGGTGCCCCGGCACCGGCCCCCGCAACCGCAGCAGGTCCGGCCAAGGGCGCAGGCAGACGCAACACCAAGCTGCTGCTGGTGATCGGCGGCGTAGTCCTGGCCGCCGTCGTTGCCATCCTCCTGGTGGTCTTCGTCTTTAACGGCAAGGGCGAAGGGGTGGTCAGCGAAAACGTCAGCCCCGTGGACCTGGAAGCCGGCGCCTGCCTGCAGGACTGGGAGGACGTGAACTCCACTGCCGACGTCGTCACCTGCGAGACTCCGCACGACGCCCAGCTGGTGGCATCGGAGCGGTTCGAGGGCAGCGACGACTTCCCCGGCACAGCCGCCCTGGAAGACCGGGTAAACGAGGTGTGCGCCGCCGTGGACTACGCCGATAGCGCCTCGTCCTACCCGGATCTCAAGGTCGCCAAGTCCATCCCCACGGAGCAGACCTGGTCCAACGGAGACCGCCGGCTGGACTGCTTTGTATTCAGCCCCGAGGGCCAGGAACTGACGGAGTCCCTGATCCGGACCAACTAACCGGCAGCAACAAACAAACAAACAAACGAACGGCGTGGGGGGGGGGGGCGGCCGCCGCCCCGCCCGCGGGGGGGTGGGGGGGGGGGGGGG